>JAZSIM010000002.1:0-96612 GCA_045533835.1 Acutalibacteraceae bacterium
GAATATTGACATGAAGCTTCAAAACAGTATTGCAGAAAAATGCAAGGAAAACGGAATAACTCCGTTTGTGTACTATATGGCATGCTTTAATATTCTTCTTTCAAAGCTGTCGGGAAATGAGGATATTGTTACCGGAACACCCGTAAGCGGAAGAAAGAGCAGATATCTCGATACCATAGGTATGTTCGTAAATACAATTGCTCTGAGAAGCAGACCGGAAGGAAATAAGACGGTTTCAGAGCTGATGACGGAAATCAGGGATAATTCGGTAGAGGCAATAGATCATCAGAATTATCCGTTCGGTGAGCTTGTAAAGAAGCTTAATGTGGATGTATCCGGCAGAAATCCTCTGTTTGACGTAATGCTGGCATTTCAGAGTGAGGAGATGACGGATACTTCCTTTACGGACAAGAAAATTTCTCCCGTATTCCTTTCTGCCAAGGCATCAAAATGTGATATGACCTTTACTGTATTCCCGGGTAAGGAAGAGGTATTGCTGTCTGTAGAATACTGTACTGACCTTTTCAGAGAGGAAACAATCCGTCGCCTTGCCGGTATGTATAAGAGTATTCTTAAGCAGTGTCTTGATATCGGTCAATTTATCAGAAGCATTTCCGTGACTGATTCTGAATTTATCGGCAGATTCAACGACACTTATTCAGACTATGCAAGATATATGTGTATTTACGAGCTTTTCGAGGAACAGGTAAAAAGAACACCCGATAAGACAGCTCTTGTTGCAGCAGATAAGACACTGACATACAAAGAGCTTAATGAAGAAGCAAACAGAATTGCAAATTCTCTCATAGAAAAAGGAATAGGCAAGGGTGATATAGTAGGACTTATGCTGCCGAGAAGGAGCTATCTTTTGTCGGCATTGATAGGTATACTCAAAGCAGGTGCGGCATATCTTCCTGCAGATCCCGAGCTTCCTGCAGACAGAATTGAGTATATGCTTAATGACAGTAAGGCTGCATTCAGCATAACGGAAGAAAATATCACGGAGCTTCTCAGCGGTAAAAACAATCAGAGCCCGTCAGTTGTAACAGACAGTGAAGATATCTGTTACTGCATATATACTTCAGGCTCAACCGGTAAGCCCAAAGGAACGTTGATCACACACAAAAACGTTGTGAATTATGTAAGTGCAAATGAAAGGAATGTCTTTTCCGGTATTATCGGCAAGGATTGCAGAAGCATTGTGTCTGTGACTACCATAGGCTTTGATATCTTTGTAACGGAATCAATATTGCCTCTTGTGAACGGAATGAGTGTGATTCTTGCAGATGAAGAGCAGGCAAGGCTTCAGAACAGATTAATTGAATTGCTGGATAAATATCCTGCAGATGTGATACAGACTACTCCTACAAAAATGCAGACCATTATTGCAGATAAGTCATCCTTGGAATATCTGAAAGGCTTTAGAGTGATTATTCTCGGCGGTGAAATGCTTGACAGGACTCTTGTAAAAGAACTGCAGAAAAATACACCGGCAGAGATATATAATATTTACGGTCCGACGGAAGCGACGGTATGGGTAAGCTATGCAAGGATTGATGATGCGGAAAATATAACCATAGGAAAGCCTATGGCAAATACGCAGATGCACATAGTAGATAAATATATGAAGCTAGTACCTATAGGGGTAACGGGCGAGCTTTGTATTGCAGGTGATTCTGTATCTGCAGGCTATCTTAACAGACCGGAGCTTACGGCAGAGAAGTTCATAGATAATCCCTTCGGAGATGGAAAGCTTTACAAAACGGGAGATAACGCCTACAGAAGAGAAGACGGAAGCATAGTTTTTGTAGGCAGAAGTGACTTTCAGGTAAAAATAAGAGGACTCAGAATAGAGCTCGGAGAAATAGAAAGCGCAATATCAGCGGCAGAGGGAATAAATCAGTCTGTAGTCGTAGTCAGAAAGGACAATGAAGACAGACAGATAATCTGCGCCTTCTATACGGGAGAAGAAAAGAGTGCAAAGGAAATCAGAAGTAAAATCGGAGAAAAGCTGCCGAAATATATGATTCCCCATATATTCACTCATCTTGACAAAATGCCTCTGACGGCAAGCGGCAAGGTAAACAGAAATGCTTTACCTCAGGTTGATCTTGAAAATATTGTAACTGAAACAGAATATATAGCGCCCGTAACGGAAAAAGAAATTGTGCTTGCAGATTGTATAAAAGACATTCTCGGAGCAGAAAAGGTAAGTGTGCTTGATAATTTCTTTGATATGGGCGGCGACAGCCTTAAGGCAATAGAGCTTACTGCAAAGCTTGAAGCAAAAGGATATACTGTAGCGGTAAAAACAATATTCTCGTGTAAGGACATAAAAGAGCTTGCAAAGGAGCTTGAAGAGAAAGAAAACGAAGAAATACACGTTGAGTACGGAAGCGTAATACCTGCAACCGCAGCACAGCTGCGTGTATATACGGCACAGATGATGAAGCCCGACTCAACGATGTATAACGTAACCTTTGCTTTCAGAATGGAAGAGGTAGATAAAGCACGGCTTGAAAGTACAATCAATGCTTTAATTGAACGTCACGAGAGCCTCAGAACCCGTTTTGAAAACAAAAACGGACAGATAGTACAGATAATAGAGAAAGATGCACATATAACCGTAGAGGATGTAACAGAAGAAAATCTTAACAGCTTTGACAGACCCTTTGAGCTTGACAGGGCACCTCTTGTCCGTGTCGGATGTAACGAAAATACTGTTGTAATATCGTTGCATCATATAAACACGGACGGAGAAAGCATGCCCGTATTTATAAGGGAATTCAATGAGCTTTATATGGGAAGAGAAATCATAAAGCCTGCCGTACAGTACGGAGAATTTGCGGTAACGGACATATATACAAAAGAAAACGAAGCGTACTGGCTTAACGTTTTTGATGGTGAAATACCGACACTTGAATTGCCGTCAGACTATCCGAGAGGTGCCGTTCAGAGCTTTAACGGAAGCAATGTATATGAGAATATTGACATAAAGCTTCACAACAGTATTGCAGAAAAATGCAAAGAAAACGGAATAACTCCGTTTGTATACTATATGGCATGCTTTAATATTCTTCTTTCAAAGCTGTCGGGAAATGAGGATATTGTTACCGGAACACCCGTAAGCGGAAGAAAGAGCAGATATCTTGAAACCATAGGTATGTTCGTAAATACAATTGCTCTGAGAAGCAGACCGGAAGGAAATAAGACGGTTTCAGAGCTGATGACGGAAATCAGGGATAATTCGGTAGAGACAATAGAGCATCAGAATTATCCGTTCGGTGAGCTTGTAAAGAAGCTTAATGTGGATGTATCGGGCAGAAATC
This sequence comes from Acutalibacteraceae bacterium, assembly GCA_045533835.1. GTDB lineage: Bacteria > Bacillota > Clostridia > Oscillospirales > Acutalibacteraceae > RUG806. Next base: position 3,330 of record JAZSIM010000002.1, read on the forward strand.
CTCTGTTTGACGTAATGCTGGCATTTCAGAGTGAGGAAATGACGGATACTTCCTTTACGGATAAAAAGATAGAGCCCGTATTTCTGACAGTGGGAGCATCAAAATGCGATATGACATTCACGGTTTATCCGCGAACGGACAATGTTTTACTTTCTGTTGAATATTGCACGGATCTTTATACGGAAAATACAGTTCTTCGGTTTATAAATGCGTATAAAAGCATTCTTGAGCAGTGTCTTGATACAAAAAAGAATATAACCTGCATCAGTATTACGGAAACTGCGCTTATTGACAGCTTCAATGCAACTCAGCATAAATACGATATTCCGGTAAATTCCACTCTTTACAGTCTTTTTGAAAAAACGGCTGAAGAAAATCCTGAAAAAATCTGCATAAAGACGGCTGAAAGAGAGATTTCTTTCGGAGAGCTTCTTGCTGTCGCAGAAAAAACAGACAGTAAAATAAGAGATATTACGGAAGATAAAAAGAGTGTTATTGCCGTGATTGCCGAGCGTTCTCCCGAAATGTACGGGGCAATTTACGGTATTATCAGAGGCGGAAATGCTTATCTTCCCATTGACCCCGAATATCCTCAGGAGAGAATCAGCTATATTCTTGAAAACAGTAATGCTGCTGCAGTTGCTGTTCAGAGTAAATTTGCGGGTCTTGCAGGGCATATTCCCTGTATTGATATGACTGAAATATTGAACTGTACGGAAAAAAATCAGGAAAACATTCCTGCCTATGCCGCAACACCCGATGATACTGCTTATGTAATTTATACCTCAGGCTCGACGGGAAATCCTAAAGGCGCTAAAATAACCCATAAATCAGCGGTAAACAGGATTCTGTGGATGCACGACAAATATCCTCTCGGCAATAACGATGTTATACTGCAGAAAACTCCATATACCTTTGACGTTTCCGTTTGGGAGCTTTTCTGGTGGGGAATGACAGGCGGCTGTCTTGCAGTGTCAAAGCCCGGTGAGCATTTTCTTCCTGCTAAAATTCTTGAAGAAGCAAATAGAAACAATGTTACTCATCTTCACTTTGTTCCCTCTGTGTTTGAAATATTCCTTAACTATCTTGAAGCACATACCGATGAATTATATAAATTCAATTCGGTCAGATATGTATTTTTGTCGGGTGAAGCATTGTCGGCTTCGCTGGTGCAGAGATTCTATAATCTGTACGATTGCAATAATGTAAGCTTGCATAATCTTTACGGTCCCACGGAATGTGCAGTAGACGTAACGTACTATGATTGCAGTCCCGATGATCAGGACCCCGTTCCCATTGGTAAACCCGTTTATAATACTGAGATTTATATTGTCGATAAGTATATGAAGCCTGTTCCCGTCGGTGTGCAGGGAGAAATCTGCATTGCAGGTATGAACGTCGGTCAGGGATATCTTAATAATCCCGGCCTTACCGCAGAAAAGTTTATAGATAATCCCTTCGGAACGGGAAAGCTTTATAAAACCGGTGATATCGGATATTGGAGAGAAGACGGCAATGTTGTATTTGTCGGAAGAAAAGACAGTCAGATAAAGCTTAACGGTCAGAGAATTGAGCTCGGTGAAATTGAAGCCGTTATAAACAGTGTCAGCGGTGTTTCTTCGTCGGCTGTTATTATAAAAAATACAAACGGCGCAGATGCCATTGCTGCATTCTTTACGGGTGAAGCTGAGGCTTCATATGTTAAAGAAGCCTGCTCCGTGAAATTGCCGTCCTATATGTTACCGACCGCATTTATACACCTTGATAAACTGCCCCTCAATTCCAGCGGAAAGCTTGACAGAAAAGCACTTTCCGTTACGGATATTGAATTGTCCTTTGAAGAATTTTCAGAACCCGAAAATGAAACGGAAAAGCTTATCTGTGAGATGTTCAGCCGTGTGCTCAATGTGGAAAATGTCGGCAGAAACAGTGACTTTTTCAGAATCGGCGGAACAAGCCTTTCAATGATTTCAATTCTCAGCGAGGATGCCTTTGCAGGAGTTACGGCTGCTGATTTTATCCGAAATTCCACCCCTGCAAGGCTTGCACGCATTCTTGCAAAGGCCGAAGAAAAATCATTATCTTATCTGGAACCGCTTTATAAAGCAGATAATGCAGAAAAAGCCCTGATTCTCTTCCCTTATGCGGGAGGCGGAGCTGAAGCTTTCAGTAAACTGGTAAGTGATTTTACGAAGAAAAACAAGGATGCTTCCGTGTATTTTGTTCGCTATCTTCATTCCTTTGAGGAGTGTGAAAAGGCGGCAGATGAGATTATTAATACCCTTGGCGGAAAAAGCATTTCCGTATACTCGCACTGTGTCGGTGCGGCTGTTGCCTTGCAGATTATAAAAATCCTTGAAGACAGAAAAGTTCCCGTAAAACACTATTTTGCCGGTGCCGTTATACCGCCTTCAAGGCCGAACGGAAAAAACGTCTGGAATAAGGTTTCCGACGGTATGTTAAAGGCAATACTTATAAAAGCAGGGGCTCCCTTAAATAATCTTCCCGAAAATGAAGTGTCCGATTTGCTGAAGCGTTTCAGGGAAGATACGGATTTTGCCAATGCTTCATTTGCTCAGATGAAAGAAAAAATCAATACTCCCGTCAGGGTAATTATAAGTAAGCGCGATCTGTTTACCGTGAATTATATGCAGACAGCAAAGCTGTGGAAGCGTTATGCTGAAAATCCGGCTGCAATATACTTTATGGATTCAAAAAATCATTATTTCCAGAGCAGTTCAACCGAAAAGATTATTGTTATACTGCAAAAATATATGTAAGCCTGCCCCCATCGTTCAATCGGTGGGGCTGTGCTTTTTTACTTGTTTTTATCTTACCGATTTGTAATAATTATTGTTATAAGGCTTTATTGAGAATATAATAAAGCTACAATGCAGAAAAGAGTGATATTATGATAAAAATTCTCATAATTGAAGATGACGTTACTATAGTCAGAAATTTAAGCGAGCTGCTTCGTCAGGAGTGCTTTGAAGTGAGCTGTACACTTAGTTGTAAGGACGCGGAAATGAAACTTGAGGGCGGTCATTTTGACCTTGTGCTTTTAGATGTGCTGCTTCCTGACGGAAACGGTTTTGCACTTTGCAAAAGAATTAAGAGTATAACTGATATACCCGTAATATTCCTTACTGCCTCTGCAGATGAATTCAGTGTTGTAACAGGGCTTGATATCGGTGCAGACGATTACATTGAAAAGCCTTACAGACCGAGAGAGCTGATTTCCCGGATTAAATCCGTTCTTCGAAGAACAGGAAAAAGCCAGAGCATCTTAACTCTCGGTAATGTAAGTGTTGATATGGATAAAGGCATTGTTACCAAAAACGGCAATGATGTTTTTCTTTCAGCTTTGGAGTACAGACTGTTTCTCGTTTTTCTTAATAATCCCGGTGTTACACTTACAAGAAATATGCTTCTTTCCGAGATATGGGATATTGCAGGTGAATTTGTCAACGATAATACCCTGACTGTCTATATCAAAAGACTGAGAGATAAGGTTGAGGACGATGTACAGAATCCTAAAATCATTCTTACGGTAAGAGGATTCGGATATAAATTAGGAGAATAAAATGAAGCTTTCAAACAATCCCGAAATAAGAAAATTTCTTGCAGTAACAGTGTTTCCTTCGCTGTTACTATGTTTTATTGCGGCTTTTTATTCTGCGGCAACTGCGGTCTGTGTTCTTTTTGTAAGCACGTTTCTGATAATCGGATTCATTATCTTTACTAAGAAAAGATATGACAGAATAAACAGTCTTGACGAGAGTATAGAAAAAATACTTCACGGTGATAATGCTATAAACATAAAAAGCTTCGGAGAAGGAGAGCTATCGGTTCTGGAAAGCGACGTACAGAAAATGCTTGTCCGTCTTCGTGAGCAGAATGATATTCTTTCGAAGGAAAGAGCGTTTCTTGCCGATTCGATTGCCGACATTTCCCATCAGCTCAGAACGCCTCTTACAAGCATAAACCTTATTCTTTCGCTTCTGCAGTCGGCGGAAGCATCAGAGGAAAGGAAAGCGGAGCTTTTAATGGAGCTTTCTCGTCTTATTGCAAAGACGGAATACCTTGTTTCGGTTCTGCTTAAAGCCTCAAGGCTTGATGCAGGAACGGTACAGTTTGAAATGCAGCCGACCGACGTGAAAAGCATTATCACCAAGGCCTCAGAGCCACTGATGATTCCTATGGATATAAAAAATCAGACCCTTGCCGTAGATGCGGATAATATATTTCTCAACTGTGATTTTTCGTGGTGTGCCGAAGCCTTTGGCAATATCCTTAAAAACTGCACCGAGCATACCCCTGAAAACGGTACAGTGACGGTGACGGCAGAGGATACGCCCATTTACACTGAGATTATTATTTCCGACACGGGGAAGGGCTTTGATGAAAATGATATTCCGCATATCTTTGAGCGTTTTTATAAGGGCAAAAACTCATCAGAAGAAAGCTTCGGTATAGGACTTAATCTTGCGAAAATGATAATAACGGCACATAACGGTACCGTGCGTGCCGGAAATAACAGCACGGGCGGTGCAGAATTCATAATAAGATTTTATAAGCAGGTTGTGTGACGTTTTTGTAATAATGAAGTCACGTTAATGTAATTTAAGCCCGGTATAATAAAGCCATAACAAAAGCAAAGGAGAAATTCAATATGGATATTCTGAAAATTGAAAATCTTTCAAAGGTTTATGGTACCGGTGAAAATCAGGTCAGGGCTCTCGATAATGTAAGCTTCAGTGTGCCTAAAGGACAGTTTGTTGCCATAGTAGGTCCCTCGGGCTCCGGCAAAAGTACATTGCTTCATATTTTAGGCGGTGTTGACAAGCCTACCGGCGGAAAGGTTTATCTTGACGGGCAGGATGTGTATGCACAGAATGAAGATCAGCTTGCGATATTCCGCAGAAGGCAGGTAGGACTTATTTATCAGTTCTATAATCTGATTCCCGTACTCAACGTAACGGAAAATATTACCTTACCGGTGCTTATGGATGGTAAGAAGGTTGATAAAAAATACCTTCGTGAGCTTATCGGTATGCTGGCTCTTGAAGGAAGAGAAAATCACCTTCCCAATGAGCTTTCCGGCGGTCAGCAGCAAAGAGTTTCTATCGGCAGAGCACTTATAAATAATCCTGCAGTTATGCTTGCCGATGAGCCTACGGGAAACCTTGACTCAAAGAACAGTCAGGAAATTGTAGAGCTTCTCAAAGCCTCAAATAAAAAATACGGACAGACGCTTATTGTTATTACTCACGATGAGTCGATTGCTTTGCAGGCAGACAGAATTATCACTATAACTGACGGAAAAATTGCAAGCGACCGCCTTATTAATAAGTGAGGTGAGCCGTGATGAATATCATTAATCAATTCACAGTCCGCTCTCTGAAGGAGAATAAAACAAGAACCATCGTAACAGTAATCGGTATAATTCTTTCCGTTGCAATGTTTACGGCAACAATTGAAGCCTTTGTAACGGTGGAAAGCTATCTTATAAGCTATGCCGAAATGTACAACGGCAAATATCACGTAGGCTTCAATAACGTTGAAAAGGAAGATTTTGACACAGTAACAAAAGACGAAAGAGTAAAGGAATATACCTATATTCAGGATATCGGCTATGCAGAAATAGGCTCCGCCAATGAATATAAGCCATATATGTATATTGCAGGTGTTCCTGCCGATTATACCGGAATTATGCCCATACACCTGACCTCGGGCAGGCTTCCGGAGAATAGCAATGAGCTTGTTGTGTCAGAGCATATTTACTATAACGGTGACGTAAAGCTTGAGCTCGGACAGCAGATAACGCTGATGGTCGGTAACAGACAGTGGTCGGAGCTTATAGGTATAAGTGAAGAAGAATTCAACGCCCTTGGCGGAAATGAAAGAATGCTGCTGACTCAGGAGGTACCCTTCCGAGCCCCTGTCGACGAAGAGCCCCAGGAGGGGTTAATAAACACAACAGAGAAAACCTATACGATAGTCGGCTTCTGTCTTCGTCCCGATGAAAGTGTTGAGGACTATGAAGCTCCCGGATATACCGCATATACGTTGAATGAAACCGGCAATAATGGTATTTTCAGTATTTATTCCGTACTGAATCAGCCTGCAAAGTACGAGCAGTATTCCTCAGACATTATAAAGGAGCTGGGACTTTCCCGTTCACAGATAAACAGCGACCTTTTGATGTTTAGCTTTCAGAGCTTCAATTCTGCTTTCCCTGTACTCGTCATAGGTCTTATGTCTATACTTATCGGTCTTATTGTTTTCGGCTCGGTTTCCCTTATTTATAACTCATTCTCAATTTCAGTCAGTGAAAGGACAAAGCAGTTCGGTATTCTGAAAAGCATCGGTGCCACAAAAAAGCAGATAAGAAAATCCGTTCTTTATGAAGCAGCAGTCCTTTGCATTATAGGAATCCCTGCAGGTATTATTGCAGGGTGTCTGGGAATTGCAGTTACCTTTCATTTCTTGAGCGATTCGATTTCTACCTTCCTTGCTGAACTTACAGACCTTAAAATGCGCTTTGTTTTTTCACCCCTTGCAATAATGCTTGCAAGCTTAATAGGTTTTGTTACGGTTATAATTTCTGCATATATCCCTGCAAGAAAGGCTATTAAAATTGACCCCATAGATTCCGTAAGACAGACCAATGAAATTAAAATCAGAAGAAAAAGTGTAAAGGTGTCACCCCTTACGGGTAAGCTTTTCGGTTTTGAAGCAACCCTTTCTTCAAAGAATTTCAAGAGAAACAAGAGAAAATACCGCACAACCGTTTTTTCTCTTTTTGTGTCTGTAGTGCTTTTCATTTCCGCTTCATCTCTTGCAGCTTATTTTACGGATATTGTTGAAGCCGAAAGTCAGGATATGAATTACGATGTTAAGGTGCAGATGTTTGATTTAGGACATCTTGATGTTACGGGTGACGTTACCGTAACTGAAGATTTGGTTAAAAAACTCTTTGACGGAATCAAAGGTATTGAGGGAATTGAAGACACAGCTTTCAGACAGGAAAAATCCGAAGACTATGACATTGACAGACAATTCATTTCGAAGGAATATCAGGATATGGTTGACCTTGAAAGGGATTTTGATGAAGAAGAGAAAACTTATCTCAATAAACACTTTATTTATAATATTGTAGACGATGCTTCTTTCAGAAGTCTTCTCAAGGAAAACGGTCTTGACGAAAAGGATTATTTCAATAAAAATAATCCCAAGGCACTTGTTTATGATAAAAACACTCATATCTATCAGACGGGCGATGAAGAAAGAGTTTATATTGTGCCGTTTCTTGACAGCAAGAAAATCCCTGTAACCCTTGAAATTAAAAAGATTCTCCCGTATTTTACCGAAAACGGAATCACTTATTACCATTTCGGACAGACCGAAGTTATAAACGGTAAAACACACTATGTCTATGATATCGGACGTGATGAGGGTGAAGAGTTTGACGATTCAACAAAGCGGTATCTTACGGAACAGGAGGCTGTAAGCTATCCGAAAATTTCAATCGGTGCATCACTTAAAGAAAAGCCCTATTTTGTAGGGAACGGAACTAATCTTATTTATCCCGAGTATGTTAAAGAAAGTGTGCTTACAGATGTGCCCGCTGAATCTGAAATTTATATAATTACACCTGAACACAAAAAGGTGGCAGACGATATTGAAAAGCTGAAAAAGGAAATAGCAGGTCCTGCTAACAATATAAGTGTAACGGATTATGCCGCTGAAATTGAAAGCACAAGAGCTCTTGTGACAATTGCAGAAGTTCTTGCCTTCGGCTTTATAGTTCTTATTTCTCTGATTGCCGCCGCTAACGTATTCAATACAATTTCCACTAACATTACACTCAGAAGCAGAGAGATCGCAACCCTTAAATCTGTAGGGCTTACAAGACTCGGTATGGTTAAAATGATGACCTTTGAATCTCTTCTTTACGGTCTTAAGAGCCTTGCTTTTTCTCTTCCCGTATCTCTGGGAATCACGTATCTTATCTGGCTTGTGGCTTCCGACAGCGGTTATTATATCAGCTTCTATGTGCCGTGGGATAGGTTTATTACTGCAACTCTCAGCGTATTCATAATTGTTGCAATAAGTATGGTATATTCCGTAAGAAAGGTAAATAAGCAAAATACCGTTGAAACGCTCAGAAACGAAAATATCTGATAAAAAAGGACTCCGGAGAAGCTGTTTCTCCGGAGCTGCTTTTTGTCTGTCAGCTGTTATTTAATATAGCTAAAATTTCCTTGAAGCCGTCTGATGCTTTGAACTCATCCGAAAGCGGATATTTTTCTGTCATCAGATATTTCATACGATGACATGTGCTTTTTACGCGTGCTGTCTTTTTGTGCTGTCTTCCCTCGAAAAACTGAGTCCATCTCTCGCTGATTTCGGGTAAATTATCATGCTTTACCGCATATTCTGCCGCGATTTTCAGGTGCTTCAGTGCATTTTCCGTGTCGCCTGCCTCAGCATAAAAATGTCCCAGATGTCCGTGGTTATATATGACGTCAAGCCAGGATTTGCCGAAGTTTCCGTCTGTATAGAAAATGTCGTAAACTGAAAGCATTTTTTTAATTGCTTCAATTTTATAGTCACGTGAAAAGTCTTCGTCATAAAGGCAGAAATGGTCAACTGAATGCTCAAGAAGAAAAAGCAGATTCTCAATAGAATCGGCACAGGCCTGCTGTTGCTTGTTTTTGTCGTTTATAAGCATTGTTGAAAGATAATCTCTGGTGTTTATCATGGCAGGCATTTCTGAAAGAATATTTTCAGCCTGCTGCTGATACTCTTCATTTCCTGTATAATGGGCTTTTGTGTGAAGGTGCTGACAGATGAGTCTTTTGGCCCACATTCTTATGTTGTCATCTGTACAGTTATTCTGGATGTTTTCATATATTGAGTGAATTTCCTTTGATGCCTTTTCGTACTCTGCAGTATCTTCAGGGGATTTTACCCACATAATAAGCACCATATAACGCACAAGCAGACGGAAGTCGGAAGGGAAGTCTTTTACAGCCTTCTGAAATGTTCTGAAAACAAAAGGCGTATCCGTATAGACCTGTGCTTCATAAATCTCAAGGTATTCGTTGATTTTTCTCTCTGCATCGGCTTTGTTAAGTCCGAGAAGTTCATCAACACTTACCTTGAAAAAGCCTGCAATTTCGGGAAGCATCGTTATATCGGGATAGCTTTCGCCTCTTTCCCAGTTGCTGACGCTCTGAAAGGTAACACCTAAAAATTCCGCAAGATTTTCCTGAGTAAGTCCTTTTTCACGTCTTAACTTTTTTATGTTTTCGCCCAAATAAATTGTCATAGCGCATCACCTCAAAAATTTAATGACCGGTCTGTCATAATAATAACCCGTATTTCAGTGAAAAACAATAAAATATTCTTTGAATGTGATTCAACCAATGCTTGAAAAACTCAATAAACGTATTAAATATTGCTCAATTGTAAATATATATAGTATTAATAATTCTTATTTGACATAACAAGAGATTAATGGTATCATACATATTTAACAATATCATTTCCGAGGATGTGATTATTTTTGGAAAGCATACTTTATTTTGAAAAGCCTGCAAAGGACTGGGAGGAAGCCCTCCCCATAGGTAACGGCAGACTCGGTGCTATGGTTTTTTCAGGCACCAAGAAACTTCGTCTGCAGATGAACGAAATAACTCTATGGAACGGGGATAAGTACCCCGATGCTGATAAAAAGGAAGCCTATAAGCATCTGCCCGAGCTGAGAGAGCTTATAAACAATAAAAAATATTCCGCTGCGGCAGAGCTCCTTAATAAGGAGTTTATAAATAACGGCGGAGGCTTTGAGGGGGCATATTCAGGCTCTTATCAGACCTTCGGTGATTTGTATATTAACAGCCTCAACAAAGAGAAAAATCCTTCGGATTTCAAGAGACAGCTTGATATTTCTGAGGCTGTCTGCTGTGATGAATATTTTACTGACGGTGTGAAAATTACAAGAGAATATTTTACCTCGGCTGTAGCTCAGGCAACGTTTATTAAGATAACAAGCAGTAAAAAGGCTTATCTTAACTACAATATAAGCTACGGGCTTGACCATATAGAAAATATTACGGCAGAGAATAATTCTCTTCGTTTTTTCGGCCACGCAGACGGTAATCCCGAGCATATCGCTTTTGCAGGTCACATTATTGTGAAAGCAGAGGGCGGTACTGTTGAAGCAAATAATAACACGCTTAATATCTGTTCTGCCGATTCTGTGATAATCTGCTTTACGGCAGCTACGGATTATATCCCTGATCAGGCTAAAAACTTCAAGGGTGAGAATCCTGTTTCAATCTGTGAAAGAATAATTGCGGACATAAGCCTTGATGATTACGATGCCATAAAGGCTGCGCATACAGAAGATTATAAGGCGTTATTCAACAAATCCTCAATTGAGCTTACATCAGATACTGCAAGCGGTCTTACACTTCCCAAGAGACTTCGCAAGTTCTGTAAAAAGCACGATGATATCGGTCTTGTTGAGCTGCTTTTCAATTACGGTAAATACCTTCTTATCTGCTCAAGCCGGGAAAACAATGCTTTGCCTGCAAATCTTCAGGGTATATGGTGCAAGGACTACAAGGCACCCTGGCACAGCGACTATCATACCAATATAAATGTTCAGATGAACTACTGGTGCGCAGGTCCTGCAAATATTGTGCACTGCACAAAGCCTTTCGCAGACTTTATCTGTTCTCTTCCCGAAAACGGTGCAAAGACCGCAAAGGCATACTACAATGCTCCCGGTTGGACGCTTTATACAATTTCAAATCCCTGGTACTGGACTTCTCCCGGCTGGGGCGGTGGCTGGTCGCAGTACCCCTTAGGCGGTGCATGGCTTTGTAAGCACCTTGTTGAATATTATAATTTTACGGGGGACAGAAAGCTTCTTGAAAGCTTTTATGATGTAATTAAAGAAAACTGCCTTTTCAATATGAGCATCCTTTTTGAGGATGAAAACGGTTATCTTATGACAAGCCCCGCAACCTCACCTGAAAACGAGTTCTGTGATGATGAAGGAAATAAGGGCTGGGTCTGCCGCGGTACGGCAATGGATATAGAAATGCTTTACGAGAATTTTACGGATATGATTGACATTTGCAATATTCTCGGAAAGGATACGGAGCTCCGTGATAAGTTAAAAGGACTTAAGGAAAGACTTCTTCCCTTGAAAATCGGAAAAGCAGGTCAGCTTTGTGAATGGGAAGGGGACTGGGACCTTAATGCTCCCGAGCCTCATCACAGGCACGTATCGCACTTGTACGGTCTTCATCCCGGAACAATGATTTCTCCCGAAAAGACTCCCGAGCTTGCCGATGCCTGCAGAAAGACATTGGAGCTTCGCGGTGATGACGGCACAGGCTGGAGCCTTGCGTGGAAGATAAATTTCTTTGCCCGTCTTCTTGACGGAGACCATGCAGAAAAGCTTATTTACAGACTGTTAAGACCCGTAAAAGACGGCTTATGCATCCGTTACGGCGGAGGCGGCGGAGTTTATCCCAATCTTTTTGATGCTCATCCTCCCTTCCAGATAGACGGTAATTTCGGTGCAACAGCCGGTATTTGCGAAATGCTCCTGCAAAGCCACGTAAAGCTTGAAGGCGGAGAGTTCCTTATAGATATTCTTCCGGCTCTTCCTTCCGACTGGAAAGACGGTAAAGTGAAGGGCTTGCTTGCCAGAGGAAACACCGAGGTTGATATTGTCTGGAGCAATAACATTGTAAAGGAAATTGCCCTTACAAACAATATCGGTTCAAGAATTGCCGTAAAGGGCAGATACAGTACAAAAAATGCCGGTATTAATATGCAGTATGCAAACGGTATTACATATATTGACGCCGTGAAAGGCGAAAAATACGAACTTATCCCCGAAAGGAACATATTATGAAAGACTACAGAATTGAAACAAAATGCGTTCAGAGCGGTTACACTCCCGGAAATGGTGAGCCCAGACAGATTCCGATAATTCAGAGCACAACCTTCAAGTATAATACAAGTGAGGATATGGGTAAGCTTTTTGACCTTGAAGCAAGCGGATATTTCTATTCACGTCTTCAGAATCCTACCTGCGATATGGTTGCCGCCAAAATCTGTGAAATGGAAGGCGGCACGGCAGCTATGCTTCTTTCTTCAGGTCAGGCAGCAAGCTTCTATTCAACCTTCAATATCTGCGAAAACGGCGGACATATGGTTGTTTCCTCTGCAATCTACGGCGGCACCTTCAACCTTTTCTCCGTTACAATGAAGAAAATGGGTATCTCCTGTACATTCGTTGATCCCGATTGTTCTGATGAAGAGCTTGAAGCAGCATTCCGTCCCGAAACAAAGCTTGTTTTCGGTGAAACTATCGCAAATCCCGCTCTTAAGGTGCTTGATATTGAAAGATTTGCCGAAGCCGCACACAGACACGGTGTTCCGCTTATCATTGACAATACATTTGCAACCCCCGTACATTGCAGACCTATCGAATGGGGTGCGGATATCGTTATTCATTCTACAACAAAGTATATGGACGGTCACGGCTCCGCTGTAGGCGGTTGCATTGTTGATTCGGGTAAGTTTGACTGGACAAAATATGCCGACAAGTATCCCGGACTCTGTACTCCCGATGCAAGCTATCACGGCATAACCTATACCGAAAAATTCGGCCTTGCCGGTGCTTATATCACAAAGGCTACCGCACAGCTTATGCGTGATTTCGGCTCAACTCCCGCTCCTCAGAGTGCTTTTATTCTTAATCTCGGTCTTGAAAGCCTTCACGTAAGAATGAAGCGTCATTTTGAAAATGCACTTGCTGTTGCAAAATATCTTGAAGCAAACGACAAAATATCCTGGGTCAATTTCTCCGGCCTTGAAGGCGATAAGTATTATTCTCTTGCTCAGAAATATCTGCCCGACGGCTCCTGTGGTGTTATCAGCTTCGGAGTAAAGGGCGGCAGAGCTGCAGCTGAGAAGTTTATGAAATCATTGAAGCTTATTGCTATAGAAACCCACGTTGCGGATGCGCGCTCCTGCTGTCTTCATCCTGCAAATGCAACACACCGTCAGATGACCGAGGAGGAGCTTACCGCTGCAGGTATTTCACCTGACCTTATCCGTCTTTCCTGCGGTCTTGAAAACAGTCTTGATCTTATAGCAGACATTGAACAGGCACTCAATAACATTGATTAAGGAGAACTTTAATGCCCATTAAAATCCCCAATGAGCTTCCTGCCGTAAAAACTCTTACCGACGAAAATATTTTCGTTATGACGGAAACGAGAGCTATTTCTCAGGATATCCGACCTCTTAAAATACTTGTGCTCAATCTTATGCCGAAGAAAATTGCCACGGAAACACAGCTTTCGCGTATTCTCGGCAATACTCCCTTGCAGATTGAAATTGAGCTTATAATGACCGCAAGCCATGTGCCGACACACATTTCCGCAGAGCATCTTCTTGCCTTCTATAAAACCTTCGGGGACGTGAAGGACAGATATTTTGACGGAATGATAATCACGGGAGCCCCCGTTGAGCAGCTGCCCTTTGAGGAGGTTGATTATTGGCCTGAGCTTTGTGAAATTATGGAGTGGTCAAAGACACACGTACACAGCACCTTCCATATCTGCTGGGGCGCACAGGCGGGTCTTTATTACCATTACGGCATAGAAAAATATGACCTTCCCGAGAAAATGTTCGGTGTTTTCCCTCATAAGGTTGATTATAAGCGTTCAATCCTTTTCAGAGGCTTTGACGATAAATTCTGGGTGCCTCATTCAAGACATACAAGTGTAAGACGAGAGGATATTGAAAAGGTGCCTCAGCTTAAAATTCTTGCTTCCTCCGATGAAGCAGGTGTTTACTGTGTTGTAACTGAAAAGGGTAAGCAGGTTTTTGTTATGGGTCATTCTGAATATGATCCCGTAACACTTAAGGAAGAATATGAAAGAGATGTAAAAAAAGGACTTGATATAAAGGTTCCCGTGAATTATTTCCCGGGTGATAATCCCGAAAATGAACCGATTGTCCGCTGGAGGGCGCACGCAAATCTTCTTTACTGTAACTGGCTTAACTATTTCGTTTACCAGACAACGCCCTACGATATCAATGCAATTCCCGAGGAAGAATAATCTTAAGAAATTATTAATACTTTCCTGTTGAAAGAAAAGCAAAAAGCGTGTATAATGTCGTGTGTACGATATACACGCTTTTTTGAGGTTTATATGAAAAAATTATTTTTTTTGATTATTGCAATTTCAATAATGCTGTCGGGATGTTCTTTTATTTTTACCGGTAACCCCGTTACCGAATACGAATCTCCTTATGCAACGGACATTAACGGAGAATTTGTTCCCGTGCATGATGATGTAGACGAAAGTGTTCTTGATCCTAAGCTCTTTTATGCCGATGAAAACGGCAGAATGAGCTACCGGGATGAAGCACGTACTTATCTTACCGGTATTGACGTTTCCGTGTTTCAGGGGAATATAGACTGGGAAGAGGTTGCGGCGGACGGTATAGATTTTGCAATTCTCAGAATAGGCTACAGAGGCTACGGCTCAAAGGGCATTATGGGGATTGATGATAATTTTTATAAAAACTATGACGGTGCCGTGGATGCAGGTCTTAAGGTCGGCGTATATTTCTATTCTCAGGCAATGAATGCCGAGGAGGCGAGGGAAGAGGCGCGCTATGTTCTTTCTGCTCTCGGGGAGAGAGAGCTACAGATGCCCGTTGTTTATGACTGGGAATACGTTGATAACGCAGAAGCAAGAACCGCAGATATGACAAGTGAGCAGATAACCGAATGCGCCGTGAATTTCTGTAATGAAATTGAGCAGTCGGGAAGAGAGGTTATGATTTATTTTAACCGCGAAATCGGTTATTTTGAATATGATCTGACCAGCATCAGCGGTTATGATTTCTGGCTTGCCGAATACTCGGAATATCCCTCGTTTATTTACAAGTTCAATATGTGGCAGTATACTGATTCCGGCACAGTAAAGGGAATCAGCTCAACCGTAGATATGAACATATATTTCCCGCCTGTCGTGCAAGCGGATGAATCCGCAAGCCATTACGGATAAGCTTTAAGGTAAACTCTTTGCAGTTTACCTTTTTTTATTCCGGCATAAACAAATAATTTAAATAAGTATTGCATTTATATTTTCATTTGTTATAATTATAACAAATGCATATACTTATACGTATGCGAAAGAAAGGATGAGTTTTGTGGCTGATTTCAAAATCGAACTTACTCCCGAACAGCTCGCCATACTTAACGGCGAAAAGGGAGAAACAATGGCAAAAATTATGAAGACTCTGGTTATGTACGGTGAAACCTTCGGTGCTACCAAGCTAGTTCCTGTTACAGGTAAAAAGGGACATCTTGTTACAAGCTTCGGTATCAAGGTTATGAAGCCCGTATATGAGCTTATGGAAAAGCTTATCGCAGACGGTGTTGTTGCAGGACAGCAGTTCTCCGTTGACCCCAAGCCTGTTGATAAGAACGTTCCTGCAAGCTTTCTTGAAAACCTTATTTTCAAGAAGTTTATGTATTCCGCACAGGAAATGTATGACGGTCAGCTTCAGAAGATGGGTCTTGTAAGCGAATCTGCTTACACATGCACCTGCTATCTTGACGAAGTAGGCAACACTCCCAACAAGGGTGATGTTCTTTCGTGGGCTGAATCCAGTGCCGTTGTTTATGCAAACTCCGTTCTCGGTGCACGCTGCAACAGAAACTCCGGTATTATTGATCTTTTCGGATCAATCGTAGGATATGTTCCTTATTTCGGCCTTCTTACCGATGAAGGCAGAAAGGCAACATGGATTGTTGAAGTAAAGACTGATAAGATTCCCGAGGCACAGGTACTCGGTTCCGCTATCGGTATGAAGGTTATGGAAGACGTTCCTTACGTAAAGGGTCTTACAAAGTGGATCGGCAACGAGCTCAATGATGATGCTAAGGCATATCTTAAGGATTTCGGTGCTGCCACAGCCTCAAACGGTGCTGTAGGCCTTTATCATATTGACGGTCTTACTCCCGAAGCAGTTGAAATGGGCGAAAGCCTTATTGCTGAAAATGCTCAGGTTTACGTTATTGACGATGCCGAGCTTGAAAGAGTAAAGAAGAATTATCCCGTTATCTGGAAGGATCCCGATGCAACTCCCAAGCTTTGCTTCATCGGCTGTCCTCACCTTACATATTCACAGCTTATTGACTGGACGGAAAAGGTTGAGGCAGGTCTTAAGGCTGCCGGAAACAGCAAGGTTGTTATTCCTACTGTTTTCACCGCTGCTCCCGCTGTTGTTGAAAAGTTTAATAAGACCGCTTACGCTGCAAGACTTGAGAAAACAGGTGTTATCCTCAGTTACATCTGTCCTCTTATGTATATGAACAATCCTCTCTGCGGCAAGAAGCCCGTTATCACAAACTCAAACAAGCTCAGAACTTATACAACATCTAAATATTATACAAACGCTGAAATTCTTGACTGCATCACAAAGGGGGTTAAATAATTATGAAAACATTCAAAGGCCGTGTAGTTGTTCCCGGTTCCTGCGAGGCTGAAGCTCTTGTAACAAAGAACGGCTTCAATACTCTTGCTAGCTTCCAGAAGAGCCTTCAGTTTGGTGACAAGACTGCAAAATGCGGTGACCAGAACAATCCTGATCTTTTCGGTAAGCCCATGATGGGTACAGCCCTTTGCCTTCCTCAGACAATCGGCTGAACAACAGGCGGTATGGTTCTTTACTGTGCAACCGCTATGAACAGAAGCCCTGCTTGTCTTCTTTTCTCAAAGCCCATTGACTCTCTTGCTGCTGCAGGTGCAATCCTTTCCGATATCTGGACAGACAATTCTCTTCCCACAATTGACTGCCTCGGGGACGAATTTCTTGATGCAGTAAAGACAGGTGACAGAATTAAGGTAGAGGAGGACGGTACTGTTACTATTCTCTGATAACAATACCAAAGTATTATGTCTAAGCTCACAGAAAATTATGAGGGCATTTATTCCTTAATGCTCACCCCCTATAATGATGACCTTACCATTAACTATGATGTATACGAAGAGTATGCTGACTGGCAGGTAGCTCAGGGTGTTGAACACCTTTTCTGCGTATGCGGAAGCTCCGAAATGGTAAATCTTACTCTTGAAGAAAGAGTAAAGCTTGCTGAACTTACAGTAAAGCATAAGGGTAACACAACGGTAGTTGCTACCGCAAACGTTGAACCCTCCTGGTTCGCTCAGGTTGAAGAGGTAAAAAGAATAACTGCAACAGGTGTTGACGGTATCGTATTTACAACAAAGGGCTTCGGCAAAGATCCTGACAGACTTGTAAACTATATCGGTGAACTGAAGGCTTATACGGACCTTCCCGTGTTCTGCTATGAATTTCCCGGATTCCAGCCTCACCTCATTTCAGGTGAAACCTACGGCAGACTTGTCAAGGAATGCGGCATTTACGGCATTAAAGACTGTACCTGTCTTATTGAGGGCGGTATAAAGGATAAGATTGAAAATAAGGGTAACTCCTGCCTTATTCAGGCAAATATGCCCTTCCTTTTCGATGCTTATAAGCTCGGTGCAAGAGGAGTTATGGCTACACCTACCTCCTGTGGCGGTGCGTTCTTCCAGCGCTTCCACGAAGCATTTGTCAGCGGTGATATGGCACTTGCTGAGAAGAGATATAATGAAATCACTCTTCTTGACAATGCTATTGACAACGGCTTCAATTGCTCCGCAAAGTACCTTGTTCAGCTTCAGGGTGTTGAAGGTATGAAGGCAATCAACAGAGGCGGACAGAAGCTTTCTCCCGGTCGCCTCAGAAGCATCCGGTCCTTCCACGCATGGGCTGTTTCCGAAGGCCTTATGAAATAAAATTTGCAATAAATAAAGACAGAGAAGAACTTTTCGGTTCCTCTCTGTCTTTTTATTTGCTTTCGGTTTTTAATAATTCATCGCAGGTCTTATTAAAAAACTCCGCAAAGGTAATCAGTTCAATGTCAGTAACAAATCTTTTTCCGCATTCAATTCTCTGAATTGCATTTTTATCTACATCAAGACCTATAAGCTGCAGCTTGTCGGCAAGCTCACGCTGAGACAATCCTAAGTCTTTTCTGAAGTCTGAAATTTTCTTTCCGCAGACATTATTAAGTCCTTGCTCCGATTTATTTATAAACATAAAAAATCTCCTTAAATTGACATTTGGTGCTTGTCAATTTAAGGAAAATTATATGTTATAATCCGCTTGAAATTGACATTTACGAAATGTCAAAAACGGATATTAAGGCACAGTTTGCAAAAAAAGCTCGGAAAAGGATGATAATAATGAAGAATTTTGTGGTTTCTCAGGAAAAATTATATGACGGAATCTGTAAAATGAATTCTTTCGGCACAAGGCTTACGGGAAGCAAAGGACACAATGATTTTATCAGATGGTTAAAAAAAGAAATTGCTGATATGGATATTCCGATTTATTCCGACCCTTTTTACTTCAGGCGGTGGGAGGTACAGCACACGTCAATTGAAATTGTTGACTGTGACGAGAAAATCAACATCCCCGTTTCCTCAGCATACCCGTATTCGGGCGAAACAACTGCTGACGGAATAACCGAAGAGCTTGTTTATGTAAAAAGCATTGCCGATATTCCGAAAACAAAAGGTAAAATTGCGGTTTTCAATATAGCAAATATCAATTTTCTGCCTAGCGAAATAGCATTTGATAAGCGCTCGAGTTATCCAAAAGATGTTGTGCTTGAAAAGAAGTACGAGGGTCCCGTTATAACAAGCTTTGTTCAATGTTTTTACGGTATTGTCTCGAAGCTTTCCAAAGCGAAGGCTGTTATACTTATTTGGAAGGGTCTTCACGACGATATGATTGAAGGACAGTACCTTTCATTCATTGCCGATTATCAGAAAATTCCTATGCTTTGGGTTAATGAAACAAACGGTAAAAAGATAATAGAAGCTGCCAAAGAACATAAAAAGGCGAAATTTGTACTAGAAGCAGAAATTGAAGAACACGCTTTTACAGAGAGCTTTTATTGTATAATTGAAGGTAAAAATAAAAGAGAAAATGTTATTGTGAATACTCATACCGACGGAACAAACTGTGTCGAAGAAAACGGTCCTGTTGCTCTTTTGGAGTTAATAAGAAATATGAAGGACACCGTACCCGAAAGAACACATATTTTTCTGTTTACAACAGGACATTTCCGTCTTCCGCATTTTGAAGATATAAGAACAGGTGGCTTTCAGTCGGGTTCTCGATGGCTTGCTATGCACCGTGAGCTTTGGGACGGTAAGGGCGACCATTTCAAGTGTGTTGCCAATCTTACAATTGAGCATTTAGGTTGTCTTGAATGGCGTGATATTGACGGTGAATATAAATACACCGGTCAACCTGAAATTGATCTCGTTTATACAGGGAACAGGTTTATGGATAAGCTTTATATTGAAACTGTCAAGGACAGAAAAAACATCCGTACAATGACACTTCGCGGTCATAATATGCTGCATTTCGGGGAAGGGCAGAACTTTTTTACTATGGGGATTCCGGAAATCAGCCTTGTACCGGCCCCGTACTATCTGTGTGTCGTAAGCGATAGTCATGAAACTGAAAAATTCAGTCTCGACCTTATGACTGAGCAGACGGAAACCTTTGCGAGACTAATTGAAAAAATAGAAGAAATACCGTCAGAAAAACTCGGAAAAAGTGATTTTTATTCTGTAATTAAAGCAAGTAGTGTATCGGGCGGATATGATATTTCCATTAACGGACTTATGAGAAAACTGACAAAAAGGTAAGTTTTGCCGGGTGAAAAATGCATAAGTTAAAATTAATACATTATGTGATATAATTTAACAGAACATAACAAAAGGAGAATATTTATGGAAAAACTAATTACTGTACTTCCGCTTTTTTCTGCGGGACTTAGTCTTTTAAGCTTATTGTCTGCAGTTTTCGGAGTCTTGTTTATGCATTATTCGGCAAAGCACAGAAATTACCGTCTCGGAACCGGATGGTATGTCTGCGGTGTGTTGTTCGGATTCTGGACCGTGCTGGTTTTTCTTCTTAAAAGAAAAGATTTTCCCGGAGCAGACCAAAAGGTATGCTGGCAATGCGGAGTTCGTTATCCCTCTAATTTTCAGGTATGCTCAAACTGTGTTATAGATTTGCCGCAGATAAATACAGAAGAGAAGCAGAAAGAAAAACGAATAAGCAGAGTATTCGGTGTTCTTCTTGCAGTTGTTTATCTTTTAGCCTTGGCAGCAGGTATAGTCTGGGGTGCTACTGTTGCAAAATATGTAGCAGATTCCGTGTTTTCTGAAGAAAGCTACAGAATTTCTGTTAACGGTGTTTTCTATGATAAAATGGGGAACTCTTATGAAGACGAAAACAGCGTTGTGATGTATGATGAAGACGGAAATACATACACTTATTCGGAAGAAACATATACCGATGAAGACGGATTTGAATATGAAGAATACTACTATATCCGCAATGACGGTGAGAAATATTTTGAAATGGATTGCTATATTACAGAAGACGGCTGGTTTTACTGTGATAAGGCAGGACTTCTTGAGCTTTGTTCCCCGGATACCGGCTCAATGACCGAGGAGGAGCTTGATGAATACTATCAGAACAGTATGGATGAATATAATGCCCAATACAGGTATTATGATTATCCTTATGTAGATAGTGACGGCAATTTTTATTATGATATATATGAAGCCTCCTGGAATGAAAATGGTGAGCTCATAACTGCTGAAAATGATATGTCAATATAAAAACAGTACAGTTTTTTTGCAAAAAAATAACAGAGAGCATTTCGCTCTCTGTTATTTTAATCTTATTGCGATTAGTTTGTTTCGTCAACGATTGTGGGTTCTGTTTCTACTTCTTCACCCTTGAGTGATAATACAAGACCCTTGATAGTCTTGATGAGGTAGAGAATGAACTGATAAAGCTGATCAATAAATTCCATCGTGTTTTCCTCCTGATAATTCAATTGACTTATTTCTTGTCGTTTTCAGCTCTGATAGAAGCTACAAGATTTTTGATAGTTTCAATGAAGCCTTTGATAAAATCGATAAGTGTGTTGATGATATCCATAATTGTACCTCCTATATATTAATCAAGTTAATTTTATCACAACGATTCTGTAAATTCAATTGTTTTTAAAAAAATTCTCAATTTATTAATAAAGTAACAGATCTGCAAAAGGTTACCAATCATATTTTCTGAGCTTTCCCTCACAGAGAAGCTCGGGGAAATTCCATTGCCTTAATACCTCGTAAGCTCCGATAGCAGCCGCATTCGAAAGATTAAGACTTCTTGCATCCGATATCATAGGGATTCTGACCGTTGTTTCAGGGTTGTTGTGCAATAAATCCTCCGGAAGACCTGCTGTTTCCTTACCGAAAACTATATATGTTTTTTCGGGGTAGGTAACCTCGGTATGGTTGTGCTTTGCCTTTGTTGAATAATAGAAAAAGGCACCATCCTTATTTTTTTCAAAAAAGTCCTCTGTTGAGGAATAATAAGTTATATCAAGAAGATACCAATAATCAAGACCTGCACGCTTGAGCTTTTTGTCATCAACCCTGAAGCCCATAGGCTCAACAAGGTGAAGACGGGCGCCGGTTGCCGCACAGGTTCTTGCTATATTTCCCGTATTCTGAGGAATTTCGGGCTCGATAAGTACAATGTTAAGTTCATACATAAGAATATTCTGCCTTTTGTTTTTTTGATATTTTAACACATAAATTCAGAAAAGTAAAATAAATTTTGAAGTTTTGTTCATACTATCAGCGGAGGTGAAGTAAATGAATACTTCTAAAAATGAAATGATAAAATATATCGGCGCTGTTGCGGCAGTAGGCGGAACAATGCTTCTTGGTACGGGGCTTATGTCAAATAAAAAATCCCTCAAAAAGAAGGTTAAAAGGACTGCTAACAAGGCTATTGATGCTATGGACGGAATTCTCAGCAGTGTTCAGGGTATGGTTAAATAAGATGTAAAATGCGGAAATATCGGAAAAAATACGATTTTCCGCAATATATTGTTGTTTAATAAAAGTATTTATGATAAAATATATACGGTGATATAGAAGTGAAAAGAAAGATTTTTTCTGTTTTGATAGCCTGTTTTGTTGTTTTTCTTGCGTCCTGCACAGATAAAAGCTTAACGGAAACAACAAGTGAAAATACAAGCTATTCCGAAAGCACAACAGAAGAAGCAGCAACTGATGAAAGAACAACAATCCCGCCCGCACAGGAGCTCGGGGCAGAGGATACTACAGCGGAAAGCATTCCGGGAAACACATCCCTTTCCGGAAGAATATTTTACGGAGAAAATACGGGTACCGATAAAACTCTTACGGGGCTTGAGCCTCTTGAAAAAAGAGAGTTCAGGTTAACAGCTGATGATAAATTCTCGGAAATGCCGACAACGCTTCGTGAACACAGCTACGGAGTTGCAGCAGAGGAAAAGCCTCATAATATCAGTGTTGCAAATCAGCAGTTCTTCGACGAAAAGGGCTTTGATGCGGTATGTCTTGATACAAAATCTGAGGAGAAGGTTTTATATCTTACCTTTGATTGCGGATATGAAAACGGTTATACCTCACGGATTCTTGACGTGCTGAAGGAAAAGGGTGTCACGGCAGCTTTTTTCTGTACTCTTCCTCAGGTAAGGGATAATAAAGAGCTTATTTCAAGAATGATAAATGAGGGACATATTGTAGGAAACCACAGTGTTAATCATCCCGATTTTTCTTCTCTCTCTGCAGAAAAAATAATTGCAGAGGTAGGGGATTTTGACAATTATATGCGTGAGAATTTCGGATATTCCTCATTGTACTTCCGTTATCCTCAGGGAAAATATTCCGAAAGGTCAACAGCAGTGCTGAATGATCTCGGATTTAAGTGTGTTTTCTGGTCACTTGCGTATGCTGACTGGGATCTTGATAATCAGAAGGGGGCGCTTCATGCCTATGAAACCGTGCTTGCAAGGCTTCATCCCGGTGCTGTGATTCTGCTTCATTCTGTATCTCCTGATAATGCAGAAGCTCTTTCTGATATTATTGATGCTGCTGTTTCAAGAGGATATATTTTCAGGTCCCTGGAGGAGCTTGACTGAATAAATCGGACGGTTTTTGCTGTCCGATAATTTTTTGCTATTTACTTAATTGATCGTATATGTTAAAATCAGATATATTTATGATAAAAGGTGATAAAATGAGATTAGACGAAATAGACAGAAACGGAACGCTCCAGGGGTATGTGCTGGTCAAGGCCTGCGAAAAAAAATCCGCCAAAAACGGCTCTACATATCTTGACCTTATGATATCCGACGGTGAAAGCGACGTTGTTGCTAAAATCTGGGATTTCAAGGGTGCTCCCGAGGATCAGCCTGCGGTCGGTACGATTATTCTTGTAAGAGGCTCGCTCAGCCTTTACAATAATCAGCCTCAGTTCAAGATTGACAGATACCGTGCACTTAATGAAAAGGATGTTGTGGATATAAGGGATTTTGTTCCCTCGGCTCCCGATAAGGGTACGGAGATGTTCCGTGAAATTGAAAAAATTGCGGAAGGCTTCGGTGATGAAGAGCTTAAAAAGCTGACTCTTACCGTGCTCGGTAATTTCAAGGAGCGAATCCTTGAGCTTCCTGCTGCATTCAAGCTTCATCACGCAGTTATAAGCGGACTTCTTATGCACACTCTTACCCTTTGCAGACTGGCTCAGGCGGTATCTGTAATTTATCCTTCAATTGATGTTGATCTGCTTCTTACAGGTGCAATTCTTCACGATATTGCAAAAAGTGAGGAGTTTTCCTTAGCTCCCACGGGACTTGTCGACGGCTATACTGCAAGAGGTACTCTTATTGGACATCTTGTGTCGGGTGCCATGATTGTTTCCGAAACGGGCAAGGAGCTCGGCATCAGTGAGGATACGCTTATGCTTGTTGAGCATATGCTTATTTCACATCACGGAAATCCCGAATACGGTGCTGCGGTAAGACCTCTTTTCCTTGAGGCAGAGGTTTTATCTGCTATAGATACCTTCGATGCAAATATTTTTGAAATTGCCGATGCTCTTAAGAGCGTTGATGTCGGTGGATTTACAAACCGTATGTGGGCACTTGAAGACAGAAAATTCTATAATCACGGAAGACGCAAGATTGTGACCGACGTTTGTATCGTTCCTGCAAAGAATGATACGGAAGACTGATAAGGAGAATATTTATGGAAAACTGGACCGAAATTAAAATAAATGTACCTGTTGAAAGAGTAGACGAGGCCGGCTCAATTGCTTCAATGACTGTGCCCTACGGTATTTATATCGAGGATTACAGCAATCTTGAGGCTGAAGCAATGGAAATTGCAAAAATCGACCTTATTGATGAGGAGCTTCTTGCTAAGGACAGAAGTATCGGTATTGTTCATATCTATATCTCACCTGAAGAAAATCCTCAGGAGGCAGTATCCTTTATAAAAGAACGCCTTGAAGCAGAAGCAATTGAGTATAAAATTGAGCTTGCAAACTGTGCAAGGGAAGACTGGGAAAATAACTGGAAGCAGTATTTCAAGCCTATTAATGTCGGAAATAAGCTTATTATTAGACCTGTATGGGTTGATGATTATGATGCAGGTGAAAGAAAGGTGCTTAATCTTGAGCCCGGTATTGCTTTCGGCACAGGTACTCACGAAACCACCAGGCTTTGTCTTGAGGCTCTTGAGAATTATATAACTCCCGATACACATATGCTTGATGTAGGCTGCGGCAGCGGTATCCTCAGCGTTGCAGGAATGCTTCTCGGTGCAAAAGACGTTACGGGTGTTGATATCGATAAGCTTGCCGTAAAGGTTGCTATTGAAAACGGAAAGCTCAACGGACTCGAATATCCCGCATATAATATGATTGTCGGTAATCTTATTGACAGGGTATCGGGAAAATACAGTGTTGTTACCGCAAATATTGTTGCTGATGCAATTATTATGCTTACTCCCGACGTAAAGAAATTCCTCAGTGATGATGCTGTTTATATCGTTTCAGGTATAATTGACATCCGTGAGGATGAGGTGCTCAGCTGTCTTAGTGAAAACGGATTTACCATTATCAACCGCCGCAGTGAAAACGGTTGGGTTTGCCTTGAGTGTAAATTATAATCCAATATAAATCAATCAGCCGTAATTTTTTTTACGGCTGATTTTTTTGTGCCCTGAAACGACAAAATAATCAGCTCCTCCCGTTATATAATCTATGCTGATACAGGTGGGGGCGGTTTTATGCAGACTGTTATTTATGC
Organism: Acutalibacteraceae bacterium; assembly: GCA_045533835.1. Lineage (GTDB taxonomy): Bacteria > Bacillota > Clostridia > Oscillospirales > Acutalibacteraceae > RUG806. Next base: position 28,687 of record JAZSIM010000002.1, read on the forward strand.
TGATTTGCTGGTAATTCTCAATATTGTCATAACGCTGATAATAATTATAATTACTTCGGATTTGTTGAAAATTCAATCAGAAAAAACAAGGTATATCACGGGATCACTTGCAGGAGGTTTTTTGTCACTTATAATTCTTGCTCCTCCGATGAATGCGTTTTTATCAGTTATCGTAAGACTTTTTATTTCCGTGATAATTGTTATGCTTTCCTTTAAGGTGAATACTGTCAGGCTGTATCTTAAGTGCTTTTTTACTTTTAACGGTGTAAGTCTTCTGCTTGCCGGCATTATGCTTGCTGCAGGAATGCTTGCAAGAAATAATTCCGTTGTTACAAACAACGGTTTCTTGTATGTTGATTTCAGTATTTCGGCTGTGATTATCATCATATGCGCCTCATTTTTTTTGATAAAAACTATAAACAGAAGCGTTTTTATGAAGAATAAAAAGGACCTCATTTTTGATACGGAAATCTGTTTTTCGGGAAGAAAAATAAAAGTAAAGGCATTTTTTGATTCAGGCAACAGCCTTCGGGATGTTTTTACGGGACGACCGGTCATTATTGTATCTGCTGAAGCTGTAAGACCGCTTCTGGAGGCTTCTTTTTATGATGAAATGCTGAGTTTCTTTGATGTAAATGAGTATAAAAGCTTCAGCGGCAGAATAAGACTTCTTCCGGTAAGAACTCTTGGTAACAGCTGCTTTATTCCCGCTTTTACTGCCGAAAAAGCTGTTGTTTCCGGAAATGATATGATAAGAATTATTGAAAAACCGACAATTGCTGTTGCGGATAATACCTTTGAAGGTAAACAATACTCGGCTTTGATAAATGAATCGGTTACAGGGCAGGTGATATAACTTGAATTTTTATGAAAGGCTTATAAGACTTAAACGGAAGATAGAGGGTATAGGTCGGATAAAGAGAAAAGATGAAGAAGATAATCTGTTGTTTATCAACAGCTCGCAGGTGCTTCCCGAGCCGCTGTCCAAGGAAGAGGAGGAATACTACTTTGACTTAAAAGAAAAGGGGAGTGAGGAGGCAAATAACAAGCTGATAGTACATAACCTCAGGCTCGTCGTATATATTGCAAAGAAATTTGAAAAATCGGGAGTTTCAATTGACGATCTGATTTCCATAGGAACAATAGGACTTATAAAGGCTGTAAGAACCTTCTGTCCCACAAAAAATATAAAGCTCGCAACATACGCAAGCCGTTGTATAGAAAATGAGGTGCTGATGTATTTAAGAAAAATCGGACACAGAAAAAACGAAATCTCAATTGATGAGCCGCTTAATATTGACTGGGACGGAAATGAGCTGCTTCTCAGTGATATTCTGTCAACGGATGAGGATACCGTAATTATTGAAATAGAAAACGAAGACGTGGTAAGAGTACTTATGGAGGCTGTGGACAATTTACCCGAAAGGGAAAAAAGAATTATTTATCTGCGCTTCGGACTGGGGTCAGAAAAGGAATATACCCAGAAGGAGGTCGCTGATATGCTGGGGATATCCCAGAGCTATATTTCAAGAATTGAGAAGAAAATACTGAGCGGACTGAAAGTCGAAATGGAAAAACAGCATATTTACGGCTGAATTCAGGCTATATTATAACGGTATCCCGTGCTGGATACCGTTATTTTAATAAATATTAATAACATTTCTCTTGTAAAAAGTGTATTTCTTTGCTATAATAGCATCAAAATGGATAAGTATGATGTATTTTCCGTTTATTTAGCAGGAAGTGATTTAATGTTTTATATGTTTCTTGCCGACGGCTTTGAGGAAACAGAAGCTCTTGTAACGCTTGATATGCTCAGACGTGCGGGTATTGAAATTAAAACCGTGGGTGTCGGCTCATCAGTTATATGCGGTACGCACGGTATAAAGGTTTTTGCGGATATTGCTGAAAATGAAGTCGATACGGAGCTTTGTAACGGTATTGTTCTCCCCGGAGGAATGCCCGGGACGGAAAATCTTTTTGCCAATGAAACCGTAAATAAGATAACCGATTATTGCTTCGATAACGAAAGGCTTATCTGTGCAATCTGTGCAGCTCCGGTTATCCCCGGAAGAAAAGGCCTGTTAAAAGGACGTGAGGCAGTGTGCTTCCCCGGCTTTGAGGACGAGCTTGACGGTGCTGGTGTAAAAAACGCAGTCTGTGTAAAAAGCGGTAATATAATAACGGCAAAGGGTGCAGGTTGTGTTTTTGAGTTCTCTTACGAAATAATTTCTGCAGTAAAGGGAAAAGATGCAGCTGAAGAGGTAATTGCAACAATTCAGCATAAAGGCTTATGATAGTTTCCCAAGGAGGTTTTATTTATGGATGATAAAGTAAGAAAGAATAATGATTCTTACGACGAGCTTCTTAAAAGTTTTTATTCCAACACACACGAAGAAAAGCCTGGGGATGAAGTGAAAAACAGAGGTGAAATCTATTTTTCCGCAAACGGCGGAAACCGTGGTAATTCATCGGCATCACAAAGAGGACAGCGTCCTGCACAGCAGCCGGCAAAAAGAGCCGGTGCATCTGCCGGCAGATCTGGAAAAGCTCAGAGCGGGCAGGCTGAAAAGCGTCCTGCTCAGAAGAAGAGAAAAAAGAAGAAAAATTCAAATCTTCAGAATTCAATTCTTGCCGCTATAATCGTTGTTATTGTCTTTGTTTCGGCGTTTATTATCAGAATACCTATTATGGGCTGCATCAATGACGTGCTTGCTATTGATGTTTCCGATACGGATTTCAGAGTAGTACTCAATAGGGATATGGATGCCTATGAGGTAATTGATGAGCTGGGAAAAAAGGATCTTATCAATAATCCTATGTTCTGTAAGCTTTTTGCAAAGCTTATGAAGCTTGACACGAGAACTGATGCTTCGGGCAACAGAAAGCAGATCGTTTTCCCTGCTGGTACATATTTCCTCAATTCTGCTATGGGTGTAGAAGGAATGCTTCTTGAAATCCGCTCGAACGGTGTTGTATCAAATACCGTTAAGGTTACCTTCCCGGAAGGCTTTAATATTGACCAGATTGCCGCAAAGCTTGATGACAGCGGTGTATGCTCAGCAGAAGCCTTCTTCAAGGCAATGGAAAGCGAAGATATTTTTGCTGATTTTGAATTCCTCGCAGACATAACTGATAAGGAGCTCAGATACAGAGTGCTTGAAGGCTATCTTTATCCCGATACCTACGAGTTTTATATCGGTGAATCTCCCACAAGTGTTATTGAGCGTTTCCTTAAGAACTTTGAAAACAAGTGGAGCGATGCCTATGCATCAAAGGCAAAGGCTCTCGGCTACACCATCGACGAAGTTATAACAATTGCTTCAATTCTTGAAAAGGAAGCATTTGATGCTGCGCAGATGCCTGTAATCGCTTCTGTTCTTTATAACAGACTTGAGTCCTCTTCATTCCCCTTTATCAACTGTGACTCAACGGCAAAGTATATTGAAAATTTCAAGGAATCGCTTGAGGCACAGGGTAAATATTCCGAATATATGAAGGTTTATGATACTTATCAGAAAACGGGACTTCCCATAGGTGCTATATGCTGTCCCGGAGCTGATGCAATTCACTCGGCGCTTCATCCCGAAAATTCTGATTATTACTATTTCCTTCACGATGCAGAGGGTAAAATATATCTTGCGCGTACGGCTGACGAGCATCAGGGTAATATGCAGTATCTCGGTTAAGTTTTTTTACATATTGTTAAAAAATTATTGTTGTAACAGAGCTGCGAATGCAGTAAAATATTGAAAGAAATCAAGTGAAAGGGTTGTTATTATGAAAGTATTTATGATTGGCGGCACCGGTCTTCTCGGTTGCGAAGCTGCAAGAATCTTCATCGAAAGAGGACATCAGGTTAAGAGTGTTGCTCTTCCTCCTCTTCCCGAAGGTGCTCCTATTCCTGAAGAAATGGAGCTTGAATTCTGCAATATCTATGAAAAGAGCGATGAAGAAATCAAGGCTATGATGGAAGGCTATGATTGCTTTGTTTTTGCTGCCGGTATCGACGAAAGAGTTGAATTCCCGGCCCCCGTATATGATGCATACTACAAGTACAATATTGCTCCTCTTAAGAGAATTCTTCCTCTCTGTAAGGAGGTTGGTATGAAGAACTCCGTTATTCTCGGTTCATACTTCTCCTATGCTGCAAAGCAGTATCCCGAGATGAAGCTTACCGAAAAGCATCCCTATATCAGAAGCCGTATTGATCAGGAGAATGTTGCTTTCTCATTTGCTGATGATAATTTTGATGTTGCTGTTCTTGAGCTGCCTTATATTTTCGGTACACAGCCCGGCAGAAAGCCCGTTTGGGTTATCCTTATTGAGCAGATCAAGATGATGGATAAGCTTCCCTGTACAATGTATCCCGGCGGCGGCACTGCAATGCTTACAGTACGTCAGGTTGGTGAAGTAATCGTAGGTGCAGCTGAAAAGTCAAAGGGCGCGAAGGCATGGCCTATCAGTATGTACAATATGGACTGGAAGAAGTTCCTTAAAATTGTTTATGCCGCAAGAGGCATGGGCAACAACAGAAAGATTATCTCCATTCCTCCCTGGATGATGAGAATGGGCCTCGGCGGCGTTAAGAAGGAGTATGCCGAAAAGGGTATCGAAAGCGGTATTGATGTTGACGGTCTTGCAGATATTATGGATATCAACCTTTTCATCGACAGAAAGTACAGCGTTGAGCTCGGTGCTACCGAAGACGATATCGAGTCAGCAATTACAGATTCAATCAAGGTAAGCCAGGCTGTTTACGACGGCACCGCAAAGCTTCTTGAAATGAAGGGCGAATAATCCTGTTTGACTTTATTAAAAAATAATAATATAATTATTGCGGTGATTGATTTCACCGCAATTTTTCTTGGGAGTTTATGTATGAAAGAAAAGGTTTTCCCTTGTGCCGTAGCAAAAAAATGCGGCGGCTGTCAGCTTACCAATATGACCTATGAGGAGCAGTTGAGCTTCAAGCAGGCAAAGGTTATAAAGCTTCTGGGCAGATTCTGCCGTGTTGACAGAATTATCGGAATGAAAGAGCCATACCATTACAGAAATAAGGTGCAGGCGGCTTTCGGCAGAACGAGAAGCGGCATGATAATTTCGGGTGTTTATCAGTCGAGTACCCATAATATCGTAAAGGTCGATTCCTGTTATATTGAAGATAAAAAGGCCGACGAAATTATCGTAACCGTAAGAGAGCTTCTTAAATCCTTTCATCTTACGGTATTTGATGACAGAACGGGAAAAGGCTTTTTAAGACATGTTCTTGTTAAAAGAGCCTTCGGTACGGGAGAAATTATGGTGGTACTCGTAACCGGAACTCCCATATTCAAATCAAAAAATGATTTTTGCAGGGCTTTAAGAAAAGCACATCCCGAAATTACCACAATAGTACAGAATGTGAATAACAGCTTTACAAGTTTGGTTCTCGGTGAAAAAGAATTTGTTTTATACGGTGACGGTTATATTACTGACGAGCTTTTAGGATTCCGTTTCCGCATTTCCCCTAAGTCCTTCTATCAGATAAATTACGAGGGTACAAAGCTTCTTTATTCAAAGGCAATGCAGTTTGCGGATATTTCCAAGGAAGACAGAGTTATTGATGCCTATTCAGGTGTCGGCACCATAGGAATTATTGCTTCTCAGTATGCAAAAGAGGTTATAAGCGTTGAATTGAACCGTGATGCCGTAAGGGATGCAAAAATCAATGCCGCAATAAATAATATTGAAAATATCAGATTTTTCTGTGCCGATGCTACGGAATTTCTCCTTGCTGCAGCAGAAGAAAACGAAAAAATCGACGTAGTATTAATGGATCCCCCGAGGGCCGGCAGTACGGTTGAGTTTATGAAAAGTGTATGCACTTTAGCCCCCAAAAAGGTGGTCTATATCTCCTGCAACCCCGAAACCCTTGCAAGAGATCTGACATATTTTACCAAAAATGGATATAAAGTAAAGAAAATCCAGCCTGTTGATATGTTCCCGCATACAAATCACGTTGAAAGTGTTGTTTGTTTGAGTAGGGAAAAGGCCGATGATTATATCCGTATATCCGTTCATACGAAGGATTTACAAACTAAGGCGAACTAACTGACAAACTTGAATTTGTGGAGTTGATAAAACAATGGAAATAATTGCATATGAAATGAAGTACGTTAATGATAGTGTTGAAAAAAGTGATATTGTTTGCATTCCTTTTGAAGTGGTGTTCTTTCAAGAATATATGAGAATATATAATGAATGTTTTTACGAAATGCGAAAAGCACTTGATATTAACCCATATAATTTTTTGAATGAGTATGAACAAATTGCTGAGAAGGTTAAGGATATCTATTTACTTATAAATCAAGGAGAAATCATCGGTTCAATTGCATGTTATGGTAATGAGATAGATGATTTAATAGTGAATAAGAAATTTCAACATAAAGGATATGGTAAACAGCTTTTATTATGGGGAATGCAACATATTAGAGAAAAAAGCAATGAACCTATTACCATACACGTTGCAAAATGGAATAACAATGCCCTTATGTTATACAAGAAAGCCGGGTTTGAAATTGCGACTGTTGAAAGGGTTCGCTAAATCCCAATATGTCAAATACTTTGGTAGACTCCCTACCTAAAGGGACAACAGTTGAGTGCGTGGTTTTTTTGAGTAGGGAAAAGGCCAACGATTATATTCGCAATTCTGTGCATACAAAGGATTTGAAAACAGGGGAATGATATATGAATTGTACGAGTTCTGATACTATGTTTCCAACAGAAATAGACGGAGCAAAGGTTTTGTACTATACGCCGCAGGACAACTACGGTGCAATCAAATACCCTAACGGAGAGATTGCGGATTATTTCCGATATCTTGCAATATGCAGATATTCAAATGATGCACGATACTATTTGTTTTGTTGCAGCGAATCGTATGAAGTGGCAAGTGACTCTGTTTGGGATAGTTTAGATGAATGTATGAATGTAGCGGCTTCGTCTTACAAAGAAAACATAGTTTGGCATCAAGCAGAATAATTCCAAAAGTAGTCGATTTTCTACTTAAAGAAACAACAGCCGAGTGTGTTGTAAAGCTGTGCAAAGAGAATTAATAAAGTAATAATTCTTTAACGGAGGAAAAATAATGGGATCATTGGATGTTGGTTATATAAATAAAAACAATCAGAAGAATTTAGGATACAGAGGAATCTCTGAAACCCATTATAATCAGAAATTTTATGAAATGGAATGTCTTGACTGCGGACACAGATATATGGCAAATGGCTGTGATGTGTGGTTAAGAAAATGTCCTGCCTGTCAGCCTGTATCAAACAAAAGAAAATCTGTTGTAAGCACAACAGAAAAGCAAAAGACTGCAAGGGTGATATCTGATAAATTAAGATATCAGGTATTAAAAAGAGATAATTTTAAATGCTGTGCCTGCGGTGCTTCTCCTGCAAAAGATCCTGCTGTGGAATTGCATATTGATCATATAATTCCGTGGTCAAGAGGCGGAGAAACAACGCCGGAGAATTTGCAGACACTTTGTTCCAGGTGCAATTTAGGAAAAAGTGATTTGCTTTAAAATCAAAAATAAAAACAGAGGTAAGTAATGAACAAGTATAATAATTTAATTTCACAGATTGCAAGTAAAAGTCTTACGTCCGTGTGGGGCGGCGCATTCAGCCTTTCGGCGTTCAGAAGCGGATTTAAGGGGCGGAAAACGGAGGTTCCTTCGGATTTTTCGCCCGTGCTTCGTTTTGCTGTTTGCTCCGATATTCATCTTGACGGTGAAGAAGGACAGACTGCAGCTGTACGCTTCGGTCAGCTTTTTGATGATATGTATGCATACTCTGCATCCTGCTCTTACAATAAGCTTGATGCTATGATGGTTGCAGGTGATTTTTCGGGGGGCGGTGCAGAAAAGCAGTATGTTATGTACAATAAAATCACAGAAGAAAAGCTTCGTCCCGAAACCAAGCTTCTTACGGTTATCGGAAATCACGAATTTATTGATTACCGTGATGTTGATGCAACTGTTGGTTATACTGTATATAAGAAATATATAAGCGAGGAAATGGATACGGACGTTGTTATAAACGGCTATCATTTTATCGGTGTAGCCTACGATGACAACGGCAAAACCTTCAAAACAAAGCTCGACTGGCTTAAAGAACGGCTTGATAAGGCAACTGCGGAAAACCCCGAAATGCCCGTTTTTGTATATCAGCATCCCCATCCCTTCCTTACTGTATACGGCAGTGTGAACTGGGGAGATACTGACCTTCGCAATGTGCTGAGCAAATATCCGCAGGTCGTGGATTTTTCAGGCCATTCCCACTACTGTCCTGCAGACCCCCGTTCCGTATGGCAGGGAGCTTTTACTGCCGTCGGCTGCGGCTCACTTTCTGCTTTAATGGGAAATCTCAACTACATTGAAGGCGATAAGGATGCTCCCGGAGAATCAGGCTCTGCCTGGGTTATCGAAGCTGACAGCAAGGGAAACATTCTTATGAAGCTTTACGATATTGAAAATCGTCAGTTCTTTTCCGATGTGCTTTATTTTTTTTCAAATCTTCACGATAAAACCAAAAGAACATACAATTGGCACAAGCAGAAAAGCCTTGATACAGCCCCTGTTTTCACAGACGGTGCAAAAATAAAAAGCATCCTGAATGAAGAAGGGGAGACGGTAATTTCATTCCCTGAAGCTACGGGCTTTTACCCTGCTGAAAACTATAAAATTTCTGTTGTTGATAATGATAAGAACTGCGTCTTTGCCAAAACAGTAATTTCCGACTATGTCAGAGCCGCCGTTAATGATGTAAATGCAAATCTCGGAAAACTCAGTAATGGTGGTTACACCGTAAAAATCACAGCCTACAGCCCTTATGCTAAAAAGGGCGGAAGGATTACGGGAAAAATATCAGTATAAGGAGCAATAAAGAATGAACGGAATGACAAGAAGAGAACGTCAGGTGACTGACATTAATGAAATTATAAAAATTCTTGATAAAGCTAAGGTGTTGCACCTTGGACTTGTTGACGGAGATGAGCCTTATGTTGTCCCTATGAACTACGGCTATGAATTCGTTGACGAACAGCTAGTTTTTTATCTTCACGGTGCAAGGCAGGGCAGAAAGCTTGATGTTATAAGGGCAAATCCTAAGGCATTTGCTGAGCTTGAATGCGATATTGTACCCTTTGAGGGAGAGGTTGCCTGTAAGTACGGTATAACCTATGCCTCTGTTATGGCAAAGGGTAAGGCAGTGATTGTTGAAGATGCGGAAGAAAAAATGCACGCTCTCACGGTGCTTATGAAAACACAGACGGGTAAGGACTTCGAATTCAATGAAAAGCTCGTAAGCGTTGTAAGTGTAATTAAAATCGATGTCGAAGAATTCACCGCAAAGCACCGCCCCGGTCCTAAAAAGTAAAAAATGACGATTCTCTGTCATGGAGAATCGTTTTTTTCATTTAGTAAAAAAGTAATAATCCCTGTCCTGTTGTCATAAAATTTACCGATAAAGAAAAATTCGGAGGAATTGTTATGGCGAGCACAAATATTTATAAAGACATTGCACAGCGTACGGGAGGGGATATTTACATTGGGGTTGTCGGCCCTGTGAGGACAGGAAAATCCACATTTATCAAAAAATTCTGCGAGCTTATGGTTATCCCCAACGCGCCACGTGATTTTTCAAGGGAACGAATGATTGACGAATTACCGCAGTCTGCGGCAGGCAGAACTATAATGACAACGGAGCCGAAATTTGTACCCGAAAGGGGAGTCAGAATTTCTGTTGACAACAATATTGAAATGAACGTACGTCTTGTTGATTGTGTCGGTTATATAGTGCCTTCATCTCTCGGATATATCGAGAATGAAGAGCCGAGAATGGTAAAAACTCCCTGGTTTGAGGATGAGATTCCATTTAATATGGCGGCTGAAATCGGCACAAAAAAGGTAATTTCCGAGCACGCTACAATAGGACTTGTTATCACAACCGATGCCAGCATCAGTGATATACCCCGTGAGGAGTATGAGGAAGCAGAGGAAAGAGTAATAAATGAATTAAAGGAGCTTAATAAGCCCTTTGTTGTACTTCTTAACTGTATGTATCCCAAAAGCGCATCGGCAGGTATTATTGCAGGTGAGCTGTCTGAAAAATATGATGTTCCCGTGCTTCCCGTAAATTGTCTTAATCTTACCGAAGATGAAATGAACGATATTCTTTCTCAGGTGCTTTATGAATTTCCTTTGAAAAAAATTGTTGTAAATATGCCCTCTTGGATAAAAGGCTGTGACAAGGAAAGCGAGCTTTATGAAAAGCTCAATGACTGCTTCAGAAAGGCGGGAAATACAGTAACACGTATTTCTGATCTTCAGCATTTTACCGATAGCCTTTTATCGGCAAAGCCTTTTGCCAAAGCGATTACAGAGGGAGTTGAACTCGGTGTCGGTTGCGCATATATTGATGCAGGGCTTGATAATACTTATTTTTATAATATTCTTTCCGGGATTACGGGTGAAGATATAAAGGATGATGCAGATCTTATTGAAAAATTCAGGGATTTTTCGGTTATAAAGAAAAAGTATGAGAAAATAGCGGCAGCTCTTGAGCAGGTGAATTCTACCGGATACGGAATTGTAATGCCCTCGATTGACGAGTTAAGTCTTGAGGAGCCTGAAATTATGAAGCAGGGAAGCCGTTACGGTGTAAGACTCAAGGCAAGCGCCCCCTCCATCCATCTTCTGAAGGCGGATATAAAAACCGAGGTGGCTCCGATTGTAGGAAGTGAAAAACAGAGCGAGGATCTCATAAAATATCTTCTTGACGGCTTCGAAGACGATCCTTCAAAAATCTGGGAATCCAATATTTTCGGCAAATCTCTTGATGAATTAGTGAATGAAGGGCTTAAAACAAAGCTTATGCATATGCCGAATGATGCGAGGATGAAGCTGCAGCAGACCCTTGAAAGAGTAATAAATGAAGGCTGTAACGGTCTTATCTGTATTATTATTTAACATAAAAAATTTGCCGTCATCAGCGATGACGGCAATAAGTTTACTGCAGTTTTTTGTATTCCTCAACGGCAATTCTGTCACACTCTTCATTATAGGGGTGTCCTGCGTGTCCCTTTATCCATTGAAATGTAACCTTATGCTTATCTAAAAGAGCATCAAGCTCTTTCCATAACTCGGGATTCAGTACGGCCTTGCCGTCTGATTTTTTCCAGTTTTTTGCTTTCCAGGATTTAAGCCAATTCTGATTTATTGCGTCACAGACGTACTTTGAATCGGAAACCACCGTTACCTCACAGCTCCTTGTAAGTGCCTCCAGTCCTTTTATTACAGCACTTAACTCCATTCGGTTATTGGTTGTATTCTTTTCAGATCCCGATATGACCTTCTTGTGCGGTCCGAATGTTAGTATGGCGCAGTAGCCGCCGGGACCGGGATTCCCCGAGCAGGCACCGTCGGTGTAAAGTGTTACTTTATCCATTTTTTAACTCCGTTAATTGTTTTTGAATATTTTAACATTTTGTTGAAAATATTGCAATATTCGGTGACTATTTTAAGGCGGATTTGCAAATAATATTCCCGAAAAATCATTGAAAGGGTGTCCGGAATTGAAAGCAGTTATTTTATGCGGCGGCAGGGGAAGCAGGCTTAATCCGCTGACGGAGAATACTCCGAAGCCTCTGATAAAACTACTTAACCGACCCGTGCTTGATTCGGTTATTGAAAAGATTGTGAAAAGCGGTATTACCGAGATTTATTTATCTCTGGGTTATATGGCAAATGAAATCGCAGAGTTCTGCGAAAAAAAGGATTACGGGGCTGAGATTACATTTTGTTGCGAAAATAAGCCGCTCGGTACGGCAGGCGGTGTAAAAAACTGTATAAAAACCAGCGATGAAGATATTCTTGTTGCAAACGGTGACAGTGTTTTTGATATTGATTTGCAACGGCTTTTTGATTTTCACTATGCTACCGATTCCGATTTCACGGTGTGTGGTACGCAGGCGGATGATCCGAGAGATTACTGTATGATTTCCTGTGATGATGACTTCAGTATAAAGTCTTTTATCGAAAATCCGACCTGGGAGCAGACGGAAGGCGGATTAATCAATACAGGTATATACGTAATGAAAGGAGAAATGCTTTCAAAAATCCCGGAAAATACGGATTATGATTTTTTCGGCAATCTTTTTCCGAAATTTTTTTCGGAAAACATCAGATTTATGTGTTATAAGGCAGAAGGCTTGTGCGGGAATATCGGCGATTTTGATGCTTACAGAAAAATTACCCGATTAATACTTGAAGAAGGCTGTAAAAATTTTACCTTTGAGGGAACATTTTACGGAAAGGATACCGTGCTTGAAAATGATGTTTCGGTAAAAGCTCCATGTATTATAGGCAAGAACACAGTTATAGGCGAATCTTCTGTTGTCGGTCCTTGCTGTGTAATCGGAAATAACTGCAGAATTGCAGAAAACTGCGTGATTACAGGAACGATCACAGGTGAAAACTGCGAAACAGGCTGTAATGCTGAGCTTACGGGCTCAATTACGGATGATTGTGTGAGGATTGAAGATAACTGTCTTGCTGAGGAAGGCTGTGTTATCGGATTTAATAGCAGGGTCGGCAGGTTCAGTCGTATTCTCAGCGGGAAAAAAATTTGGCCGGGCAGAAGGGTAGCTCCCGAAACAGTTGTATCCCGTGATATGCATTATGAAAATCCCGAAAGAATAGAATTTGATATTTTCGGATTGTCAGGCAAGGCGAATTCGCAGATAGGTCTTGATGATATTGTTTTGCTCGGGCATGCAATTGCAAGCACTCCGGGCATAGAAAGAATAGGAATCGGAAGTGATGATTCATATCTTTCCGAAAGCTTCAGGGCCGTTCTTATCAGCGGAATGAGGGCATGCGGGGCTGTATGCTATGATTTCGGTGAAATGTTCAGGACGCAGGGATATTTTTATTCTGCATACTGCAATCTTGATTTTTTTGTTTACGTTGATTCGTCGGGGGATATTGTTTCCCTATCATTTTTCGGTAAAAACGGTATGCCGACGGATTCTAAAGTATCCGGCAATATCAATAATAACCGTAAATTCTCTGCCTTTTCATTTTCCGAGCCCTCCCGGTATAAGGAGGTTTTTAATATGAAGCTTTTCAGTGTCGTTTATAAGTCATTTTTCAAAAAGCTTTGTCCCTTGCCGCTCAGAAAGCTCAGTGTAACGGTTGAAACGGAAAATTCCGTCATCCGATCACTTTCAGATGAATTGTTTTGTAAAAGCGAAATTTTCGGCAGCGGAAAGCGCAGTGTTCAGATTCTTTTGAACAGTACGGGCAGCGAATTATTTGTTGTTGAAAACGGAACGGTTTATTCGGGAGAAAGAATACTTTCTTTGCTGTGCGAGCTTGAAAATGCAGACGGAAATGACATAATTATCCCCGAGGATGCACCGAGCTTCATTGAAGAAAATTCCGAGAGATATAACGGAAAGGTCTTTCGTGTGTTTGAAAACGGCACGGAGCATCTTAATTTCAGCGACCGTTTTGTGCTTAAGTCCGTATGGACTTTTGATATGTTTCTTATGGCAGCGAAACTCCTGAATGTGCTTGAAGAGGCGGACATCAGTCTTGCTACACTTTTTGACAGCTACAGAAATTTTGCATTGAAGAAAACAATTATGGATATCGACTGTAATTCCTCCGGGATCAGAAATCTTATTCTGTCCTGCGGCGCTGACAAAAAGACAGGTGAAATCTATTATGTTTTTGACGGAAGCCCCGGTAAGGTACGTCTTCGTCAGCTCGGAAATTCAAATAAAATCCGGATTCTTGCAGAGGCACGTGATATGGAAACCGCAAAGGAGCTTTCGGTTATTATAACCAAAAAAATTAAAGATGCCAATATTGACAAAGATTGGCAAAAGTAGTAAGATAAAGTGATTATATATATTTAAATTATAAATAGGCTTCCGGCACTTTTGCCGGATTTACATAAATCTAAAAGGAGTTAATATGCAGAACAATTCTACAAAAACAAATAAAAAGAAAGAAAACCTATCTGCTTCTGCTAGTAAAAAAACTGCTTCAAAAAAGAAGAATAATTCCGATTCAAAGTCAAAAAATAAACAGCTTAACGATAATACGGCAAAGCTTAATTCTTCAGCAAAGAATGAAACAAAAAAACAGAAGGTAAGCAAGAAAAGCAGCCGTACAATGTCAGCTTCAAAGAGAACGTATGATTTCGTAAAATCTAAAAATAGTAAAAAAGTCAATCCCGTCAGAATAATGTTTCTCGGCGGCATAAACGAAATCGGTAAAAATCTCACCTTGTTTGAATATAACGATGAAATTATTATTGTTGACTGCGGAATGACGTTCCCTGATGCAGATATGCCTGGTATTGATTATGTTCTTCCCGATATTACCTATGTTGAAAGAAACAGCGACAAAATAAAAGCGGTTTTTGTCACCCATGCGCACGAGGATCATATCGGCGGTCTTCCTTATCTTCTCAAAAGCGTAAATATCCCTGTCTACTGTACGCGACTTACGGCAGGTCTTATTGCAGGAAAACTGAGAGAACACAGAATTCTCAATAAGTGCAGGATTGAAACTATTGAGGCCGGCTCCGTTACAAATGTCGGCGTTTTCAGCGTTGAAGCGATTCATGTAAATCACTCGATTCCCGATTCCATAGCATTTGCAATTCACTGTGAAGCAGGCACTATTGTACACACCGGTGACTTTAAGATCGACAGTACACCTATTGATGGTGACGTTATTGATCTTTCAAGATTTGCACAGCTTGGCAAGGACGGTGTTCTTGCTCTTCTTTCGGATTCAACCAATTCTGAAAGACCGGGATATACACCTAGTGAGAAAAATGTCGGTGAAACACTTGAGGCATTATTCAGAAAGGCAGAGGGAAAGCGGATTATTGTTGCTTCCTTCTCCTCAAATATTCATCGTATCCAGCAGATTATAGATGCTTCCGAAAAGGCAGGAAGAAAAATTTTTCTGTCAGGCAGAAGCCTGGAAAACACTACAGCTATAAGCATTGAGCTCGGATATATGAGAGTTTCCGAAGGTGTTATTCTTTCAATAGATAAGCTTCGCAATTACCGCGACGAGGATGTTGTTATTATCACGACGGGCAGTCAAGGTGAGCCTATGTCCGCACTTTCCAGAATGGCTCTCGGTGATCATAAGAAGGTTTCGATTGACAGTAATGACTTTGTTATTATCTCTGCAACGCCTATTCCGGGTAATGAAAAAACAGTTGCAAATACAATAAATGAGCTTATGAAGCTCGGTGCTGAGGTTATTTATGAGAAGAGCCTTGGTATCCACGTTTCCGGCCATGCTGCTCAGGAGGAGCAGAAGCTTATTCTCAATCTTGTAAAGCCGAAATTCTTTATACCCGTACACGGAGAGCAGAAGCACCTCAGAAAGCATGAAAGCACTGCACGCAGTGTGGGTATTCCTGCTGAGAATATTATTGTTCCCGATCTCGGTGCCGTGATTGAGCTGACAGAAGAAAAGGCCGTTATGCACACCGGTCTTCCCGTAGGCAGGGTATTTGTTGACGGCACCGGTGTATGTGATGTCGGCAAATCCGTTCTCAGGGACAGAAAAAATCTATCCACGGACGGTGTTATTGTTGTAAGCACGGTTGTCAACGGCTATACGGGTGAGCTTATGAGTGAGCTTGATGTACAGTCTAAGGGCTTTGTTTTTGATAATAATACGGCAGAGCTTATGCCTTTTATTGAAAAGGCATGCAAAAAGGTGCTTGCAGACTATGCCTCTTCAACAAATATGGATATTTATACTCTTAAGATCAAGCTTAAAGAGAGTATTTCAAGAGCTATTTTTGATAAAACAAGGCGTTCGCCTATTGTTATTGTTACAGTGCTTACTGCACATTTTTAATTCATCACGGGAGGTGTTGTTGTGAATTTTAGAGATATCCTTAAGAATAACCCTTTTACAGTAGCAATAATACTTCTTGCTACGTTAATAAGCGGCGTGACTTTTATCTTTTCAAAACCGCTTGCTTTTGTTGAACTCGTAATTGTTATCGCTTTTACCGTTCTTGCCATAAAGTGGATAGGTCACGAATCATCTAGAAAAAAAGCAATGCTGAGAAGCTTTGAAAGCTATCTCAGAGAATCGGGTGATGTTGCAGACAGCGTTACTTCATTCCCGTTTCCTTTTCTTCTTGTTGATAATAAGGGTGCTGTTGAATGGTTCAATGCGCGTTTTCATGAGCTTTTAGACGGCGCTGAATTAAAAAACGGCGACCTTATTTCCCATTTCTTTCCCGACTGCAGAAAGATTATTGAGTCCAACGATTTTTCTGTTTTCGAGATAAAGACGGCAAATAAGGAATATACCGTGTATCCTGCGAGAATTGACGAAAATCTGATTTCTCTGTATTTTACCGAGGATACACAGCTCAAAAGAATACGTATGGAGTATAATATCTCCCGACCGGTCGTTATCCTTATAAATATAGATTCACTTGATCAGACCGAGGACGTGCTTGATCACGCAGATTATTATTCTGTTGTTTCAGATGTTGAAAAGGAAATTACCAAGTGGCTTGTTGATAATAACTGTATTTTCAGAAAATTTGCCGACGGTAAGTTCCTTGCACTTACGGAAGCACGTTATTTCGACGGTATTCTGAAGAATAAATTCAGTATTCTTGATAAGGTTCGTCTTTACCGCTTCGGTGCGGAAGAGGTAGATATCACCTTATCTGTCGGTGCCGGCAAAGAAAGCTCCTTTGATATGTGCGAAGCAAGTGCAAGACAGGCGCTTGACCTTGCACGAGGCAGAGGCGGTGACCAGGCTGTTGTCAAGATCGGCGATAAATATGAATTTTTTGGCGGAACAACCGGAAGAAAAGAAAAACGCGGTAAAATAAAATCCCGTATTGTTTCTACTGCACTCAACGAGTACATAGAAAATTGCTCCTCGGTATTTGTAATGGGACATACGTTTTCCGATTTTGATGCTGTGGGTGCGGCAATCGGTATATGTGCAATAGCCAGAGCCTGTTCGAAGCGTGCCTATATTGTTGTCGACAAAAAAACTTCTCTTGCAATGCCGCTTGTAAACCGTCTTGAAAGAGAATACGGAAAGCTCAGCTTCATTTCTCCGGAAAGAGCACAGGAGCTTATTGAAGCAGAGTCGCTTGTTGTTGTTACCGATACAATGCGATTACAGCTTGTTGAGGCTCCTGCCCTTATTGATAAAGCCGGTGCCGTAGTTCTTATTGATCATCACAGAAAAACTGTTGACCATATAGATACTGCGGATCTTGAGTTCCATGAACCATATGCTTCTTCCGCCTGCGAAATGGTAACGGAGCTGGTTCAGTATTCTCCTGCCAAGGTTCGTCTTTCTCCTTTTGAAGCTGAAGCTCTCCTTGCAGGTATTATTCTTGATACAAAGAACTATACTCTCAGAGTAGGTGTAAGAACCTTTGAGGCTGCAGCTTACCTTAAGGACTGTAAGGCTGATACGGTTGCTGTAAAGCAGTATTTCTCCGGCTCCGTTGAGGACAATGTCACCGTCAGCCGTCTTATAACAAATGCTACGTTTTATAAGCGATATGCGATTGCTGTTGCCGATAATGAAACTGTAGTTTCAAGGCTGATAACATCTAAAGCTGCAGATGAGCTTCTGGGGATTTCCGGTGTTGATGCTTCGTTTGTTGTCTGGTGCGGAAATGAAACTGTATATGTTTCAGCACGCTCCTTAGGTAAGGTAAACGTTCAGCTGATAATGGAAAAATTTGGCGGCGGCGGTCATCAGAGTATGGCAGCCTGTCAGATGCCAGATGAAGAAATCGGAACCGCAGTTGAAAAGCTTAATAATGCAATAAATGAATATTTTAATAATAATTAAAGATACGGAGGTAAACTATAATGAAAGTTATACTTAATAAGGACGTTAAGGATCTCGGCAAAAAAGGCGAGCTTGTGAACGTTTCTGACGGATATGCGAAGAATTTCCTCATTCCCCGTAAAATTGCTGTAATCGCAGATGCTACTGCTATGAATGAGCTTAAAAACAGAGAAATGTCAAAAGCTCACCATCTTGCTGTAGAGAAGGCTAATGCTGAGGCTGCTGCTGCAACACTTGAAGGCAAGAGCGTCAGGGTTACCGCAAAGGCAGGCGCAAACGGCAGACTTTTCGGCTCTGTAACGTCAAAGGAAATTGCCGAACAGATAAAGGCTCAGTACGGTATTGAGATTGATAAGAAAAAGATTATCGTTGATGATATAAGAAATTTCGGCACCTATGAGTGCACTGTAAAGATTTATACCGGGATATCTGCAAAGGTGTTTATTGTTGTTGGTGAATAAAATCAGAGGGGATAAGAATGAGTAAGACAGATAAGGCTTCTGTTGATACAGGTACAAGTAAATCATTTTCTCTTGAAGCGGAGCAGGCAATTCTCGGTAGTGTGCTTATAGATCCGACGTGCTTCCCGACAGTATCAATGCTTGTACGGCCCGAATATTTTTATATGCCCCAGCACAAGGCTATATATATGGCAATGCTGTCAATTGATGCGGCAGGCTCAGGTGCTATTGATCCTCTGCTTATTCTTGAGATGCTGAGAGCAGAAAACGTATTTTCCAATGAAGAGGACGGTAAGGTTTATCTGTTTCAGTTGGCAGACATTGTGCCTTCTACGTCAAATGTTGAGGCGTACTGTAAAATTATCAAGGACAAGTTTTACATAAGAACTCTTATTAACGTTGCAACCGATATAGTTGATATGGCTGAGAATTCAGGACAGGAAGCTGATATTATACTTGATAATGCCGAGCAGCGTATTTATGAAATCAGACAGGGAAAAACCGTATCGGGTCCTTCAAAATTAAGTGACGTTATAGCTGACGTATACGACACTCTTTATAAACTGAATTCAGAGGATAAGGACCAGTACAAGGGACTGCCCACGGGCTTTCCGGATCTTGATAAAATGTGTAACGGACTTAACCGCTCTGACCTTGTTATTGTCGGTGCGCGTCCCGCTATGGGTAAAACCAGCTTTACACTGAGAATGGCAAGAAACGTTGCCGTTTACTCAAAAAAACGTGTGCTTTTCTTTTCTCTCGAAATGTCAAAGGAGCAGCTTGCTCAGAGAGTTATTTCAACGGAAGCACAGATTCCCAGCCAGAAAATGCGAAAAGGCGATCTTACTCCCAAGGAATGGGAAAGACTCAGCTCCGCCTGTGTTTTTCTTGCTGATGTTCAGATGTATTTTGATGATACCTCGAATATTACTGTTCCGGAAATGAAGGCAAGATGCCGCAGACTTAAAAATGTTGATGCCGTGTTTATTGACTACCTTCAGCTTATGCAGTCTGCAAAGAAGTCTGAAAGCCGAGTTCAGGAGGTTACCGAAATCACGAGAAGCTTAAAGCTGATGGCAAAGGATCTTATGATTCCCGTTGTTGTATGTGCGCAGCTTTCCCGAAGCACGGAAGGACGAGGCTCATCCCATAAGCCTCAGCTTGCAGACCTCCGAGAATCTGGCTCTATCGAGCAGGACGCTGATATCGTTCTTATGCTTTACAGACCGGATTACTATAAGAATGAAAAAGAGGACTCGAAGGATAATAAAGGTGCAGAGCAGCAGGAGCAGCCTCAACAGGATAAGTCCTCGGAGCTTGAGGTTAATGTTGCAGAGCTTCTTGTTCAGAAAAACAGACACGGTCCTACGGGCTCTGTCAAAATGATATGGAATCCTCAGTATACTCTGTATACCTGTGTTGAGAATAATAACAGAGATGAAGAATAAGTTTCTTGATACAATTAAGAAATATTCGATGCTTTCTGCCGGCGACAGAGTTGTTGTCGGTCTGTCCGGCGGGGCAGATTCAATGTGTCTTGTGTCCTTGCTTGATGAGTTTAAGGATGTGCTCGGCATTACACTTTTTGCCGTTCACATTAATCATTGTATCCGCGGTGAAGAGGCTGAAAGGGACGAGCAGTTTGTAAGAGTCTTTTGTGAGAAAAACAATATTCCTTTGACCGTGTTCAGGAGGGATATACCTCGCATATCAGCAGAAACGGGGGAGAGCACGGAGCTTGCAGCAAGACGTGTGAGGTATGAATGCTTTAATGCGTGCTCGGCAGAAAAAATTGCAACTGCACATTCGGCAAGCGACAGAGTTGAAACTTTGCTTTTCAATCTTTCACGTGGTGCTTCGCTTAACGGGCTGTGTTCAATTCCGCCTGTCAGGGATAATATTATCCGTCCTCTTATAGGTATCACAAGAGGGGAGATTGAAAAATACTGTAATGATAATTCAATTGATTATATTACGGACAGTACAAATCTCACCGATGAGTATACCAGAAATAAATTAAGGCTGAATGTTATTCCCGCATTGAATTCAATTAATCTTGCCTTTGAAAAAAATGCACTCAGGTGCATAGAACTTCTTAATGATGAAAATGCTTATATTGATGTGCTTGCCGATAAGCTGCTGAAAGAAAGCTTTATGCCTGACGGAAGACTGTCACTGAGCTTACTTCTCGGGGAGGATGACGTTATTTTCAGACGTGTTGTTATTAAATTTCTTGAAAGCAAGGACGTCAGAGAATATGAGCATTCTCATGTCGGTATAATAACTGATAATAAGGAAAAAAGATTTGCTGTATGTCTTCCGGGAAATAAACGTGTTGAATCGGACGGAAAATTTCTTTTTGTTTCCGAAAATACCGAAAAATTGCCACTGGAGCCTCTGAAGGAATATTCATTTGATAAAAATGTGGGTGTTTCTTTTATCTGCGGAAATAAAAAATACAATGTCGGTATTTCGCATGAAAAACCTGAAAAGAACAGAGTATTTTATGCTGATGCCGGGAAAATCGGTGATGCTTTAGTTTTTCGCACAAGGGGTCCCGGTGATATAATAAGAACCGGCAAGGGAAGATGCTCCAAGTCCTTGCGCAAGCTTTTCAATGAAATAAAAATCCCTGCTGAGGCAAGAGATTTTATATACGTACTGGCAGATGATCAGGGTGTAGTCTTTGTTGAGAATATCGGTTTTGATGCAAGGTGTTTTTGTGACAGAGATACGGAAGAATATTTGATTATTGAAACGGAGGAAATAATAAATGAAGAATGATATAAAAAAGGTTCTGTATTCCGAACAGGAATTAAATGATGTTGTTATAAAGCTCGGTTCACAGATAAGCGAGGATTACAAGGACAGAAAGCTTCTTATGGTAAGTGTACTTAAGGGCTCAATTATGTTTATGGCTGATCTTATGAGAGCTGTAACGATTCCGTGTGAAATAGATTTTATGGCTGTTTCAAGCTACGGCAACAAGAAAAAATCAAGCGGAACTGTAAGAATACTTAAGGATCTTGACAGAGATATTTCAGGTTATGATGTTCTTCTTGTTGAGGATATTCTTGACAGCGGAAAGACACTTAATTACCTTATGGACGTTCTTTATGCAAGAAATCCTTCAAGCATCCGTATCTGTACACTTTTTGACAAGCCCGAATGCAGAGAAGTTGATATTTATGCCGACTATAAGGGCTTATCGGTTCCCAATGAATTCATTGTCGGTTACGGACTTGATTTTGATGAAAAATACAGAAATCTTCCTTATATCGGAGTTCTCAAGGACGATAAACACTAATTTACGGAGGTCAATATAAATTGTCTAATAACACGCTTAATAAAATTAAACAGTTTCTGCCGATAATTCTTTTACCGGTAATAATGATTTTTCTTATTTCATTTTTTGTGAACGGTAACAATTCTCAGAAGGACGTAACCTACTATGAGGTTGTTGAAATGTTTACAAATAATGAGATTAAAGAATATACCCTGAACCTCGGAAGCGGTGTTCTTGAGTACAAAAAAAGAGATAGCGATCAGAAGTATAAATATACTGTTCCCAATATAAATCTCTTCAATCAGGATGTTCATGCTTTTGTTATTCAGCATAATCTTACTCATGACGGAGAAGACGAAATTATTCATAATTATAAGGCGGGCGCATCCAATTCCTGGATAACCAGTCTTATTCCTTCTCTTGTTCTTTTAGGTGCACTCGGCGCTGTTATGTTCGTTATGATGCGTAAGATGAATCAGAGTCTTATTTCAGAGAATAACAGAACAATGTCCTTCGGCAAAGCGAGAATCAAAATGCCCAAGGATGGAAAAAGAACAACCTTTGATGACGTTGCAGGTGCAGAAGAAGAAAAGAATGAGCTTGCAGAAATAGTGGATTTTCTTAAGAATCCCCAGAAATATACAGAGCTTGGTGCAAGAATTCCTAAGGGCGTGCTTCTTGTAGGCCCTCCCGGTACGGGTAAAACTCTTCTTGCCCGTGCGGTTGCCGGTGAAGCAAATGCTCCCTTTCTGTCTATCTCCGGCTCGGATTTTCTTGAAATGTACGTAGGTGTCGGTGCATCCCGTGTGCGCGATCTTTTTGATCAGGCGAAAAAGAATGCTCCTTCAATTATCTTCATTGATGAAATTGATGCAGTAGGCCGTCACAGAGGCGCCGGTATGGGTGGCGGTCACGATGAACGAGAGCAGACCCTTAACCAGATGCTTGTCGAAATGGACGGCTTTGTGGGTAATGAAAGTGTTATTGTTCTTGCTGCTACAAACAGAGTTGATATTCTTGATCCTGCACTTCTTCGTCCCGGCCGTTTTGACAGGCAGATAACAATGGGTTATCCTGATATCAAGGGCAGATTTGATATTCTAAAAATTCACGCAAGAAACAAATCCCTTGCTCCCGACGTAAAGCTTGAGGATATTGCCAAAACTACAGTCGGCTTCACGGGTGCTGATCTTGAGAATCTTCTTAATGAAGCAGCGCTTCTTGCTGCAAGAAAGAATCTCAAGGCAATTACCGCTGATGAGGTTGATGAGGCTATGATTAAGGTTGTTGTCGGCACGGAAAAGAAATCCCATAAAATCAATGATAAGGATAAGAAGCTTACTGCTTATCATGAGGCAGGTCACGCAGTTTCTTCGTATTTCCTCGGCGGTCAGGATCCTGTACAGCAGGTGTCTATCATCCCTACCGGTATGGCAGGCGGTTTTACGATGCATATGCCTCTTGAGGATAAAATGTATCGCTCCAAAAAGGGTATGGAGGATGAAATTGTCACTCTTCTCGGCGGACGTGTTGCCGAAAGCATTATAATCGGTGATATTTCTACAGGTGCTTCAAATGATATTCAGAGAGTTACCGAAATTGCAAGAGGTATGGTTACCAAGTACGGTATGAGTGATGCTCTCGGTCCCATTACCTTCGGATCAGGTGAAACAGAAGTATTCCTCGGTAAGGATTACAGCACGGTGCGTAATTATTCCGAAGAAATTGCAAAGGATATTGATGAAGAAATCCGCAAGATAGTAACTCACGGTTATAAGCGCTGTGAGGATATTCTCAGAGCAAATATAGATAAGCTTCATCTTCTTGCTGATTATCTTATTGCAAACGAAAAAATTGACGGTGAAGACTTTGTAAAGCTTATGGAGGGTGAAATCGTACCTCCCGTTGAGCTTGAAGCAACCGAAGAAAATAACGAAATCACAGAATAATGAGGATATAATTATGAAAAAGCTTCTTGCAGTTTTATTGGCTGTTTGCTCAGTGCTTTTTGTTTTCTCGTCCTGCTCCGGCGGTGAGAAAAACAATGAATCCGAAACAATTGATTACAAGGAAATGCTTACAAATAAAGATAATCCCGTTGCTGTTATTGAAATGGAGGACGGGGGAGTTATGTTTATAGAGCTTTTTTATGATACTGCTCCCAATACTGTAAAAAATTTCATTTCACTTGCAAATAAGGGCTTTTATAACGGTCTTACTTTCCATCGCGTTATCCCCGGATTTATGATTCAGGGCGGTGATCCCGCAGGTAACGGAACAGGAGGCCCCGGATACAATATTTTCGGTGAGTTTTCAAATAACGGCTTCGAAAATAACAGAAAGCATCTCAGAGGCTACGTTTCAATGGCAAGAAAGGGTAATCCCTATAATCCTCCTTCAATGTACAACACGGCAGGTTCACAGTTCTTTATCTGTGTTGAGGATCAGCCTTCTCTTGATAATGATTACGCCGTTTTCGGTTATTGCTTCTACGGTATGGATGTGGCAGATGCAATTGTTTCAGTAAAAACCGATGCCAATGATAAGCCCCTCAAGGATGTAAAAATCAAAACTGTAACAATTGATCCCGGTGATAAGGTTTACGAAGAGCCTGAAACGCTTATGTAAAATTGTTGCGCAAATGTAAATAAATTGTGTACAAAAAAAATTCCTCTTGCATATTTATAATAATTATGCTATAAGTATATTGAATAAAAAAATAGGAGGAATTTACTATGTTCACATGGCCCATCAAATGGATCCTTAAGAAGGTTCTTGTTGCTGTTATCCCCGCACTTCTTGCTATCGGTCTTCTTGACCTTGCAGGTGTTGACGTTGAGTCTTTCATCAACGATCTTCTTGGCGAACTTGGTTTCGGTGAAGAAGAAACAACTACAGGTTCAGCTGAATAATTCCTTGCAAATTTGCAGGTGCCCGGAAAACGGGCACCTGTTTTTTTGTTGAAAAACAGATGTGTTTTTCTTATAATAATATAAAAAAGTATCTGGAGAAGAAAATGGACAGTAAATCAGCTTGTATCAAAAAGGCGTATGAATTTCTTGAAAATGTTACTCCCGTAAAATTTGATTGCGGAAAAATATGTAATAAGAAATGCTGTAAGGGGAACGATAATGACGGGATGCTTCTGTTTCCTGGGGAAGAGGAATTGTTCTCTGATAATTCCAATTTTGAGGTTTATTACGACAGTCGTTATGAATGTACTGCAATCAGATGCAAAGGCTTCTGTAACAGAAATGAAAGACCCTTATCCTGCCGTATTTTTCCGTATCTAATATATGCAGATGAAAAAAGCGGCAATCATGCGGTTGCACCTGATATCAGGGCGCTTGATTTTTGCCCACTTTTAATTGAAAAATATGTTTTTGACAGAAAAATTCTGCGTGCTCTGAGATTAGCCTCACATAAACTTTGTGAAAATACAGAAATATCTGATTTTATTCAGAAAATCACAAAAAAATTAACTGACTTTAACGGACTTGATATGTAAAATATATTGATTTATTCTGTGTTTAGCTATATAATTATAAAGTATATAATATATGCTTGTGCATATTTAAGGAGATGTTTGGTATGTGTTATGATGTTGCTGTAATCGGTGCAGGTGTAATAGGTGCTCTTACTGCCCGTGAGCTTTCAAAATACAATCTTAAAACAGTGCTTGTTGAGGCAACAAATGACGTTGCTATGGGCGCCAGCAAGGCAAACAGCGGTATTGTTCACGCAGGCTTTGATGCTAAACCCGGTACTCTCAAGGCTCAGCTCAATGTTAAAGGCTGTGCTATGATGAAGGGGCTGTGCGAACAGCTCAGTGTGCCTTATAAGAACAACGGTTCTCTTGTTGTTGCTTTTTCTGAGGAAGAAATGGATACTATCAAGGAGCTTTATGACAGAGGCGTCGCCAATGGTGTGCCCGGTCTTAGTGTTCTTTCAAAGGATGAGCTGAAGGCTCTTGAACCCAATCTTGCCGATGACGTTGCAGGTGCACTCAGAGCTGAAAGTGCCGGCATTGTCTGTCCTTATGAGCTTACAATTGCCGCAACGGAGAATGCTGTTGTAAACGGTGCCGAATTTGTCAGAAATTTCCGTGTCAATGATATTTCCTTTGCGGACGGTATATTTACGATTAAGTCTGATGCAGGTGAAATTAAAGCAAAGTATATTGTTGATGCCGCAGGTGCTCACTCAGATGAAGTTGCAAGACTCATCGGTGATGACTGTGTAAATCTTGTTATGCGCCGCGGTGAATATTTCATTCTTGATAAGGCTGTCGGCGATATGGTCAGCCATACTATTTTCCAGTGTCCCACTAAAATGGGCAAGGGTATTCTTGTTTCTCCCACCGTTGACGGTAATCTTCTTATAGGACCTACTGCGGAGGATATTCAGGACAAATACGATAAATCTACTACTGCCGGCGGCTTTAAGACAATAAAGAAATTTTCCGTAAAGAGCTGTCCTGCAGTTTCCGTAAGAAATGCGATTACATCCTTTACCGGACTTCGTGCACACCCCGTTAATGATGATTTCATTCTCGGACCCAGTAAGGTGAATCCGCAGTTTATCCATGCTTCGGGTATTGAATCTCCCGGACTTACATCAGCTCCCGCAATTGCTGAATATCTTGTTGTTATCATTAAAAATGCAATGGGCGGTGTTGCTGAAAATGAAAGCTTCAACGGCACAAGAAATGACGTTTTCCGTTTCAGACACGCTTCTGATGAAGAAAGAGCAAAGGCTATTGCCGAGAATCCTGCTTACGGCAGAATCGTTTGCAGATGCGAAACAATTACCGAAGGCGAAATTATTGATGCAATAAAAGCACCTGCAGGAGCAAGAGATGTTGACGGTGTAAAAAGACGTACAAGAGCCGGTATGGGACGTTGTCAGGGCGGTTTCTGCGGCTCAAAGGTTGTTGAGATTCTTGCACGCGAGCTCGGTACTGAAATTAATGAAATAACAAAATTCGGTGCAGGCTCAAATATTCTTTTTGATAAAACAAAGTAAGGAGGATGAAGTCATGTTGAATTATGATCTTGTTGTTGTAGGCGGCGGTCCTGCAGGCATGGCTGCAGCCCTTAAAGCACGTGAGTGCGGTATAGAAAGTATAATTGTGCTTGAAAGAGCAGAAACTCTCGGAGGTATTCTTGAACAGTGTATTCACACGGGCTTCGGACTTCACTATTTCGGAGAAGAGCTTTCAGGCCCTGAGTATGCCGCAAAGTTTATTGAACAGATTGAAAAGACGGATATCGTGGTGAAGACCGATACAATGGTACTCGATATTGATGATAATAATCTTGTTACTGCTGTAAACAAGGCTGACGGTCTTCTGAAAATTCAGGCAAAGGCTATTGTTCTTGCAATGGGTTGCCGCGAAAGACCCAGAGGAGCGCTTGAAATCGCAGGTACAAGAGCATCAGGTATTATGACTGCAGGTACTGCTCAGAAGTATGTTAATCTTGACGGCTATATGCCCGGTAAGAAGGTTGTTATTCTCGGTTCCGGTGATATCGGACTTATAATGGCAAGAAGAATGACTCTTGAAGGTGCTGAGGTTAAGGTTGTTTGCGAGCTAATGCCTTACTCCGGCGGTCTGACAAGAAATATTGTACAGTGTCTTGATGATTTCGGTATTCCTCTCAGACTTTCCACCACAGTTGTTGAAACTCACGGTAAGGAAAGACTTGAAGGTGTTACAATAGCAAAGGTTGACGAAAATCTTCAGCCTATTGATTCCACAAGAGAGTATATTGAGTGTGATACTCTGATGCTTTCTGTCGGTCTTATTCCCGAAAATGAGCTTACCAAGAATGTCGGTATCGGTATTGACAGAATTACAAGCGGTGCGGTTGTTGACGAAATGCGTCAGACTGATCATAAGGGTATTTTTGCTTGCGGTAATGTTCTTCATGTTCATGATCTTGTTGACTACGTAACCCTTGAAGCTCAGCTTGCAGGTAAGGGGGCTGCAGATTACATACAGGGAAAGAGTGATGCAACCCCCTGTTATGTAAACGGTACAACCGGCAACGGTGTGCGTTATCTTGTACCTCAGAGAGTTAATATTAATAATAAAGACGACGTAAAAATATATTTTCGTGTGGGCAGAGTTTTCAAGAATGCAAAGGTTGTTCTTGAAGTTGACGGCAAGGTTATTTCTTCAAAGAAGAAGGTTAAGCTTGCTCCCGGTGAAATGGAAAACGTTGTTATCCCGGCTGACGTTCTCAGCTCAATGACAGCCGACAGCTCAATTGTTGTCAGAGTGGAGGAATAAAAATGAAAAGAGATTTAACTTGTGTAGCTTGTCCTCTCGGATGTCCTATTACGGTTGAATATACCGATACGGAGATTATTTCAGTAACGGGAAATACCTGTAAGCGCGGTGAAGCATACGCGAAGACTGAGATTACAAATCCCACTCGTTCACTTACTTCATCAGTAAAGGTTTGCGGCGGTGTGCTCCCCGTTGTTCCCGTTAAGTCTGATAAGCCCGTTCCCAAGGATATGCTTTTTGAATGTATGAAGGAAATCAATTCCGTTTGCGTTGAAGCTCCCGTAAGGATCGGTCAGGTAATTATCGAAAATATTCTCGGTACCGGTGCAAATATTGTTGCAACCAATAACGAATGAAAGGTTAGTTGCTGTGGAAAAAGGTTATAAAGGGACTGTCAGTATTGTTCCTTCAAAAAGACAGTTGGAATGGCAGAAAACTGAATTTTACGGGCTTATAAGCTATGGTATGCCCGTGTTTACGGGAAAACAGTACGGTGACGGCTTTACGCCTCCAAGTATGTTCTGGCCCGAGGAAATGAATACAGATATATGGTGTTCTGTTGCTAAATCAGCAGGTATGAAAGGACTTGTTCTTACCTGTAAGCACTATGACGGATTCTGCTTGTGGCCCACCGGATATACCGATTACAGCATTAAAAGTTCCAACTGGCTGGATGGTGAGGGTGACCTGGTGAAAATGCTCAGTGAATCCTGCAGAAAGTACGGTCTTAAGTTCGGCATTTATCTTGCTCCATGGGACAGACACGAAAAGACATATGGTGAAGGGAAGGCTTATGATGATTTTTTCTGCGGTCTTCTGAGTGAGCTTCTTACAAATTACGGCGATGTTTTCTGTGTGTGGCTTGATGGGGTATGCGGTGAAAATGAAAGACGGGTACAGAAGCACGATTGGGGCAGATATTACTCTCTTATCAGAAAGCTACAGCCTGATGCCGTTATTTCATTCCGAGGTCCTGACGTGCGCTGGTGCGGTAATGAAAAAGGGGTTACACGAAACGAGGAGTGGAGTGTTGTACCTTCTTATCTCGGTGTCAATGAGGATGGAACTGAAACGGCTTCTGCAAATAAAAAGCATTCCAATATGTTTGATCTTGATCTTGGCAGCAGAAAGGCTGTTAAGAAGGATAATGAATTTATATGGTACCCCTGTGAGGTTTCTGTTCCTATGCGTTCGCATTGGTTCTTTGAAGAAGACGATAAGTATTCAATAAAAACGAAGGATAAGCTTATCAAGCTTTATTATAATACCGTAGGAAATAATTCCTGTCTTATGCTCGGGCTTTCTCCCGATAAGAGAGGTGAGTTTGACGATACTGATGTGCAGATTCTCAATGCCCTCGGCTGTGAGCTCAATCTTTTCTTCGGTTATAATCTCCTTAAGGATGCAGGCGGTGTTTCTGCTTCAAGTATATACAGCAGTGAAACTTCACCTGAAAACATTCTGTCTGATGAAATGGATACATATTGGCGACCTTCGGATAATGATAAGCATCCTGAAATTGTTGTAGATATTCCTGAAAACGAATATTTTGACAAAATTGTTGTTCGTGAGAATATTGTACACGGTCAGCATATAGAGGAATTTGACGTTCTCGGCTTTGATATCAAAAAGAACAAATGGAAAAAGCTTGCAGAGAGTACAACTGTCGGCTACAAACGCATTCTCAATATAAAGCCCGGTGAGTATTCAAAGCTGAAGTTCAGATTCATGGAATACAGAGAATTTTTTGAAATTTCGGGTATATCTGTCAACTGATTTTTAAGCGGAGCCTCGGCTTCGCTTTTTTTTCTTTTTTTTGTAAAAATTTACGATTTTTCCGTTTACATAAGCTATAAACTTTATTATAATATTTACGTATATTATCAGATAGGTGAATTGCTATGGATTCATATATGCCGGTTAAAATTATCAGCGGTAAGGATTGTGTCCTGAAAAAGGGTAGCTGTATAAAAAGCTACGGTAAAAAATGTCTTATCGTAACAGGAAAGAATTCTGCTGTAAAAAGCGGAGCTCTTAATGATGTAAAGACTCTTCTTGCGTCAAATGAAATTGAATACAGGGTTTTTGATGAAATTCAGCCAAACCCCGAAACTCTTACCTGTCAGCAAGCAGGGAAGTGCGCGAAGGAATTCGGTGCCGATTTTATTTTCGGCGTCGGAGGTGGCTCTGTTCTTGATGCTTCAAAGGCTGTGGCTATTTTTGCTGCTAATGATATAGAATATCATGCTGATATCTATAACAGATGTGTACCTGCTGCACATCTGCCCGTTATTCTTCTCGGTACAACAGCCGGTACGGGAAGTGAGGTTACGGGAGTAAGTGTTCTTACGAATTCCGATAACGGTATAAAAAAGAGTATTTCCGGTCCTGATTGTTATGCAGATATATCATTCTGTGATTATAAATATACGATTACGGCTACGGTTGCAACGAGAATTACTACAGCTCTTGATGCTTTCTGTCATGCAAGTGAAGCATTCGTGGCCTCTTCTGCAAATGATTTATCGGAAACGTATTCATTGAAGGCTTTATCTCTTCTTAAGGATTTTATGCTTTCGGATAAGCTTTACGGTGAGTTGTCTGAAAAGGAAGCGGAGAGTCTTTATATTGCCTCTCTATATGCCGGACTTGCCATTAATATTGCCGGTACATGTTTCCCGCATACTGTCGGATATTATATTACAGAAAACCACGGTGTTCCTCACGGAAAGGCTTGTGCCGTGCTGTTTCCCGCATTACTTTGCAGAACAAAAAAATATTGCTCCGGAAAATCCGAAGCAATACTTGAGTGTATGAATACCGATTTTGATTCTTTGATTTTTGCAGTCAGAAAGCTTTCTGCAATTGACGTTAAAGTGCCTGAAGCCGAGATTGATGTAATTTCACTCCGTTGGCAAAACGGTGTTAAAAATTTTGAAAGAACTCCGGGCGGTTTTTCCTATGAAGAAGCAGCAGCTGCTCTGAAGGAGATTATTTGCTGAATTCAGTACCGCTTTGAAGCTTGTTGTCCGTGCTGATGATGTTTCTGAATAATGCGACGTATTTGTCGGTAATAAATTTATCTGTATGCATACTGCCGAAGAACCATCTTGAAAAATCACATTGCTGTGAAAGCTCATCAAAATACGCACCGAGAGCGGTTACGCGAAGCGTTTTATTTTCGCTGAGGCGAAGAAAATCTCTGATTTTTGCAGGCGGCTCGTGTGTTATAATGTAATCAACCTTGTATTCATGTTTTTCTAGGTTGCTGACACCCGTAAGCATTTCCTGTGCGGTGGGAATTTCTTTCCTTGTTACAGGATCCTCATTTTCGTGAAGGTCGTATTCGGGGTCCTCGCCGCCACCCATTGTGAAAAATTTCCTGCCTTCAATTTCATATACCTGACCGCGCATCAGATGAAAAACGTTTGAACGTATTTTGTGAACTCTGCCGCCGTTCCAGATTGCAACGGGCATATCGTTCAGAACATTGAAGTTTTCGTGTGTACCGTCAATGAAACAGATATTATATTTTCTTTTTTCAAGGCGGTTCAGAATCTGTGTTTCCTTAAGGTCATTATTCCAGATAAAACCGAAATCTCCGCAGATAATGAGAGTATCGTTTTTATTTATCATACTCAGCTCTGTTTTGCTGAGTCGTTCTGCATCTCCGTGTATATCACCTGTGATATATATCATTTATATTCCTCCGTGGGGTATAAATATTTCATATCTATAATACAACAAGAAGTCGGTGTTGTCTATGAAAAAATTTATAATTTTAATTCTCAGTACTTTAATTTTAATGAACTCTTTGGTCTTCAGTGCATCTGCCGCATTTACGGAATCATTTAAGACGGATGTTGAAATTGCATATCTTGTAAGTGCAGATGATGAAAGCGGTGTAATATACGATAAAAATTCCCTTGTTCGCTGTGATCCCGGTGCACTTGTTAAAATTGTAACTGCCATTCTTATAATTGAGAATTGTGAAGACCTTTCTCAGTCAATAACCGCATCGGGTACCGCCATAAGAAGTATTGAGCATCTTGGTATCACAACTGCAGGTATTCTTGTCGGTGAAACAATGTCGGTTGAGGAGCTTCTTTACTGTCTTCTTGTTTATAATGCAAATGATGCTGCCAACGTGCTTGCAGAATTTCTTGACGGAACCAATGAAAAGTTCGTTGAAAGAATGAACGGCTTTGCTGTAAGGCTGGAGCTTAAGGATACGTTATTTTCCAATCCCGGCGGATATAATGCTGAAAATCAGTATACAACTGCACGCGATATTGCTGTAATGTTCCGGTATTGTATGGATAATCCGGTTTTTTCAAAAATTATTTCCACATTTCTTTATGAAATGCCCGCAACAAATAAATATCATGAAACGAGATATCTTAAAAATACCAATTATCTTATTAATTCAGGTATATGGGATTATTATGTAAAAAGTGTTAAGGGCGGAAAATCAGGTAATACCGCATCAGGCAATTGTAACGTTGTATCTATGGCTTCTAAAGACGGGTATAATTACATTTGTGTTGTTCTTGATGCACCCATGCAGAATCTGGATGAAGATGAATCTTTGGAAAATATGTCCTTTGTTACATCTAAAAAGTTATACGAGTGGGCATTTTCAAATATCAAGCTTCGTGTTGTTGCAAATACCTCAACTTATGCGGGGGAAGTCAAGGTAAGGCTTTCTGATGAATTTGATTATGTAAGTCTTGTACCTATTGAAAATGTAAGTGCACTTGTTCCTTCCGGTGTTTCTGCAGAGAGTGTGCTGATTGAGCCTATAAGTGAGCTTACTATGGAGCAAATTGATGCACCCGTTAAAAAGGGTGACATTCTCGGTCGTGCAGCAATCAAATATGCCGGTGAAACGGTTGCGGAGGTTGATCTTGTAGCTGCATTTGACGTAAAATTAAGTCCTGTAAAATTTGTTTTTGATAAGATAATCAGTGTTCTCACAAGTCCTGCATTTATTATCCTGTTTATTGTAGTACTTGTTGTTCTGATTCCCTTATGTGTTATATCCCACAGAAACAAAAGAAAAATGCGTTTAAGAAAGCTTCGTGAACAGCGAAATAAGACAAAGAGAGGTTAAATTATGGATTCAAAATTCAAGTATTCAATGCTGGCGGCACTTGCTGCTGCACTTGCGGTTGTTCCCGTGAAGGCTTATTTTTATAAGCCTGAAAAAATTTCAGGAGAGGCTCTTCCTGAAGAAAAGGTGAATCTTGACAGATTCAGAAAGAATCTTTCCGATGCAATAAAGATTCCTACAATTGCAAGCAAGGATCCCGCAAAAACTGAATGGGCACCGTTTGAAGAATTTTCGGCATTTTTAGAGGAAAGATATCCTCTCATTCATAAAGAGCTTGAGCTTGTGGATGTTGATTGCAGGGGACCTCGTCTTTACAGATGGAAGGGTAAGGATTCTTCTCTTGATGCTATCGCTCTTCTTTCACATCAGGATGTTGTACCTATTTCCGAGGGAACGCTTGATGACTGGACACATCCCCCCTTTGACGGCGTGGACGATGGCGAATTTATATGGGGCAGGGGTGCTCTCGATATGAAAAACCATCTTATCGCTGTAATGGAAAGCGTTGAAGACCTTCTCCAGGAAGGCTTTGTGCCTGAACGTGACGTTTATATCTGTCTTGGACATAACGAAGAGGTTATGACCTCTGAATTCTCAGGTGCAGTTGTGATGTGTGATTATTTTGAAAAAAATAATATCCGTCTTGATTGTGTGCTTGATGAAGGCGGTGCAATTCTTCCCGTAAATGTTAAGGGGGTTCTCAAGAAGAATCTTGCAGGCGTCGGTGTTGCAGAAAAGGGTTATGCTGATTTTGAAATTTCCGTAACAGCCAAAGGCGGTCATTCATCACAGGCACCCAATCATACTGCTCTCGGTCATCTTGCTGACGTAATCAAGGATATTGAAAATCATCAGTTTACTGCTGAGCTTTCTCCCATGATGATGCAGCTTTTTGATAAAATCGGCAGAAATTGCTCTTATCCCGTAAGACTTGTGACGTGTAACCTCAAGCTTTTAAAGCCGCTTATAACCAAGGCTATGACTTATATTCCGCCCGCTGCAAGCCTTATAAGAACAACACAAGGTGTTACTATGGCTTCGGGCAGTCCTGCTCCAAACGTTCTTCCCCAGAAAGCATCTGTAAATGTAAACGTGCGTATTTATCCCGGTGAAACTATTGAAGACGTTACAAAGCACCTGCGTAAGGTAATTAAGAATAAAAAGGCTGAAATCAACGTAAAGCCCGGTTGGAAGAATCCTTCAAAGATTTCTCCCACAGATTCAAGAAGCTTCAGAATTATTGAAGAAATCTGTATGGGTATGAATTCTGATAATATCGTCGCTCCTTATCTTGTAATGGGCGGTACCGATGCCTGTCACTATGAGAGAGTCTGTGAAAATATCTACAGATATTCTCCTTTCCTCGTCAATACAGGACTTCTTCTTACAACTCACGGAACAAACGAAAGAATTCCCGTAAGCTCAATGTCTGACGGCGTTGCTTTCTTCAAGAGATTTATAAGAAAAGCCTCTGAAAAGTAATTTTTTATCCCACGGACCATCGTCTGTGGGATTTTTTTGCAAAAAAAATCGGACTGCCTTTTTGTGCAGTCCGCAATTTTTTTAATAAGCCCCGCCTTGCCGTATACAGCGATAATAACCTGCTCTCAAGCAGGTGGGTACCATCCTGATTGGTTCACGCTCCCTTCGTCCGATAAATCGGGAGGTCTGCAATCCGCAACCAGAGATTAATTCCCTGAAAATGTGTGTTGGGTTAATATAACTGTATGTTTATCGCACAACGCAGGGTAAAAAACTTAATTATTCCTCATCGGCAGTATCTTCGTCAAACGTGAAAAACTCACTTAAACGCTCTTCAAAGATTTCCCCGATTTCATTGAACTCCCTGTCATCCTCAATAGGTTCAAGATAAAATTCATCGTTGTCCTCTATGACTTTAAGAATAATGAGCTCATCGGATTCATTATCGTCTGATTCATCTTCGGATTCATCATAGGGTAATAATGCGGCGTATTTTCCGCTTTCTGTTTCAATTTTATCGAGTATCTCAAAAGTATACTCCGTACCGTCCTCGTCAAGCACGGTAACTAATTCCGGCGTATATTCTTCCATAATATTTTCTCCTGCTTTTATTATAATATAATTTTATATTTTTTATGCCCTGCTGTCAATAATCAATCGATAAATTCTGCAGTCCATACGAATGTAAATATTTCCTCTGAAGGCAGTTTGTTGATTGCATCCTTCTGTGAAATATCATCCTTCTTTTCAAAGGAATCGTTAACACCGAACCAGGGCTCGATGCATACGTAAGGTGCGGCAGGTTTTGCCCAGATTCCGAGATAGGGAGCACCTCCCATATTGAATTTTACGGTGTTTCTGCCGTTTTTATGCTTGAGTGTGATATTTTCAGATTTGATTCCGTGAAGAATGAGAGCATCCTCGTTGAAGATTGATTCGGTGATTACGATTTCCTTTTCGTTTTCAAGAACATTGAAGGTTTCGGGAAGTCTTAATGAATTTACAAGATCAATCTTTTCTGTATCAAGTGTTTCATTTTCATCGAAAACAAGAGAATCACCCATAGCGCAGTTGAATCCGGGGTGTGCACCGAGAGAAAAGTACATATCATATTCGGACTTGTTTACAACGTTGTGTGAAACGGTAAGCTTATTCTCTTCAAGTGAATATGTTACAATAACGTCGAATTCAAAGGGATAGATTTTAAGTGTGTCTTCAGATTCCGAAAGAATAAAAGACATTGAGTCCTCTTCTTTATTGAGAAGCACCCAATCGGTTTTTCTTGCAAAGCCGTGCTTTGGCATAGTGTAATCTTTTCCGTTGAATCGGTACTTGTCTTCAATAAGTCTTCCGACAATCGGGAAGAGAATAGGGGACTGTCCGTACCATATTGCTTCATCGCCCTGCCATAAATACTCGTAATCGGCTTTTTTTGAATAAACGCTTGTAAGCTCACAGCCTGCTTCCTTTACTCCGACTCTGAAATAATCATTTTCAATATAGTGAATCATAATATCCTCCGTTATGACTTATTTTCTCTGCTATTATATAACAAATCCCGGAAATTTTCAATAGAAAAAACCGCTGTCACAGGGACAGCGGCTTAAAAATGTAAGTTTATTATGCTTCATCTTTTTCCTTTGAAAGAATAATATTGATAATAATACCGAGAATAAGTGCACAAGCGATTGTTGTGATTGTAACCTTACCGAAGGAAATTGAAAGTCCGCCGATACCTGCAATAAGAATTGCGGAAACAACGAACAGATTTCTGTTCTTCTCAAGGTCAACCTTCTGTATCATTTTAAGACCGCTTACTGCAATGAATCCGTAAAGAGCCATACATACACCGCCCATTACACAGGAGGGTATAGAGTTTACGAATGCAACGAAAGGATTGCAGAAGGATATGATTATAGCAAGAATTGCTGCAGTGATGATTGTTGCAACAGAAGCGTTTCTGGTGATAGCAACACAGGCAACGGATTCACCGTAGGTGGTGTTGGGGCAGCCGCCGAATAAAGCACCGAACATAGAGCCTACACCGTCACCGAGAAGTGTATTGCTGAGGCCGGGATCCTCAAGAAGGTCCTTTTCGATGATTGAGGAAATATTCTTATGGTCAGCAATATGCTCTGCAAATACTACAAAAGCAACGGGAACGTATGCTGCAATAAGTGTGCTTAAATATGTGAAGTCAATATCCTTGAAGCCCTTGAATGCAGTCATAAAGGTGAAATCGGGGACTGATACGAAGGTATTGAGTGAGATGCCGTCCGCCCATAAGGCAGCGATGGGTGAGAAGTCGGTAATAAGAAGAGCGGGATTGTTTGTTGCTATACCAATAGCTGTAATAATACCTGCTGTTGCATATCCTGCAAGAATGCCGATAATGAAGGGGATAAGCTTCATGCCCTTTTTTCCGTAAGTCGAAGCGAGCATTGTGGTAAGAAGAGTAACAATACCGCAGATAATAGCTATTCTGTAGTCACCGCCTGCATTGGCTTTTGTAAGATCGCCTATAGCATTTCCTGCAAGAGAAAGACCGATAATGGCAACTGTGGGACCGATTACTACTGCGGGCATAATTCTGTTGATCCAGCCGACGCCTGCAAATTTAACTATTATTGCTATTACAACATATACAAGACCTGCAAGCACAGCACCGATAATAAGGCCTGCATAGCCGGCCGCGATTGTTACAGCACCTGCAAAGGCAGAGGTCATTGAACCGATAAAAGCAAATGAAGAGCCGAGGAAGACGGGGCTTTTCTTTCTTGTAAAAAGCACGTAAACAAGTGTGCCGACGCCTGCGCCGAAAAGAGCGGCTGCGGTGCTCATTGCGTTTTCACCTTCCAGGGAAGCATTGCCGTTGATAATGATAGGTACAACAAGGGTTGCTGCCATAATAGCAAGCAATTGCTGGATGGCAAAAATAATAAGCTTGCCAAAATTCGGCTTGTCGTGGATGTCGTAAACAAGTTTCATAAAGTATTTTCCTCCTGGTTTGACCATACGGCCGTTATAATAAAAAAGCAACCCCGTTATACCGATAACAAGGTTGCCTGATATTACTTGTATGCATTCCCGTTAACAGTACAACTGAGAATATTGCTATACTTATACTAGCACTTAAAAGCGGGAATTGCAAATATAATGTTGGAAAAAGAAGAATTTTGTATGGATAAACAAAAAATGAATGATAATTTTTACAATTACAATAAGTATACTCCGGAGTCGAGAATAACAAATTCACTGTTATCAACGCGGACGTAGTTATAAACAGATTCATCGAATTCTTTGTAATCCTCTACAAGGAAGTTTTTGAGATCTATTCGTTTGATTTTTCTTGATTTTTTGTTGCAGACGTAAAGATAACCGTCATATTCGCTTACGGATACAGGATGGGAGAACGTGTCTGAGCCGTCACCGCCGATTCTCATTATAACTCTGTTTTGCAGCAGGGAATACTTTATAATCAGATTCTGCTCCGGTACAACACTCCATATATAGTTGTTATCAACAGCAACATCCCTTGCAGGTGAATCCTTATAAAGAAGGTCCGAGGTCTTGATAAGATTGCCGTGCTCATCAAAGGTTCCCGTTTCACCCGTTGAATAAATAATGAATGTATGACCATTCCAGAGTTTTGCTGCATCACAGGAAACGTAATCCCCCAGCTGTTTTGCAATAGGCGCATAGGCGCTACCGAATTTTGTCAGCAGATATGCATTTTTTGTAACGGTTGCAATTGATTTTGTTTCTATATCAAAGCTATAAAAGGAAACCTTGACGGAATCATTGCTCTGATTTTCTCTGAGAACAAAAAGAATTCCCGACTGAAAGCCTATAAGGTCAAGAATATCAAGACTTACAACTTTAATCATACTTCTTCTCCCGAATTGTTTTTAATGATAAACGAAAGGGTCATAAGTGAATCGCTGAGATGTACGTTTGCAACGTTAAGGTCAGGATATTTTCTGAGAATATCATAATGGGAAAAATTCCAAAAGCTTTTAATTCCAAGCTCCACCAGCTTATCAACCATTTCAGGTGCCTTATCTGCAGGCAGACAAAGAACAGCCATATCGGGGTGATGCTCGTTGCAGAAGTCAGCAATGTCATTGTCAGGTAAAATCGGAAGATCTCTTATTTTGATGCCGTTAAATAACGGATCGCAGTCAAAAATACCTATAAGCTTAAAGCCCTTGTCTTCAAATGACATCTGGCTTGAAACAGCACGTCCAAGGTTTCCTGCACCGATAAGAATTGCTGTTTTAAGCTCGTTTAAGCCTAAAATGCCTGCAAATTCACCGATTAACTGTTCAATATTATATCCGTATCCCTGCTGACCGAAGCCGCCGAAGCAGTTGAAATCCTGACGGATCTGTGAAGCCGTGAAGCCCATTACTTCCGCAAGCTCTTTTGATGAGATGCGGGTTATGCCATTGGCATACAGCTCACATAAAAATCTATAATATCGCGGAAGTCGTGATATTACGGAAGAAGAAATTTCTCTTGAGTTTTTCATTTGATTAATCCTTATCAGTTGTGATTTTTACAAGGGTATCCATAATGAAATTGCCGAATTCACTGCAGGTGCAGCCGTCTGCGCGACCTGTTATCTTCATGGAAGGATCGGCCATACAGATATCGATAGCCTTGTCAAGCTTTTTGCTTTCTTCAATGTATCCGATATGAGATAAAAGCATAGCAGCAGCTCTGAGCATTGAGCAGGGATCTGCATACTGTGCTCTTCCTTCGTTTACCATTCTGGGTGCAGAGCCGTGGATTGCCTCAAACATTGCATAGCGCTTACCGATGTTTGCACTGCCTGCAGTGCCGACACCGCCCTGGAATTCAGCTGCTTCATCAGTGATGATGTCACCGTAGAGGTTGGGAAGAACAAATACCTTGAAATCAGTACGGCGCTTTTTATCAATAAGCTTTGCCGTGCAGATATCAATATACCATTCATCGGTAATTATCTCAGGATAATCCTTTGCAATTTCTCGGCAGATGTTAAGGAATTTGCCGTCTGTTGTCTTTATTACGTTTGCCTTCTGGATTATGGAAACTCTTTCTTTTTTGTTGTTTCTTGCATAGTTATAGGCAAGCTTTGCGATTCTTTCCGTACCCTCGGTTGTTGTTACAACAAAGTCCATTGCAAGCTCATCTGTAACGTTTACGCCCTTTGAGCCTACGGCATAAGCTCCTTCCGTATTTTCACGGAAGAAGGTCCAGTCGATGCCTTCCTCTGGAATGCGGACGGGTCTGAGATTTGCAAAAAGATCGAGAGCCTTTCTCATAGCAACGTTTGCACTTTCAATATTAGGAAGGCCGTCGCCTGCCTGAGGAGTGGTAGTAGGTCCTTTAAGTATTACGTGACATTTTTTGAGCTCTGCGAGAACGTCATCGGGAATGGGCTGCATTTTTGCAATTCTATTTTCAATTGTAAGACCTTCAATTGTTCTGAATTCAATTTTGCCTGCATCCACATCCTTCTTGAGAAGGAAGGAAAGCACACGTGCCGCTTCGTTTGTGATAACGGGGCCTATTCCGTCACCGCCGCATACGCCGATTATGATTTTATCAAGGGCACTGAAATCAAGAAAATCTTTGTTTTCCTTGATTCTTTCATTTCTTTCAAGCTGCTCTCTTAAGAGCTTTTCATAAGCAGCAAGCGCTGCTGAAATTTTTTCTTCAAACATTTATATCAACCCTATCCTTAGTTTTTTGCTGTGTAATTAAGCATACCGCCGGCAAGAAGAATCTGTCTTGCACGTTCGGACAATTCGAGGCAAAGCTCATATTCCTCATTCTTTGTGTTGTTTACAAGAACAACCCGGTCGGAGGAGGAAACTGCTGTGCCGATATCCTTAAGAGTCAGCGAGTCATTTGCTGAAACCCTGTCATAATCTGCTTCATTGCAGAAGGTAAGAGGTATTATACCTGAATTTATGAGGTTTGCCTTGTGCATTCTTGCGAAGGATTTTGTGATAACCGCACGGATGCCGAGATAAAGAGGAACAAGAGCAGCATGCTCTCTTGAAGAGCCCTGACCATAGTTTGAGCCGCCTACAATAAATCCGCCGCCCTCATTAAGGCATCTTTCGGGGAAGGAAGTATCGCATACGCCGAAGCAGAATTTTGAAAGATACGGTACATTTGAACGGTAGGGAAGTATCTTTGCACCTGCAGGCATAATGTGGTCAGTTGTAAT
This sequence comes from Acutalibacteraceae bacterium, assembly GCA_045533835.1. Classification (GTDB taxonomy): domain Bacteria; phylum Bacillota; class Clostridia; order Oscillospirales; family Acutalibacteraceae; genus RUG806. The sequence continues at coordinate 69,479 of JAZSIM010000002.1, forward strand.
ATTATCTTCTACCTTGAGCATTACCTTTGCTGTTATTTCGTTTTCAAGGGGCTTACCTGTGGGAACTGATTTGATATTCGGTCCGTATTTGATAATTCTGTCAGCTGCCTCGTTTACCGAATCGGGAAGAAGAACCATATTATCGTTAATGAGGAATTTTTCGGGCATAACGATTTCAGGCATTTCACCGAGGGTTCTTGGGTCTGTAAGGTATCCGTTGACTGCAGAAGCTGCTGCAACCTCAGGGCTTACAAGATAAACTCCCGCATCTGCAGTACCGGAACGGCCTTCGAAGTTTCTGTTAAAGGTACGGAGTGAAATTCCCTTTGAGTTAGGTGACTGTCCCATTCCGATACAGGGGCCGCAGGCGCTTTCGAGAATTCTTGCACCGGCAGCTATCATATCGGCAAGTGCGCCGTTTTCGGCAAGCATAGTAAGAACCTGCTTTGAGCCGGGCGCAATTGAAAGGCTGACGTTTGAAGCTACCGTCCTTCCCTTAAGAATGGCTGCAACCTTCATCATATCGAAAAGAGAGGAGTTTGTGCATGAACCGATACAAACCTGGTCGATTGCAATTTTTCCGATTTCTTCAACAGTTTTGACATTATCGGGCATATGGGGCATTGCTGCCATAGGAACTAATGTATCGAGGTTAATTATAATGTGTTCATCATAAACAGCATCTTTGTCAGCTGAAAGCTCTGTATAGGCTTCTTCTCTGCCCTGTGCTTTAAGGAAATTATATGTAATTTCATCAGAGGGGAAAATGGATGTTGTTGCACCGAGCTCCGCACCCATATTGGTGATGGTAGCTCTTTCCGGCACCGAAAGAGTTTTTACGCCCTCACCCGTATATTCAATAATCTTTCCGACACCGCCCTTTACGGACATAATTCTGAGAACTTCCAGAATTATATCTTTTGCGGCGACCCAGGGCTGAAGATGACCCTTTAATTCGACGTTTACTATTGTGGGCATAGGAATATAATATGTACCGCCACCCATTGCAACAGCAACGTCCAGTCCTCCTGCACCCATTGCAAGCATACCGATGCCACCGCCTGTGGGAGTGTGACTGTCTGAGCCGAGAAGAGTTTTTCCGGGCACTCCGAATCTTTCAAGATGAACCTGATGGCAAATTCCGTTGCCGGGTCTTGAGAATCTGATACCGCGTTTCTGTGCTACAGACTGAATAAACTGATGATCATCGGCATTTTCAAAGCCGTTCTGTAACGTATTATGATCTATGTATGCAACGGAGAGCTCAGTTTTTACTCGATCAATTCCCATGGCTTCAAACTGAAGATATGCCATGGTGCCTGTTGCATCCTGAGTAAGAGTCTGGTCTATTCTTAAACCGATTTCTTTTCCGGGAATCATTTCACCGCAGACAAGATGGTTTTTGATAATTTTCTGTGCGAGTGTAAGTGCCATATCTAAGATATCTCCTATATAATTAATATTAATATTTTAATACTGCCGGGGGAAGTTGTCAATGAAGAAATCGCAAGAATTACATAATTTTAACGAAATTGTCAATATTATTTTTGAACGGAGGAAGGATATGAAGGAAGGAATTGTTATTATGAAAGGAATTTTTAATCTTGAGTCGGAAACAGATGTATACGAAAGCGGTGAAAGCTCTTTCAATGCGGAAATCAATGACGACGGCAGTTTTTTTGTGAAATTCGGAGATAAAATCTTTTGCTGTATCAGCATTATCGGACAGATAGAGGGCCATCACATTTTGTCTGCGGATATAAAAACAACAAAATATGAGCATATTATACCGAAGTTAATATCTGTCGGATGTGATGACAGTATTTCGGGACTATTGCTGATTCTTAATACCGTCGGAGGCGACATTGAAGCCGGAATGGCAATTGCTGAGCTTATTGCCGGACTAAAAAAGCCCGTGGTATCAATAGTGCTTGGCGGAGGTCATTCAATAGGCATACCTCTTGCCGTATGTGCCGATAAGGCCTTCATCTCGGAAACTGCAACTATGACCGTACACCCTGTCCGCACAAACGGAATGATAATCGGAGTCCCCCAGCAGCTGGCCTATTTTCAGAATATGCAGGACAGAATTATTAATTTTGTATGCACACATTCAAAAATTTCAAAAGAGCGTATGGAAAAGCTTATGCTGTCCTCCGGGACCTTGGTCGGTGATTTCGGTACTGTGCTTGACGGAGCTTCGGCTGTCAATGAAGGCTTGATTGATTCTGTGGGAACGATTCAGACAGCCCTCCAGGAATTAAACAATTTATCCTCCGTGCAGTATTGATTTTTTTAGTGAAGAGTAGTAAAATATTATTAAATATACTATTTAACCTAAGGAGCGAATAAATTTGGCAAAAACCTCCACTAAGAAAAAAACTTCATCAAAAAAGAAAAAGTCAAAAAAGAAGGCAAAGCAGCTTAGCTTTTATGACATTATATTCAGGAGAGAATTCACCTCTACCGTAACGTTTCTTGCAGGTCTGTTCCTGTTGATAGTTGCACTTTTCTCAGGAGGTGCAGAGTCATTCTGGAATGTAATACATTCATTCTATTTTGCAGTATTCGGAATATGCGGATACTATATCCCTCTTGCCGTTCTGTTTTTCGGAATAATGTGTGTGCTTGACAAGCAGGAAGGTGTTCATTTTGCAAAAGCGGGCGAGCTTTTGTTCCTGTTTGTTCTGATTTCCTCTTTTCTCTTTGTGAATACCTCTGCAGACAGCACGGTAGGATACGGGGCTGCAATGAAGGATGTTTTCTCTGCTGCATTTGCACAGCCTGTTGAATCTCTTACAAACGGCGGTGTAATCGGTGCGTTCCTCGGCGGTGCAATATTCCAGATGTGCAAATCCGTTGCGCTTTCAAATGTGCTTCTTGCCATTCTTCTTATCTGCGACATAATGCTTCTCTTCGGTATTACTCTTGTTAAGCTTATTCTGCAGATTGAAAAGCCCGTTAAGAAGGCAGAAAATGCAATTGAGCGCTCAAAGGATGAGATGATAAAGAGCTATAAGGAAAAGAAGCAGGAAAGAGAAGCTGAAAAAGCTGCAGAAATGTCTGAAACGCGCGAAAAGAAAAAATCCACAGCAAGGGACGTCAATCCTTCAAGAATTATCAAGGATTTCTTCGACACAAATAACGTCGATGAAAACGAGATTCCCGAAAGTGAAACTGAAGCTTCCGCAGAAACTGAAAAAGCAAAATCAAAGAAAGAGAGCTCTGAAGAAAACAGTCTTTTCAATATTGCAGAGCTTGTTTCAAAGTCAAAGAAAACGGAAGAAATTGATATTACAGCAGATGATACTGATGATATTATTCCCATTGAAGAGAAGCCTGCCGTGACTCCCGAAAAGCTTGTACCTTTATCTGAAAAAGAGGCCAAGGAGTTAAGGGACAGTCTTGATAATGCGGTGAATCAGGTGCCTGAGGTCGAGTATTCTCTTCCGCCTATTGATTGTCTTAACCTTCCTAAAAAAGATACCTCCGGATTTAACGAAGAGGAACTCAAAACAAACGGCGAAAAGCTTATCGCAGCGCTTGACAGCTTTAACGTAAGTGCATCTATTGTCGGTGTTGTGCCCGGTCCTACCGTAACAAGGTATGAGCTTTCACCTGCGCCCGGTGTTAAAATCAGCAAATTTACTAATCTTTCTGATGACCTTGCTCTTCATATGGCAGCACCCTCAGGTCTTCGTATCGAAGCTCCCATTCCCAATAAAGCTGCAATCGGTATTGAAATACCCAATAAGAATAAGACAACAGTTACGTTCAGGGAATCTATTGATAATGATAAATTCAAAAAGTCAAAGAGTAAGCTGACTGTTGCTCTCGGTAAGGATATCGCAGGCAATCCTATGTTTTCCGATCTTGCAAAAATGCCCCATCTTCTTGTTGCGGGCACAACAGGCTCGGGTAAATCTGTGTGTCTTAATTCGATGATTGTCAGTATTCTTTATAATGCAACACCCGATGAGGTAAAGATTCTTCTTATAGACCCCAAGCAGGTTGAATTCGGAGTATATAACGGTATTCCTCATCTGCTTGTTCCCGTAGTATCCGATCCCCGAAAGGCCGCAGGTGCTCTCGGCTGGGCCGTTACGGAAATGCTTACACGTTATAAGACTCTCAATGCAAATGGGGTAAGGGATATAGCTGCCTATAACAGTCTTTGTGACGAAAGGGAAGACCTCGTCAAAATGCCTCAGATCGTTATTTTTATTGATGAGCTTGCCGACCTTATGACGGTTGCTCCCTCTGAGGTTGAGGATTCCATTCAGCGTCTTGCGCAGATGGCACGTGCTGCAGGTATGCACCTTGTTGTTGCAACACAGCGTCCTTCCGTTGATGTTATTACCGGTGTTATTAAGTCAAACATTCCCAGCCGTATTGCTCTTACTGTTAAATCTTATGTTGATTCTAAAATCATAATTGACACGGCAGGCGCCGAAAAGCTTATGGGCTACGGAGATATGCTTTACTATCCTGTCGGTGTGCCGAAGCCTGTCCGTATTCAGGGTTGTTTCCTGTCTGACGGTGAAATTGAAAAGGTTGTGGATTACATAAAGGGCAACAATGCCACAAATTACAGCGATGAGGTTCAGCAGGAAATTGAAAGACAGGCTGTTCAGGAAAAGAAGAAGACTGATGAGCCTGCCGCAGCATCCGGCGGTGACGGAAATGACGATTTAATCAACCGTGCAATCGAGCTTTTTGTTTCCGCTCCCGAAAAGGCCTCAATTTCCGCTCTTCAGCGTCATTTGGGACTTGGCTTTGCAAAGGCAGGCAGACTTATGGATACCCTTGAACAGAAGGGAATCGTAGGTCCTCATATGGGCAGCAAGCCCAGAAACGTGCTTGTTACAAAGGCTCAGTGGTATGAAATGAGCGCTATGTCATCGGATATTGCAACGCCTGCCGGCAGAGATGATGATTTTACCGAAGAATCATATGGAGATAACGGCTGATTATGTTTTTACCCATAAATAAAGAGGAAATGCTGGAAAGAGGCTGGCATTACGTTGATTTTGTTTATGTTTCGGGTGACGCTTATGTTGATCACCCGAGTTTTGGTGCGGCAATAATTACAAGGGTTCTTGAGAATGCAGGCTATAAGGTCGGCTTTATCAGTCAGCCTGATTGGAAAAATTCCGATTCGGTCAAGGTTTTCGGCAAGCCGCGTTACGGATTTTTTGTTTCATCGGGTAACATCGATTCGATGGTTGCCCATTATACTTCTGCAAAGAAACGCCGCAGTGAGGATTTGTATTCTCCCGGCGGTAAAGCAGGCAGGCGTCCTGACAGAGCAGTTGAGGTTTACTGTAAGCTCATAAGAGATGCTTATGATGATATTCCGATTGTAATCGGAGGTCTTGAGGCCTCCTTAAGACGTTTTGCTCATTATGATTATTGGGCTGATGAGGTCCGTCCGTCTATTCTTGTTTCTTCCGGCGCTGATATTCTTTCATTCGGAATGGGAGAAAAGCAGACTGTTCAGATAGCTGATGCACTGGCTCACGGAAATAAAAAAGAAGTTATAAGAAGCATCAAGGGGATTTGTTATCTTTGCCCTGCTTCGGAAACGCCCTATACGGGTGTCGAATGTCCTTCTTATGAAAATGTTCTTAACAACAAAAGGGAATATGCGATTGCTGCCCGAATCCAGCAGGATGAGCAGGACTTTTTCAGAGGCAGGTCTATTAAGCAGAAGCACGGTAAAATGATGCTTGTTCAGAATATTCCTATGGATCCTTTGACAAGTGAAGAGCTTGACAAAATATATGAACTGCCATATATGAGAACATGGCATCCAAGCTATAAGAGTGTCGGCGGAGTCCCTGCAATTGAAGAGGTTGAATTTTCAATAACTCATAACAGAGGATGCTTCGGAGGATGTAATTTCTGTTCAATTGCTTTTCATCAGGGGCGTTATATTTCATCAAGAAGCAAGGAATCTATAATTAAAGAGGCAGAGCTTCTTACCACTCTGCCGAATTTCAAGGGATATCTTCATGACGTAGGCGGCCCTACCGCTAATTTCAGGTTTCCTTCCTGTGCAGGACAGGAGGAGAGAGGACTTTGCAAAAATAAGAAGTGTCTTGCCCCCGTTCCCTGTAAAAATCTGAAGGCGGACCACACCGAATATCTTGAAATATTAAGAGAACTCCGTGCTCTTCCTAAAGTTAAGAAAGTGTTTGTGCGTTCCGGTATACGCTTTGACTATATGCTCTGTGACAAGTCGGATGCTTTCTTCAAGGAACTGGTAACTCATCACGTAAGCGGTCAGCTGAAGCTTGCTCCCGAGCATTGCTCTGCTGCAGTACTTGATAAAATGGGCAAGCCTCATATTGAAACCTATAAGAAGTTTGCTGACAAGTATTTTAACTTTACAAAAAGCATCGGCAAAGAGCAATATATAGTTCCTTACCTTATGTCTTCTCACCCGGGATCTACACTAAAGGATGCTGTTGAGCTTGCATTATTCATAAGAGAACAGAAGCTCAGACCCGAGCAGGTTCAGGATTTTTATCCCACTCCCGGTACAATTTCTACTGCGATGTTTTATACTGAGCTTGATCCCTATACGCTTGACAGTATATATGTTGCAAAAACATCTGAAGAAAAGGCTATGCAGCGTGCTTTGATGCGCTATTTTGCTCCGGAAAGCCGCCAGCTGGTTATTAAGGCACTTCGTATGGCAGGTAGGTCAGATCTTATCGGAAACGGCAAAAACTGTCTGGTTCAGGCTGACAATAAGCCCGGACAGGGTAGCAGTATTCGCAAAAATATCAAATCGACACAAAACAATAAAGGAAGATATAATGAGAATTCCCGCAAGCGTAAAAAATAAATTTATAAGTATACTCCTGAGCTTCATAGGCGTCTGCGTTATTATTCTTTTCAGCATTTTTTCTCCTGAAAAACCTGAAGAAACCATCACGTCAATGAATAAGTATATGGAGAATCCTTTCTGTGTCACGTTTTTTGATGTGGGGCAAGGGGACTGTGAAATTATCAGCTGTAACGGATATAACATTCTTATTGACGGCGGTGAGGCTGAAAATTCCGGAAAAATCGTAAGATATCTTAAGGATAACGGTATAGAAAAGCTTGATTGCTATATTCTTACACATCCGCATTCTGACCATATCGGAGTTGCACCTTACATTCTTCAGGAAATTCCGTGCGATAAGGTGTTTACTACATATTTCAGCGAATTCAATATCCCCACAACAAGTCTTTATGAACGCACACTTGATGCAATTTATGAAAGCGGTGCAGAGCCTGTTCTTGTAGAAGCGGGGGACAGCTTTACATTTGGTGATCTTAAAATTGATATTGTGGCTCCCGTTTATGAATCTGAGGATTATAATGCAATGTCAATCGTATGCAAGGCAACGTATAAGGACGCGTCAGTTCTGTTTACCGGTGACACAACAAAGAATGTCGAAAAGCAGATTCTTGACAGAGAGTCTGATGTTGATTCCGATGTATTAAAGGCGGCACACCACGGTAGTTCAACCTCGAACAGTGAGGAGTTTTTTGATGCTGTAACCCCCGAATATGTAATCATATCCTGCGGCTCAGGGAATTCCTACGGACATCCCCACAGAGAGGTTATGAAGCTTCTTGATGATAATGAAACGGAATATTTCAGAACCGATTATGACGGCACTGTCTATTATTTCGGTGATGGTGTTAATATGACTCTGGAGAGTGCAAAATGAAATTTATTGTAGAAGCAATAGAAGACGGTGTTGCAAGGCTTGAATGTGACGGAACAGCTTCTGAATATATTCAGATTTCTCTTTTGCCGGAATGTGTAAGGGAAGGCGATGTTCTCACCTTTGACGGTGAAAAGTATAATCTTGATGTAAATGCTACAGCAAAACGCAGGCAGGCAGTATACGATAAATTCAGCAGATTATTCCGTAAATAATAAATTAAAATATTTTCAAAAATCATATTGACAAATGACATATATTTTGATATACTTCCATTTGTTCGATATGAATGAGCGAGAGTGGCGGAATCGGCAGACGCGCACGTTTGAGGGGCGTGTGGTAATCCCGTACGGGTTCAAGTCCCGTCTCTCGCACCAAAAAAACCTGAGGTCTTCAGACTTCAGGTTTTTTTATTTGCAGAATAAGGACGGGGCTTGAACCCTAAGAGGGTGAGGAGCGTTAAGAAAACAGTCCGGCGGACTGTTTTTAGCGACGAAGTCCGAGGCGGGTACTGCACACAAAGTGTGCGGTCGTCCGAGGATGGCGGATTTGCAAAACAAATCCGCGTCCCATCTCTCGTACCAAAAAAAGCACATCGCCCCGGGATATAAGGCGGTTTATTGTTTTATGCTTTTTTTACAGCCGAAAAGTTTTATGAGTTGCAGATTTCAATTTCAACACTAAAGCTTATCTTTTCTCCTGTTGAGCTGATTTCCACTCGGCCCCAACCTTCTTCGTCGGCGTGAACCTTCGGTTCATAGTTTATCCCGTCGGCTTCAAACTGACGGCCGATACCCACAACCGTTTTTATGCTGATGTCGGCAGGAGATTTAATTCTGCAGATAAGCTTTCTTTTTTTTCCAGGTATTATAACGATGTTACCATCAATTTGCGGTTCTCTCTGACAGTGAAGAAGAAATGTTACACTGTCTTTCTTTTTCGGAATAACCGTGTCATTTACGGTAAAAATACCTCTTTCACCTTTATCGGGCTCCCAGCACATACGCCTTGTAACCTTTTGACAGGTGTCGGAATATGCTTCTGATAAGTCGCCCTCGATTTCATATTTTCCGTCATCTTCCTTATGGTATGTAACTTTTGCCATCTTAAAATGTAAGAACCAGTCATCAATATTCTGTGCCTCCTCAAGCTCAAAGGGATGCCGTGTGCCTTTCCCGCCTACGAGAATGCAGTTGTGAGCCACCGTGTGAATGTAATAATTCATTCTGTGAGGTGTATGGTAGCTGTCATAAACTCCCGAATCAGAAGCGAGAATTTCTCCGTCATAAATCTGAAAACAGCCTGTATCAAGATGGTCGTGATTAGCTCCCCATAATTCGCCGATTTTCATAAGAATAAGCCTTTCACCGTCATTATAAACGGTACAGCCTACGGGAAAACCGAAATGTTTTGCAAGCGGAAGCTTATTTGAATCTTTTAATTCGGAAAGTCCTTTCCATACAAGGAACACGGTAGGAGAGAGAAGTCCTTCACCGTAGCTGCCTTCTTTGTAGTAATCAAGTCCGTGATTGTGAGGCATAAGATATGCACCTACAAGCTGACGCATGGCTTCATTGAAATATACGCTGTTTCCCGTATAAGCGGCACTTAAAAACAAAGGTACAGCAAAGGGATTTTTTTGCGAATACCTTGATTTCCCTTCGTTGCAATCATCACCCAATCTCAGCATTTCACCGTCTGAACGTGTAAGATAAATAAAGCTGTCGGGAAGTGTTTCAAGAACCTCGGGCAACACTCTTTTTCCGCACATAGAGAGTATTAAAAGACCGAACCACATTGTATTTGTGTGACGGTATGAGCCGTATGAGGGGCCTTGCGGATGAAATTCACCTGCAAATACCTTTTCAAATGCAGGAAGATATTCGCTGAAAAGTCTGCCTGCACAGATATTATAAATATCAGGTCTTTCGTCGTAAACGGCAATGGAAAAAGAAAGCAAATCTCGAAGAAGCTGAGCTTCTGTGCCGTGACCGCTGATAACGGCTTGCTTTACGGGAGGATAGCCCATTTCAAAATATTCGCAGGCTAATTTTTCGCAGCATGAAATTATATCAAGCTTTTCTTCACGGTTCAGCCATTTATAGCACCAGTCATATACCTGTGAGGCAATAAAAATCAGATGTCCGCTGTAACGGGCAAGCATAATGGTGTCGTTATAATGAACATTGTGAAGCAATAAAAACAGCTCGCTTATAACTTTTCTGCCTGCTTTTTCATCGTCGCAAAGCAAAGCATTCAAAGCCTTTGCTTCAACGGACATATATTCTTTCATATGATAAGTGCCGAAATCGGGAGTAGCCCCTGCACCCTTTATTTCAAGAGAGCAAAGCTCATTGAACATTCTTGAAGCACCGCAGGAATTTTCTTTTATGCTTTTGCGGATTCTCTCAAAATCTTCTTTTTGAAGCATTAGCCGCGGATGTGTATCGGGCGGTGTTATAACAGGGTCGGGATAGATATTTTTAAGCACCGAAATCACCTCAATTTAATATTTGTGATATTGCTTTTGATTGAAAAACCTATATAATAAAGCTGTAACTAATCGGAAATCGGAGGTGTAAATTCAATGAAAATTCTGATAACTGCCCCCATAAATTCAACCTATAACCGATATTTCCCCGATGATTTATCTGAAAAGCTGAGGGAATTCGGTGAGGTTATAAGAAATCCTTACGAGCGCTCTTTTACAGAGAGTGAAATGAAAGAATATCTTGCTGATACGGATATTGTGCTGACCCATTGGGGAACGCCTCAGATAACAGGTGAGGTGCTCTCCTGTTCGCCGAAACTGCGCCTTATTGCTCACGCGGCAGGCTCGGTTGCACATATTGCAAGCAATGCAGTTTTTGACAGAAATATTCCCGTTATCAGCGCTAATTCAGTAATGGCGCGCTTTGTTGCAGAAAGCGTTCTCGGATATATGATTGCAGGCTCTCACCGTTTTGTTCAGACCGACAAGATTTTGAGAAACGGCGGCTGGAACAAGCTTGAAGATGCACAGCACTCCGTTATAAATGCAGAAATCGGACTTATAGGGCTTGGAACCGTGGGCAGAATTTTGCTTGACTTTCTTCGTCCCTTTAACTGTAAGGTTTTTGTTTTTGACCCCTATATATCTGACGATGCGCTGTCAGAGTGGGAATTTGCCGAAAAATGCGGATTTGAAACCGCCATGAGCCGACCGATTGTTTCCGTTCACGCCTCAAAAACTCCCGAAACCTATCATATGATAGATGAAAAAGCGCTGTCGTTACTGCCTTTTGGTGCGTTGTTTATCAACTCATCCAGAGGTTCCCTTGTTGATACAGCGGCATTAATTAAAAAGCTTCGTGAGAAAAAAATTTATGCCGTGCTTGACGTTTACGAAAAAGAGGGAGCAGGTAATATCCCCGAAGAGCTGCTTGATGAAACAGCCTGTACATTGCTTCAGCCCCACACGGCGGCAATTGCCGTAAGCCGACAGATGACCGAAGCTGTAATTGAAGATATAGTCAGATTTTTACGGGGTGAAAGGCTGATAAACGAAGTAAGCCGTGCACAGTTTAGTCTTATGACACAGGAGTGATAATATGAAGATTTCATTTTCAACATTGGGCTGTCCCGATTGGTCGTTGAAGCAAGCCATTGATTATGCCGCCGAAACAGGCTTTGACGGAATAGAAATCCGCGGCATAAAGGAGCATCTTCGTGCAGATGAGATTTATGAATTAAGTGACGAAAAAAGAGAAAGCACTCTTTTATATGCAAAAGAAAAAGGAATTGATTTTTGCTGTCTTGATGCATCTGCTTCTTTTCACGAAAAAGAAAAACGGCAGGAAAATATGGAAGAAGCAATAAGCACTATTAAAACGGCGGCGTTGTGTAAAATTCCGTATATCCGTGTTTTCGGAAATAATCTTACCCGTTTCGGTAAAGAAGAGCTTCTGAAAGATATCGCTTCACAGCTTCGCATTCTCTGTAACGAAGCGGAGTCGCTGGGTGTGAAAGTGCTTCTTGAGGTTCACGGAGATTTTAACACAAGTAAAATTTTATTAAAAACTGCAGATTATGTGTCAAGCGATAAATTCGGAATTATATGGGATATCGACCATTTGGCAAAGAACGAAGCCCCCGAAGAGTTCTGGAAAAATACAAAGCACCTGGTTCATCACATTCATCTGAAAGACAGAACAAATGAGGGACTTTGCAGCTTCGGCAAGGGTATACTTTCCGTTGAAAGCATCGTAAGAATGTTAAACGAGGATAATTATTGCGGTTTTTGCAGCCTTGAATGGGAAAAACGCTGGCATCCCGAGCTTTCCGATGCACGGGAAGAATTCGCCTCTTTTATAAACAAAATGAATTATATTCTCAATAAAGGTTAATTTACTCTATTAACAATGTCGTTATACTGATATACCTTTACATAATCCACTATGAAGTCGGCAGGAAATCTGTCGGCTTTATTTTTTGTGATTATGCCCGACCAACCGTGGAAAGGCTTTCCCGCAACACCGTCAATTTCAACGGATAAAAGCAGATATTCGGGCACTTTTGATACACCGCCGAAACGGCTTCTGCCCGTTTCCTTGCCGTTCACATAAAATATGTAGCCGTTCTCGTTCCATTCAACACCGTAGGTATTGTATTTTTTATAGGGCTTATCTGCCTTTGCCACGGCAACGTTTTTATATCTGTGACCTGCAGAATATCCGCCGTAATGTAAATTTGAGGTTATCATTTCAAAGTCCTTGTTTTTAAGCTTTCTGTGCCACAAAGGAGCTTCAAAAACATCAATTTCAGTTCCTTTTTTACCCGGAACGAAATCCCCGATTTCTTCCGTTGAAAGCCAGAATGCCGCCCACAGACCTTGTGCGGCGGGCAGAATACAGCGGCACTCAAAATAGCCGTATTTCTGCTGAAATAAGTGCCTTGTGTCAATTCTGTTACAATACCAGCCCTCACCGTATGTCCCGTCTTTTTTGTATTCGGTGCGGATTATAAGATTACCGTCTTTAAGAAACGTCTGCCCCTTATCCCAGTAGCCGCCTTTTCTAACTCCCTGACGGAAATGATTCCACACCGTTGTATCAAGGGAATCACCGTCAAAATTGTCTTCAAAGGTAAGCGTAAAGCGTGACATATCAATACGGTTTTCGCTTTTATACGGTTTTTTTTCTCGAAAAACAACTATTCCTCTGTGAATTACATCTATTGAAATATTTATAAATTTGTCAAATAAATTCTTCAAAATATCTTCTCCCCGCTGATTTAAGAAATCTGTTCCATTTTGTTTAGTTTATCACATAATGATAATTTTTACAATATCAATGGTGCATAATAAATAAAATATTAACGAATTTATATTTTTTTTAGTGCAATATTGCAATAGAATTCATTCTATGTTATCTTGTGTATAAGGGTAATCAGTGAAAGGTGGGATTGTTATGGCTCTTAATAAAAAGCTGTTAAGGGCAAAGCTTGAAAATGCCGCAATAACTTTTGTAAACAAACTGCTTATTGTTTTTCATCAGTCCGAAGCAAAACGAACGGGTGAAAAAATCAATACCGACGAAATGGAGCTTACCTTTGAAGACCATTTTGACGGTGATGCACTTGACGAAACAGTATGGCGTGCACATAACTTTTACGGTATCAGAAAAGGCGGTTGGTGGAGCTCATCACAGCAACGTGTTGAGAACAGTAATCTTATTATCACAACCGAGTATCTTGAAAACGGAGAATTCGGTCCGGGGTGGTATACCTGCGGTCTTGAAACAGAGGATAAATTTGAACAGCTCTACGGATATTTTGAGTGCCGTTGCAAGCTTGCAAAAGGGCAGGGGCTGTGGTCTGCTTTCTGGATGATGAACGCAAATGTCAACAAGGTTGTGGGCCACTCACGAAACGGCGCCGAAATAGATATTTTTGAGTCCCCCTTCTGGCATTTGGGCGAGGGCAAAAGAAATCTCGTTACACTGAATCTTCATTATAACGGCTATGAACTGTTCACAAGATATAAGAATGTGGGTATTTTCAGATTGGATAACGATCCATATGAAAATTATAATACCTACGGAATGAAATGGACTCCCGACGCCTACACGTTTTATATAAACGGCTATGAGGTTGCAAAAACCTCGTGGGGCGGTGTATCCGAAAAACCCGAATATCTCATTCTTTCGTGTGAAGTTGACGGCGGCTCGGCAATGACAACAAAGGGATGGTCCGGCTATATTGAGAGAAACGACAGAAAGACTTTCAAAGCCGAATTTATAGTTGACTATGTAAGAGCATATAAATTCAAAGATTAAATTACGGGAGGGATGCTAATTGTCTGCTTGTCCTAAATGTAACAAGAAAATCAGTATTCTTTATATGAAACAGAATTGCCCTCATTGCAATGTAAATCTTCGTTTTTATAATTTTGAAGAAAATTTTTACAGAGATGCAAAAAAGGCAGAGCTGTCACTTGCAAAAATAAATATTTTTCTGGCACACATTAAAGCATCTCTTATAGGCACAAGGCTTACGGTAATAAGACTTTGTGTTATGCTTCTGCCTATTGTTACTTTACTTATTCCGTACGGAAAGGTGACAATAACACAGCCGTTTTTTACAGCCGACATATCAATTTCGGTGTTGGGACTTTACGATGCATACGGCAACAATTATCTGCCGTATCTTCTTACTATGCTCACAAGCTCCGTAAACGGAAAAACATATCTTCTTATTGCAGCCTGCATAATTGCTTTTATTCTTTCTGTTTTAATGGCTTTTGTTATTTTCTTCTTAACGGTTCTGTGCTTTCTCTGCATCAAAAAAATGCATAAGGTGCTCGCTGTTTCGGGAATTATCGGTGCAGTTTTTTCTGTTGCCGCAACAGTTCTGGCTGCGGTATTCTCAAATGCTTCACAGTCCAGCTCAATGCTTTCGGGAACGGTAACACCGGCTTGCATTGCAACGGTTATCTGCTTTGGCATAGTTGTTGCAGTCAATGTTCTTATAGGCAAGCAGGGGCTTAATATCGTCTATAAAGAGGGCGATCTTGAGCGTATTGAAATTGCCAAAAAAGTTAAAGCGGGAGAAATCAGCATAGACGATTTACCTCAGCCCATTATTGAAACTGCCGAAACCGAAGAAATCAATAAAAAGATTGAAGAACAGCAGGCTCTTTACCGCAACATGAAAGAGGGTGACAGCGATGGCAGATAAAGACTGGCGCAGTTACATATATAAGGTTTCTGCCGTCATTCTTGTTATTTTCTTCGTAACAGGTGTCGGCTTCGGTGCAAAAAACATTCTTTCCATTGAGGGTACAATGGAATTATATACTCCGCCCGAGCCTCTTTCTCCGAAACCCGAAACAAATGAAGATGTTGCGCAATACATAAATAATACCATAGAAAAAGCACTTTCACTTCAACCGAAAACAGAATATTCAGCAGGATTTTCAATAAATTCGGGCTCCGTTAAAATTTCAGACGACAACGAACAGATAACAGCCGCCGTTAAAATGGCTCTTCCTGAGCTTAACCGCAGGGTTACGGCAGATTTTGTTTCAGAAACAGCCGATTTTTCCGAATCAGCCGAGAGTTTCCTGAAGCCCTGCGAAATAGATGCTTCTCATATTGAAAGCTCGGTTATTGATTATAAATATTATAAATGTTCACTTTGCACTTCTGAAATAAAAACCGAGAATTACAGCACGGTTTGTCCCGAATGTAAAAGTGAGAACACATTACAGCTTCGCAGCTATGATAAATATAAAATAACCGTGAGAATAAAACCCGATTCGGAAAGCTTTTTTAATAATCCTTTCCCGAAATCGGAAACGGTTGAAAAAGCTATTGCCGACGGCTCAGAAGAAGTTTACACACTCGAAAAATTCGACAAAAAAGTTACCGATGTTATTCTTTATGCTGAAATAAACCGTCTTTCCGATAAAATTGAATATCTGCGCTTTGAAAGTGTAAACGGGCTTACTGCAAACTTAAAAATGCAGGGTGAATATGAAAGCTTAGGAAGCTGTACCGTTATGGCAACGGCAAATGATTCGGTGGTTTATAAATTCACCTGGCCCGCAGTTACTCTTGATAAGCACGAAATGACTGTTGAAAAGGGAAGCAGTGAGGTGTTAAAGGCAAAGCTTACCTGTGACAATCCTCTTGATTACGAGGTTACCTGGTCTTCCTCAGATGAATCCGTGCTGAGTGTTGACAGCGAAGGATATCTTAAAACCCACAAGGTATTCGGTGACAGCATTATTACTGCAAGCTTTGTGTTTAACGGAAAAGAATACAGCGATTCATGCCTTGTTCATGTTGGCGTACCTGTTGAGGGAGTTGACCTTAATAAAGGAAGTCTTAAATTGAAAAAGGGTGAAACGGCAGAACTCAAGCCCGTGTTCAATCCGAAAGATGCTACCAATGCAAAATGCTACTGGTTCAGTGAAAATGAGGCTGTGGCAACTGTTGATGAAAACGGCACAGTAACTGCCGTAAATACAGGTGAAACGGTAATTTATATAATTTCCGACTACGGAAATTATTACTCATCCTGCAAAACGGAGGTGACTGACTGATGGCAAGTGAGAACAAAAATATATTCAATACTATATTTGAAGCAGAATCCGAATCTGCTGCATCTCTTGACAAAGGCTCTCTCAGCAAATACAGCGATATAGCAGTTAAGGCTTTCCATACGAGAGTTCTTGACGGCAAAGAATTGGCAATTCCGGGTATTGCGGAGTTTGCAACAAAAATCCTTGCCGGTGTTGAAGTGTATCAGACACTTTATTTTGTAAACGTACTGCGAATAAATATGCTGTACGTTACAGCCATCAAAGCACTCATAAGCATATATGACGTACTCAACGACCCTCTTATGGGCATCGTTTACGACCGTACAAGAACCCGTTACGGAAAAGCAAGACCTTATATTTTTCTTGGTGCACTTCCGTATTTCTTTTCAACGGCATTTTTATATACGGGTGCGGTATTCCTGAAAAATCCGTCGGGTGACGATCCGAAAAAGATAATGTTTGTCTTTATTCTGCTTTTCCTGAAAGAAACCTTTGCCACCATATATAATCTGCCTAAAGGAAATCTGCTGATGCTAATGACTGCAAACCCGAAGGACAGAATTACTGTAGGACTTCTCAATACATATCTCGGTGAAGCAGGTGCTACCATTGTTTATGCAATTTTCCTGCCTTTAATGGAAATGAACAATAAGGGCGTTATAAATCTTCCCATGTCATCGCTTTTTGCAATTCTTGCATGGTTCTCGGCAATTATCGGAATAGTTTGTAATGCAATGGCGGCTATTTACTGCAAAGAAAGAGTTCTTCTTCAGACAAAACCTGCCCCCATTGAAAAAACGGTTCTGTATGTCCTTAAAAACAAGTATATGCTGAGGAATTTCGTTGCAAACTTTGCCACGTCATGGTGGAGCAACGGCGGTTATTCGTGGGACGTTGTTTCACAGCAGGAAATTTTCGGCGGAACATTTTATACGGTGCTTGCGTACTTCCCGTATAATGCAATTGATATTATATCCGTTTCATTTATACCCAAGTTTGCAAAATTGTTCAAAAACAATAACCGTAATGAGCTTATTGTGCTAAGACTGTGGGATATTGTATGTGTTTGCGGAATGTGGCTCGCAATTCCGTTCATTGATAAACGTTGGGTTACAATAGGAATATACGCCTTGTTCTATGCTCTCACGGGTATAAACAACGGCCCCGCAAACGTTGTTGAAGGTGAAATCGGCCGTGAAATCAACGATTACACCGAATATGTAACGGGTGAGCGTCCCGACGGATCAATTTCCATTCTTACCAATCTTATAACAAGGCTTACCGCACCGCTTAATGCTATGTTCACGATATTCTTGTTCAAGTGGTCAGGTTACGATACAACTCTTCCGATGCTTCCATGGTCTCAGGGAAATAAGGTTGTTTACCAGAAGGTATGGTTCTTATTTAACGGAATCAATATTCTTCCGCGAGTTATAAAGGTGATTCCTTATTTCTTCTATGACCTTGTAGGCGAAAAGCGTGAACAGATGTATATTGAGCTTAATGAAAGACGTGCACTTCTTGCAGGTGCAGGCAACAATTCTGAAGAAGGCATTGAAGAAATAATTGATATGCTTTCCGAAAATTAAAAAGAGAGTGAGCGTTATTTATGATAAATAATCTTTTCAGCGCAGTTTATCTTGTATTAAAAAAGTTTGTGCTTTTCTTTATTGCAGGTATTATGTGTCTTAACACATTTTCACCTACCGAACCAGAACAGCCGCAGATATTGAATAATAATACAGGAGATTTCTTCCTGCCAGACTACGGACATACGCTTATTTCTTCACACCGAAGCGGTAAAGGTGCCGCACCTGAAAATACTCTCAGAGCCATAAACTCCAATCTTGTGTACTCCGACAGTGATTCTCCCGTAATGGAAATGGACGTTCAGCTTACAAAAGACGGAGAAATCGTTCTTTATCACAGCCTTTTCCTTGAAGAGAACAGTGACAGCGAAGAGTATTTCGGACATAAGTATGTAACCGTATTTTCAAAAACCTATGAAGAGCTCAGAGGACTTAATTTCGGTGAGAATTTCATGATTGATGACGAATATCCTTTCAGAGGGCTCAGAGGCGATGAAATTCCCGACGATATCAGAATAACAAAGCTTTACGATGTTTTTGAAACCATCGAAAGAGAAGCTCCGGGAAAGTTCAGATATGTAATAGAAGTTAAATATCCGCATCCGTGGGCACCGAAAATTGTTGACGGCATCTATGAGATGGCAAATGAATATGATATGACAGATCGCGTTGTTGTTGCAAGCTTCTGGCCCGATGTTTCATCATATCTTGATAAGCACTATGACGGAAAGCTGAACAGATCTGCCAACCCCTTTGAAATCGTTTCTTTCTATGGCAGTTATATAAGAAATGAACAATTAAATCCCGAAGACATTAAATATGATTCGCTTCAGATGCCCTATTATTGGGACGACGGAAAGCTTCTTGTTGCAAACCTCGGAAGAGCAAGCTTTATCGACTATGCTCATAAATACGGTCTTTCCGTTCAGTATTGGACGGTAAACAGTCCGGAAGATGCAAAATTCCTTGCTGAGTCGGGCGCAGATATGTTAATGACCGACTATCCCGACAGAATCCGTGAGGCTTTATACGGCACGGCAGAATAAATAATCATACTGAAAAAACTCTGAGCGGACAAAAAAGTCCGTTCAGGGTTTTTATTAAAATATATTGTCTCTAATATAAAAAATTGTTAGAATTTATTTATAACTCCTTATAAAAATCTGAAGGAGGGCAAGAAAACAATGATAAAGAATTATGTTACTTATAAAGAATTCGGCGCTTTGGGTGACGGAAAAACAGACGATATGCCTGCAATTGTCGCTTGTCACGAATATGCAAACAGGCATGATTTGTCCGTTGTTGCAGATGAGGGTGAATATTATATCGGCGGCAGGGCATTAACTGCTGTTATTATGACCGACACCGATTTCGGTAATGCAAGATTTATAATTGACGACCGAAACCTTGAAAGCATAAATCAAAGCTGTTTTAAGGTTTCAACAAAAGCAGAACGCTTTACTCCCGAAATTGCCTCTCTTGAACACAATCAGAAAAAAATTGAATTTCCGTATAAGGGTAACTATTATGTGCGGGTTTTTTCAGATAAAAAGGTTTACATCCGAAAGGGACTCAACAAAAACAACGGAACAGATGCTTCTGATTGCTTTATTGTTGATGAAAGCGGAAATATTAAATGCGGAATTAACTGGAATCACGGGAATATCACAAAAGCATATGCGTTTTCTGTTGATGATAAGCCCATTACCGTGCAGGGCGGGTATTTTACTACCGTGTCAAATCAGAGTGAGTCAAAATATAACTACCATTCAAGAAATATTGATATCAGCCGTTCTAACGTAACCGTGCAGAATCTCACTCATTTCGTTACGGGTGAAGCCTGTCACGGTGCACCCTACAGCGGCTTTATCACCGTTTCTGAATGTGCCGGGGTTACAATCCGCAACTGCCGTCTTACACCTCATAAAACTTATTTTACCGAATCGCAGATTCCCGGAGAGATGGTGCCCATGGGCAGCTACGACCTTAACTGTACCGCAGTTATTGGCTTGAGGCTTGAGAATATAACCCAGAGCGTTGATATTCTCGATACAAGATACTGGGGCCTGATGGGCTCAAATTTCTGCAAGAATGTTTCGCTTTCCGATTGTATTATGTCCCGTTTTGATGCACATTGCGGCGTAACGGGATGCAAAATCATAAATTGCACGTTCGGACATATGGGCATAAATATTATCGGTTTCGGCGACTTTTTAATTCAGAACACAACCGTAATCAACAGACATTTTGTGAATTTTCGTGATGATTACGGTGCAAATTTCAACGGTCGGCTCACAATAAGAAACTGTGTATGGAAGCCTTTTGGCGATAAACATAATTCTTATTGTGTTTTCAGAGCTGAAAATACGGGTGACCACGATTTTGGTTATCCCTGCATTATGGCTGAAAGCATTGATATTGACGGTCTTTTAATTGATGACGATGAAATTGCCGATTTTTCCGATATTGTAATGTTCTGTGATTACGACAGCAATTTTTCATTTGAAAAGCCATACCCCTACGGCACACCGAATATGGTGCGGGCAAAGGTTTATACGAAAACAGGGCGGAAAATCACAGCCTTCAAAAATGAGCAACTTTATAAGAACACGAAATTAATAATGGCAAATGTCTTATAAGTTTATTCCCGGTTATATTCATTAATTTTACCATCAATCTCCCATTCAGACGGAATCTTTGTGTCGAAAATATCAACGGGCTTTGTTGTGTGCACGGTGTTGAAAGTTTTATAAACTTCTTTGATATCGTTTTTTATGTTTTCGTCTATTTTATCGGTGCAGGATATAAACGATACTTCATGGATTGATTCAAGAGATTCGTTTTCTTTTTTTGAAGATGATATTGTTGAATGTATGATGACGGTGCTCGGAAAAAGCGGGAGCTGCTAAAGGCGAAATAAAGCTTCATATAATTACACTTGCATCAGAGCTTTATTATGAAAGTGAACAGTCAATGCTTCTCAAATCAAAAATGAACAGAGAAGCCATTGCCGTGCTTTCGGAAGGATATCCTTACTTTGAAGGACTTGAAAATGCAATGAAAATAAGAAAATACGCGCGAAGCCGTAACCTGTACCGACTTTTCGAATCCACTGCTGAAGATAAATACAGGCATCTTATTAATCAACACATTATTTCTGAATTAGGTTATTTAAGTTTAGACGATATTACTATAGAAAAAATAAATTCTTTCATAATTTAACAAATGTGTCGTATGTGAATTTTGCTCCAAGTCTGAAGCCTGATATGAAACTGTCAGCATTACTTGTTGTTGAAAATTCAATGTAAGCACTGACATAGTTTTGAAACAGTTCCTTATCATCACCGTTCAATTTTGCTGAAAGCTGTTCTTCTTTCTCTGCGAGGTTGCTCAGTTTCTTCTTGAGTTTAGGTGTTAATTTTGAATTAACCTCTTGCGGTTCAATGTTGCTGTAATACAAATCTTCAATGATATTTGACATTATGTATTCCTCCATATCTGAGGAAATATATTATAGTACGAAAGATAAAATATGTATTGCCGGAGAACTACTTGTGTTATGAACATCCGCACCAAAATTCTCAAATGCCTTTTGGTATTTGAGAATTTTTCTTTTTTTTGAAAGACGGGTACTGTTGCTAAGCAACGGTATCCGAGGATGCTGGATTTGCGAAGCAAAGCCGTGTCCCGTTTCTCGTACCATTAAGAATCGTTGAAATCTCAAAGGTTTTGACGATTCTTATTTTTTTGCTTTGCTTCGATCTTGAAAAAAGCACACAGAATCGTTAAAAAGTCCAATTTTATTACATAAAAAATATAAGAAAAAAACTTATGATTTATCAACCCCCTGCCCCCACTCTTGGGGGAAAGGTGTTTCTTGATATATGCAAATTGCTCACAATCGCGAGCAATTTCCTATATATTAAAAAATGACCTCACACGAGGTGAGGTCGAGCGTACTAAACATTATTTTAAACTTTCTTTGAAAGTGTCAGCCACCATATTCTGTGTTGATGTCAGTTTAATATCGTAAGCTACGGTTGAAGATCTTAATCTAATTTCAGACTTAGTCGAATATAGCAACTTAACGGAAATTCATATAACCGAAAA
Organism: Acutalibacteraceae bacterium; assembly: GCA_045533835.1. Taxonomy (GTDB): domain Bacteria; phylum Bacillota; class Clostridia; order Oscillospirales; family Acutalibacteraceae; genus RUG806. The sequence continues at coordinate 91,489 of JAZSIM010000002.1, forward strand.
CTAACAGAACTACCATCAAAACATAGAAGAAAGGAAGAACCGTTGCATCTCCGCCGAACGAAATAATGAATTCCTTTAAAGATTTTGATTTTTCTCTGTTTTCCTTGAGTCTCTTCGGGCGTGCAAAGTAAGCAAGGTCGAAGAGAATATAGCCTACACAGTAGAAAATCCAGGTTTCCCAAAGAGTATAGCCTCTGAGAATCTGACCGACAAGTATAACTGCTCCCAACAAAATCAGGAAAATGCGTATAATCTTTATATTCTTGTAATCCCAATAGCGTTCAAGGCCGTCGTGCTGTGCAATAACATAGTACATTGTAAAGCAACAGATAATTGAAGCCATCGTTGTTGAACCGAGCATAACAAGAGCAAGAGGTCCGACCATATAGCAGGGACGTTCAAGAACCTCAACAATGTTCATATCAACCTCGCCGAAGGCACGGGTGATTTTGTTGCCGTTTCTGCGGTAAGGAATGATAAAGAGGAAAATTGTGAAAATTATCAAAGCACAGAATACCCATGAAAGAATAGTATCAACCTTTTCGGGAAGCATATACCAAAGCTTTCCTGCCGCTTCAGCCTGCTCAAGATTCTTGGCAGCAAGAGGCCAACCGAGAACAAAAGCTCCTGCGATACCAAGACCGTTGAAGCAACCCTGTGTAAATTCCATTATTTTCCAACCATCAATAACATTAAGTGTATCCAATTTACCGAAAAGGCGTTTGCCGTTCTTGAGAGGATGAATCTGCTTGTCATAGAAGGTGATGGCGACAACCCAACCGACAGAGCCTGCAAGTGCGCCGCCAATCCACATAACGATACCGAAAATATCACGGCGGATTGCCATCATAAGAAGCAGGCCGGCTACTATAACAAGGTTTCTTCCCCATTCCTCTCGGCTGTCTTTAGAGAAACAGACTTTAGGCATTCTGCCGTGTTCAGGGTCGTAGGGTGTGTTGAAAATTCGGTATCCTATTTCCTGTACCAAAGGAACGAGTGCAAAGAAGATAACGAAATCATACCATTTATATACAACACCGCTCATTGCAGAAAAGCTTACACCGAGAAAACCTGCGCCGAGTCCGCTCCAGATTGAACCCTTGAAAGCAAGAGCGAGATAGCCGAGGGAAGGATTGTATCTTGGGCTGTCGTGGTCAAGCACGAGACCCATTGTCGAACCGTAGGGCTCCATACCGCCGTAAAAATAGCCGAGAGCACAGGCTGCCGCGAACAGGAAAACATTGTTCATTAAAAGCTCCGAACCGGTATACCATACACAAAGAATACCCATAAAGGCTCCGGGCAACATAGCACCTTTTTCGCCACCGATTGCAGAGCCGCGCATACCCCATCCGAAGCACATAGTAATCATACTGATTGCCAGAAAAGCAAATATATTTTGAGTTTCCATATGCAATACCCTTTCTTTGTTTTAGTTCTTTTCTACACGAACAACCGCATAGCCGATTTTCTTGCGTCCGCAGGTATAAACCATATGGAGAAGATTATCCTCCGCAACAATTGAGGGATATGAAAATTCAACACCGGGTTGAGTCTCAAGGTCAATGCGGACGGGGTATGTAGCACCGTTATCCTCGGAAAGGAAAAGGCACAGAGGTGTGCGGTCACCCCAGTTTTCACTTACGGGATTGCAAATCAATCCCAAAACACCGCAATCGGTCATTGCCGCACCGATACCGCTGTTATTGTTAGGCATATCGGTAGGTCTTGCAACAGACCAGGTGCGTCCGAAATCCGTTGACTCACTGCGGTAAACCCAGTTAAGATTTGTTCTCGCAAGCATATAAACTCTGCCGTCGTGAGATTGATCCTCCCATATCGCAGGCTGAATCAAGCCCTCACCGTCCTTGGGAAGCTCCTCTTTTCTGTTACATATTGTGCCGTCGGGCAATTCAAATGCAACAGGAGCAGAAAGCTTCCAGGTCTCACCGTTATCCTCACTGCAGTCAGTCCAGGATTCCCAGCGGTCACACAAATCCTCTGTTGAACCGGGTGCAAGAAGAGCACCGTTTGAAAGTCTTATCATCTGATTTTTAACAGGGCCTCTTCCGCCGATATCACCGGGGACAAGTTCCTTGGGCTCCGACCACGTCTTGCCGCCGTCAGAAGAAACGGACTTCATTGAGTACCAGTGGCCTTCATCAATTCCACTTTTGTAAATCAACGTAAGGATGCCGTTCTCTGCAAAAAGAGTCGGATTCCAGTCTGCCTCACCGTCATCGGGAGTGATGGGAACAGGAGTGCTCCATTCTCCGTCGCGGCGTGCAAACCATATACGCACGTTGGGATTTTTTTCTTTTATGCCGCCAAACCAAGCGGCTGTAGGCTTGCCGTTGCAGACAGCAACCGTTGCTGCATGGCATTCGCCTGTTTCTTCATTTATACCTTCGGTTGCAAGGTATTCCTGATATAAAAGTTCAGCCTTAATCATTTACTAATGCCTCCCATTCTGAAATTACGGTATCAGCCACAAAACGGTTCTCTTCCTCACCGAGATTGTAATAATAAAGAATATGTATTTCATTATTGAAAAACGCAATACGGGGATAGCCGATATCCGTGTTGACTGCATCGGTCCGCAGTGCCTTGGGCTCACTCCAGCTTTTGCCGTCACGGGTTGTGGTGATGAACAGGCCGCAAGGGGCCTGTCTGCGGAAATAAGCAAGGGCAACTGTTCCGTCAGGCAATGAACAGAGCGCCGGAGGGCTGCCTCCGCTCATATCTTCATCTATGTAATTGAGCTTTGTTTCATAATTCCACGTTTTTCCTTCGTCATTACTCAGGTAAACATCGAGCTGTGTAAAGCCCGGTTCATTTTCGCTGGCATATCGTGCAATTCCGAGCAATGAACCGTCGGGAAGCCTTGCAATAGCAGGCATAATGCTGAAGTCGCCGTTGGGTGGGTCTTCACCCATCATACCGAGCTTTTCCCATTTACCGTCAAAGGTAAGCTTTGCGGTAAATGTATTGCCCTCCAGGCCGTCTGCCTTAACACCTGTCATAGCAAGAAGATAATATCCGTCGCAAACAATATAATCTGTTCTGGCACTTACACCGACAAGACCGAAGTCGGGAATATAAAACGGACCTTCCCAGCTTTTGCCTGCATCATTTGTAACCATAAGTTGAGTGAACACATTGCCGTCCCAGCCTGAGGGCATGAGATACAAGCCACTTTCGCTTGTCAGCAGATCCGACGGCAGGTCGGGAAGAGGCGTTTTGTTTTCATAATCAATCGCCGGGATTTCGGGAAATTCGTGAACCCATCCTGCCTCGGGACGGAATCTTGCAAACATCCGCAAGGTGGGGATGGTTCTGTCAAGTGCGTGCACACCCGGGCCGTTGTAATGGTGAATTCCTTTTTCAAAGCCGACAAGCAATTCATTGTTGAATTTCCATATACCGTGGTTTGCAGGCCAGCCGAAAAAGTCAGACTTGCCGATAGCCACGATGTTGTGTGTCATTGTCATTTTTTTCACCCTTTTGAATAATAATTATCAAAAGCCCCCAAATGAAATTTTTTCGTATTTCATTCGGGGGTATAAGCCGAATAATCAGCAGCTGTGCAATTCTTTGTAAATGCGGATGACCTCCTGCAGGTCTTCCTCTGTGTCCACGCTGACAGCTTTGTAATGTGCAGGAGCAGGAACGATTTTGATTTTGTAGCCATGTTCGAGTACTTTGAGCTGTTCAAGGGACTCAGCCTCGGAAAGCGGCGTGGGTGCGAGTTTTGTATATTGATTGAGGAATTCATGCGTATAAGCATAAATGCCGATGTGTTCAAAATATCTTGCATGTTCTGCATGACGGGGATACGGAATGGGGGAACGGGAGAAATAAATCGCATTGCCGTTTACATCGCTGACAACTTTGACAACGGTGTTGTTCAGCACATAGTCTTCATCACCCGTGATTTCCAGACTGCCTGTTGCCATGACGCAATCGGGACTGTTAATCAAAGCAGAACCGATATCATCAATAATTTCGGGAGGAACGAGGGGCTCGTCACCCTGAATATTTATAACATAATCACAATCATAATTGCTTGCTGCCTCTGCAACTCGGTCAGAGCCTGTAGGATGATTGACACTTGTCATAACTGCTTCGCCGCCGAAGGCAATAACAGCATCATAAACTCGCTGATCGTCTGTTGCAACAACAACCTTGCTGAGAACCTTTGATTTACTTGCATTTTCATAAACATGCTGAATCATGGGTTTGCCGCATATATCTTTAAGTGGCTTGCCGGGCAAGCGGGATGAACCGTAACGAGCAGGAATAACACCTAAAACTTTTGCACTCATATCAAAAATCTCCTTTAATTAAAAGCTGTATTTTTCACGGATAGCGTTTCGCATCTTGTTGAGCGAGAACGGCTTGATTTCATCGCAAATGCGCTCACGCATTTCTTTACCTTCCTCTGTATTCTGAGGAGCGGAAGTGAAATCAAGAGTCACGCCGAGCTCGTTGCAGATACGGTCAACAAAAATCGGCCAGAGCTCGCCGATATCGCCGATAACGGGGATACTGTTTTCGAGACGTGTGAAAGCAGACATTTCCATACGGAACGGAATTTTGGTGAGCTTTGTCTTGGGAAGACCCTCGTTGATTGCCTTCTGGATAAGCTCGCTCTGCTTGTTGAGATCCCACGAACGCTTGAGGTTTTCGTCAAGGTCAAAGCGGATGAGAGTCTTGTCCTTGAGGCTGTATGTAGGCAGACCGTTCATTGCTGCCCAGATACCGTGTCCTGTGTATGTTTCAAACGGGCCGTCGTGTATTTCCTGAGTAAGAGCGACAGCAGATTCAATGATAACATCTGCCTCGGAAAGCATTTTTGCAATACGCTTGCATCGCTGACTTACGGGAATACTGTCGGAGATGCAGAGACCGACCTGACCACCGCCGATGAGCTGGGGAACGCTGACAAGAACAGGCACACCCTTAATTGCGCCTGCGCCGATCATTGTGTTCGGGTCAGCACCGAGACCTGCAACATACTCGAAGCTTTCGCCGAGCGTCTGTGCCGCAACCATAACCTCTGTTGAAACAGTCTCGTTAAAATAGCCTACAGGATACGCCATATTACCTGCTGCTTTGATGATA
>JAZSIM010000060.1:0-52239 GCA_045533835.1 Acutalibacteraceae bacterium
GTAGGGGAGGGGTCTCCCCTCCCGTTTCCGAGGGTTGTTATTTTTTTGCAAACGAAAGTTACAAAAGTTATGTAACGGGCGGGGCAACCCCGCCCCTACCGTGCTCACATCTCCGCTGCTAAATTATGATTTGTAAATATAATAAAGCTCCTGATTTGCATCAATCTGCATATCGGGAGCCTTATTTGTTTTATCCCATATTTGCCATATCTTCGGACATTTTTTCGCCTGCCTCGTCTATTTTCTCGGAAATTCTTTCCCCTGCCTCCGAGAGCTTTTCGCCTGCCTCGGTAAGCCCCTCGGATACCATTTCCGATACATCGGAGATCCCCTCGGATACCGCCTCAGTCATATCCTCATTAAGTCTTGAGGTTGTTTCGGGTGCCTTGGTTGTTGACTCGGGCGCCCTTGTGGTGTAGGTTGCGCCCCCGTCCTTTCTGCAGGAGGTAAGGCATACCGCACTTACAATTAATACTGCCGTGAGAGAAATAATAAGCTTTTTCATAATATTTTCCTTTCTATTTTGTTAATGTTCCGTTGTCTGAATATAAAAGAATAAGAATATCGGCTTCCTCGCCCGTTTCAATATCCTTGTATACAAGAATGTGCTGACCGTCCGTGCCCTCGCACAGAAGCTCATAGGTGTATCTTTCCGTGCCGTCGCTCTGCGGAATTACCGCCGCCGATACCTTTGTTACCGTGCCGATAATATCCTGCATTGCCTCCTCGGGTGTTATTCCGAAGGGAGGAAGCTCCCTTTCCCTGTGATTCATAAGATAGTCTGAGGCCTCAAATGCTGTTATCCTGCCGTCCGAAAGGCTCACACTTACCTTGATAAGGTCGGGATAGCAGATAAAGGAGCCCTGCTTGTATGCAAAATTTACGGTACAGATTCCGTCATTTGACGCGGTATAGGTTGTCACCATATCAAAAAAGCCCTGAAGTCTTAAAAAATTCTTCGCCCTTTCAGCAGCATCCGCCTGTGAGTGCTTTTCTTCACCTGCCGTTATAACGGACATTATTTCAAGAGGATAGCCGCCCCTTTTTGTGACGGAAATACTGTAGATTTCTGTCCTGAAGCAGTATGCCGCAAGCCTTCCTTCCGTGTCATTTTCCTCCACAAGCATTTTTTCCTCCGTGCCGAGGATTTCTGCGGCAATTTTCTTAGCCTCTTCCTTCGTTATTTCTTCCTTTCCCTCAAGAAAAACGGAATCTTTTTCAAGCATATTATCCGAGAACGGTCCGTCATATATAAGCTTCGGATAGTTGCCGAAGGCCTCCTCTGCATCGGATATTGTATCAATGTATGACACGGTGCTTTCGCTGTGGGGAGAGGAGTTCACAACCGCATCCGATATTTCACGGAAGCTGAAATAATCTCCCGTCAGAAGGTCGCCCATATACTGGAATTTAAGGGACAGCTCTGCCGCAAGGGTTGACAGCTCTTGCAGAGCTGCTCTTTCCTCTTCGGTGATTTTTTCTCCTCTTTCAGCTTTACGGCTTAAGTAAGCCGTGAAATCACCCACCTGAGAAAGAAATTTATAGGTGCCGGAAAGCGGTGTTTCTCCCGGAGAAAGGAAGGAAAGGCTCTCCTTTGCTCCTGCCGTATCCCTTTGCAGACGGTCGGTAAGGGTGCCCAGCATCTCTCCCGATACCGCATAGGTGCTTTTCATAAGATCCGTTTCAATGCTGTCCATATATTCGCAGAGCTGAAAAAGGGAGTTCTGGTTATTCAGAGCTATTTCCTTTTCATAGCCTCTTGCCCTTATGTTTCCGACAGCTCCCCATATACCCAGAGCTAAAATGAGAGTTCCGATAAAGGCGCGGAGCCTGATTTTTTTTCGTCTTTTCATATTTTTCTCCTGTCATCTGATTCAATCATTGGTATTATGGGCAGCTTACGGGATTTATATTCAAAAAATTGTTTACAGTTTCATTCTTTCACAGTATAATGTAATGTAATGCAAAAAGTATTGCCGTAACAGGCAGTATATTCAAAGGGTGAAACACATTTTGGAAATTTATCTTGATAATTCCGCCACAACAAGGGTGTGTCCCGAGGCTGCCTCTGCGGCAGTATCCGTTATGACGGAAATCTACGGTAACCCATCAGCGGTACACTCCTTCGGAGTAAAGGCTAAAGCCGTGCTTGAAAATTCAAGAAGAGTGCTTGCCGATGCTCTCGGAGCCGACCCGACGGAAATATATTTTTCCCATTCGGGAACACTTGCCAATAACACCGCAATCTTCGGTGCTGTTAATGCCCGTAAAAAAATGGGCAACCGTATAGTCACAACCCGCCTTGAGCACCCCTCTGTAGCAAGGTGCATGGATGCGCTCGAGGAGCAGGGCTTTCAGGTAGTAAGACTAACCCCCGCGAAGGACGGTACCTTTGACCCTATGGAGCTGCTTGATGTTGTGAACAAAAACACGATTCTGGTTTCCGCAATGCTCGTAAACAACGAAACGGGTGCCGTTAATCCCGTTGAAATGATAAGCAGAGCGGTAAAAAGAGTATCAGCCCCCGCGCTTATTCACGTTGATGCCATTCAGGGCTTCGGAAAAATGCCCGTAAAGCCTTCTAAGATGGGAATTGACCTTCTTACCGTCAGCGGTCATAAGGTACACGCACCCAAGGGAGTGGGCGCGCTTTACGTCAGCAAAAATGCAAAAAACATAAAACCCGTCATTTTTGGCGGCGGACAGGAAAACGGACTGTTTTCGGGCACAGAGGCGCTTCCCGCAATTGCAGGTCTTGCCGCAGCGGTAGGAAGCTTCCCGAATATCGGACAGAAGCTGACGGAAACCGTGAGGCTCAGGGATTATATGCTTTCTCTTTTTAAGGATAACCCGAGAGTCCATATAAATTCCCCCAAGGATGCACTTCCCTTTATTGTGAATATGTCCGTTACGGGAATTCCCTCTCAGGTGCTTATAAATTACCTTTCGGAAAGAGGAATTTACGTTTCCGCAGGCTCTGCCTGTAAAAAGGGACACAGAAGCGAGGTGCTTTCCTCTCTCGGGGTCGGTGCAAATTACATCGATTCCGCAATAAGGGTCAGCTTTTCAAGGTACACAACCCGTGAAGAGGTTGATATCTTCGTTTCGGCAGTAAACGATGCCGTAAAGAATATAAGAACAAAGCTTTAATAAAAAGAGGTATAAAATGAAGGAAATTATTTTACTTAAAGACGGTGAATTAGCCCTCAAGGGTCTTAACCGCTCAACTTTCGAGGATATGCTTATCAAAAACATCAAGGAAAGGATTTCTTCCCTCGGTGAATTTACATACCGCAAGGCTCAGTCAACAATTGTTGTCACTCCGGAAAACGAGGATATTGACCTTGACGAGGCAGTTTCGCGTATAGGAAAGGTCTTCGGAACCGTAGGTATTGCCCGTGCCGCAGTCTGCGAGAAGGATATTGAAGTTATCCGCAATACTGCTTATGAATACCTTAAAGACGAGCTTATGTTCGCAAAAACCTTTAAGGTAACGGCAAAAAGAGCCGATAAGAATTTCCCCTACAAGTCCCCTGAAATCTGTGATGAGGTAGGCGGCTTCCTGCTTTCAAAAATAAGAGGTCTTAAGGTAGATGTGCACAATCCCGAGGTAACCGTTGCCGTCGAGGTAAGAGATAACGGTGTATATATACACGGCAGACAGCTTCCCGGTGCAGGCGGTATGCCCACGGGTACGGCAGGCAGAGCCTGTATTCTTATTTCGGGCGGTATCGACTCTCCCGTAGCTGCATATATGATGGCAAAAAGAGGCGTGCGCCTTACTGCCGTTCACTTTGCCTCTCCTCCCTATACCTCAGAGCTTGCAGAAATGAAGGTGCATGAGCTGCTGGGCAAGGTTTCGATGTATTCGGGCAGAATCAATCTTTTCACGGTGCCCTTCACGAAGCTTCAGGAGGCTATAAGAGATTACTGCCCTGAGGAAATGTTTACCGTCACCATGAGAAGAATTATGATGAAGCTTGCCTCCCGTATTGCCGAATGGCAGGGAGCGGATGCTCTTATAACGGGTGAAAGCCTCGGTCAGGTTGCAAGCCAGACTATCCATGCTCTCAGGTGTACGGACGAATGTGCCTCTCTTCCCGTTTTCCGTCCCTGTATCGGTATGGACAAAAACGAAATTGTTGTGATTTCAAGAAAAATAGATACCTTTGATATCTCAATCCGTCCCTATGAGGACTGCTGTACGGTATTCACTCCCCGTCATCCCAGAACCCGCCCCACTCCCGCATACGCAAGAGAGGTTGAGGCAATGATTCCCGATCTTGAGAAAATGATGGACGAGGCATTCGAGGGTGCAGTGCTTAAGATTATTGAAGGATATAAATAAAAAAGCAAAGGCGGTGCAGATATGAAAACGTCAACCCAGATAGAGGTTGCTTCCCACCTTGTCGGCGAGGAAAGAGCAGTTGAGCTTATCGCAAGGGCAGGCTTTGATGCCTGGGATTTTTCAATGTTCGATATGTGTAAGTTTGATTGGGATAATAACTGTCTTCGTCCGAATTCCCATCCGCTTGCAGGCAATGATTATCTTGCCTTTGCAAGAAAATTAAAGAGAATAGGTCTTGATAACGGAATTGTCTGCAATCAGTCCCACGCGCCCTTCCCCGTAAGGGTAAAGCCTATAAGAGATCACTTGAAAAGGGCAATTGAGTGCTCTGCAGAGGCAGGTGCGGAAATCTGCGTAATACATCCCGATAACAACAAATCCGCTGAGGAAAATGCCGAGATGTACCTGGAGCTTCTGCCCTTCGCCAAGGCGCACGGTGTAAAAATTGCTACGGAAAATATGTGGAACTGGAATAATGAAGCGGACTGTGCAAGGGCTGCAGCCTGCTCCCATCACGACGATTTCAGGGCGCACATAGAGGCGGTGAACGATCCCTTCCTTGTTGCCTGCCTTGATATCGGACATGCCGAAATGAAAGGGCTTGATACGACTGCAGAGATTATGATACATACCCTCGGCGATTCCCTTCAGGCGCTTCATATACACGATAACGATAAGTGGCACGATTCCCATCAGATTCCCTTCTCAATGAATATTGATTTCACCAAGGTTGTGAAGGCACTTAAGGATATCGGCTATAAGGGCTATTTTACCCTCGAGGCTGACAGCTATCTTAAGAAGTTTGCAGATGATAACGTGGCTGACGGTATAAAGGATTTATATAATGCCGTAAGAAGGCTGGCGGATATGTTCGAGGCTCTGTGATATGAAGATTATCTGTACTGACTATGACGGCACGCTGAATCACGGCGGAATTACCGAAGAAAAGCTTTCCGCCATAAAAAAATGGAAGGAGAAGGGTAATCTCTTCTGTGTGGTAAGCGGAAGACAGAAGGAATTTTTTGAGGAAATCAGGAAAAAGGAAATCCCCATAGATTATCTTCTTGCCTGTAACGGCGCAGTAATTGTTGATAAGAACTGTAATATTGTTTCCGACGAGCGCTGTGACGGAGATATTGCCCTGCCTCTTATAAATTTCATCTTTTCTCTCGGCGGCTTCTTTGCAGCTATATGTAATGATAAGCACATAAGTGTTGATAATTATGCTTTTCCCGATGCTGAGGGAATGCGTCTTTCCGAAACAGGAGAAATTCCGTATTTCAATCAGATAAGCACGGCTCTCCCCGACTTTGAGGACTCTGCCCGGGTTACGGCGCGGATAAGGGAGGAATTCGGTGAATACGTAAATCCTCTGCAGAACGGAACGTGTATAGATATCGTTCCCCGCGGTATGGACAAGGCTCAGGGAATATATAAGCTTCTGAGCTTGGTCGGCGGTGAAAAGGCAGATGTTATTGCCGTCGGTGACAACGTAAATGACGAAGCGATGATAAAGGAATTTTATTCCTATGCTATGGAAAACGGAGTGGCTTCCGTAAAGGAGCAGGCTGACAGAATAACCGTCAGCATTGAAGAGCTTATAGAAAAGGAGCTTCAGAAATGATAAGAAAAGAATATAAGGAAAACGAGATTTTCAGCTACGTTGAATATTCTCCCGAGAAAATGCGAGAGGGGCTTCCCATTGTTTTTCAGCTTCACGGAGCAGGGGAGAGGGGCAACGGTCAGGACGAGCTTCCCCTTGTTGATGTCCACGGCTTTTCGGAATTCCTCAGCAATAATGACAGAGAATGCATTTTCATAATGCCTCAGTGCCCGAAGGAAACCTTCTGGACTGCAAGAGTTGAGTCGATTATTAAATTTATAGAAGAAAAAATTGAGCTTTATAAGGCAGACCGCTCACGTGTATATCTTACGGGTATCAGCATGGGCGGCTACGGCACGTGGCTTACTGCTATGGCAAGACAGGATCTGTTTGCGGCAATTGCTCCCTGCTGCGGCGGCGGAATGCCCTGGAACGCCGAAAGCATCACCATGCCTGTGTGGATTATCCACGGTGCGGCAGATACAACCGTAAACGTATTCTATTCCGATGAAATTGCCGAAAAGCTTGAAGCGGCAGGAAAAGAATATATTTACACCCGTCTTCCCGGTGTTACCCACAATGCCTGGGATTATACATATAAGGCAGAATTAATCGATTGGCTGCTCAGTAAAAAATTAACGGTATAAGCCGTTAAAAGGTCGGAACTCGGAGGACAAAGTACGGTAGGGGCGGGGTTGCCCCGCCCGTTCGGAAGGATTGTAATTTTTTTGAAAACTAAAGTTACAAAAATTAAATAACGGGAGGGGAGACCCCTCCCCTACGATAAAAGGTAAATTATGCTGTTAAAGCATGATTTGTGGGTGAATTTATGTTATATTACGGTGTTTTACTGGCTGCTGTTACGATGTTCAGCTTCCAGTTTCTGTTCAACGGGATTTTCGAAAAGGAGTACGGAAACTCTCTTCGGGCAATGTTTGTTTTTTCTGCAGGCTCGTCCCTTGTGGGTTTTCTTATTCTTTTTGTAATTAACGGCTTTAAGTTTGAGTTTACGTGGTTTTCCGCTCTTATGTCATTTTTTGCTGCGCTGGATTCCATAGGCTACACCTATTTCAGTCTTAAGGCTCTCGGTAGAATAAACCTTTCCCTCTATTCGATGTTTTCCATGCTCGGCGGCATGATTCTGCCCTCTGTTGCGGGAATTCTGTTTTATAACGAGGAGCTTACCGTCGGCAAGGGTATCTGCTATGCACTTCTTCTGATGTCGCTTCTGCTGTCCTCGGAAAAGGGAGAAAAGAAGTCGGGTTATATCTACTATATGGGTGTGTTTGTGCTTAACGGTATGTCGGGTGTGCTTTCCACAATTTTTCAGAATGCACCCTATGAAAAGACCTCTGCCGCAGGTTACTCTATGCTTATAGCTCTTACGGCTCTTGTTATCTGTCTTCTTTTCCTGCCTTTCGTCAAGGGAAGCGGAGAGAGGCTTACGAAAAAGGCTGTTGTCAGCATGGGCGGCTACGGTGTCCTTTGCAGGGTGGGAAATTATCTTCTCCTCATTGCGCTTGCGCACCTTCCTGCCTCCGCACAATACCCCTTCGTTACGGGCGGTGTTATGATAATTTCCACAATTATCAGCCTGTTTACGAAAAACAAGCCCTCAAAAAGAGAAATTACGGGTGTTGCAATATCCTTTGCTGCACTTATTGTATTGATGTTTGTATGAGGTGAATCGTATGGAAAAAATCCGTGTAGGTGTTTTCGGTCTGAGAAGAGGCCTGAGTTTTTTTGATGAAATAAGATATAACGGCGGTGAAATTGTCGCCGTCTGCGAAAAGGATACCGGGTATCTCGAAAGCATCAGGGAGGATATTCAGGGAGCTTCCGTTTACACCGCTTTCGATGAATTCTTAAATCATCCCATGGATGCGGTTATTCTTGCAAATTTTTTCCCCGAGCACGCAGAATATGCAATAAAGTGCCTGGAGAAAAATATACACGTGCTGAGCGAATGTATCTCAAACGGCACGATGGCTCAGGGAGTAAGGCTTTGTGAGGCTGCCGAAAAAAGCGAAGCTGTATATATGCTCGCGGAAAATTATCCGTTTATGGATTTCAACCGTGAAATGAAGCGTGTATATGAGGGCGGAACGCTGGGAAAAATCTACTATGCCGAGGGTGAATACAATCATCCTATGGATTGGTATGACACAAAGGCTGTGCTTTCCATCCGACCCTATGAAAAGCATTGGAGAAACTTCCTGCCCCGCACATATTATATTACCCACTCCCTTGCTCCCCTCATGTCAGCTACGGGCTCCTTTCCGAAAAGAGTAACCGCTATGCCCGTATATGCACCCCTGCCCGACGATTGTCCCTCAGCCTCACACGTGGCAGATGTTGCAGCAATCATAACAATTCTCAATGATGACGGCTCCGTATTCAAGGTAACGGGCTGCTCTGCCTTCGGCGCTCATGGGAATTCCTACCGCCTTTGCTGTGAAAAGGGACAGATTGAAAATGTAAGAGGCACCGATAAGGTAATGCTGCGTTATAATGACTGGCAGATCCCCGAGGGTAAGGAGGCAGTTAATTTTTATACCCCCGAGCTTAATGACGAGGACTCCGAGCAGATTAAGAATTCAGGCCACGGCGGCGGAGATTTTCTTGTTATCAGGGCATTCTTTGAGAGTATAAGAACGGGAAAGCCCCATCAGTTTGACGTATATTTTGCTACCGCACTCTCAAGTGTTGCAATTCTTTCTCACAGAAGCATAATGGAGGGAAACCATCCCTTCGATGTGCCCGATTTCAGAAAAAAGGAGGACAGGGACGCTTACAGAGAGGATACCCTTTCGCCCTTCTGGCTTTCCGACGGCACACCACCCTCATATCCCTGCTGCTCCGATCCCGATTATCTTCCCTCATCATGGCAGCTGGAAAATTACAGATAATATGGCGTAAATTTATATTATTCCTATATTGAAAAATAATAATAATTGTTGTATAATTGTTACGAATTTATTAAAAGGAAGAAAAATTAATGAAAACGCTTTCAAAAATATCATCCTTAATTCTTGCACTCGTTATGCTTATCGTCCCCGTGATGAGCTGCTTTTCCTTCACGGCAGAGGCGGCAAGCGATTGGGTATGCTCCTGGGCTACAAGTATAGTTGACTCTTCCATTTCCGTAGCATCCTTAAGCGTGCAGGATATCATCCCCTCTGACGGCACCATAAGAATAGAGCTCAGGGTTACCACGGGCGGTGAGAAGCTTCGCTTCAAGTTCTCCAACGAGTACGGCGCTGCTCCCGTAATTATCAGCGAGGCTACCGTCGGCAGAACTCTCGGTGAGGGTGAAGCATCTGTTAAGAAGGATTCCTTTGCTGCCATAACCTTTAACGGCAGCAAATCCGTTTCCGTTCCCAAGGGTGAAACCCTGTGGTCAGATCCCATAGATTTCAGAACAGAGGCACTTGAGGCAATAAGCGTCAGCCTTTTCTTTGATAATGCCACTTACATAACCTCGGCAGGTCTTTCCAATGCAAGAACCTTCCTCGGCCTTCGTTCTATTATCGGCAACGATTCCTCACAGTGCTATGCACCCCGGATAAGCATGTCCAGAGAAATCAACATCGTGGCAGATACAATCACCTATCATACCACTCCCTTCCTCTGTCAGGTTGACACCCTTGTTCCTGCAGGCTCAAAGGACGTAGCCGTTTTCATCGGTGACTCCACCCTTGTTAACGATACATATTATTACTTTGCGGAAAAGCTCGTAAAGGGCGGCATCGATAATGTCAGCGTTGTCAATCAGGCTGTTATCGGTAACAAGCTTTTAAGCAACGGTACGGGTCTTGTGGGAAATCTTTACGGCAAGGCTCTTATTGACAGATTCGAGCGCGATGCCCTTGATATTTCAGGCGTAAAATACATTTTCGTAAAAATCGGTCTTAATGATATTCTCCATCAGTTCTCAAAATCAATGGGAAGCGTTGTTCCCCATTATTCAACTGATGATATTATAGACGGCTACAAGGAGCTTATTAAGCGTGCCCACGCAAAGGGCATCAAGATTTATTTCTTCACAAAGAGCCCCTGGAAGGGCTACGAGAGAGCCTTCCTCGGACAGACGGGCGACGTTGTCTGGAATAAGGAAATGCAGGATATGTGCGACGAGCTTACTCGCTGGATAAAGAAAAATATCTACTCCGACGGCTACATCGACTGCTCGCCCCTTGCAAATCCTGCCGATACCTATGCTCTGTGCCCCTCCTTTACTCCTGACGGCGCACATCTTACTCCCATAGCCTCAATCGCACTTGCTGACCTTATCCCCGTTTCCTTTGTCGGTGTTGATAAGGAGCTCAAGACCTCTGCAAAGCTCCACAAGGTTGACCCCTATAAGGAGAAAAAGCAGATAATCTATGATATGGAGCATCCCGAGGAGAAGACCACAGCCCGTGAGGAGCCCACAACCGCCAAGCGTGAGGAGAGTACCACCAAGCGTGAGGAAAGCACCACAGCCAAGCGCGAGGAGAGTACCACCAAGCGTGAAGAGAACACCACAAAGGCTCCCGTTATCATCCCCGAATCCACCACCTTCCCCAACTACATCCCTCAGGAAATCGTGACCGTACCCGTAGTCGGTGATGTTTCGGCAACAAAGCACCCCGAAAATCCCGTGGTAAATCCCAATTACAATATAACCGACAATATCCCCGAGCAGATAGGCAACGGCGCACCCATTGCATTCCTTCTTGTTCTTTTCATTATTGTCATTATTTCGGGCGCAGTTCTTTTCCTTACAATGGGAAGAAAAAATCGCGGAGAATTCTAATAACATCTTGACGGATAATATTTATTACAGTAAACTAAAGTCATAGGCTATGGCCTATGGCTTTAATTTTTTTTCTACGGGAGGTCAAAAAATGAAAATAACCTTTATGGGTGCAGGCAGCACCGTATTTGCAAAAAACGTTTTAGGCGATGTTATGATGACACCCGCCCTTCGTGAATGTGAAATTTCTCTTTATGATATCGACGCACAGCGCCTTGAAGAATCATATATAATGATTTGCTCTCTTAACAGAAATATCAATGAATCCAGAGCAGTTATTACAAAGCACCTCGGTGTTGAAAACAGAAAGGAAGCTCTCAGAGGCTCCGATTTTGTTGTAAATGCAATTCAGGTAGGTCTTTATGACCCCTGCACAATCATTGACTTTGAGGTACCCAAGAAGTACGGTCTTCGTCAGACAATTGCCGATTCAAACGGTATCGGCGGTATTTTCAGAGCTCTTCGTACAATCCCCGTACTCAAGGATTTTGCAGACGATATGGCAGAGGTCTGCCCCAATGCGTATTTCCTTAACTATACCAATCCCATGGCTCAGCTTGCAGGCTATATGCAGCGCTTCACTCCCATCAGGACAGTAGGTCTTTGCCACAGCGTTCAGGGTTGCTCAAGAGGACTTCTGAACGGTCTTGGAATGGAATACAAGGAGCCCATCAGAGAAAAGATTGCAGGCATAAATCATATGGGCTGGCTTCTCGAAATTGAGGATGCTGACGGTAATGACCTTTATCCCGAAATCAGAAGAAGAGCTGTTGAGGTTCTGGAGGGCGACCATACAGATAAGTATGACCTTGTAAGATATGAATACATCCGCCGCTTCGGTTACTACTGCACAGAGTCAAGTGAGCACAATGCAGAATACAACAACCTTTTCATCAAGGCAAAGTATCCTGAGCTTATTGAACGCTACAACATTCCTCTTGACGAATATCCCCGCCGCTGCATAAATCAGATTGCACGCTGGCAGGAGGACAGAAAGATTTACCTCACCGATGACGTAAAGCACGAAAGAACACACGAATATGCTTCATACATTATGGAGGCTATCACAACAGATATGCCCTATAAAATCGGCGGTAACGTTATAAACAACGGTCTTATCCCCAACCTTCCCGCTGAGGCCTGCGTTGAGGTTGCCTGCCTTGTCAACAAGTACGGCATCCAGCCCTGCTATCAGGGTAAGCTTCCCGAGCAGCTTGCTGCAATGAACAGACTTATGATAAATGTTCATCTTCTTACAATCGAGGCTGCAGTTACTCTTAAGAAGGATGCAATCTATCAGGCAGCTCTTCTTGATCCCCATACCTCCTCAGAGCTTTCAATTGATGAAATCATAAGCCTTTGCGATGACCTTATTGAGGCTCACGGCACTTACTTACCGAAATATCATTAATTTGCATTTATGCAAATTAATGATGTGATATTCATAGCCTTGCTATGAGTGATATTGCCTTTCGGCAGTGATATTCGTTTCTTCGAAACGAGTGATATATTTGTCTCCGACAAATGTTTCGGAAGACGCTTTGCGTCTTATTCCGCTGACGCTCTGTAAGAGAGGTCCCCTCTTTGTCAAAAAATTTGTAATTTAATAAAAGGTGATTCCCATGTATAATTTCCCCATCGGCATAATTATCAATTCATTCAGAACAGATATTCCCACGGCTGTTAAGAAGGCTGCGGAGCTTGGCGCAAAGGGTATTCAGGTTTACTCCACAAGAGGCGAAATGGCTCCCGAAAACCTTACTCCCGAAAAAAGACGCGAATTCCTGAAGCTTGTCAAGGACAACGGTCTTGTTATTTCCGCTCTCTGCGGAGATCTCGGCTGCGGCTTCTACCGCCCCGAAATGAACCCCGAGCTTATTGAAAAGTCAAAGAGGATCCTTGACCTTGCAAAGGACCTTGAAACAGATATCGTTACAACACACATAGGTGTTGTTCCCGAGGATAAGGAGCATCCCCGCTTTAAGATTATGCAGGATGCCTGCGGTGAGCTTGCACGCTATGCAGACTCAATTGAAGCTCATTTTGCTGTTGAAACAGGTCCCGAAACCTCTCTTGTTCTTAAAAATTTCCTTGATACTCTCGGCTCAACGGGCGTAGGCGTTAACCTTGACCCCGCAAACCTTGTTATGGTAACGGGTGATGACCCTGCAGGTGCTGTTTATAATCTTAAGGATTATATCGTTCACACTCACGCAAAGGACGGCGTAATGCACTATTTCAAGGACCCCGAGTTCATTTACGGCATCAGGCATGACGATGCTCTCGTAACTGCTCCCTCCTTTGAAGAGGTGCCTCTCGGTGAAGGCAGTGTGCCCTGGGATAAGTATCTTGCAGCGCTTGACGATATCGGCTATAAGGGTTTCCTTACAATCGAAAGAGAAGTAGGCGACGACCCCGCAAGGGATATCGGAATGGCAGTAAAATTCCTTCAGGAAAAGATGAAATAAATTGTTTAAGGGAACAGTTGCTGCTGTTCCCTGATTTTTTATGTTGAAAAAGGGTACGGATATATGATAAACTGAAAATGAATAAAGTTTTTTCGGGTGATGGAATGCTGTTTAAGAAAATGTTCTGTTTTTTAATTACGGTGATGACCGTATTATCCTGTCTGCCGATGTCTGCCTATGCCTTCGGTGACACAGTTATGATGACGGAACGCTTTACTCCTGAATACCGTCTTTCCGAGATAGGTGATACGGAAAAGAAGCTTTCCGCATATATTGACGTTGACAGCCTGAGGGAGCGTATGTTCGATGCAGTATCGTCCGCAAGGATTGTAACCGATATTTCGGATTACAATTTCCCGGAGGACGCCTATTCGTTAATAACGGAGTTTATTTTTTATTATATGCCTGAGGCCTTCAACGTTTACGAAATAGGTTATTCGGTTTCAGGCAGCACCCTGCTTATGATTCATCTGGGCTACCGTGACTTTGCGGATACCCCCGAGGAATACAGTGTCTGCTTCAATAAAATGAAGGAGAGTGCAGACCGTATTCTTTCGGGAATAGAGAACAATTCTGCCCTTTCCGATGAATACAAGGCTCTTCTTCTTCATGACAGACTCTGCATTTATAATGAATATCCCTTCTATACGGATATCACGGATATTGAGCATACCGCTTACGGTGCGCTTGCCAACGGCTCCTCTGTCTGTCAGGGCTATGCTATGGCATATATGTATTTGCTTAACCGTGTGGGTATAAAGAATTATTATGCCTCCTCAGATAAGCTCAACCACGCCTGGAATATAGTTTATATTGACGGCAAGCCCTACCACGTTGATGTAACCTTTGATGATATCAACTGGGAAAAACAGGGGCTGAGAAACGTTTCGGGAGCACTTCATCACAAAAATTTCCTTGTTTCCACAAACACTCTCAGAAACCGGGATCATAATGCTTACGATTTTGACAGTACCCCCGCAGATACGAAGTATGACAATTACTACTGGGGTAATTCCGACACGGAATTTCAGCTTGTGGGCAATAAGATTTATTATATAGACAACAGAAGCGCAGAGCTTCGGTGCCTCGGAAACGATACCGCTCTCACAAGCGTATCGGACATCTGGACGGCAGGCGGATACTCATATTGGGCAGGTAATTACTCCCGTCTTTCCTCTGCAGGCGGTGAGCTTTTCTACTCAGTTTCCGACAGTATTTATAAATACACCGCAGAAACGGGAGAATGCGAAAAAATCTATACCCCTTATCTTCACGAAGGTTTTTCAATTTACGGCTTTACCTATAAGGACGGAAATCTTATATATGAAGTTAACACGGCTCCTGCAGGCGGGGATTATACCTACCTGAAGCGTGAGACAGTCCCTTACGGCAACATATCCCACATACTTCAGCATATTGAGGTGAAGGGTGCGGATGTTTATTATCTCGGGGACAGCTTCAATACAGATAAAACAACCGTCACGGCTTATTATACGGATAACACAAGCGAGGTTTTAGTGGACGGAGTCAGCTTTTCGGGCTTTGACAGCACTTATGCCGGGGAAAAGACGGTAACTGCTTCCTATAAGGACTTTAAGGCAGATTTTACCGTTACGGTAAAGGTGCCTGCCGTAACTCTTCCCGAAAGCATCAGCATCAACGAAGACGAAACCGTAAGCCTCAGCGCTTCAACGGACCCTGCAGGGCAGAATATCACGTGGAGAAGCTCTTCTTCCGATATCACGGCAGCTGACGGCAAAATAACCGGTGTAAAAAGAGGAACGGCTGATGTTACCGCAGAAATTACCTATAACGGAAGAGTCTATTCTGCAGTCTGTAAGGTAACCGTGAATTGCTCGCACAAAAACACGTCAGTGCATAAGGAAATCCCTCCCACGGTTGACAGCACGGGCTTTACAGAGGGCGTCTTCTGCAACGGCTGTGAAAAATATATTTTCGGCCGCGAGGAAATTCCGAAGCTTGACCTGAGCTTTGCTCCCTCCGACTTTATGGTGTCGGACGGCAAAAACGTCCGCGTGCTGGTGGGTAAGCTGATTGCCGAGCTTTTCCGGTTTGCCCCTGAAAACAGCAGGGCAGAGGATAAAAACGGAAAGCCTGTAGGCGAAAGAAGCTTTGCAGCAACGGGAATGGTGCTTGTTCTTCCCGACGGATCAAGGCAGGAAATTGCGGTTATGGGCGATGCGGACGGGGATGCGCAGCTTTCCGCCTCCGATGCAAGAGCAGCCCTCAGAATGGCAGTAGGTCTTGAAAGTGTCGCAGCGGAATCCGCTTATTATAAGGCAACGGACATCGATAAGGATAATTCCGTTACCGCCAATGATGCAAGACTTATTCTCAGAGCCTCGGTAGGGCTTGAGGATAACACACTCTGGCTATAAAAAAACAGGACCTCCGGTTAAAACGGAGGTCCTGACTGTCGATATGCTTCACGCTGTTCAGTCCGATATATTTGCCTTTGGCAAATTCTTTATAACCGTCCGTACGGACGGTTTCGATATGATATCAATCCCCTGTTTGCAAAGCAGGCATATCGAGCCGCAGGCATATCGAGTTGCATAGGCAACATATCGACAATCCCGCAGGGATTGATATCGATGGTTGACGGCGTTAGCCCTCAACCAATTACCTTATGGGGGGAAGAAGCTCAAGAATGGTATCAATGAACACCTGAAGCTGAGGAGTCATAGCCTTGCCCTTGAGGTATGCAAGCTGTGACCACTGATTGAAATCACAGTCGGGCACGTTGATTTTCTTGAGTGAGCCCTCTTCAATACTCTTTCTTACCTCAAACACGGGAAGCATTGTCACATAATTTGAGGTTCTTGTAAGACGCATAATGGTATCTGTGTTGGCAATTTCAATTGAGGGTGTGACGAAAAGATTTCTCTTTGCAAGCTCATCGTCAAAAAGGTATCTGTAGCCCTCGCCCTGAGGCATAAGAATAAGCTTTTCGTTCACAATCTCCTCAAAGCTTACCTCTTCCTTGTCTGCAATGGGGTTTTCGGGGTTTGTTACGAAAATTATGGGCTCAACCTCTTCACGGACACGCACCCACTCTTTTCTCGGCACCTTATAGTCGAGCATATAGCAGAGATCAAGCTCGTTTGCTCTTACCTTTGCCTCAATTTCTCTTGCGGAGCCCACGAAAATGCTTAAATTTATGTGGGGATAACGGCGGTTGAATTCGGGGAAAATCGGAATAAAGCAGGATTTGAGTATTGAGTCAACAAGACCGAAGCGGATTGTTCCTCTCATATCCTCACTCTGTGTTGCAAAATTCTGAGCCTTTTCAATTGCCTCAATAACGCCGTTTGCGTATTCAATAAAGTTAAGGCCGAATTGAGTGAGCTTTATATTCTTGCCGATTCTGTCAAAAAGAGGCACACCGAGCTCCGTTTCAAGCTGCTGCATCTGAACAGTTACCGCAGACTGTGAATAGCCCAGCACCATTGCCGCCTTTGTGAAATTGTTGAGCTCCGATACCTTTAAGAAGGTTTTTAAGTTTCTTACGTCCATTTTTTTCACCGATTATAAAAAATTATTGAAATAAATTTATCTATTACTAATTCTTATGATACAGCATATTCTACATATTGTCAATACTGAATTTTTATATAAACACTAAATAGAGGTATATTTTGCACAAAATGTTGTTGTATATTTGTGCAGTAATGCCCTTTGTGTTTGTGATAAAATATTATATATTCCCTGAAAGGCGTGTTTTTATGAAAAAAATTGTCTGTATTTTTCTGATGCTTACAGTCGTCGTATGCGGTTTTTCGTCATGTTTGAAAAGCCCTGAGGCGAAGGCATTTGACGATATAATGAACGAAATCGGGGAGGTTGCTCTTTCCGATGAGGGGCTTGTTGTTGAAGCAAGGCAGGCATACGCACTCCTGACGGAAAAGGACAAAAAGAGTGTTGACTGTGAAAAATTTGAAAAAATATCTGCGGACTTTGATGCAATAAAGAAATTCAGCAAGGACGCGGAGGCTGTGCTTGAAATTCTCGGTAAGGCACTTTCCGAATACGGTACGAAGAAGGACGAAATAACAGAGGGCTATAAGACCCTGTCCGACGGACTTGCCGCCTGCGACCCCGCACTTAAGCCTGAATATGAAAAAATCTTTGAGCCGGTAAAGGCAAAATATGCGGAATATGAAAAAATTGAAGCTGATGCTGCTGCTTCCGCAAGGGTATATATAGACTATTTCCGAGGAATAAATACAGATAAGACAATAACGGTTACGGACATCGGCTGTATCGCACAGATAAGCGAGGGCACGGTTTATTATCTTTTTGCTTTCACCTATACGGACGGCAAAAATGAGAAAACCCTTTATTCTACAGTAAGATTCGCAGGCACACCCGGTAAGGAATCCTTCAATGCCTTCCGTGAGAGCTTCTATGCCGATGCTCCTTCATCCGAAAATGCGGATGCACTTATTATGGGTAATATCGAAATTTTACCCTCCGCAGTAAACTGAGAGGAGAAATCTATGGGTTGTAAAGTAATAGCACACAGAGGTGCAAACAAAAAGGCTCCGCAGAATACACTGCCGGCCTTCATAACAGCAATAAACGAGGGTACAGACGGTTTTGAAACCGACGTGCATCTCACAAGGGACGGTATTCCCGTAATCTGTCACAATTATACTATCGATGCGACCTCGGACGGCAGGGGAGAGATAACCTCCTTTACCCTTGAGGAGCTTAAAAAATTCGACTTCGGATCATATTTTTCAGAGGAATTCAGCGAAACTCCTCTTCCCACCCTTGACGAATTTCTTGAAATTGCGGCAGGAAGCGCCTGCGAGATAATAAATATTGAGCTTAAATGTCCCAAGGACAGCAACATAAGCCGTCTTGTTGATGAAACACTTAAATCGGTAAAAAAATACGGCTGTCTTGACAGAGTCATTGTTTCCAGCTTCTCTCCCGAGGTGCTGAAAACCGTCAAGGAAATTGATGCACGCTGTCGCACGGCGTTCCTTTATCCCATTTCCCATCCCTCCGTGTGCCGTCTTGTGCTTTATCCCTTCTTTATGGTAAAGAAAATCGGCTGTGATATCATTCACCCTGCCTCAATTGCCGTAAATAAGAAGATTGTGGATATTGCACACGCTCTCGGCATTCAGGTCAATGTCTGGACGGTAAACGACCGTAAGACAATTATCAAGCTGCTTGACCTCGGAGTTGACGGTATTATTACCGACAAGCCCCTTGAAACAAGAGAAATTATCACGGAATACGAAGTGAAGAAGGCGAGAGAAAATGTTTGACGGAAAAATGAAGGCTGTTACCTTCAGCTATGATGACGGCGTAACCCAGGACAGAAGACTTCTTGAGGCTTTCAATAAATACGGACTCAAGGGTACCTTCAATATAAATTCGGAGCTTCTCGGAAAGGAAAACGTGCTGACCTACGGCGGAAAAAGCGTACAGCACAACAAGGTAAGCCCCGAAGAAATTGCAACCCTTTATAAGGGACACGAGGTGGCTGTGCATACCCTTACGCATCCTATGCTTCCCTCACTTTCCGAGGAGGAAATCATCCGTCAGGTTGAAGGGGACAGGAGGAATTTATCGGAGCTTTGCGGCTATGAGGTTGTCGGTATGGCATACCCCGGAGGCGGAGTGAATTTTGACCTTCGTGTGGCCGATATAATCGCAAGGAATACGGGTGTAAAATACGCAAGAACATCGGTGTCCACCTTCAATTTCAAGCTGCAGAAGGACCTTTATATTTTTGCTCCCACGGTGCACCACAACGATACGGAACATTGTATGAGGGTGATCGATGAATTTCTTTCTCTTACCCCCGATGAGCCTCAGCTTCTCTATATATGGGGGCACAGCTATGAATTCGATTTATTTGATAACTGGGATTTTCTGGAGGAAATCTGTAAGAAGCTATCGGGGCACGAGGATATTTTCTACGGCACAAACAGAGAATGCTTCGGCGTATAAAAAACGGGAGGAATATCCTCCCGTTTTTTCAGTTAGCAGGTAATAATGAATAGTGAAGAGGTTCGGAAGGCTCCGCCTTATTCCGCTTACGCTCTGAAACGGGCGGGGCTGTATTGCCCCGCCCGTAAAATTTAATTATTTCGCCATAGATTCTTCAATTTCTTCTTTGATTACGTTGAATTCGTGAATAAGGCGCTGCATAATATTTCTTATGAATCTTATGAGCATTTCAAAAATATTCTCGGTGTCTGCCTCAGGCTCCTCGCCCTTTCCCATATAACAGCCGATGTTAATGCTTTCAATTTCGTTGCCGAAGAAGTCGGTTGTAAGTCCGTCCTCAATCTTCATTCCCTTGCCGATAAGGGGAGAATTGATAGCAAGCTGATATGCCTCAATAAGCTCATTTGTTGAAAAGCCGGGGTCGGTATTCTTTGCAAGGGGATCGCACATAAGGTTGAGTGTATTGTAATAGCAGTTGTTTGTGTAGGTGTTGCCCGCGGTGAACTCATCCTCAAGGGTGCAGTTCATAGGTGCGCCGTCAAGAGCCGCAAAGATGTTGTTTGCAATAAGGGAGTTTGTCAGATTATAAAACTGAATTTCACCTGAGTTGATAATTGTGTTGTTGTAGAATTTGAAATTATCCTCACCGTTGCCCGAAGCAAGTGAGCTTCTGCCCTTGTTATCGTTTACTGAAAGGCAGTATCTTACGGTGTTGTTCCTCTGAGGCTCCTTTTTTGCATTATTAACTACAAAGCGCATATTGTCATGAGAGTAGATATACTGATATGTGCAGTTGTTCGAGTCGGAGTCAAAGTCAACGGTCATACCGTCGCCGAAGTTCTTCTGACCTGCAATTTCACAGTACTGGATTGTGCTGTTCTCGGAGCCCCAGAACCACATAGCAGCCGTGAAATACTGAATTTCTCCGTTTTCATCAAGACCCACACCCTGACAGGTGTTTATAGCTCTGCAGTTCGTAACAAGAGCACCGTCACAGATACCTACTACTACTGCCTCAGCATCCATTTCGTGGAAATAACAACCTTCAACAAGCACGCCTGTGTTGTAAATCGGGTCTTTTACTGCGTTTTCGCTCCAGGGGTCCTGCTGGTCATTCCAGGAGCCCCATATCATAAAGCCGTTAGCAGAGTCATATACCTCACAGTTTCTGATTGTAAGGTCATTTACGGGATAACGGGAGTTGGAGGGAAGCCCCTTTACCATGACTGCTGCACGGGCAGGTGCCGCGCCTCTCGAAAAATCGTCACGGGCGGTTACCTTGCCGTTGGGAAGACCGTAAAAATAAACATTATCGATTGTAATGCCCACGCTCTCGGAAGTGATAGTGTCAATCCATATTCCGCCGCCGTTGGGAGCCGTAATCTGAAGGTCGGAAACCGTGATGTAGGAGCAGTCAACGAAGGTGAAAACCTCGTCTGCGTTATCTGTTCTGAGAATGGGCCTTTCGCCCTCACCATAGGAGGAAATTGTAAAGGGAGCATCCTTTGTTCCGCTTAGTTCTGCGAGTGTAACACAGCACTCATAGGTGCCGCCTGCTCTGAAAAGAACCGTATCTCCGCCCTTAAGAGGCTCAGTACAGTTTGCGAAGCCGTCAAGGCTTCTCCATGCTGTTTCGGGTGAAGTGCCTCCTGCCGTGTCGTCACCGTCAATTGAGTCAACGTAGTACGTGTTGCCCGTTGAAGCAAAGCTCACGGGAGAAATTACGCATACGGAAAGCATCATTAAAATGCAAAGAATAATGCTTATAAGCTTTTTCATAAAAATTCTCCTTTTTTTGTTGGTATGAATTAACGATACCACACAGAAAAGCTTATGTCAAATCAAATAATAATTATTTACCGTGAAACAAAAGAATTGACTGTAGTTTTTCTCTGTGTTATCTTATATATATAAAATATTAAAACGGAGTGATACCATTGGCACAGTTAAAAATGTTCTGGATTAATGACAAGAAGGTGGAGCTGCTTCCTCTTCCCGAGGGTTATTCATTTTCTACCTATAAAACCGAAGAGGATAAGGCTGCGTGGGTTGAATGCTGTAAAAACGGACTTGTAGGCGACGACACCAAGCCCGAGTTTTTCGATGACTGCATCGCAGGTGACGAGCATTGCAATCCCTACACAGACTGCTTCTTCCTTGATTATAACGGTGAGCACATCGGCACAATCACCGCCATCAATCAGGACGGCGTGGGCGATATGCACATGGTTGGTATGAAGACCGAATTCAGAGGCAAGGGACTCGGCAAATACCTTAACAATATGTGTATATATAAGCTTGCAAACGAGGGTGTTCATCACATCTACCTTACTACCGACGAGTGGAGAAAGGGTGCAGTCAAGAGCTATCTTACCTCGGGCTTCCTTCCCGTACAGTACGAAATGGGTATGGAGGAGCGTTGGCAGAAGGTGCTTGAGGAGTATAACATCGACAGCGTTGATATGCTTTACGAGGACTGCACGCTTTATAAGAAAATCTACAGAGAGGGGCTTGCAAAAAGAGTAAAAATCGGTGTTGTAGGTGCCAGAAGAGGACAGACAATGCTCAATTACTGCAAGACGGGCTTTAACTGCGACGTTGTTGCAATCTGCGATAATGCTCCCGATTTCCTTGCCAAGGCAAAGGAAAAATACGGTGAGGACGGCATCACCTACTACGATAATTTCGATGAATTCATAAAGCACGATATGGATGGTGTTGTGCTTGCAAACTTTGCAAATGAGCACGCTCCTCTTGCAATAAAGGCAATGAAGGCAGGTAAGCATGTGCTGAGTGAGGTTTTACCCTGTCAGCACCTTAAGGAGGCTGTAGAGCTTATTGAAGCGGTTGAAGAAACGGGTAAGATTTACGCCTATGCCGAAAACTACTGTTATATGCCCGCTCCCCGTGAAATGAGAATTCAGTATAAGGAGGGCAATCTCGGTAAGTTTGAATACGGTGAGGGTGAATACATCCACAACTGTGAGCCCGGCTGGCACGGCTATACAAACTGCGACCCCAATCATTGGAGAAACACAATGAGCGCATTCTATTACTGCACGCATTCCTTAGGTCCCCTTGTTCACATAACAGGTCTTCGTCCCGTTAAGGTGTCGGGCTTTGAAATTCCCTTCAATGACAGAATGTACCGTATGGGTGCATTCGCAGGTGCTATGGCAGTTGAGATGGTAACTCTTGAAAACGGTGCTGTTGTAAAGAGCGTTCACGGTGTCGGACCTGCAAGAAATTCCGTTTGGTATTCCGTTTACGGCTCCAAGGGCAGACTCGAAAGCGCAAGAGAGGATGCAGAGAAGGGCGGAGTAGGTACTCTTTACGGCAACCTCGACGAAAATGAGGGCGACAACACCTTCTCTGTAAAGGAAATCAACACGGACGATTCTCTTACCAAGCTTGCTGAGGAATCAGGCCACGGCGGCTCCGACTTCTATACAATGTACCACTTCATTCAGGCAATAAAGGGTAACCGTAACGCAGAAATCGTTGACGTGTACGAGGCTATGGATATGTTCCTTCCCGGTCACTTCGGCTACTTAAGTGCTATGAATAACAATCAGTCCTACGATATCCCTGACCTTCGTGATAAGGCAGAAAGAGAAAAGTGGAGAAATGATACCACCTGTACAGTAAAGGAAAAGGCTGGGGACATGTATATTCCCTCATACTCCAAGGGTAATCCCGAAATTCCCGAAGAGGTATACGAAAACCTTAAGAAAAAGCTTGAACAGTAAGCTATAATAATCAGCCGGGAGGCTGTGACGTAAATTTAACCTTGCGTGGGCGTCTGCCCCTGCAGGATAAAAACAGATTTCTTCTGCAAATTATGATCTGTTGAAAGGGTGGTTTTATGAAATACGATGTGTTGATTGTCGGAGGGGCCACGTCGGGCTCCTTCTTTGCCCGCCGTATGGCAGAGCAGGGCTTTTCCGTTGCTGTTCTCGATGCCTGTCCCGAAGAAAAAATCGGCTCTAAGTATGATATTTTTCATATGTGCAAAAGAGATTTTGACAGCTTCAGGCTTCCCCCTGCATCAAAGGATGACGGCACGTGGGCATTTGAATTCACCGAAGGTCTTACGGCATCCCCCTCGGGAAAATATCCGAAAACCACCTACGATACCGTTGTAGGTATGCATATGCACGAATACGTGCTTAAAATGAACCGCTGGGCAAGGGAAAAGGGAGCTCAGTTCATTTACGGTGCAAAATTCACCGCTCCCGTGTTTGAGGGCGGCAGAATCGCAGGCGTAAAATATGAAAAGGACGGAAGGGAAAATGAAATCCGTGCCCGTGTGACGGTGGACTGCTCGGGAATGGGCGGTGCTGTCAGAACATCTCTTCCCGACGGATACGGCGTCGAAAACTTTGCCCTCGGCGGAAACGATATGTTTTACGTAATTCTCCGTTACGTAAGGCTTCTTGAAGAAAAGGACTATCTTAAGGGCTCCTGCGGATGGCCCTTCTTCAAAACCTGGATTGCTCCCCAGCACGATCCCCGCGGAGCAATTCTCGGAATCGGAGCCTGTAACAGCTTCAGCTACGCAGAAGAGGTTTATAAGGAGTTCGAAGAAAGCATTGAGCTTCCCTCTCACGAAATTCAGTATTTTGAAAGAGGCACCACTCCCTATTGCCGCTGTCCT
This sequence comes from Acutalibacteraceae bacterium, assembly GCA_045533835.1. Taxonomy (GTDB): domain Bacteria; phylum Bacillota; class Clostridia; order Oscillospirales; family Acutalibacteraceae; genus RUG806. Next base: position 23,866 of record JAZSIM010000060.1, read on the forward strand.
TATTCCTTTGTTGCGGATAATTTTATCGCAACGGGTGACGCTGCCTGTCTTACCAAGCCTCTGAACGGCGAGGGAATCACAAGCAGTATGGTTCATATGGAAATTGCCGCAAGGGTTCTCGGCAGGGCGCTTAAGAAGGGCAGGGCAAGAAAAGAAGATCTCTGGGAAATCAATACTCTTTACAACAAGGCTCAGGGTGCCGATTTCTGCTTCCTTAGGACCGTTCTTACAAAGGCGGTAGCTGCAAGGAAGGAGGAATGGGAATATTTCTTCGAAAACGATATTATATTCTCCGAGCCTCTTATGAATGCCGTTTCAACGGGAGAGGAAATTCCTATGACTCCCGGCGTTATAGGCGGTATGGTGAAGAATATCGCACGGGGTATGAAAAAGGGTATCATATCAAAGGAAACGGTCAGAGCCGTAGGCAGCGGTGTTCTTCTCGGTACAGCTCTTAAAAATCATTATCTCAGCTTCCCCGCCTCTCCGGATGCTTTTGCCGATTGGTGCAAAAAGGCAGATAAGCTCTGGACAAGGGTCGGAAAAATGAAATAAAAAAGGCAGGTAACAGATATGAAAAAAATCAGCTTTATTCTTGCGCTTGTTTTATTGTTTTCCTTTGCGCTTCCCGTATTTTCGGGGGCAACTCAGCTTGGCGGATTTGTCATTTTAAGTGAATTCGGCGACGAAAGACTCGATGCTGCAGGAAACACCTTATCCCGTTATCTTTCTGAAATCACGGGTAAAGCTTTCCCCGTTTCAACCTCCGGTGAGGCAGGTATTATTTTCCGCCTTTCATATTCAGAGGACATCCCCGATAACGGCTATATAATTGAAACCAAGGAAAACGAGGTTCTGATTTCGGGCAGCGGCACAAGAGGTGTCATTCACGGTGTCTACGCCTTTCTCGAGAAATACTGCGGCTGTGATTGGTATACCTCCACCCTTTACAGCATCCCGAAAAATGAGAATCTTGTGATTCCCGCCGGTGAAAAGACAGAATATGAGCCCTTCTTTGAATATGCGGACACGGACTGGTTAAGCCCCCGTGACGTCGAGTATTCACTTGCCAACGGACTCAACGGCAATCCCTACAGAACAATTCCCTCAGAGCTTGGCGGAAATGTTTCCTATATCTCTAATTTCTGCCACACCTTTACAACACAGTTCTGTGCATCCGCGACTTATTTTGATGAGCACCCCGAATATTTTGCTCTTCATATGGGAATGCGTGTGCCTGATCAGCTTTGTCTTACTAACGAAGCCACCTATGAAATAGTCCGCGACGAGGTTATGGCTCTTCTGCAGGAAAAGCACGACCCCGACGAATCCCTTCAGATAATCTCCCTTACTCAGCATGACAACAGAAAAATGTGTCAGTGCGCCGATTGTATGAAGCTTGACAATGAAAACGGCGGACATTCGGGTACTATGATTTCCTTTGTAAACCGTATTGCAAGGGATGTGAAGGCTGCAGGCTATGACAATGTTGCGATTGATACCTTCGCTTATCAGTACACAAGAAAGGCTCCCACTGCGGTTGTACCCGAGGATAATGTTATTGTCCGTCTTTGTACCATTGAGTGCTGCTTTGCGCACGCACTTGATGATGCCTCTTGTTCGGAAAATGTTGCTCTTATGAATGACCTTGCCGACTGGAGCAAGATCTGCGACCGTATTTACGTATGGGACTACACCACAAACTATGCGAATACTCTCGGTATTTTCCCCGATTTCGGAGTTTTACAGAAGAACGTTCAGGTTTTCTATGAAAACAACGTTGCAGGTGTTTACGAGGAAGGCAACTACTATATGGAGGCCTGCGACGGCGAATTCGGTGAGCTTCGTGCATATCTGCTTTCAAAGCTTATGCAGAATCCTTATCTTGATTATGATAAGACAATGAACGAATTCCTTGAAGCCTATTACGGCAAGGGCTGGGAGAATATCCGTGAATTTATTGATATGACTATAGAAAAGCCCGTAGAAGAGGGCGAGCATCTTATGATTTACTCCGTTATGAGCGATACTCTCGGCTTTACCGATGCGGACGTTGAAAAAGCAGACGTTCTCTGGGAAAATGCAAAGGCAGAGGCTGAGACAGAGGCTCAGAAAAATAATGTTATAAGAAGTGAAATCTGCTGGAGGCTCTGGAAGGCTTATAATGGCTACGACAGACAGGATAACGAAAAGCTCATTGAGGATATAAAAGCTCTCGGTATTACAATGACCCGCGAGGGTGACACCAAAGGTCCCGACGGTCTTAATTTCTACGGTGATTCCGTTAAAAGATGGGGCGATGAAATTCTCTTCCCCGCATCAATCGTCTTCTACGGAATCTGTGTGGCCCTTTCGATTCTCTGTGCGGTATTTGCACTTAAGAAGAAGCCGAGAAGCTATATCTACCTTCTTCTTCCCGTGCTTATAGGAGTTTTCTTTGAAATCTTCGGCTGGCACAGAAGAGCGTACATAGCCTGGCGAGATATTGATGAATACGCTCTTACACTGGTGCTTATAGTTGTGCTTTATGCCGTTGCAGGCGCTGTAACAGGCAGAGGACTTAAAAAGAGAATCCTTTCTGCCGTTATTACTTCCGTCTTATGGTTTGCCTTCTACGAAGCATTCATTCTCATTATAAATAACGTAATTTTCAAGGGCAACGGTGCCTCTCTTGCTATAGGTGCAGCCTTTGCATTTACGGGAATCTATTCAATATTTGTTCTCGCAGTCAATCTTGAAAAACTCATAAAGGAATCGAAAAAATGATTGAAAAATATTATCTTTCCCCCGAATATCTGCATATAGGCTGTGAAAAGCCTGCTTCTTACTTTATTCCCTTCTCCAAGGGTCAGTGTCCCTTTGAGGCAAGAGAAGGCTCCCGCCGCTTCACTCTTCTTAACGGCGAATGGGATTTTAAGTTCTATCCCAACGTAAGAGAGGTGGATTTTTCTGCGGACTCTTATCCCGCAAGCGAAGCCTGCCCCGATAAGATGAAGGTGCCTTTTAACTGGCAGTTAGTCCTCGATAAGGGCTATGACGTTCCTAATTATATAAATCAGGACTATCCTTATCCTGTTGATCCTCCTCATCTTCCCGATGTAATTCCCGCTGCCCTTTACAGAAGAGCCATAAGCTTCAATAAAAGGTCTGACAGAGTATATTATATCTCCTTTGAGGGTGTTTCTGCCGGATTCTATCTCTGGATAAACGGTGAATTTACAGGCTATTCACAGGTAAGCCATGCAGAAAGCAAGTTCAATATTACGGATAAGCTTCTTGACGGTGAAAACGTGATTGAAGCCCTTGTTATCAAGCATACTGACGGCTCATATATGGAGGATCAGGACTTCTTCCGTCTTTCAGGTATTTTCCGTGATGTGTATATTCTCGAAAGAGATGAAAAGCATCTTAAGGATATCCGTATTCTCAAGGATTTTGCCGAGGATTTCTCCGACGTTACCGTAACCGTAAAGCCCGAATTTTCTGCAGAAACAGAATTTTCCTGGTTTGTTTTATCTCCCGACGGAGAAAAGGTGACAGAGGGTACTGAAAAGGGTGAATTCTCCTTTGATATTACATCCCCTGTTTTGTGGAGCAGCGAAATTCCCCTAAGGTATTCCTTTATTATTGAATACGGAGAAGAAATTATCAAGCTTCCCCTGGCACTCTGCAAGGCCGAAATTAAGGACAAGTGCTTCCTTGTAAACGGTAAAAAAGTTAAATTCTATGGTATAAACCGCCATGACTCCAACCCCGAAACAGGCTATGCGGTAACTATGGAGGATATGAAAAAGGACCTTGATATTCTCAAGGGTGCAAACGTAAATATGATAAGAACCTCCCATTATCCCAATGACCCCCGCTTCGTAGATCTCTGCGAGGAGGCAGGCTTTATGCTTGTTGATGAGGCAGACTTTGAAAGCCACGGAATGGGCTATAACTACGGTGACTGGTACTGGGATTACTGGGCACATCTTGCAGATAACCCCGAATGGGAAAATGCCTGTCTTGACAGGGCAGAGCGTCTTTTTGAAAGAGATAAGAACTACGGCTGTGTTGTTATGTGGAGCCTCGGCAACGAATCGGGCTGCGGTGAAAGCCACCGAAAAATGGCAAATTGGATAAGAAGCCGTGACCCGAAGGCTATCATCCATTATGAAAATGCAAGACTCGAATACGAGGGCAGAGTAGGCGGAAGAGATTTTAAGGACATTTCCGACGTTGAAAGCCGTATGTATGCAGAGCTTACCTATCTTCACGAATTCCTTAATGACGAAAAGCAGACTAAGCCCTTCTATTACTGTGAGTATGTTTCCCATACCTCTACAGGTGATATTCCCCTTCATTGGAACGACTTTGAAAAATATGATCAGTACACGGGCGGCTGTGTATGGGAATACTGTGACCACGCCGTAAATATCGGCACAAAGGAAAATCCCCGTTACCGTTACGGCGGTGACTTCGGAGACTATCCCAACGACAGATATTACTGTGTTGACGGTCTTGTTTATCCCGACAGAAAGCCCCACCCCGGCTTCTTCGACATGAAGCAGACCTATATCCCTATTGAAGTAAAATTTGAAGACGGAAAGCTTACCGTTTTCAACAAGAGATATTTCAAGGACCTTTCCGAGCAGGATATCATTGTATATCTTCTTAAGGACGGCACCCTTTCCGATGAAATAAATCTCGGTGCAGGGGATATAGCACCCCGTGAGTCAAAGGTATTCTCCCTTCCCTTTGATCTTTCCGGTGACAACGTAACCCTGACGGTTGTTCTTTCTCTTAACCGTGATATGTTCTATGCAGAAAAGGGCTTTATTGCAGGTTTCAGACAGCTCATAATAAAGGACAGCGCCGTAAAATATACCGAGGGTGAGAAAAATGCCCTCACGGTAAACGAGGACAGGTGCAGCTTTTATATAACAAACGGCAGAATCTCTTACGTCTTCAGCAAGGTTACGGGCAGAATTACAGAAATCAGAAACGGTGATTACTCTTATCTTAATTCTCCCGTTGAATTCACCTTATGGCGTCAGAGCTTCAGTCATAAGGAGGACAGCGACCGCGCCCGTTATTTCCACGCAATTCAGAAGACCTACGGTGTTTCTGCGGAAAAGGGTGAGGACAGCGTAAAAATCACTGCCGATATTTCCTTTGCTTCTGCCGCTATGCCTCCTGCTCTCAGAGGTAAGGCAGTATATGAATTCTTCTCAGACGGCAGAGTGGAAATCGGATTTGAGGGTGACGTAACCCATAATGCACAGCCCCTTCCCCGCTTCGGTATAAAAATGTCGCTTCAGAAGGACTTTGAGGACGTGCAGTATTACGGCTACGGTCCCAAGGAAAGCTATTCTGACAGATATAAGGCTATGCATCTTTCCCGCTTTAATTCGACTGTTACGGATGAATACGAGAATTACGTAAATCCCAGAGAATGCGGTGCGCATTATAAGACAAAGTATGCAGAGCTTTCAAATTCCGACGGAAAGAAGCTTTGCTTCTGGGATAAGAGTGACCCGGGCTTCTCCTTCAAGGCACTTCATTTTTCTGATATTCAGATGGATACCGTGAAGCACCACGATGAGCTTAAACCTCTCAACGAAACAATAGTAAATATTGACTACAAGCTGCACGCTGAAAATCAGGGACTCAGCTATCTTGAGCCCGAAAGAGCCTTCACCGAGAAGCATTTCAGCTTCAGCTACATAGTAAAGCCCGAATAAAGGAGTCTGAAAATGGAGCTTTCAAAGGAAAACAGAAAAAAGCTTGCCCTGTGGATAATAGGAATAATTGTCTTCTGCTCTCTTGTTTTTCTCGGAGTGCAGAACATAGGTGCTGTGGCAGGTGCGGTAAAGTGGGTAATAAAGCTCCTTTCTCCCTTTGTTATCGGCTGCGGCATAGCCCTTGTGCTTGATGTTCCGCTGCAGTTTTTTGAAAAGCATCTTTTTACTAAAACAAAGAAGAGGCTTCTTCTTAAAATAAAAAGACCCCTGTCCTTCGGAATTTCAATTTTCCTTATTCTCGGAATTATCTTCGGTGTGATAATGCTTGTTATCCCCGAGCTTGTAAGCGCAATCAAGGTGATTGTCGGCATTGTGACGGACTTTGTAAACCGTCTTCTTGCAATGAGCGAGGAGGAAATTCTTGAGCTTCCTCTGGGGGAATATCTGCTTAATACAGACTGGAAGAATATTCTTGTTTCCGCACAGAACTGGCTTAAGACCCAGGGCGGAAATCTTGTGAATACCGCCTTTACCACAATAGGCTCCGTGGTGACTGCCGTTGTGAATTTCGGTATCGGCTTTGTCTTTGCCGTATATATCCTGCTCAGTAAGGATAAGCTGTCACACCAGACGGTAAGGCTTGTGAATGCCTGGCTTCCCGAAAGGGCAGGAAAAATACTTCGCCATACGGCGGTTGTGGCAAGGGACAATTTCCGTAATTTTATTACGGGACAGACTCTTGAGGCACTTATTCTCGGCGGTCTTTGTATGATAGGTATGCTTATACTCAGAATTCCTTATGCGCCTATGGTGGGAGCGCTTGTGGGGGTTACGGCTCTTATCCCCGTAATCGGCGGATTTATCGGAGCAGGCGTGGGCGCCGTAATGATTCTCACCCAGGACCCCTGGAAGGCACTTGTCTTTGTGATTTTTCTTATTGCCCTTCAGCAGGTCGAGGGAAATCTCGTGTACCCGAGAGTTATGGGTAAGCGTGTAAACCTGCCTGCCATGTGGATTCTTGCAGCGGTAACCCTGGGCGGCAGCGTGGGAGGTCCCTTGGGTATGCTTCTGAGTGTACCCATTGCCTCCACCCTTTATGTGCTTCTCAGAGAGGCCACGGAAAACCGCGAAAGAAAATTAGCAGAAAAAGCCGCAGAGCAGAAGGAGCCGGCAGAAGAATAAAACAATACAAAACGGCACAGGACTGCATTATCCGCAGTTTTGTGCCGTTAATATTTCTCTTCATTTCAGAAAAGCCGTTGCATATTTTATGAATGAGAATTAAAATATACTCAGGAGAGTGATTTTATGCTTTACAGGAAGCCCCCTGAGGGCGGTATACCCTACGCAGCCCACATAACAGAAGCTGATGCCATCCCTTCGCACCGCCATTATGAGATTGAGCTGATTTTCTGTATTCAGGGAAAAATAAATGCACAGATAAACGGAGAGAGCATTTCGCTTAATCAGGGAAATGCCCTGTTCGTCGGCTCCTTTACACCTCATTCCTATGAGGCTCAGGCAGGCACAAGGCTTACTCTGACTGAATTCGGATATGAGCTTTTAGGAGAGGATTTTTTTGATTTTACATCCCTTGCAGATTCCTGTAAGGTATATGACGCAAATCACAGGGTTACGGAAAAAATGAAGGAGCTTACCGCAATTCTTGAAAATCCTGCAGAATTCAACCGTCTTGACCTTACAGGTCGGGTTTACGGTCTTTGCGGTGAGCTGCTGCGTGACCTCGGTACGGGAGAAAGCCGTGTGAGATGTACCGGACTTGAAAGAATTGCCCCGGCACTCCGACTTGTTCAGACAAATTACACCGATAATCTTACCATAGAGGATGCCTGCCGTGAAACGGGACTTTCCCCGGGAAACTTTTGTACTCTTTTTAAAAATACCGTAGGCACGGGCTTCCATGCCTATCTTAATCATAAGAGGACGGAGAATGCCGGACTGCTTCTAAGACAGACGGATCTGCCCGTTGACGAGATCGCAGGTCTGTCGGGCTTTTCCGATATCAAGACCTTCTACAGGGTGTTCAGAAGGGAAACGGGAATGTCACCCCTTAATTTCCGCAAAAAGTGATTTTTTTCAGCAGACAGCGTTTTACAAGGTATGTCAAGAAAAAAACCGAACAGAATCGAATAATATTTTATTTTTTACCGAACAGACTTTTTTTGTAAAACAGGTTGACAACCACAATATATTGTGGTATATTCACAAGTGAAAACACAAGTCACTTAATGGTGTACCATTAAAGGGACTGCAAATCGACATTTTTCGAACATTTGTGTTGACAAACAAAGATTAATGTTGTACAATACAATCACAGAAACAAAACAAATGTTCGCATAAATAGAAAGGATGAATATTATGTCAACCACATTTTCAGTTATTATTCTTTTAGAGGTATTATTTACATTGTTTATCGCATGGGGTCTTCTGCACGAGGAGCGCTTTGTTGAATTCGAGGATAAGATTATTTTTGCAGTCCTCAGAAAAATCAGAAGAAGCCGTGCAAAGAGAGAATATATGCGCCGTCAGAAGCTCAATGCTCAGGCAGCATACGTTCCCGTAAAGCCCGTAGAAAAAAAGACAGTTTCCCGCGATACCGCCGCATGAAGGGTATATAAGTTCAACTGATTTTGTTGCTTATTTTATTTATTGCTCTCTCCTCTCTTTCTCTTATATCCTTTACAAAACAGGGATGCTGACCTTCGGGTCGGCATTTCTGTTTTATATCTGTTCAGGGTAGGGGCGGGGTTACCCCGCCCGTTTCGTATCTTTTGTGATTTTTTATTAAAAAGAAAGAACCCATTTTAACGGGAGGGGAGACCCCTCCCCTACAATAAAAAATGCAGGCACGGGGCTGTTTTTTACCCTGTGCCTGCTTCAGCGAGGTTTTAATAGTAGTAAATTTCTTCACCGTTCATGGTGTAGGTGAAATTTCTTACGTAATCGGGGGCATCCTCACGGCTTAAGTATTTTACCGTGTAATTGCCGTCGGAGTATTTAATGAGGCAGAAATAACCGTCATCAAAGGTGTATTCGTGAAGCTTCATAAGAGAGTCGAGCTCAGCAAGCTTCACCTTGTCGGTTATCTTGTTTTCCGATACTATCTCTTCGGGATTCTTTTCATTTTCCATGCCCCAGAATTCCATTCTGTCAACGGTATAGGCAAAGAAATCGTAAATATAGGTTCTCTCACTGCCTCTGTAGTAGTATGAGAAAATTTCAGAGGTATCGTATTCACGGAAGGATACTGCTTCAATTGTAAGCTCGCCTCTGAAGCAATCCTCGTAGCCCATAGCCTTAAGTGCCGACAGGGTGTTTACCATATCCTCACTGATAACAACGTCATAGGTGCTGTCGCCTCTGAAGCCGCCAAGCTCCTGATACTGCGTATATGACGTGTATTCATACCTTGATTCCTCCTCGGGGATGAATTCCTCTCCGGGGAACAGCTCCCCGGGCATATCATCGGGGATAAGAATATCCTCCTCGGGAACGGGAATATCGGGGACGGCGGGAGCCGTAGCTTCCTCGTCATAAATGACGTTCATATTTTCACCGATAATGGCGTGAGCCTTGCTGTTTATACCGAAGCTCAGCACACCAAGCTGCTTTTTATTGCCGAAGAAATAGTCCTCAAGGCTCTGTGCAGTTATATCCTTGTAAACGGCATCCCTGAGGGTGTTCCACTGCTCCTCAGTGAGCTTCAGCCCCTTTTCTTCCATAAGAGAGTCTGTTTTTACGGATACCTCAGAATATTTATAGGTGAAGGCAAGATGCATAAGGTAATTAGGATCTACCCAACCGTAGAGGCTCTGCTCTTTTTTTACGTCCTCCTCGGTGATACCCTTGTAGAAGAGCTTATAAAGCTCATCGGTGTAAGCCTTTGTGTCAACAAGCTCCAGAAGTGACATCATTTCCTGACGGCTTGTAAGGGTGTGTTTTCTTTCGGTGGTCTTGCCGTTTTTAAGCTTGTAGCGGATGATGATATTGCTGTTGAAGCCGTCATCCTTTTCTGTGTCAACCGCAAGCTTATTGATTGCCACAACCTTGTCGATATCAGCACTGTCGGTCATTTCGGGAAGAAGTTTGTAGTTATAGGGCTCGTAAACACGGATAAACCATTCCTGATTCCAGTTTGTGTCAGCGGCGATTGTGCTTATCTGTGAGTGGGAGATGGGAGCATATATAGAAGCAGACTGAATCTTGCTTCTGTCGGGGATGTAGCTGCCGTAGCCGAAAAGCCCCGTAGCACATATTCCGTAAATTATTGCAATAACTCCTATGTGAGCTACAAATTTATAAAGGGACTTGAGAATTTTAAGGAAATTACGTTTTAAGAAGATTTCTGCAATAAGGTAAAGGGCGAATGCCGCAGCGGCACCGGCTGCAATTACAACCCAGGTTTCCTGCCACTCTATTTCGCCGAGAAGCACAGAGGAGCCCACAAGGCACAATTCAAAAATTGTAAGGTTGCTTAAAACCTTGTTTGTGTTAAGGAAACCGCAGTTTTCAGCCTTTATTCTTCTGAAAAGAAGGGAGCCGAGAACTCCGAGCCCCAGAGCAATTATAAACCAGGGGAAGTGGATGAAGATTTTGGGGAAATACCAGTCGGCAGGCTCTCCGTTGATGCTCAGCTGCAATTCACCGTTTTCAAGGAAGCCTCTTGAGAATGTTGAAAGCTCCTTTACAAAGAACAGCAGGGGATTGTAGTCAGAGGTCCTTTCAAGAAGAGAAGCCGCCGTGTTCTCGTAATAATAGCGTCTTAATGAGCCGAAAATTATTACGCTGTCGTTGATTGTTGAGGAGGGAAGGAAGGCACCGATTATCTGCTCCGTCAGAAAAATTATGATTGTGGGGGCAAAAAGAAGAGCTGCAGAATAAACTATTGCCTCGGAAACTGTGCCCACGCTTGAAAATACAACGGCTGCAGCCGAAAAGCACACGAGCACAAACACCGAAAGTCCGCAGTATAAATGTAAAAGCACAAGGGACAGCTGCCAGGAACCCCCGAGGAATATAAGGTTTACTATATAAGAAAGAATTACGGGAATAATTGTAGCAGCAATTAAAAGCAGTGCACCTGCTATGTATTTCGACATAAACAGAGTGCTTCTTTTGATGCCGAGGCTGTAGAAAACGTTTACTGTCTTCTTGTCGCATATAAAGCTGAAAAGTCTTACGGCAATAAGAATTGAGAGGATTCCCAACACACCGAAAACCATATAAAGCTCATAAGAATCGCTGAAACCGAAAACCAGGAACTTGTATTTGTCCTTTGAAAGAATTATTTCACCGATGTCGTGACGGTTAGAGCTGAAATCGTTTTCAATAAAGGTAAGAAGGGGAAGTACAGCCGTTAAAAAGGTCTGAACGATAAGAATCAGCACGGCAGGGACAAAGCCTGCGGAAAGACCGCTGAAAAATGAATATGCCGCACCCTTTTTCTTACTTAAAGATTTGCGAAAAATCATAATCCACACCCTCCACTTCTTCAAGGAATATTTCTTCCATTGTCATGGGGAATTGCTCGAGATAAACGGGACCCATAGCCTTTATGAGAGCCTCCGCCTTTTCTCTTTCACCCTTGACGGTAATTGTTATAAGTCTTCCGTCCTTGTTGAACTTGCTTAAGGGAACAATGCTGAAATCCTCTTCCGTTTTATTGTCACCCTCTGCGAATGCCATACGGTATTTTGTGAAATCGTCACCGAGGTCGGACATATCGTGGTCAAGGACTAATTTTTTGCCGTTTATAAGTCCGAAGCGGTCGCACATATCTCCGAGATCGTGAAGATTGTGGGAGGAGATAATAACGTGAGCGCCGCGGTCCTTTGCGTATTCCGTCACAAGATTCTTTATAATCTGTCTTTTCTGAGGATCAAGTCCGTCAAAGGATTCGTCAAGAAGAAGAAAATCGGGATTCGTTGCCATAGCAAGAACAAGCTCAGCCTGTCTTTGCATTCCCTTTGAGAAGCCGTTGAGATTCTTTTTCGGATCAAGGCCGAAAACATCCGTAAGTCTTCTGAAGGTATCGTAGCTGAAATTCTTGTAATAGCCGTTATAGAATGCTGCCATCTTGTTCATATTTGCGTATGCCTTGAAATATATATCGTCGGGCACGTAGAAAAGACGGGACTTCTGGCGGGCGTTATCGTAGATATTTTCCCCGCCAAAAAGCACCTCACCGCTGTCAGCCTTATATACGCCTGCGACGGTTTTGAGAAGCGTGGTTTTACCTGCACCGTTGTAGCCGATAAGTCCGTAAACGGTACCCTCAGGCACTCTGAAGCTAAGCCTGTCAAGAGCCGTGTATTTTCCGTAGCATTTTATAAGATTCTTAATTTCAATCAAGGAAAATTCCTCCTTTCGCTGCTTTTATTGTAGCATAAAAAAACCTTAACACAAGCAGGTTAAGGTTTTCTTAAAGAATTTGTAATTTATTCATTAAAAAGGAAGTCTTCTATGATATCAAGATACTCCTGCACCGTGGGGTCGATGCTGTTATATATCTCGTGCCTGCAGTCACGGAATTTTACAAGCCTTCCGTCCTTTACAAGCTTTATGAATTCATCTTCAGCCTCCATATAAACCGTGGAATCCTCCTCGGGCTGGCAGAGAAGTATTTTTGCGGTGATTTTTTTATTTCTCTCGGGGTCAAGGTTTTTCGCGGTCACCTTTACCGCCTCGTTTACCCAGCGGTAGGAGGGCGCAGCGGTGCGGATATCCTCGTTTTCAATCTTTTTCCTATGGTAATAGTTGAATCTTTCCTCGCTTGTATCGTGGCTGTCCTCGTAGGTCCTGTCGGGATTGAATCCGCCGTAGCCGATAACCTTTTCCGAGTCCTTGCCGAGCTTAATGAAAATGCCCGTAACAGCCTTTGCAACGGCAGGCGGAAGGCCTGCGGTTTTTGCCTGAATCATCGGTGCGGAGAGAATTGCCTTTTTGAATACGCCGGGATACTTCTGCAGATGCTGAACGGAAACAGCGCCGCCCATGGAGTGCGAATAAAGATAAAGGGGAAGGGAGGGAGCTTTTTTCAGCACCACCTTTTCCACAAGGGTCTGCAGGTCGTCTACGTACTGGTCGAAGTACTTTATATGCACAACCTCCTTGTCGGTGTTGTGGCGGTGTGAAAGCCCGTGGCCTCTGTGGTCCACAATGAATACGTTCAGCTTCATTTTGCTGAAATACCAGCACATTTCAAGGAATTTTTCCGCAGATTCCGTAAAGCCGTGTGCAATGACGATATTTCCGGCGGCAACCTCATTTTTGTAGTATACGTAATGAATCTTATTTCCGTCGTCAGCTTCAAAAAAGCCGTCCTCGGCAATGCTCTTAAGATAAGGCTCAACGGTATTTTGCATTGTCTCCCTGAAACCTTTTTCGCTTATGAAATAATCACGTGTTTTCATAATACTAACCTCACTTATAAATCATAATTTATCGGGGAAAGCTGCTCACAAATCAACGTCTTTGACGCACCGCTATAAATAAAAGGCATTCAGCCTTGCATTAAGCTTCATAAAAGACTGAATACGTGCCACAATCGGAATTGCATAAGTGCTTGTTTTTCGGCTCTTCGCGGTACCACCGTACAGCTTGCCAGAGCCGAAAAACACAAATACGCCGATTTCTGCGACCTTTCCCGTGCCGTTAAGGAGCTTACATCAGACTTTGTTCGGTTAGTTTTATCCGACACAGGTCTTTTACAACATCTCTTTGACGTTAAATGTCCATATTCCGCCCGTCTGTATCCGCTTATCTGCGGATAATCGGCACATACGGACAAAATATGAATATTTTCCGTCAAACGGGAAATATATTCCGGATATGGGGCGGATGGGTGAGAATTGTTCGTATTTTTTTGCAGAGCGCCGTTTCGGAGAAACGGATGCTATGGGGAGAAATACGGGCAATTATCATCTGTCCGACTTTTGCCCCTGCTTATTAAAACCAAAAAAACCAAAATTCGAACAGGACACTGTTCGAAGACTTAAACCCTCACAGTTCCCTTGAGGACAGCGGCAGCAAGGGGACAAAAAGCAATCTGTTTGTTGTTTTCGGCGGTGGCAAGGCGTACAATGGTACTCCGAACCGCCGAAAACAAAGCATTTCAAATTTTAAAAGTACTTCTTTTTTACCTTTTCGGAGAAAGCTTCGCAGAGGCACTTTCCGTATTTCTTTTTGTTGTGCGTCAAACAGGTTGTTTTTTGCGCCGCTTGCGAAGATAAATTATGATTTTCTTTCGTCTATACTTTACCATATATTTTTGTTACGGTAAAGATATTTTCTGTTATATGTTGCATTTTTTGAGAGGCTTTGCTATTATATATTATATATAATAACTAAAAGAGGTGTTTTTAATGCTGCATTATACTGAATTTATTGCAGATTTTATGAACAGATACGATTATCCCGCCGAAGCAATTGAAACCTTTACAAGAGTTCTCAAAAGACTTGACGAGGAGAAGGAATTCGGCGACAAGATGGACAAGCTCGTTGAGGGCTATATGTACCCCTGGGCAGACAATATGCAGGAATACCTTAACGGTGTTATCGAGCTTTCAAAGGAATACGACGAAAACGAGTGCACACTCGACTTTATCTTCCTGCTTCTGTGTACTCCCATCGTTTACGAGAGATATAAGGAGAAGGGCATTCCCGAGGAAACCTATTGGGACACAATGGCAGATATGCGCTGCAAGCTTATTGAGTGCATTAAGTGTGAGGAGGTGCCCGGCACCTTCGTTGCAGGCTGGTACAACGGCTTCTTCAAGCTTGAACGCTTTGCTTACGGCAGATTCCAGTTTGAAGAGAGCGACTACGGCTACGATTTTGACTTTGTTACAAAGTGCGGAAGACGCCTTACAAAGGGACAGCCCGTTATCGGCTTCCATATTCCCTCATCAGGCATACCCCTTACAGACGAGGTAAGACTCGACGCTTATAAGAAGGCCTATCAGCAGTACAAGCACCTTTTCCCCGACGGAATTATGTATTTCTGGTGCGGCAGCTGGCTTCTTTACCCCAGACACAAGGAATTTTTACCTGAAAAGTCAAACATTCTTAAGTTTATGAGTGACTTTGAGATTGTTTCCTGGTCAGAATCCGAGGATTTCCACGATGCATGGAGAATTTTCGACAAGTATTCGGATCTTCCCGCAGATCAGCTTCCCACAGACACCTCCCTCAGAAAGGCTTATGCCGAATGGCTCAGGGCAGGCAACAAGGGCGGCAGCGGCAGCGGTGTTATCGTATTTGACGGTGAAAAGATTCTCAGATAAGGAGAGTAATTATGAAAACCATACTTTTTCAGGGCGACTCCATAACGGATGCAGGCAGAAGCAGAGATAATGACAATGACAGAGGAACAGGCTATCCCACCCTCGTTTCCGCAGAGCTCGGTCTTAAGTATCCCGGTGAGTATAAGTTCATCAATAAGGGTATTTCGGGCAACAGAATCGTAGACCTTTATTCGAGAATAAAGTGCGATTTCATTAACCTTAAGCCCGACTATCTCACAATTCTTATCGGTATCAATGACGTATGGCACGAAATAGGAAACAGAAACGGTGTTGACAACGACAAGTTTTTCCGTGTTTACTGTAATCTCATTGAAGAAATAAGGGCTATGCTTCCCGATATCGAGATTTTCATTCTCGAGCCCTTTGTGCTCAAGGCTTCGGCTACTGAGAAGAGCTGGGGAGTCTTCAGAAAGGAAACTCTTATGCGTGCAGAAAGCGCAAGAGCAGTTGCCGAAAAATTCGGTCTTACCTTCGTTCCCCTTCAGGAAAAATTCGACGAGGCAGAAAAGAAGGCATGTGCCTCCTACTGGCTCGGTGACGGAGTTCATCCCACAGCTGCAGGCCACGAAATCATCGCAAACGAGGTGGTAAAGGCTCTGGAGAAAAAATTCTGATTTCAGTTGAAATTTGTTAATAAATATGTTATTATAAGCTCTACCCGATAAAAGGAGGATAAACCATGAAAAAGTTTTTAGCAAAAGCTATTGCACTTGTTCTTTGCTTCTGTCTTGTGGCTCCCATGACAGCATTCGCAGCAGACACAGGTGCAGAGGAAAATTATGATTCAGTTCTCGATTACGTTGCAACGGCTTCCGAGGAAGCTCCCGTTGACAGTATGCTTAACGTAAAGGTTATGTTCGCAAAGATTCTTAACGCCTTAAGCAATTTCTTCATCAATGACCTTTTAGGCGGAATTCTCAATATTTTAATCCCCGGCTCTTCTGCTGTGCTTGATTATGAGGAATTCAATCTCGATGAGTATGAAGGCTTCTATGCAGGTATGGATGAATTCATTGACGAGCCCGCTGCAAACGGCGTATGGAGCCTCGGCTACGGCAAGGCTTCCGTGCTTCCCGCAGATTTCGGCGAGAAATCCTATGCAAAGGGTGCTTACCTTCCTTATGTTTTCGGCAACGAAATGTATAAGGACAACGAGGGCAACTATGAAGACCTTATGGCAAGAGCAATCGTTATGGATGACGGCTCAGGCAGAGGCAAGGTAGTTTTCATAGCTCTTGACGCAATGGGCTTTGCAAATGCAGACGTAAGACTTATCCGTGAGGCTCTCAAGGATGTTGCTGCTCAGAACAACATTGTAAGCATCAACGTTTCCTGCACACACATTCACACAGGTATCGACTCTCAGGGCGTATGGACTGACCCCGTTGGTGTTATCTTCAACAACATTATGGGCGGTGAGGTTAAGTACGGTGTTGAGCGCTCCTTCATCGAATCTGTTGTTGCAGGCTCCAAGAAGGCAGTTGAAGATGCTCTCGCTGATATGACAGAGGGTAAGCTCTATTATTCCGCTATGGATATCGAAGAGTACGTATGGGACCGTACAGCTCCCATTTCTCTTGACACAAATATGTATAAGCTCGAGTTCCTTCCCAAGGACGAGGCTAAGACTCCCACAATTGTTGCTACCTTTGGCTGCCATCCCGAATCCGCAAGCTATGACTGGTCCGATGACGGCTCCGACAGACTTCTTCCCTTTGACCAGAAGTTCTCTGCAGACTTCATCTGGTACACAGAAGAGGTAATGAATGCAGCCGGCTACAACTTCATTTTCATTCAGGGTAACGTTTCTACCGTTACATCCGGCAGAGGCAACTCCAATGACGGTCTTGATACAGACGCACATTCAACAGCTGTTCGTTACGGCTATGAAATCGGTTATATGCTTCTCGGTATGAGCCTTACAGAGGCTGACAGAATTGCTCTTACAGCCGCTACCGGCGACAAGCTCGGCGTAGAAGCAAACAAGAACAATGAAGGCTACACCGTATGGTACGAGGGTCTTCCCACAGTTGAAGCAGTTGAGGTTGAGCCCGTTCTCAACGTTAAGAACAAGCAGTTCTTCGTAAGAATTGAAAACAATGTTATCGCTCTTCTCGGTAAAACATCTGTTGCAGATAACCTTGTTCTTCAGGATGACAGCGGTAAGTTCTACACCGTTTCCGAGGTAGGCTACCTTGAAATCGGTGATGTTATGAAGGTTTATATGTCCCCCGGCGAAACCTTCGGCGAGCTTCTCTTCGGCGGTGACGGTGCAAAGGGCTTCCCCCTTCCCACAATCAGAGAGTACACCGGTGAAGACATTATCATTATGGACCTTATGAATGACGCAGCAGGCTACGTTGCAAATGAAGAAAACTTCGTAATGGCAGGTCTTCAGTACAACGCAGAAACAGGCGAGTATGACAGCGATACATGGTGCCTTATCTCCTACGGTAAGACAGCAGGTACAACCTTCATCACTCACTTCTATGAAGTATTTGACAGTGTAAAATAAAATTTAACAACCGGAATGTGTTGACACACGTTCCGGTTTTTTGATACTATAGGAATGTACGAAAAGAGGGAAGGGATAAAAATGAAAAAATATCTGTCTGTGATTATAGCCGCGGCAGCCTTTATTTTTCCCTTGTGCTATTTTATTTACTGTATCAGAAGCAGCAGGCTTATAGGCTCGTCTTTTGTCATACAGTCCCTGATTGCGGCAGTAACAGCGGTGCTTTTTTCTCTCATAAAAAGAATACCCGACGGTATAAGAATTGCCGTTTCCACTCTTGCTTTTGTTTTCTCGCTTGGTATGTTTTCACTTTCAATGATGTTTCAGCCTACGGAATTTCTTGTAAAAACAGGGGATGAAGCTGTCCGAGATGCCGACCGACCTCTGATTGAGAGTATCGGCGGATATGAATCAGCACGTATGTATGATATTATCGGAGGTGACAGCTCTTCGGGAAGGGTTCAGCTTATAAAATTCAATGAAGAAGACTTCACCGAGGTCATAAAATATATAGAAGATAATTATGAACCTTATGAGGCTGATGTCGGCGAATATGACCCTGAAACGGGTATCAGTCTTGACGGCTTCAGCTTCAGACTTAACGGGGCTTCCGTTATCCCCTATCATGCAAGTCTTACGGGAATTAACGCCGAAGCAAGGGAAATTGCCGTTGTTTCCTATGGCTGGCCCTCCGGAGGTATAAGTGAAATTGATGAGGATTTTATAAATTATCAATGCGGCTGGAGATTTGTGAAGCCTTATGAAAAAGGCGGTTATCCGGCATTATATTGGTACTGCCTGACAGCAAACTGACAAAATACTAAGATTTACGGGGTTCTGCAGCTTTATGCAGAACCCCTTGATTTATATATACGGTTTTTGCTTTTTTATCCTTGCTTTATCCGACAGCCTTTGTGACCTCTCTGTATTTGTGTGTTCTTATGTACTGCAGAACGGTTTTGAGACCCTCGTAATTGGGGTGAAGTCCGTCCGATCCCATAAGCTCTCTTTTTGCGTGTCCGTCCTCAGCTAAAAGCACCGAGAATGTATCAAGGTACGGTACACCGTATTCCTCTGCTACATCAAGAATCCAGCTGTTGGCCTCGGTTATCATCACGTTTGTGATGTCGCCCCACCAGCGGTAGTCGGGGGTTATGGGGTAAATTGACTGGCACATCAGCTTTGTTTCGGGGCTTATTTCAAGAATATCGGAAACAAGGTCAGCGTAATCTGTCTTGAATTCCTCTTCATCCATAAATGAAACTCCGTTGATGCCCACGGCAAGTATAAGGTATTCGGGCTTGTGCTCCTCCACAACCTGACGGATGGGCTTCTCGATATTGTCGAAGGGATCAAGAATACAGTAGGAGCTCTGATATGCAAGGGTCATTGTGCCCTCGGGACCCGTCCAGATTGAGTTTGTGTCCTCTCCGCCGCCGAGAAGTCCCCAGGGCCACATCCAGTAGGTAGGGGAGTCACAGATAAAGGTAAGCTTGTCCACATATTCCTGTCCCATATCCTCGGAGAGGGGAAGGAGCATAGGGGAGGTATAGTCAACGAGAGTAAGGTCGGGGTGCGCCTGATAAATTTCTTCTCCCGTTCTGTCAATTTCCCATTCTTCTGTAGTTATCTCAACCTCAGGCTCGGTTATTTTTTCGGGGGATGAAGGCCCTTCTGTTCCCCCGTCACCGCAGCAGGTGAGAAATAAAAACGTAATACAGAGAACAAAAACAATAAGCTTTTTCATATTATTTACCTCATATCAAAGATAACGGTTATTCTTTTTCGGTTCAATCGTGATTGTCCCGTCCTTGTGAAGGGTTGTAAGGGTAACACCGTAATGGCAGTCTTTTTCTGGGAAATTCAGCTTTTCCGTCATATTATAGGTGTTATAGCCCGTGCACTGAGTGTAAACGAGATATACATTCTCATAAATTGCGCAAAGGTCATTTATGTGGTCGTGACCTGAGAAAATTGCCTGAAGCTGTGCCTTTTCCTTACCTGCGGTGAAGAAGCCGCTGTTGTAGTATGAGGAGCCGACGCTCTCGTACTGTGTGCCGTAAAGAAGCTTCGTCTTTCCCGAATCTCTGTAATCGTACTGTCCGTGCTCATCGCAGATTAATTCATATTCCTTTACGGGAATGTGCATGTAGCAGATTGATTTGTTTTCAGGTGTGACAGCAAGAGTTTTCTGCATATTTGCCGTGTACCAGTCAATCTGATTCTGCTTTACGAAATCGTAGGTGTCTGACCACAGCTCCTTCGGTACGTTGTGAGAGATGTTGTATTCCTCAATCATATCACGCCCCGAGTCAATAAGGTAAAGGCTCTTGTAGTATGAGCCGTCCGCATTTTTAATGTGAATTGCTGTGTTTCCGAAGCCGAAAAGCTCTTCCTTTCCGAAAAGCGTGAGGCAATGGGGATAATATTGCATACCTCTTAAAAGCTGATACTTATAAAAGCCCTTTTCCTCTCTTGTTTCGTGATTACCGAAAACATAAGCCCAATAAACACCGAGCTTTTCCATCATATATGAAAACTGTACGGAGTCTATGTGCTGACAGTCGGAAAGAATACAGTCACCCGTGATAATCACAAGGTCGGGCTTTTCGTCCCTTATCTGCCGGACCAGGCGGTCAATGGTCTTGTTGTTAAGCTGAGCCCCCGGTGAGCCCAAATGCAGGTCGGTTGCCGTCATAATCTTAAAGTCGGAATTGTCAATATTTCCGCTCTTGTCGGTTTTTGCGATAATAACCTCGTCCTCGGTTTTATCTAAGATTTTAAGGCTTGAGCCTACATATGAAAGGTCGGTATTCCCGGAAAATAAGAATTTCGGTCTTTTTCCTCCCGTCACCTTGTGAAGCACACGGGAAGCGCCCAGGATACCTGCAATTATTTTGTGTCTTATTGTTGCCAGAGGCTTGTAGTAGTTCATAAAAATCTCCTTATTTTACATATTGAAGTAATTATAAAACTATTGTCGGAAGATGTCAATTTAAAAACAAAAAAGACGGCGGAAAGCCGTCTTAATTTGTTTAGTCGATTTCGACCTGAATCTTCATATCCTGTCTGTTAGCGGCTGAGCGCATAACTGTACGGATAGCCTTTGCTATTTTGCCCTGCTTACCGATAACTCTGCCGATGTCGTTTTCAGCAACGTGAAGATGGAACACAATAACGCCGTCCTCATTTGCCTCGTCAACGGTAACGTCAACCTTATCGGGCTCGTCAACAAGACCCTTAGCAATTCCGAGAAGTAACTCTTTCATTTATGCTTTGCCTCCGGGAATGTGTTATCAGTCGATAACGCCGTTCTTCTTGAGAAGAACCTTAACAGTATCTGTGGGCTGTGCGCCGTTAGCGATCCACTGCTTTGCCTTTTCACCATCAACCTTAATGGTCTTAGGCTCTGTCATGGGGTTGTAGTAGCCGATTTCCTCGATGAATCTGCCGTCACGGGGATATCTTGAATCTGCAACAACGATGCGATAGAAAGGTGCTCTCTTAGCGCCCATACGACGAAGACGAATTTTAACTGCCATTTTAATTTCCTCCAATTAAATAAGTTTTTTAATATAATAAACAACAAGTGTCTAATACCGAATTAAATCCGATTAAAAGCCGGGGAAGCCGCCGGGGAAGCCGCCGCCCATGCCGCCGAAGCCTCCGGGAGGCATCATACGGCGCATTTTCTTTTTGCTGCCGCCCTTGTTTCCGCCCAATTGCTTGAGCATTTTCTGCATCTGCTTGTATTGTGAGAGAAGACGGTTTACGTCCTCAACCTGCATACCGCAGCCTGCTGCAATTCTTCTTTTTCTTGAGGGATTGATGATTTCGGGCTTTTCTCTCTCCTTGGGTGTCATGGAAAGAATAATTGCCTTTGTTTTATCCATCGCTCTCTCGTCGATATCAGCGTCCTTAATCTTCTTTCCTACACCGGGAATCATTCCGAGAAGGTCCTTTATTGAGCCCATCTTCTTCATTTCTTCCATCTGCATAAGAAGGTCATTAAGGTCGAAGCGGTTTTCTCTGAGCTTCTTTTCAAGGTCTGCTGCCTTTTTCTCATCGAGTGTGTTCTCTGCCTTTTCGATAAGTGAGAGAACGTCGCCCATTCCGAGAATACGTGAAGCCATTCTGTCGGGATGGAACACGTCAAGGTCATCAAGCTTTTCGCCTACACCTACGAACTTGATGGGCTTGCCCGTAACGGCTCTTGCGGAAAGTGCCGCACCGCCTCGGGTGTCACCGTCAAGCTTTGTAAGAACAAGACCGTCAATGCCAAGAGCCTCATTGAAGGTGGATGCAACGTTTACTGCGTCCTGACCTGTCATTGAGTCAACAACAAGGAGAATTTCGTGAGGCTTTACCTCTGCCTTGATGTTCTTGAGCTCCTGCATCAGCTGCTCGTCTATGTGAAGTCGGCCTGCTGTATCAAGGAATACGTAGTCATAGCCCTTATCCTTTGCAAGCTTTACAGCTTCTCTTGCAATTGTAACGGGATTCTCGGTGCCCATCTCAAAAACGGGAACGCCTGCCTGCTCACCGACAATCTGTAGCTGCTTGATAGCTGCGGGTCTGTAAATGTCGCAGGCTGCAAGAAGAGGTCTGTGACCGTCAGCCTTCAGCTTTTTACAGATCTTTGCGCTGTGGGTAGTTTTACCCGAACCCTGAAGACCGCACATCATAACAACCGTGGGGGGATGCGATGCACTTGCCAGTCTTGCCTGAGTTCCGCCCATAAGGGCTGTCAGCTCTTCATTTACTATTTTTATAACCATCTGTGCGGGGGTAAGGCTTTCCATTACCTTTGCACCGATTGCTTTTTCGGTTACTCTCGCCGTAAAGTCCTTTGCAACTTTATAGCTTACGTCTGCTTCAAGAAGTGCAAGACGGACCTCTCGCATAGCTTCTTTTACGTCGCTTTCGTTAAGTGAACCTTTGCTTCTCAGTTTTTTAAACGCGGAATCGAGTTTATCTGATAAGCCTTCAAAAGCCATAAGGTCACTTCCTTTCAGTTTGCTGCCCTTTTATTCGGACAATGATAAAGCTATTGATTTGATTCTTACAGAAAGGTCATTGATTTCTCTTGAAAGACCCGTATTTCTGTTTTCCCGGCTGATTTTTGTTGCACATTCAATTATTTCCTCAAGACCTGTCTGCATATCCTTGAATCTCTTGACAAGACCAAGGCGGTCTTCCATTTCCATAAGCTGTGCTTCAGCTCTTTTTATTGCGTCCCTTACGCCCTGACGGGTGATGCCCACGTTTGCGGCAATCTCCGAAAGAGATAAGTCCTCATTATAATAGTAATCGAGAAATTCGCGCTGTTTGGGAGTGAGCATATCACCGTAAAAATCAAGAAGTATGGTAATATCAAGATTTTTCGCCAAAGTTTTAAGCACCTCTCTCTCAACAATTCTGCATTAAAAATGCCTGTAAAGTCTTAAACTTTACAGGCGGTATTATATATTAAATAGAGGGTATTGTCAATAGTTATTTAAATCAATTTTATTTTTCGTCATTTCGTACATTTTATTTAGCTTCCGAGAAGTCAAATTCTATGATTTCTTCAGTGGTTTCCTCTGCGAAGGACTCCGTTTCGGCAAGCGCAACGCCTGTGTCCCCTGAGGTTTCGCTGCCCACAAGGCAGGCAATGGGTACATACAGAATAAGAAGAAAAGCACAGCCGATACTGAGAATAAACTTCTTAAAAGGTGTAAAACCCGTCATAAAACCGCCTCCCGTGAAAAATATGGGAAAATTCCTTTCCTTACTAATAATTTATCATAGAATTCAGTAAAGTGTCAATAAAATATTTGGTTACAAATTATTAAATTTTGTTTAAAATTGTGCATAAAACACCAAGTGCAAGATGCGAATGAGAATTATTCATATTTTATGGCAGAGCGCCGGTGCAGGAAATTGCCGCAGAGGCACGGAATGGCGGTAGGGGCGGGGTTGTCCCGCCCGTGTTAAATGCAGACAATTTTTCAGAAGATAAATAAGCTGAAGCTAAATAACGGGAGGGGAGACCCCTCCCCTACGTATAGAAATCAGGTGCAAAGCATCCTTATGGTGAGGGGAATAAACAAAAAACCTGCCACAGAAATTGCGGCAGGTTCTTCATTGTAATTTGTGTGCGTCAAAGAGGGTTCTTTGTGCACTTTTTTCGGATTAAAGCTCTGCGAAGTACTTGATAGTTCTTACCATCTGGCTTGTGTAGCTGTTTTCGTTGTCATACCATGAAACAACCTGAACCTCATAGAGGTCATCAGCAATCTTAGCAACCATTGTCTGTGTTGCATCGAAAAGTGAGCCGTATCTCATACCGATAACGTCGGAAGAAACGATGGGATCCTCGTTGTAGCCGAAGGACTCGGAAGCAGCAGCCTTCATAGCAGCGTTGATGCCTTCCTTGGTAACGTCAGCACCCTTAACAACAGCTGTAAGGATTGTTGTGGAGCCTGTAGCTACGGGAACACGCTGTGCGGAACCGATAAGCTTGCCGTTGAGCTCGGGGATAACAAGGCCGATAGCCTTAGCAGCACCTGTGGAGTTGGGAACGATGTTAGCAGCACCTGCTCTTGCTCTTCTCATATCGCCCTTTCTGTGAGGACCGTCGAGAATCATCTGGTCGCCTGTGTAAGCGTGGATTGTGCTCATGATACCGCTCTGGATAGCAGCGTAATCGTTAAGAGCCTTAGCCATGGGAGCGAGGCAGTTTGTTGTGCAGGAAGCAGCGGAGATGATCTGGTCATCAGCTGTAAGAGTATCTTCATTAACTGAGAAAACAACAGTCTTGAGGTCATTGCCTGCGGGAGCGGAGATAACAACCTTCTTTGCGCCTGCGTTGATGTGAGCCATGCTCTTATCCTTTGAGCAGTAGAAGCCTGTGCATTCAAGAACTACGTCAACACCGATTTCGCCCCAGGGAAGCTCAGCAGCGTTAGCCATAGCGTAGATTTTAAGAGTCTTGCCGTCAACTGTGATTGTACCTGCTTCGTCGTCAGCACTTACTGTGTGAAGGCCTTCGCCGATTCTTCCGCAGTAACCGCCCTGAGCAGTATCATACTTAAGAAGGTTAGCAAGCATTGAGGGCTTTGTAAGATCGTTGATAGCTACTACTTCGTAGCCTTCTGCACCGAACATCTGACGGAAAGCAAGACGTCCGATTCTGCCGAAACCGTTAATTGCAACTTTAACTGACATAATTAATATCCTCCATTTTTAAGACACGCATTACTGCGAATCCTTAATTTACCATTCTATATTATATCCGTTTTTCCCGACTTTGCAAGGACTTTGTTAAAATTTTCACCCACTTGGGAAAACTTTGTTTAAGTACCATAAAAACCGAGAAAAAACCGAAAATAATTACTGCACATTAACTACATATGGGGGTTGTTTACTACGTTAACGGGAGTGCCGTTCACAAAAGACCTCACGTTTTCCTCAAGAATCTGCATAAGTCTTTTTCTTGTATCGTAGGAAGCCCACGCGATATGGGGAGTGATGTATATGTTTTTTGTGTGAAAAAGGGGGTTGTCGGGTGTGGGAGGCTCAACAGAGAGTACGTCAACACCTGCACCGGAAAGCTTTCCCGAGTCAAGAGCCTCTTTTACTGCCTCCTCATCAAGCTCGCCGCCTCTTGAGGTGTTTACAAGGAAGGCTCCGTCCTTCATTTTGGATATGAATTCACGGTTTACCATCTTTGTTGTTTCGGGAGTAAGGGGGCAGTGGATTGAAACGAAGTCAGACTGAGAGAGAAGAGTATCTCTGTCAACGAAGTTTACGTCTTCACCCGCATATTTTTCGGGATGTGCCGTGTGCACGAGAACGTTCATTTCAAAGCCCTTTGCAATTTCCGCCACACGTCTGCCGATTTTGCCGTATCCGATAATTCCGATTGTCTTGTCAAGAAGCTCTCTGAGAGGGGCTAACATATAACAGAAGTCGGGATAGCTTGCCCATTCGCCCGAAAGAACGGAATCTGAATGAAGAGCAATTCTGTTTGCATATTCGAGAATGAAGGCAAAGGTCTGCTGAGCTACAGCCGATGCGGAATAAGAGGGAATGTTCACAACCGCGATTCCGTATTCGTCGCAGGCGTCGCAGTCAATGATGTTGTAGCCCGTGGCAAGAAGGGCAATCATTTTTAATCGGGGGAGCTTTGATACGGTGTCGCGACTCATGGGAGTCTTGTTGAGAATAACAATGTCCGCATCCTTTGCCCTTTCACAGATTTTATCAACGGGGGAGCGGTCATAAACAGTAAGATTGCCGTATTTTTCAAGAAAATCCCAGGAAAGGTCACCGGGATTTGCGGTAACTGAGTCAAGAATTACAATATTCATAGCTTATCTCCTTTCAATACTTCTCTGTGATATTAACATATATTTTAATATTTCGCAACTTTTTTTAATATAATTATTTAATGTTGACCGATGCTGTAATTTGTTATATAATGAAAAATGGTGATTTATGTGACTAAAGGGGTCCGCAAGGAAAAAACCATATCAAGAATACTGCTTGTGTCTGCCGTAACCTCCTTCGTTGTTGCGGCGGCTCTTACGGTTATACTTTTTCTTCTGCAGATAGATTCTGTCAGGGAAAAGTATGACCAGTATCTTTATATCCTTCAGGAGTTTGAAATGCGCGTTGCGGCTTTGCAAAGCCGTCCGCTTATTCTTATTGTAATCTTCCTGCTGTTTCTTTTAAGAAGCCTTTCAATGATGTATCCCTATCCTACGATATTCATTATCACGGCCATGGTTTTCCCTCCTTATCAGTCATTTCTTATAAATGTGCTGGGTATGGTATTCACCTTTGCCTTCAGATATTACACGGGGTACGAAATGGGCGAGGGAACAATTAACTACGCTCTTAAGAAATATCCCGCAATACTTGAAGCAATGGAGGAGGACGGAAAGGGCAATCCCATTATTCTTTTAGCTCTCAGAATGGTGCCCTCGCTTCCCATAAATACAATAAGCCACTTCTACGGCTCTCTTGAATACTCCTTCCCAAAGTATATGCTTCTGTCCGTAGGTGCTTATATACCGAAGCTTATTTCTTATTCGTTCATAGGCGAAAACGTTTACGATCCCTTCTCGGCAGATTTCTTCGTGCCGATGATTGTGCTTCTGGTATTTACGGCAATCTGCCTTCTTGTGCTTCGCTCCTTCCTCGGAGTGTCGTGGAAAATCAGAAAAAAGAAAAATCCTGAAAATAATTAAGAATACCGAAAGGAAATGATAAATATGGCTAATCTTAATACTGTAAGAAATGAAATTACCTCAGGTGCTTTTGATGAAAGACTTGCCCGTCTTTACGGTGCCGAAACAGAAAAGGCAAGAGCAAGATTTCTTCACATAACACATCTTTTTGAAGAAAAATTCGGTGACAGACAGGATATCCGCTTCTTCTCCGCTCCCGGCAGAACAGAGGTCTGCGGAAACCACACTGACCATAACCACGGTCAGGTGCTTGCTGCTGCAATTAATCTTGATGCAGTTGCCTGTGCCGTTAAGACAGACGACCACTTTATCCGTGTTTATTCCGAAAACTATCCCGGAGATATCATTGACATAAATATTCTTGAGCCTCAGATGAAGGAGGTTGAAAAGAGTGCTTCTCTCGTGCGCGGTGTTGCAGCACGCTTTAAGGAGCTCGGCTATAACATAGGCGGTATCGACTGCGTAACCGTAAACAACGTTCTCAAAGGCTCGGGTATGTCCTCCTCCGCATCCTTCGAGGTGCTTGTAGGCACAATGCTCAATTACCTCTATAATGACGGTAAGATTTCTCCCGTTGAAATCGCACAGATAGCACAGTTTGCAGAAAACAAATTCTTCGGCAAGCCCTGCGGTCTTATGGACCAGATGGCTTGCTCAGTCGGCTCCTTTGTGCAGATTGACTTCTGTGATCCCGCAAATCCCGTAATTATTCCTGTTGAGTTTGATTTCGCTTCCTGCGGACATTCTCTCTGCATCGTTGATACCCGTGCCGACCACGCAGATTTAACAGACGACTATGCCGCAATAAGACGTGAAATGGAAGCTGTTGCAGGCTATTTCGGCAAGTCCTGCCTTCGTGAGATTACCGAAGCAGACGTGCTTTCAAATGTTGCAGGTATCAAGGAAAAGCTCGGTGAAAGACCGCTTCTGCGTGCTATTCACTTCTTTGAGGATAACAAGAGAGTTGAAAAGGAAGCAGAAGCTCTCAGAAACGGTGACTTCGATACCTTCAAGGCTATGACAATAGCTTCGGGCTATTCCTCATATATGTATAACCAGAATGTATTCTCATCCTCCGCACCCCTTTCACAGCCCGTATCCCTTGCAC
This sequence comes from Acutalibacteraceae bacterium, assembly GCA_045533835.1. Taxonomy (GTDB): domain Bacteria; phylum Bacillota; class Clostridia; order Oscillospirales; family Acutalibacteraceae; genus RUG806. The sequence continues at coordinate 51,777 of JAZSIM010000060.1, forward strand.
TTGCAATAAGTGAGGTTATCCTTAAGGGTAAGGGCGCATGGCGTGTACACGGCGGCGGCTTTGCAGGTACAATCCAGGCATTCGTGCCCAACGAGCTTCTCGATGAATACAAGGAAAGCCTTGAGGCAGTATTCGGTGAGGGCGCCTGCTACGTCCTTGCAATAAGACCCTTCGGCGGAACAGAAATATAAATCATAATTTGTGCGGGCTTTTTGCCCCACAAATTATGATAGTGATATCGACAACTTTGTTGTCGGTGATATCCGTCTGCGACGGGTGATATTCATTCCTTCGGAATGAGTGATATATTTGCCTTTCGGCAAATGTTTCGGAAGGCCTTCGCCCTTGAATTATATTAATAGAGCGAAGCGGAACAAGCCGTCAGGCTTCCTGAACTTTTGCGAAGCACAATATAACTCGCACCATCGGTGCGAATATAACTATCATAATTTAACAGTCAAGG
>JAZSIM010000068.1:0-9131 GCA_045533835.1 Acutalibacteraceae bacterium
TAAGACACACGCAAGAGGTGAAGAAACAAGGAGTATTGCGACCGCTCCAAGGGAAGCAAGACGACTATGCTTCTGAGGGACATCCCGCCCGTTCAAAAGGGTTGTTATTTTTTGCAAACGAAAGTTACAAAATTTATGTAACGGGAGGGGTGACCCCTCCCCTACGATGCGCACGGCAAATTATGCCGTTAAATTATGATTTAAAAATTACAGCTCCGCCGTAAAAAGCGAAGCTGTTATTTTTTATTCAGTAATACCGTACTGTTCTTCAAGGTCCTTGATGAACTCCGAAACCGCACCGCCGGATGCCTTGTCAAGGAAAATGAAAAGCTTGATAAACTTAACAAGAAGCTTGATAAAGTCAACCATAATTATTACTCCTTAATTTTTTCTCTTTGGTATACCCTTCTTATTCTACGGAGTCAGCAACAGAGATAACACCGTTGAATACGCCTACGTATGCCTTGCCGTTGGGGCCGATTGTGATGGGACCGTAGGAGTTGTTCCAGTTCTTGCCGCAGCCTGTGAATACCTTGTAAACAGTTTCACCTGTTTCAAAATCAATAGCTGTAAGATACCATGCTACTGCTTTCTCGGGGATACCGTTGCCATACTCTCTTGTGTAGAGGTAAACAAGACCGTTCTTTGTGGAGAGCTTGGGAACAACAGTACAGGAAGCTTCGTTGCTTTCCCATGCGATGAATGCATCTGTGCAGTCAGCATTCATATCAATTCTTACAACACCGGGTTCACTTGTGGGATCATTTACAAGGAAGCCTGAGCCTGATTCTGAGTAGTTATTTTCAACGATGAAGGATCTGCCGTGAGCAATAAGGCTGTTTTCACTTACGCTCTTGCCCTTTGTGAATACGGGAACCTCTGCAATTACCTCACCTGTAAGACGGTCATAAATGCAAACGTGTACCTGCTCGTCAGCATTGTCTGTGATTGCAACAAGCTTTCTTACACTGCCGTCTGCGCAGGGAACATCAAGAAGAGTGGGAGTTGTACCTGAGCCCTGATTGATAGCACCGGGCTTAAGGGTTGTTCCTCTGTCATAAACAGTTTTCCATGTGTATACGGGTGTGCCGTCTGCACCGATTTCAAAGCGGTACATAGCGTGGTCGGAAACGATATAGATACCGTCCTCGCAGATAGCAAGTGTGTTCTGGATTTCCTCTCCTGTAAGAGTCATCATATGAACGTCACCTGTTTCGGGATCAACATAACCAACCTCACCGGGACGTGTTACGAACCAGATATTGCCTTCAAAGTCGGGGATAGCGTCTGTGATGTAGGAGCCTTCGGGAAGCTTGTCGCTGATGTTCCATTCCTTTTCAATCTTCCATTCGGGTGTGCCTGAGGACTCGTCAACATAGTAAATCTGGATTACGTTGTCGGAGTTACCGATGATGGGTCTGTCGCCTGCAAGAAGGTGGCAGTAAGCACCGCCTGATGTATCGCTTGAAATAGCGGCAAAGTTAAAGGTCTTGATAGCTTCAATGGTTGAGGGTCTCTGGGGAAGTCTTGTTTCGCAGAGAATTTCAAGAGTTTCTGCATCGAGAAGGAGAAGTCTGAAGCCGACAACGTTACCGCTGATGCACATAATTCTGCCCTGTGAATCGAACATAAGAGTTGCAACAAGGCCGCCGAAAACGTTCATTGAACGTGAGGTTACAACGGGATTGATGCCGAGAGGTCCCATGTAGTTATAGCTGCCTGTGTTGTAGGAGTTACCGTGCATACCGTTTGTTCCCTCGGTAGCAAGATAAGGATGCTGGGGAACCTCAATGGGTGCAAGCTCATTTACTTCAGCGGGCTCACCGAAAAATTCGGGACATTTGCTGTCATGAATTGATGTGCCGATGTGTCCGCCGGGGCTTAAGAACAACATAAGAAAAGCTGAGAAAAATGAAAGAATCTTAATGAATAAGTCGTACATTTTTATACCTCCGTTTATTTTTTGTATATTTATTATATACAACTAAAATTTACCTGTCAACACCAAAAATGTGTACGCATTGTAAACAACACTTAAACAGTTTTTTCCGAAAAAACACAAGATAATGTGTACCGGTCCGCAAAAAAAACAATAAAACAACAAAATGGTGATATAAAATAAAAATGTCCGCAATGTGAACATTACGGACATTCTGATAAAATTTATTTCATATCAGAGAGAAGCTCAAAATATTCGCCTACAAGATATGAGCCTGTGTGCTTACCAACGGACAGCACCTCATCAGCGATTTCCTCACCGATAATATGACCCATAAATGCAAAATTGTTATCGGTAAGAACATAACCGATTTCATCGTTTGCAAGGGAGATACAGTAAACATCAACGCCCTCTACGGAGTTAAAGAGGCTGTCATAGGGCCACTCTGTGCCGTCCCAGTTGGTGTTGTTTGTGATGTCTGTACCCCAGAAGGTTTCGGGGTAGAATTCACCGGGGAACATTGCGAAGCCTACACGGTTGCCGAATTCGATATAACCCATTTCGGTTGCCATAACGGCATCGGCGCCGTCTGTGAAGATACGGTTATTGACAAGGTTGATTTCACATGCAAGTGTAAGAATGCTGTTTTCGGGAGTGATGAAGAGATCTCTGTGCCTTACGTTGAGCACGGGAGAAAGCTCCTCGGAATAGTCACCTGCAAGAATAAGCCTTGCAAAGGCCTCACCGAGAGTCTTTGCGGATGCGCCCTTTGCTTCCCATTCGGTCATACCTGTTTCGTCAACCTCGATATCACGGGAAAGCTGACCGAGAGCACCTGCAACCATCATAAAGTTTGCACCCTCCTGAGCCTTGATGTAGTTATCAAGATGGTAGATGTAGTCGGAGCTTACAAGACCGTTGCTTGCAGAGAAGGAGGTGGGATGGCAGCTGATGTCTGCAACGTAGGTAGCCTCACTTCCCGAAGCGGGAACGAAGTAAAGAACTGCGGTAGCGGGGATATCCTCCTTTGCGATAAGGTCGCGCTTGTCGTGGATGATTTCGCTGCAGTCAACGGCACCGTAGTAAAGCTGACCCTCTTCCATATCCTCGATAGCGTCGATTACTGCAAGAGAGGATTCCTTGATGAAGTGAGCCTTGAACTCGTCAGCCTTTTCAAGTCCGGGGTAGGATGCATCAATACCGAGCATATTGTAAACACCTGCAAGAGCAAGCTTTGTGAAGAAGCCTGTGCTTACGCCCTGTGTATCAAGAGCTGAATGGGAATGTGTAGCCATAATGTTTACGCTTGCGATTTTAACGTCAGTACCGGCATAATGTGCAAGAACAGCCTGTCTTATGGCTCTTGCGTCTGTTGAGGTAACACCGAGTGCGTCGATAGCACCGAGAACAAGAAGACCCTCGCCTGAGCCGTCATCAACAGCAACGACACGGATTCTCATATCATCGTAAACGCCTTCGGCATACTTGTTTGTAAGGTCACGGCCGAGATTATACTTACCGCAGTCGATGTCAGCGGGGACAACGGAGCGGGAGGCGTAGCCGAGCGACCATACGTTACCGGCCTTTGCTTCGGCAGCATAGGTATCTCTGCCCTCGAGGAAGCCGATTTCCTCACGGGAATACTCGGAAATGTCAGTCCATGAGGGAGGATTGGGATAAATTGTGCATATAGCCTTAACGAGTGTTTCAACAACTACATTAAGGGTGTTGTAAAAGCCCTTTGTGAAGAAGTCACCCACACCTGCGAGAACCTCCTCACCTGTTGCTGCATCAACGGCGCCGACGGAAAATACCGAGCCGGTGAAAAGCACGGAAAGGCAGAGAATAATTGCAATTACTTTGGAAAATCTGTTTTTCATATTAAACCTCCGTGGTTTTATTCTATAATATCATATAATAACAATGTATTTTCGTCAAGATTTTTCTTGCAGATAAAAAAACAAGTGCTATAATGAAAAAGAAAAGGAGTGTTAAATATGGAAAAAAATCCTCTTTACATACTGACTTACGACCACGGCGGATACGTTTTGTGGGCAGACCGCGTAAAACCGAGACTTAAAGATATAAGAGAATGGATGGAAAAATACCCCCGTTTGAGAATCGGTCTTGACTATGAATCCTTTACCTTTGACGAATTTATGAGAGAGGACCCCGAGGTTGTCGCTATGATAGGCGAGCTTCTGAAGGACTATCCCGACAGAATAGGACTCGGTGCTACAACCTACGGACAGCCGCTTTCATTATATATATCGGAGGAATCCAACGTAAGGCAGTTAAGCCTTGCGGTGAAGACAAATCTTCACTATTTCGGAATTACCCCCGATGTTTACTGTATTTCCGAATTTGCCCTTAATAATCAGTCACCTCAGATGCTGAAAAAGAGCGGCTACAGGGCGGCAATACTCCGCTCCCACGTTATGGGCTACGGCTATACAAAAACCTTTGACGTACCCTTCGGCACGTGGGTGGGCAAGGACGGCACCGGTATTCCCTCTGTTCCCGTTTACCACGGTCAGGGCAGAGGCTATAACTGCACAACCCTTGACAACTGGATTCTCTCACGCTGGCCCGACGATACGGATATATCCCTTGAGGATTTCAGGGAGAACTTCAAGGACTACTCTCCTCTTCTTGCTTCTCGTTACGATGACCTTACACAGCCCATTGAAAAGGTTACGGCTGAGATTGAAAAGCATGAGGACTATAAGTATGTGCTTCTGGAGGATATCCCGGCACTTTACGGAGAGCCCACGGAAATACTTGACACTACTGATAACGATTTTCATTCGCAGATGCCCTGGGGCTACTGCGGAAACGAGATTTTTAGCGGCATACGAAAGGGAGAAGCCGACTGCGTGCAGGCAGAAAAGCTGAATGCCCTCTCCGTAATGCTTGGCGGTGAAGATTTGCAGGCAGAAACAGAGGAAGCCTGGAAATATATACTTGCGGCACAGCATCACGATGTCACTATCTGCGGACTTTTAGACCTTGCAAGACGCTTTATCCCCTCTTCCTATAAATTCTCGGAAAGTGTTATGGAAAAATCCCTTCAGAATATCGGAAAGCATTTTGCACACAAGGACGAAAAATCCCTCTTTGTAATGAATCCCCATTCCTTCCCCGTAAAGACGCTTGTAAGAGCAGAGAATATGCCTGCAGAGGAAATCACTCTTCCCCCGCTTACTGCAAAAAGCATTGCCCTTTCGGAATTCGGCATGAAAAATGCCCCCTCAGTCTTCACAGCCGGAAAGGACGGCACTCTGGAAACTCCCTTATATAAAATTTCTCTCGACAAGAACGGCATAAAGGGAATTTTCAACAAGAAGACGGGCAAAGAGCTTTTCACCCACGAAAGAGGGCAGCTTCTTTCGGGACATATAAACGGCAGGGACAGTATTTTTGAGGGCAGCTATGAAATAAAGACGCACGGCAGCTTCTGTGAAATTGTTTTTACGGGCAGCACGGGAGATATACCCTGCGTATTTACCGTAACGCTTTACAGCTCCCTTCCCCGTATTGACTGCAGGCTGTCCTGCGAGGTAAAGGAAGCCGACAGAATCGGCAGAACCGACATAACAGAGGGCAGACCCGTGCCTCTTACCCTAAACGGACATCACCATCATGACAAGCTCTGCTTTACATTTGAGCTTAACTGCGGAAAGGACAGAAAAATGCTCCGTGACCTGCCCTTTTCAATAGCAGAATGGGACGGTCAGTTAAGACTTACGGAGGAATACTGGTATCCCGATGACCGTATTCTTGTTGACACGCCCGTTACGGCAGAGGAATCGTTCAATAATATCACACATCTTCAGGGTGTTTACTGGATTGCCCTGCGCGACAGCGAAAACGGTCTTGCCGTTATGAACAGAGGCTGTATGGGCAGCGCCGTACACGGAAATAAGGTATATATTCCCCTTATTTACTCCAATGAATATATGTGCGGAACAAAAATTCTTGACGGCACCTTTGTCAATGAATTCTCCCTTCTGCCCATAGATACGGATATTTCAGATACCCACGTTCACAAGGCGGCTATGGAGTATAATATGCCCGTAATAAGCCGAATCCTCGAAAAGGGTGAGGGTGATACCGAGTGCTTTGAATTTGCAAAGCTCACAAGTGATAATGAGGGCGTTATTCTCACCTCCCTTTACCCCGAAAACGGAAAAACCGTTGCAAGAATGTGCAATTTCTCAGATACCAATGCAGAAATAACAATGGAAATAAACGGAAAAGCAGCAGACAGAGAAGAAGACTTCCTCGGCAACACTATTTCCGAAATCCACGACGGCAGAATTCCGGTAAAGCCCTGGGAAATCAAAACATTATCATCAACAATCAATTGAAACCTCCCCCGATTTTCGGAAAGGTTTCAGATTTTGCGGAAATGCGCCGTTTTTCCGCAGAAAAGCGGATGCAGTTTCGCGGAATATGGAAGCTTCACGATAAATCAGAAACTGTTCCCTTCTGTGTGTGATAAAACTAACTAAACGGGGTCTGCAGAAATGCGGACATAACCACGGAAAACCCGGCAGAAATTGCCGTATTTGACGAATGAGTGTGCCGCTGCCGGGGGCAGATGAAGGCACACGAAAGAGGTGAAGAAACAAGGAGTATTGCGACCGCTCCAAGGGAAGCAAGACGACTATGTTTCTGAGGAACTTTTCGGCGGTGGCAAGGCGTACATTGGTACGTCGAACCGACGAAAACAAAGCACTTTACATAATTCCCGTTGGGAGAATTAAGAAAAGGGTACCACCCACTGAAAAAGCGGATGATACCCTTATTTTTTTGTGCGTCAAAGACGGTTATTTATGACAGGTTTTCCTTACTGCTTTGCACCGTTGTCAAACATCTCAAGTGTCTTTACTGTTGCTGCGAAGCAGTTTGCGATACCTTCCTTGTTCATATTGGTATATGTATCAAGTCTTGTGTGGTAATATCTTTCAAGCTTGTGATTAAGACCCGTGATACCTGCGGCTCTGAAGCCGCCCTGAGTAAAGGCTGCTGCGTCAACAGCACCGCCGAGGGGAGGAATCCAGCCCTTCTGACAGGGAACACCAATCTCTTTTGCTGCCTCATAGAAAAGATCTGCAATATCCTTATCGGATTTAACGGTACCGTTAAGGTCACGGTAGTTTGCCATAAGATATTTGGGATCGTTTATTGTATCAAAGGAATAAATAAAGGTGGGAACATCCTTGAATTCATCCTTGTGTGCCTCTGCCCATGCCTTTGAGCCGCGAAGACCGATTTCCTCGCTGCCTGTAAGAATAACGCCTACCTCTGTGTTTTCAAGCTCAATGCCCTCGTCCTTCATAGCCTTAAGCACGGCAATACCCATATAACAGCCCGTAAGGTTGTCGTTTGCACCGTCAACAACTCTTGAGTAGTTTTCCATAAAGTAAAGACCGATAACGAAGGGGATGAAGATAAGACCTATAAGACCTGCCTTTGTAAGAGGATCGGACATATCGGGAGCGCCGAAGGAAAGACCGCCCTTTGCAACCTTTATAATTGAAATTATAAGGAAATAAAGTGCTGACAGAACAACACTTATTGCGTGACCTTCAAAGCCGACCCCGCCGAGAGCATAGTTTACGGGCCATTCCCAGGTGGCATCGGGGTGACCGTTGAAGATGATTCTTCTCTTTACTTCACCCGTGCACTTCTTGATTGCCGTTACGTTATGGCTTGTCTTTTTCTTAAAGAAACGGTCAAGTGCCTTCTTATACAGACCGAATTCAAGAATTGTAAGCGTAAAGCTTATAATAACAAGCGGAATTGCAAATACGGGTGCGAAGAAGAAGCACACCATAGAAATGAGAATGAAGGTGCATACAATATATATCCATCCGTAGAATGCCTTAGGGGCTACCTCAAAGGACTCAAGCTTTACGTCCTCACAGCCGCACTCCTCTTTAAGCACCTTAGCCATATATTCGCAGGATTTCTTTTCACCCTCGGAGCCGGGATCTCTCTTTCCGTAGGTCTTGATTACCTTGGTAATCTCTTCAACAATGTAATCGGCAGCACTGTTTTTGCTGTCAATAAGCTTTTTGAAATTCATTTTTTAACCCCCGTTTAACAAATTATTAACAAAATTTTATCATATTATTATTAAACAAGTCAACGGGCTGAACACAATATTCACACTTTGTTAATTATTCGGCATAAAAAGACGTTATGCCGTAGTATTCTTTAAAGAAAAAAAGATATTTTTCGCAATTTTGCGTATGAATTCGAACCATTGCATAAATCACGGCGAAAGCCGTGTATATCATCAATTCCGCAGGAATTGCATATCATCAAAACGAAGTTTTGTATATCACCAAGGCGAAAGCCTTGTATATCATCATTGCGAAAGAAGATACAGCCTACGGCTGATGATATACACCTTCGGTGATGATATCCACGACTGCGTCGTGATGATATACCATTGCTTTCGCAATGGATAAAAAAAAGACAGGTGTGTTACCTGTCTTTTTTTCTGGTGACCCCTACGAGACTCGAACTCGTGTTACCGCCGTGAAAGGGCGATGTCTTAACCGCTTGACCAAGGGGTCGTATTTTCGGCATAGGCCGTTGGGTGTTCATACCGAAAATAAGGAAGCGGCGGTCAGATTCGAACCAACGACCTGCCGGGTATGAACCGGCCGCTATAACCAGCTAAGCTACGCCGCCATATGCTCCTTTTTCTAAAGAAGCTAAACTAATGGTTGCGGAGGCGGGACTTGAACCACACGACCTTCGGGTTATGAGCCCGACGAGCTACCAACTGCTCCACTCCGCGTCGATTTAATGCTATGTTATTTTATATGATATAAGAATTTTTGTCAACTGTTTTTTGCCTATTTTTAAAAAATATTTTTTATTTTTATTTTATTTCCTTTTTTCATTAAGAATGCTAATCGCAAAATAAAAAATCAAATCAAATGCGGACAATTAAAATAAAACCAAACCTTTTGTTTTTATTCCTTTTAAAAAAACAACCTGCTTAAAAACAAATATCTTCATGGCTAATTTTACTTTATTTTTATAAACAATTTAAATAAAGTCAGCATAAAATATTTTTTCACCATTTTTACCCACTTACTGCTATCTTTACCCCATTTTGTTAACAATTTTCTCCCCTTTTTACCATTATTAACCACATTTGCATAAATTT
>JAZSIM010000087.1:0-13902 GCA_045533835.1 Acutalibacteraceae bacterium
CGCCGTTGACAACCCCACCGCAAAGAAGGCGCTTGAGCAGCTTCCCGCTCTCAGAGGACTTGAGGCACATTCCTCGGTTATGCTTGCAACCGTTGACGTGCAGACCTTCAAGAAGCTCGGTGTGCGTATGACCTGCGAGCCAAGAAGCCAGACGAAAAAATTGTATCAGAAATAAAAATCCGGGCATCAGCAAATCGGCTGATGCCCGAATATGTTACTTGCTTAAAATCGTAGGGGAGGGGACGGTGCCTCCGGCAAGGTAAAAAGTAAAAGTGAAGAGTGAAGAAGTCTCTTCCCTTGGTGCGCTGCGTCTGCCTTACCTTGTAGGGAACGCCAAGGTTGTCGTTCCCTACAAGAAGAAACAAAAAACGGGCGGGGAAAACCCGCCCCTACGTTTTCATTATAATCGAATTAATAACAACTGCATCCCGTAGGATTGTCAAACACCATTCCGTGCTTTCTTCCACAGTCGGCAACGGCCCTTTTTGCCGCCATAACCGCCATTGCACCGAGATATAATTTCTCTCGGGGAAGCTCATTTGTTGTATTGTAAAAAACAACGTTATTTGTCACCTGCATAATATCCTCTGCCGTGTGGTAACGTATCATACGGCAGATTGTTTCACCGCAGTCCCTGAGATACGGGTCATCGGAGCAGGTAAATTCCGCATTACCGACCTCACCATCCTCAAAAACAACCGTAATCTCAATAAATTCCTCCGTATCCTGCGGAGCTATTCTTCCGAAGCCTGTGTTTTCCATATTAAACGTTAAAGCGGAACAGAACGATATCGCCGTCCTGCATCACGTATTCCTTTCCCTCGCTTCGTACAAGACCCTTTTCCTTTGCGGCAGCCATTGAGCCGTTTGCCATAAGGTCATCGAAGGAGATAACCTCAGCACGGATAAAGCCTCTTTCAAAGTCGGAGTGAATCTTGCCTGCTGCCTGAGGAGCCTTTGTGCCCTTTTTGATTGTCCAGGCGCGTACCTCGGGCTTGCCTGCGGTAAGATATGACATAAGACCGAGAAGGTCATAGCTCTTCTGAATAAGTCTGTCAAGACCGCCCTTTTCAACACCGATTTCGGAAAGGAACATTTCCTTTTCCTCACCCTCAAGCTCTGCTATCTGTGCTTCAAGCTCCGCACAGATGGGAAGCACCTCGCTGCCTTCTGCTGCGGCAATTTCCTTGACCTTGCAGAAATACTTGTTGGCATTTATGTCACCGGAGAAGTCCTCCTCACTCATGTTGCAGGCGTAAATAACGGGCTTTGAGGAGAGAAGTGCAACGGATGCCATCAGCTCTCTCTGATCGTCCGTCATCTCAACTGCACGGGCATTAACCGCATTGTCAAGCTGCTCCTTGAGATAATTGAAGAACTGCACGTCGCCTGCAAGGGACTTGTCACCCTTCATAGCCTTAGTATCCCTGTCAATTCTTCTCTGAAGAATCTCCGTATCGGAAAGAATCAGCTCAAGGTTGATGGTTTCAATATCTCTTACGGGGTCAATTTCACCGTCAACGTGCATAATATCGTCATTCTCAAAGCAGCGTACCACGTGAATAATTGCATCAACCTCACGGATGTGTGAAAGGAACTTGTTGCCAAGACCCTCACCCTTTGATGCGCCCTTTACAAGACCTGCAATGTCAACAAATTCAATTGTTGCGGGAGTAATCTTGTCGGGGGAGTACATCTGAGCCAGTCTGTCAATTCTGTAATCGGGCACCGATACAACACCCACATTGGGCTCAATTGTACAGAATGCGTAGTTTGCTGCCTGTGCCCCTGCATTCGTAAGTGCATTGAAAAGTGTGCTTTTACCGACGTTGGGTAATCCTACTATACCAAGCTTCATAATGTGTCTACCTCTTTATATTTAAATACACTATATATTATCACAATATTTATTTTATTGCAATATAATTTGAAATTTCCCTTTATGCTGCGAATTAATTTTCGGCCGGCTTGTAAGGCTTATGCCTTACGGGGGAGATAATAAGTAATAGTGAAGAGGTATTTTCCGGGGAGCAGAATTTCATCGTAGGGGCGGGGTTTCCCCGCCCGTCCGGAAGGGTTGTAATTTGTTCGGAATGTGTTATGAGTTTGTGATGGTTTCTTCTTATTTGCGCAACATTTTGTTCATAATTGGACGCAATAAGTGTTGAAAATTGCCGTTATTTCCGACACGTGTATTAAAAACTTAAAGAAATCAGCGTGATTTCAACGGAATCTTTGCAACATTTTGTTATAAGTGTAAACAATGTAAATTGTGGTAAAAAACTCTTGCAAACAGAAATTTACTTTGGTATTATAATAGCGTAAAAATATTCTTCGGAGTATTTTATATTTTTCAATGAAAGTGAGGTCAGAATAATGAACGTAGAAGCTCTCATCGCTTACCTTGCAGCATGGCTTAAGGAACTCATCAAGGGTCTCATGCAGACATTTGATTGGCTTGGCGGTCTCGGCGAAATGCTCGAAGGCACAACAGCTGCTGACGCTGAATAATTTCGGCTGAAAACTTTTAATTTTTATTTTATTTCAAAGTGAGGTGCAATGTAATGGATTTCGCAACAATTGAAAAGATCATCGACGATATCGTTGGTTTCATCAAGGACTTCGCAGCTAAGCTCAGACTTTTCATCGAAGGCTTCAAGACTGACGTTGATTTCGTAATTCCCGAATAATTAAAATTTTTATTCATTACCATTTTTTTGAAAAGTGAGGTGCAACATAATGGAACAGTTCTTCGCTTGGCTTAAGTATTGGATTGCTAAGATTATTAAGATGTTCGACCAGACAAATGCATGGCTCGAAAGTCTTGAAGCAACAGAAGCAGAATCAACAACACAGGGCTAATTTATTGCTTTGTTTTTAATTTTTATTAATTTGTGAAAAGAGGTGCACACAATGGATTTCCAGGCAATCATTAATGATGTTCTCGGTTTCATCCAGAGCTTCATTGAAGAGGTTAAGAAGTTCCTTGATTCTATCGTTATCACAAAGAACTTCGAAAAGGACGAATACCTCCCTCAGTAATTACTTGAAATATTATTTCTTGAATTATGCATAATTAAAAAAGGGTTCCCAATCGGGGACCTTTTTTTGCGTTTAAATGCTCTTTTTGGCCGTACCTTCCGAAATAGTTATTGCCTCCTGAATTTATTATGTTAAAATAAAAGAAAAACTAAGAAAGTGAAGTTTATGAACATCTCCGAAATCCGACATCCGAATTCCGAAATTGCTGCGTCCTCCGATATCTGGACACAACTTAAGTCCGATTCCCGCCCCGTGGTGCTTTACGGTACGGGAAACGGTGCGGACCGTATAATTGATATTCTGGAGCGTGAAAATATAAAGATAAGCGGTATTTTTTCAAGCACCGCATTTGTCCGTGACCGCTTTTTCAGGGGCTATAAGGTAGAAACCTTTGAAGCTCTGCGTTCGCGCTTTCCCGATATGCACGTGCTTATGTGCTTCGGCTCAGCCCGTGAAGAGGTGCTGTCATTTGTAAGGGAAATTGCAAAAACCAACGAAATCTCTGCTCCCGACGTGCCCGTTTACGGGGATAATATCTTTAATTACTCCTTTTTCTCTGAGCATAAGGCTCAGCTTTCCCGGGTGTACGGGCTTCTCTCAGATGAAAAAAGCCGTATCACCTTTACCCGATTGGTTGAATTCAAATTAACGGGCAGAATAGAAAACCTCTTTTCCTGCGAATATGATAACACCGGCCTCTTTAATCTGCCTGAAAACTGCACATATATTGATTTCGGTGCCTACAACGGGGACACGGTGCTGAAATTTTATGAAAAATTCCCCCTTTCACGGATAATTGCCGTGGAGCCCGACCGAAGAAATTTCCGAAAACTCCGGGAAAACACCGCCCATATAAAAAATATATCATATTATAATGCTTTGGTGTCCGATTCTGACGGCACGGTGTATCTCGATAATAATAAGGGCAGGGGAGCCCACGAAAGCGGCAAGGGTACTCTCTCCACAGAAGCCCTCACCGTGGACAGCATAATTCAAAAAGAAAAGAGGACCCTTTCGGGACCCCTTGTGCTTAAATTTGATGTGGAGGGAAACGAGCTGAAGGCCCTCTCGGGAGCGGAAAATACCGTAAGAGAGCTGAAGCCTGTCATTGTGTGTGCTTGTTACCACCGCAGCGAGGACTACTTCACCCTGCCCCTTAAAATCCTCTCTCTTGACCCTACATATAAAATCTATATGCGCCACTATAAAGGCATCCCTGCCTGGGAAACAGATTATATCTTCATTCCCGAATAATCATAATAAATTCGGATTTCGGAGAACGCAAAACTCGGACATCTGCGGTAGGGGCGGGGGCGAATGAGCGTGCCGCTGTCGGTGACAGATGAAGGCACGCGAAAGAGGTGAAGAAACAAGGAGTATTGCGACCGCCCCAAGGGAAGCAAGACGACTATGTTTCTGAGGGATATCCCGCCCGCATTGAAAATTTTGTAACTTTTTACAATTAAAAATTACAATCCTCCTGAACGGGAGGGGAGACCCCTCCCCTACGACACTGTGTTTTTTGCAAAAAAATTCGGGGCGGTGTATCCGTCCCCGAAATGTGTTATTTCTTGAAGGGCTTTGCCTTGCCGTCTTCAAATTTCAGATCGAATTCGCCGAAGGATTTAGTGTAATTCTGAGCCACAAATGACAAATTCTTTATAAAGTCATTGATATCCGTGTCGCCCTGTATATACACTGTGAGCGTGAAGGGGTCGGAAATGTCCTTTGTGCAGAAAATCGGCTCGTCCAGCACGATTTTATGTCTGAGTATCCCTGTTGTCGGCGTATTTTTGGAAAAACCGAAGCTCTCAATATAAAAGCTGTACGGGGAGAATCTGCCGGCTGCCGCGTTAAGTGTCAGCTGAATTCTGTGCCAGCCCTCTTCTTCCTCCGGGATAACCTCATCCCCTTTGAAATTTTCATCAACCGTAACAGACTCAAGGGTGAAGACGGGAGGCTGTACAGCCTGATAAATGAACAGCACGGGAAGAGTCAGCACAAGACAGAAAATAAGAACATATATAACGGCACTTCCGCCCTTTAATACAGAAATAATTCCTTTTTCCAAAATTAAAACCTCACAAAAAATACTGCAGATATTTTACCACATACTTACATTCCAGTCAAGTTTACAAAAAAGACATTGAAAAAAGCACATAATAATATATAATATAATTATTAATTCATATAAGACGGAGCATCCGATGAAAAGAATCATTTCAATTTTACTTGTTTTATTAATGCTGACCCTTTCTGCCTGTACCTCATCCACAGAAAGCTATCCCATAACCGTCAACGGTACGCCCATTGATTCCGAGATTTTTGCATATTTCCTGGACAGCGTATGGGACCGCCCCGAGGCACAGGGGGGACGTGACGGAAGAATTACCGAAGCTACCTATATGTGCATACGCTATGTTGCCGTAAATTCCACCTTCGTTACCTCGGGACTTACACTTACCGATGCGGACAGGGTTGAAATTTCGGATAACGCCAACGTCCTCTGGAATATGTTCGGAGAATACTATGAAAAAATCGGCGTTTCCAAGCAGACCTACGTTAAAATCAAAACCTATGAGGCTTATATTGAAAAGCTCAGAACGGCATTTTTCGACAAGGGCGGCACGGACGAAATCTCCGATGCTGTCCTCAGAGGCACTCTTCAGGAGAATTTCGTTGCCTTTAAGTACGTCCGCACACCGCTTAAGAATATTGACGTCTACGGAAACGAAAGCGCACTTACCGATGCGGAAATAAACAGGCTCAACACAGTCTACACAAAGGCCGTTTCCTCCGTTGCCTCATCCTACGGCATAGATAAGGCATACGAGCAGATTGTAAAGGAATTTCCCTTAAGCGAGCGCACCTATGAAACCGAGGTTATTGACAGAAACGACCACGAATTCCCCGCAGTCTTCTTTGATACCGTAAAGGCTCAGGGAGAGGGAACCGCAAAGATTTTTCAGTACGGTGATGCGGCTTACCTTGTTTATAAAATCAACATTCTTACCGAGCCCGTCATTTTCGGGGAAAAGCGTGACGAATGTCTGAAAATTGTAAGCGAGGAGCCCCTGCAGTCAAAAATCAATATTATGTGCAATGCCTATCAGTCAGTCAGGGACACGGCGCTTGTGAACAATATATTTGAAAAGGTGGCAGAAAAAAGATGATGAATCCCGTAATTGAAGCAATTATTAAAAGAAGAACAATCCGTGAGTATAAGGACACACCCCTTTCCCGTGAGGTCCTCGGGACACTTCTCGACTGCGCCATGTGGGCGCCCAGCGGAAGAAATTCACAGCCCTGCCATATAAGAGTTATAAAGGACAAGGCACTTCTTCGGGAGCTAGATAACGATTTCTGGAATAAGGTCGGCAGAGGCACTCCCGCATATACGAAATGCGACGTGAATCCCGTTTATCAGGGCGCACCCGCACTCTTTCTTATCTACACTCCCACGGAGGATCAGATGAATTCCGGTCTTGCCGCCGAAAATATCGCAATAGCAGCCGAAGGTCTGGGACTCGGCTCCTGCATAATCGCAAGTGTAGGCTCCCTTCTGAGGGCAGAAGAGGGGGAGAAGTGGAAGAAAATCATTGATATCCCCGATGACTTCAAGTTCCAGATAGCTGTTGCCGTGGGTGAAAAGGCTGAGGAGCCCGCTCCAAAGGAAAGAAAGCCCGAAAATTTCAGAATCGTGGAGGCGCAATAAAATGAAGCCCTTTAAATTCTTTCTTATAACCGATACACATTATTTCTCCGAAAAGCTCCCGTCACACGGAAAGGCATACGAGGAGTTTATGCAGTTTGAACAGAAATGCTTTGCCGAAACTGCCGCTATGAATAAGGCTTCTGCCGAATTTCTTAAGGCATCCGATGAGGCTGACACCATCCTTATTGCAGGTGACTTAAGCTTCAACGGTGAAAAGCTCAGCCATCTTGATTTTATTGAGCTGCTGGAGGGTCTTAAGGCGGCAGGCAAGAAAATCTACGTCATAACCGCAGGTCACGATTTCAATGACAAGCCCTTTGCCTTTGACGATACGGGAAGAATCACTCCCGAGGGCACGAAAAGGGAAGAGCTTTTTGACCTGTACTACGAATTCGGCTTCTCTGAAGCTCTCAGTATTCATAAGGAATCGCTCTCCTACGTTGCGGAAATCTCCGAGGATGTATGGCTTTTTGCCCTTAATAATGACGGTGACGATGAGTACCGCCACACCTACACAGCCTCTCAGAGAGAATGGATAACGAAAATGCTCAGGGAGGGCAGTGAGCAGGGCAAAATGATGCTCGTTATGAACCATTATCCTCTTCTTCCCGCCTGTCCCATCTTCGCTCTCTCGGGGGATACCGTAATGCCCGACTGGGAGAATATGACCACGCTTCTTGCCGACGGCGGTGCGCATCTCGGCTTCACGGGACATATGCACAATCAGAGCATCAAGTGTAAAACCACCGAAAAGGGCAATAAATTCTGGGACGTATGCACCGGCTCTCTTATCGGCTGTCCCGCATTTATGCGTCTTGTGGAAATCAGGGATAAGGCAACCGTCGATATAAAGTCAATTCCCGTGCCCGATTTTCAGTGGGATAAGGGCGGACTTTCTCATGAGGAATATCTTCAGCGTCAGTTTGATATGATGATAAACACCTATCTTGACTGTATGGTAAAGGACCCTGCCCGTCTTATGGGTAAGCTCAGGCTCCCCGACAAGGATATTCTTAAAAAGCTTCTCCCGAAGGTCGGCTCCTTTGTGAATAATTCCACACTCGGCTCGGTATGTAAAAAATTCCTTGTAAAATGCCCCGACTCCGTAAAGGACAGACCCCTCAAGGGCTTCCTTCTTGAAATTGTCAGAAATATTTTTACGGGCAATGCTCCCTACACAGAGGATACTGACGAATACAAGGCATTTATGGGTGTTATCTCACGCTTCGGTCCCATCCTCGCAATTGTAAAAAAGACGGTAAAGGTCGGCGGCAAGCCCCTGGATGTGAAGAAAATGCTTCACGACTGCCTCGGAAACTACGGTGTGGATGAATATAATACCACGTTGAAGCTTGAATAAAGCGGAGAGAGAAAAGTGCAGAGTGCAGAACGCAGAACGCAGAACGAATTCGGAGTTCGGAGGCGACTCCGAGAGGCAGAAAAACATCGTAGGGGAGGGGTTCCCCCTCCCGTCACATAACTTCTGTAACTTTTATTTATTAAACTTTACAACTTTCTGTAGCGGGCGGGGTGACCCGCCCCTACGCTATGTAATACCTCTTTGAAACCGTTTTGTAACTATTCATCATCAAAATACATAAATTAATTTAATGTTTATAATTAATTTGGTAAATGTTACATAATAATTATAACAATTATTACAAAAGACTTGATTTTTATTACATCAGGTGGTATATTTACTCCTGCGTTCAGTGATAACGCACAAAAATAGCATTTTATATTTGGAGGAAATAACCATGAAAAAGTTATTCGCTGTTCTTTTAACTCTCGCTCTCGTTGCTTGCGTATTTGCTGCTTGCGGCACAACAACAGAAGAAACAACTGCTCCCGCAGACGAAACAACAACTGTTGCTGACGAAACAACTGAGGCTGCTGCAGACGAAACAACAGAAGCTGCTGCTGATGAAACAACAGAAGCTGCTGCTGATGAAACAACAGAGGCTGCTGCTGACGAAACAACAGAAGCTGCTGCTGACGAAACAACTGAGGCTGTTGAAGAAACAACTGCTGCTTAAGTTAAAAAGACAAAACAACTGCGCGAGAGGACTTTTCCCCTCGTGCTTTGTTTTTTTGCCTGCAAAAAAACAACCTCTTACCTCTTCACTCTTCACTCTTCACTCTTCACTCCTCACTCCTCACTGTTTGTTGTTCCTTGTTCTTTGCTTATTATAAAAAATAATGTATGACATCACAAGCCTGCATATTGCATAAAAACTGCATATATGTAACAAATGATGAATATTTATGTATGAAACATAGGTAAAAGTGCATAAATGGTGTATAAATAATCATATTTTTAGGGTAAAAATACACAAACTTCAAATATTTATACAAAAACTCTTGCATTTTAATGAATATGGTGGTATATTCTACCTCGCAATCAAAAAAAACTTTTTTGGAGGAAAAAACAATGAAAAAGATTATTGCAGTACTTTTAACACTCGTACTTGTTGTAGGCGCATTTGCAGCCTGCGGCGGCACAACAGAAGAAACCACAGCTCCTGCAGGTGAGGAAACCACAGCAGCAGCTACTGAGATTCTTAAGGTTATCGACATCGCTCTTACAAGTGAAGAATACGGCTTCGCAGTCAAGAAGGGCGACGCAGAGCTTCTCGCTCAGCTCAACGACTTCCTTACAGAGGTTAAGAACGACGGCACCTATGAAGCTATCATGAACAAGTATTTCGGTGACGGCACTCCCGAAGGCGTTCTTGTTGCAGATACAGCAGTAGGAGCAAAGGAAAACCAGATTGTTATCGCTACCAACGCAGCATTCCCTCCCTTCGAGTATGTTGAAGGTGACAAGTACTACGGTGTAGAAATCGAGCTTATGGCTCTCTTCGCACAGAAGATCGGCAAGAACCTTGCAGTCAACGATATGGAATTTGACTCCGTATGTACAGCAGTTGCAGAAGGCACATGCGACATCGGTGCATCAGGTCTTACAATCACAGAAGCCAGAAAGGAAATCCTTGATTTCTCAGACGCTTACTACAATGCATCCCAGAAGATCATTGCAGCAGCAGGCGACACAACATTCGACGCATGCACAACAGTTGAAGAGGTAGAGGCAGTTCTCAAGGGTCTCGCTGAAGGCACAAAGATCGGCTTCCAGACAGGTACAACAGGCGCATACTACATCGACGGTGATGCAGACTGGGGCTTTGAAGGTTTCTCTAACCTTGAGGGTGTAGGCTACACATCAGGTGCATTTGCAGTTCAGGATATCCTCAACGGCAACGTTGCTTACGTTGTTATTGACGAGGCTCCCGCAAACAGCATCGTTGCAGGTGTAAACGGCTGATAAAAAGTTTATTTATAACCTTACCCCGCCGGAAGACGGGGTTTGGTTTTTTAGAAAGGTCTTATTATGCTTAATAATTTTTCCGTAAAATGGGATAAATTCGTTATTAATTTCATTGACAAGGGCGGCTACAAGCAGGTAATCGACGGACTCGGCAACACGGTTGAGGTTGCAATTCTCGGTCTTATTATCGGTATGCTTATAGGTACTGTCATCGCCGTTGTCAGTGTTATGCCCAAATATCCCGTTCTGCCCTACAGGTTGCAGAATATGTATGACAAATTTCTCGGTAAATTCCCCAAAAAGCCCCTTTTAAGGGTAGTTACGCTTTATTACGTATTCTATGCCGTTATGTGGGTGCTTCAGAGAATTCCCCTTATTCTTGAGAAAATCTGTACCCTTTACGTAGCCCTTTTCAGAGGCACACCCGTTATGGTACAGCTTCTTCTCGGCTACTTCGTGCTTTTCCCCTCAATCGGCTTAAAGGTAACAGCCCTCAACGCAAGCATTATCATCTTCGGTCTTAATTCCGGTGCATACGTTTCCGAAATTATGCGAGGCGGTATCAATTCCGTAGACGGCGGTCAGCTTGAGGCTGCCCGTGCCGTGGGCTTTTCCTATTCCGCAAGTATGCTGAAAATCGTTGTTCCCCAGGCAATAAAGAACATCCTGCCCACTCTCGGCAACGAGTTCATTGCCCTTATAAAGGAAACCTCAATTATCGGTTACGCAGGTGCCCTTGACCTTGTTTTTGCCTTCAAGCAGATAGGCACAAGCTCCTATGAATACACCGTGCCCTATATCGTTCTTTCGCTTATTTACATAGTCCTCGTTGTATTCATTACAATTCTTCTCAAAATTATGGAAAGGTGGTTGGCTAAGAGTGATAGACGTCGTTAATCTTCATAAAAGCTTCGGCAAGAACGAAGTATTAAAGGGCATAACCACCACCATCAGTGAGGGTGAAAAGGTTGTTATCATCGGTGCCTCGGGCAGCGGTAAGAGTACCTTCTTAAGATGCCTTAACTGTATGGAGGATCCCACCTCAGGCTCCATAATGTTCGAGGGTGAGGATATTGCCAATATTCACGTTGACATAAACCGCCACCGTGAAAAAATCGGTATGGTTTTCCAGCAGTTCAACCTTTTCAATAATAAAAACGTTCTCGACAACGTTATGCTCGCTCCCTATTCTCTCGGCAAAAAGAAGCTCAGAGCCCTTAAAAAGGACCCTGCCTACACAGGTCCTAAGAATGCCAAGGAGTTAAAGGAAGAATGCCGTGAAAACGCAATGAGGCTTCTTAAGCGTGTCGGTCTTGAGGAAAAGGCTCAGGCTTACCCCTCAACCCTTTCAGGCGGTCAGAAGCAGAGAGTTGCCATTGCCCGCGCCCTTGCCATGAATCCCAAGGTTATCCTCTTTGACGAGCCTACCTCCGCCCTTGACCCGGAAATGGTAGGCGAGGTACTGGAGCTTATGAAGGAGCTTGCTAACGAGGGTATGACAATGGTTATCGTTACCCATGAAATGGGCTTTGCGCGTGAGGTCGGCACAAGAATCCTCTTTGTTGACCAGGGTAAAATCGCAGAGGAGGGAACACCCGAGGAATTTTTCGGCAATCCCAAATGTCCCGCGCTTAAGGATTTCTTATCCAAGGTATTATAAAAGCTACGGCTGTTTGCAGTGTATTTTTCTGCAGGCAGCTTTTTCAGTAAATATTAAGTTAATAATCCTTGTTCATTTCTGCTAATAAATGTGACGTAAATATGTAATTTGTGTAAAATTTACAGGGGCAGAGGAAAAATGTTGCTTTTTCTCTTGTGTTGTTTTTTCTCTTGTGTTATGATAATGGTGAATAAATACATAAATTTGAAAGAGAGGTGCGATCAAATGGAACCCATCTTAGGTATCAGCTTAGAGGATATCCTCGCATTTATTGAAAAAGCACTCGCAACAATCAAGGAGCTTTTTGCAAAAATCGGCATTCTCATTCTCCCCGAGAAGGATGAGCTTCCCACACAGGCTCAGTAATTATTTTAATTCATAAAAAAACAAGAGAGGTGTAACAGATGAAAATAGATTTTACATTCTCAATCCAGGATTGGATGGATCTTTTCGAGAAATTCTTCTCAATTATTGAAAACTTCTTCTCAAGACTTGGCATCAAGCTTTTCGCTGATGAAGAAGAATCAACCACAGAAGCACAGGCATAAGTTAATTTTATGTTATATTATTAATGAAAAGAGGTGCCGTTATGGGCGACTTTTTACAGGCAATTATCGAGTTCTTCACAGACATCTTTGCTGCTCTTGCTGAGTTCCTCGGCAACAATTCATCCTTCGGTGATATTATGAGCGGTCTCGGTGCTCTTGAGGGCGTTCTTCCCGAAGCTGCTCCCGAAGAATAAGAAAAACATTCTTTTATTTTAGTTTAAGAGGTGAAAATAATGTCAAGCTTTGATTTTACAGCTCTTCTTAAGTTCCTCGGCGCACTTTTTGATGCTTTCGTAAATCTTTTCGCTAAGCTCGGCTTTGACCTTGGTTTAGGCGGCGACGAAAATGCAGACGCAGGCGAAGGTGCACAGGCTTAATCGCAACAACAGTTGTAAGACCCTTCTTACATAAGAAAAACCGACAGCTCAGGCTGTCGGCTTTCTTTTTTTTCGGCTCAGTTCACCGTCATACGGCTCTGGATAAAATTGTCACCCGTATGTCTGAAGCCTTTCAGACGGAGCAGCTTCTCCTGCCATTCCCTTTCGGCCTTCATTTCCGCCTCCTGTATTTTTTTATACTTATCAAAAAGGCTTTTTGCCATGGGACAGCTTCCGCCGTCTGTTTCCGAGCAGTTGCGCGATATGTAGTCCATGGCAGCTTTGCGGTCAGAAAATGACGTTGTCATACACGTACCGTCAACAAAGCCCTCGCAGCAGAGAAGATTTCTCGTTTCATACTTAAAGAACGGGCATTGAATAATTGTTTCTGCAGAATTTCTCATTTATTACCTCCGTGTTTTTTGTCTTGTGTGGAAGTCCCATTGATAGTACATCGGGTGATATATACTGTCTATGGAAAAGCCTGGGGAGAACCGCCACACCGCTGACCTTAGTCCCCATAAATTTTCTCTTCCGACAAATTTCCTGCTTTTTTGAAAAAATATTTGACAAGTACAGAAAAATGTATTATACTCTAATTAAACAAGGTAAATAATACAGAAATCTGTATTGCAACATTATAATAATACAGAATTCTGTATTTGTCAAGTGCTTTTTCTGTATTTTTTGGTATGTGAGGGAAATTTATGGAAACTTATGAAATAATAAAACAGCTATGCGATGAAAAGGGCATAAAGCTGTCAGTTCTGGCATCGGGAATAGGTGTCAGAAACTCAGTTTTTACGGAGCTTAAAATGGGCAGAACAAAGAAGCTGTCCGTTTCGACATTGGGGAAAATTGCGGATTATTTTGAGGTGCCCTTAAGCCTTCTTACGGGGGATGACACGGGCACCGATGAAAAACAGAACGAGCTTTTCAGAAAAAGAAAGCTCCTTTTTGACCTTTCCAAGAAAGCCAGCGAAGAGGACCTTGATAAGCTTATCAAAATTGTCGATGCCCTTATCGGTGAGTAAATCATAATTTATCGGGGAAAGCTGCTAAAAATTCGGAGTTCGGATTTCGGAGAATAAAGTACGGTAGGGGCGGGGTTTCCCCGCCCGTTACATAACTTTTGTAACTTTCGTTTGCAAAAAAATAACACCCCTCGGAAACGGGAGGGGAAACCCCTCCCCTACGATACATACGGCAAATTATCCGTTAAATTATGTTTT
>JAZSIM010000077.1:0-18506 GCA_045533835.1 Acutalibacteraceae bacterium
CGTTGTAAAGGGAAAGCGGTATAAAACAGAGAGCCGCATACACCTGAGCGGGTAAAAAGCCGAAGCTCAGCGGGAAAGCATACACGATTGACGTCAGGAATCCCGAAAGAGCAAAGCCCAGATATCTTACGCCCGTTTTCACCGTCGAGAACATATACATAAGTGTTATTACCATAACACCCATAAAGCCGTAGTCTGCCGAAAGAAAGAACGCACCGAGAGAACAGCCTATAGCCGTGACAACACCTAATATACCGACTCCCTTTGATCTGAAGAAATCAAGACAATACACGGAGATAAGCCCCAGAAACAGGGTAAAAAATACATTCTGATGGGAAAATTCAAGATAAGTGCCGTTGAATGCCATATCAAAGGGCACCTCGGAAATAACCGCGAAGGCAAGAAGCCTTAGAGCATATAGAAATTTATTCTTCGTATGAACGGCACCCTCTGCAATCATAAATGCAAAAATCGGGAAGGCTATTCTTCCTATATGACGCCAGACGGTGTTTTCGGGACCTATAAAAATAACGCTTGCATGGTCGATAACCATTGCCGCCATTGCGATTATTTTAAGCCAGTTTGATGAAAGAAAGCCGAATTTTTTCTTAGCCGCCATTTTCATTCACCGCCTGCATTCTTTTCTGACGTGCTTCCTCAACCTTTTTCGTAATATCCTCCATATACTCACCGTGAAGTCTGAATTTACAAGAGAATACGATAATTGAAAGAATGAAGAAAATGGGGGGAATTACATACATAACGGCAGAAATTGCATTTTTAACCTTTACGGGATAAATAATTTTTCCGTCAGCGTCAGGCTTCACGGAGTTAAAGCCGGACACACCGAGAGCAAGATAGAGAATAACCGTCTGCGCAGTATATGCCATCTTCTGCAAGAAGCCCTTCATTGAGAAGGTAACTGATTCACGTCTTACTCCCATCTTGACTTCGCCGTAGTCAACAACATCAGCAAGGAATACTGTCTGGGAAATGAACATTGATGCAGTACCTATCTGTGTAAGCACATAGAAGATGTTAAGCATCATAAGATTACCTATAAGCTGACCTGCAAGGAACATTCCTATGTAGCCGAAAAGGGAAAGAGAAAGTGAGAACTGATACGTTCTTCTTCTCGTTGTGAATTTCATCATAACGGGAATTACGAGCATACCGAGAACGGAGCCGACAGTACCGAAAAGGGAGAATGTTGACTGTGCGCCGGTATCCCCAATAACCGCCTCAAAGAAGTAGTCAAGCACACCCGTGGTTGTATAGAAGCCTGCGTTCGAGAGCATTGCAAAAAGCATAAATACTCTCAACTGGTCGTTTTCCTTTATAACAGAGAAAATCTTCTTGAAGGAAAATTTTTCCTGCGGTGTCACGTGAACGTTTTCCTTTACCTTGCTCATTGAAAGCACGGAGAAAAACACAAGGAAGACACTGCATATTGCGGCAGTTGTGGTATAACCGCCCTGCGTCCATACGTTTGAGGTTGTTCCGTCCGCATTTGTGATTACGTTACCGAGAGCATTCAGAAGCATAGGTGAGCCCATGCTGACAATACCCTGACCGATACCTGAAAAAGCACGGGCAATTGTGGCAAGAATGCTTCTCTCGTTGGGATCGGTGGTAAAGGACGGAACCATTGACCAATAAGGAATATCAGCCGAAGTATTCGTCATACCCCACATAATATACATTACGGCAATATACACATAAAGCCATATTGATGGTGCACCGCCGTTCATCCCCGTTGTAAAGCCGGGATTGAAGAACAGGAAGAAAAGCACAACCGAGTTCAAAAGAGATCCTATTACAACCCAGGGACGGTATCTGCCGAACTTGGTGTTTGTGCTGTCAACAATTGTACCCATCATAGGGTCATTTACGCCGTCCCATATTCTTGCGGCGGCAGTAAGTCCTAAAAGGAAATTGGTATTAAGACCGAGAACATTCGTAAGGTACTTATTAAGTCTGCCGTTGAACATACCGTAGCTGAGGTCAAGCCCCACGGCGCCGGTACCGTACCATACCTTATCGGTAAACTCCTTTACTTTGCTCATAAGGAAAAGTCCTTTCTTTCAATATGTCTATATATTAACACAAAAAAAACCGTGATTCAATCAGTTTTTCGTTTCCTCATTTTTGACAATAAGATAAGTTTTTCTGAAATCCTCTTTTGCCCAGCCGTTTTCAACACCCTTGCCGAGGGCTGCACGGGCAGCCTTCATTCCGGGCATATAAAAATCCTCATCCTCTGCAATTTTGTTGCAGATTGTTATATCCTTGTACATATTTTCCATCGAAAAAGCGGTTGTCCAGTCCTGATTTTTAAGATTTTCACGCTGGACTGCCATATATCCGCAGTTGGCACCGCCTGCGGCTACGGTATCTGCAAAATTATCTATGGAAATACCGAGTTTCTGCGCAAGAATCAGCGTTTCATTCACACCGTTCTGAATTTCCGCAACAAGAGTGTTGTGACATATTTTTGCACACAGCCCCTTGCCGTTCTCACCCATATAAATAACCTTCTGCCCCATATAGGAAAGAATAGGCTCAATTACGGGGAAAAGACTCTCGTCACAGCCTGCAAGCACACCGAGAGTGCCCTTTATTGCATCTGCCTTTGAGCGCACTACGGGACAGTCTGCAAACTGTGCCCCCGTATTTTTTACCTTACGGGACACCTCTACGGAAACCCAGGGCTCAATAGTGCTCATATCAATGCAGATTTTACCCTCTTTAAGTGCAGGCATCATTTCGTCGTAAGCCTTTCTTACGTGCTCACCCGTGGGAATCATTGTAATTATCACGTCAGCCTTCCGGGCAATTTCAAGGTTAGAATAACAGCCCACACAGCCGAAGCCTTCCAATTTTTTAATCTGAGAATCCTTGTGGTCGTTGCAATATACGGTGTCAGAGTGCTTTTTTGCGATATTTTCGCACATACTCTCACCCATTATGCCAAGACCTATAAAACCGATTTTCATAATATATCAAACCTTTCTGTAAATCATAATTTATCATTATAGTGTAGGGGAGGGGTCTCCCCTCCCGATTCGGAACGTTGTTATTTTTTTTGCAAAAAGTTACAGATGTTATGTAACGGGCGGGATATCCCTCAGAAACATAGTCGTCTTGCTCGTTTGGAACACTTCGCAATACTCCTTGTTTCTTCACCTCATTCGTGTGCCTTCATCTGTCCCCGACAGCGGCACACTCATTCGTCCCCGCCCCTACCGTACTCACATTTCTTTTGTTAAATTATGATTTGCTTTGTCCAATTTGTAATTTCTTATATACATAATAAGGTCAAGACCTACCATTGTTATGTTGAGGAAATAGAAAAAAAGAACATACCATTTTTCGGAAAATGATGCCATATATGCCTCATTCATAAACTTGGAGGCTATACCTGCAATATAGCCGAAAAATATAAGAAGAAGGAAGGGAAGGCTTTTTCCCTTTGTTGTCCTTGCCTTATAGGATTTAATGACATTAAGCGGCCACGATGCACCGAAGGACACAATCATTACAATTTCAAGAAGCTCTGCCATAACACATCTCTTTTCGGTTAATTATTTCATACACGCACATTGTATCAAAAAGTCCCTCATTTGTCAAAATACAAATAAGAGACTTATTCTGTGTTTACAGCTTAAAATAGCAACAAGCTGATGAATTGGAATTTACTTCTTTAATACTTTCTTGCACCAAGTACGTTTTCCGCATTTAGGACACTTTAAGTGACGAGTAGTTCCTCTGTGCATTGCCCATAATGCTTCTGAATAAGTTGGAACAATTTCGTTATCACAATTTTTACACTTGTAAGCACCTACACTTACTTCAAGCTTTAAAGCATAGAAGCACGGTATTAAAAACACAACACAAATACCGAGAATGGTAACAAGTTGCCATACTCCCTCAGGAATCAAGAATGCAGAAATCAGGAGACCTGCAAACAGGGCTGTCATACTTACAATCATAATTGCCCACATAGAAGTCCAAATCGTTTTGTTTTTCTTCTCTAATTCTTTTGCCATATCAAGTAAAAGCTGTTCATTTTTCTGATTGTTATTTTCCATATTGATTTTCTCCCCACATAATAATTCATTTACACTGATACAAAGAATATCACAGAGTTCAAGCATTATCGAAGTATCGGGCATTGCCACACCCCGTTCCCATTTGGATATTGCTTTATCGGTGATACCCAGTTTTTCTGCCAACTGCATTTGTGTTAAGTTTGCCTTTTTTCTGCACTCGGCAATGAATCTTCCGATTTTTATTTGATTCATAGGCTGCCTCCTTTCACATTCAGTGTAACAGCTATTTCGCATTAAATACACCAACCATAGGTTTACTGAGGAGAAGTAAACCTATGGTAGAGTGAAAATTGATTGTCAAATTCAAGTTTATCGAACTGATTATATCACACATAATCCGAAATTACAATCGGGTGCAGATGTCAATCCCGTTTGTCTGAAGGACAACTTCACCCAGCCGTCAAGGCACACAATCAAGGCGTAGCCTTGTATATCATCAAGCCGACAGAATACACACCTGAAGGTGTGATGATATACCAAGCCTGTCGGCTTGGATAAAAAAAGACACCGCATAAGCGATGTCTTTTTTTTGGCCCGCTCGAAGGGATTCGAACCCCCGTTCTTCAGAATCGGAATCTGCTGCGTTATCCAGCTGCGCCACGAGCGGATAATCACATTTTACAATAATTTCTGGAGGCAGTCAAGCAAATCATTTTTCAAAAATATAATCATCCGCAAAAAATTTTGTTTCATAAATAATTTCCTTATGTTATAATAATAAAGGAGGGATTGCGATGAGTGTTTTCATAAAAAGACTGTTAGCCTTTATTATAGACTGGAATATAACGCTGCTTCCTTTTTTTCTTATTTTTTCTCTTTTATTACATTTAGCATCACTATATGAAAAAACATCTCTCTTAGTAGTCCTGCTATGTTTCTTACTCTTTCTTTTAGCCGGTACTGTGTTTATAATCAGGGATATTCTCTTCAAAGGTCGAAGTCCCGGAAAACGAATTATGGGACTATATATTTTTGATAAAGATTCCTTACAGCAGCCGTCCCCGAAAAAACTCTTCCTGCGAAACA
The DNA here is from genome assembly GCA_045533835.1 of Acutalibacteraceae bacterium. Classification (GTDB taxonomy): domain Bacteria; phylum Bacillota; class Clostridia; order Oscillospirales; family Acutalibacteraceae; genus RUG806. The sequence continues at coordinate 5,139 of JAZSIM010000077.1, forward strand.
TATTTTTCCTTATACTTTTTATTGATGGCATAATACTTCTTATAACCGAAAATACAATCGGAGACCATATTGCAAATACTGTCGTACTTGATGAAAATTCTATCGAAGAATATAAAACCAAACAGCTTCACAATGCATTTAAACCTGTATCAAGAAAACAACAATTGACAAAAATCATAAAAATATTGGCTGTAGTTTTTGCGTGCTTTATTATTTTTATAGGACTTATTCAGGTTGCCTTATCTGCAAGCAAGAAAACAGAAGAATATAAAATTGCTTACAATTATTTCATTGAAAGCGAGACTTTTAATGAGTTAAATGTTGATGAAGCTGCAATCAGATTAAACAAGTATTCTAATCATACACATTTCCATAGCGGAAGTGACACATTCACACAGACAGTCACCTTCGGTTTTTTGGTTAATAAAAATTCTTTTGAGGTAACCTGTCATAAAGAAAATGATATATGGAAAGTCTGCGAAAAATGCACACCATTAAGATAAACTTATCGGGATGTATCTGCTGATACACCCCGATTTATTATGCTTCTTTTACGCCGAGGCCTAATTCGTCGGCGTATTTCTTCATAGCCTCAATGCAGATTTCTGCTACCTGCTTTACTTCAAGACCGAGCATTTCGCAGCCCTTTTTAATAATCTCTCTGTCGCACTTTGCGGCAAATTTCTTATCCTTGAACTTCTTCATAAAACTTCCGATTTCCATATCGGTAATGCCCATAGGTCGCATTCGTGCGGCTGCCTGAATAATACCCGTAAGCTCGTCAACGGTATAAAGGGATTTTTCCGCATTATTAACGGGCTCAACATCATTGCAGTGACCGAAGCCGTGAGAGAGGATAACCCTTATTTCTTCATCGGTAAGACCTGCCTCTTTTAAGGGAGCATCAGTATGCTGAAGGTGCTCTTCGGGGTACTGCTCATAATCGTAGTCGTGAAGATATCCGAGAGCCTCCCAATGGCTTTTATCCTCACCGAAAAATTCTGCCATACCGCCCATTGCCGCAGACACGTTTTTTGCGTGAAGAAAAAGATGCTCTTCGGTTGTGGTTGTACTGAGTAATTCTTTTGCCTTTTCTATTGTTAACATATTTCCTCCGATAAATCATAATTTAACGGCATAATTTGCCGTGCGCATCGTAGGGGAGGGGTCACCCCTCCCGTTACATAAATTTTGTAACTTTCGTTTGCAAAAAATAACAACCCTTTTGAACGGGCGGGGAAACCCCGCCCCTACCGTACTCGCATCTCTCTCGCTAAATTATGATTTATAATTTCATCTGATCATTGATGTTCTTCATAAAATCAACGTCTACCTTGACAATTTCTCTGTCATAGGTAAGAAGGCCGTTTGTTTCGTCCTCAACGTCACTTACCTCAGTATAAACAAGGGCTGAAAGACCCTTCTTTGCAATAAGGGGCTTAAGACGCTTGATATAAAGAGTATGAAGTGCCTTTTCGAGGGCATCCTTGGAATTATAGATTCTGTAGCCGAAGGTCTTATCGGTGTTGAAGCGGTGACCGTCAATTGACATTGAATAACCGCCGAACTCCGTAAGACATATTGCTCTGTCGTCATTTTTGCCGTATTTGGGGAAAATGAAGGGAGTAAAATAGATGTGGAAGCTGTTTACATCACCGGCTCCTTGGTCGTGCCAGCCCGAAGCGTGGTCAATTACTCTGGTGGGATCCTTTTCACGGAAGAATTCAGCTGCCTTCACGGAGTCAAACTGTCCCCAGCCTTCATTGAAGGGTACCCAGAGGCAGATGGAAACTGTATTATAAAGACAGTTTATCATTCTTTCTGCGTCAACGTAATATTCATCTCTGCCCTTCTCATCAAGACGGGAGAAAAGCTTATAATTTTCCTTTGTATCCTTGACACCGAGTGTCTTTTTAAGACCTGTTGCAAGTGCGAAGGCAGGGAGAATTGTGGTAGCAGCCTGATAGTAAACATCACCGCCGTTAATCATATCCTGCCATACAAGCATTCCGAGTCTGTCGCAATGATAGTACCAACGAAGAGGCTCAATTTTAATATGCTTTCTGAGCATATTGAAGCCCATATCCTTCATGGTCTGAATGTCGTAAATAAGTGCCTCATCTGAGGGGGCGGTGTACATACCGTCACTCCAGTAGCCCTGGTCAAGAAGACCGTTCTGGAAATAGGGCTCATTATTGAGCATAAGGCGAGTAAAGCCGTCCTTATCCTTGCCGATACCGAACTTTCTCATACCGAAATAGCTCTTTACCTCATCATCAGAACTCTTCACAACAAGGTCGTAAAGCTTGGGGTTTTCGGGAGTCCACTTTTCATAATCTGCTATTTTAAGCACAGCGGAGCCGGCAGTCGTGGAGGCTGAGCAAAGCACCCTTTCACCGTCAAGGGCAATTACGGTCACATCACCGATATTGCCGACAGAATCAATTTCAACCTTTAAGGTATCGCTGTCAATATCGGGAGTGATTTTAAGGGACTTGATATAATTTTCGGAGACCTCTTCAAGCCATACGGTCTGCCATATACCTGACTGAGGTGTGTACCATATATTGCCTCTCTTAGAGGTCTGCTTGCCTGATGCCTGAGAACCCATCTCGGAGGGATCTGTTACCTTAAGGGTAATTTCGTTTTCGCCGTCAACGAGAGCTCTTGTGATATCGATTTCAAAGGGGAAATAACCGCCCGTATGAGTGCCGAAGCAGGTACCGTTTACGCTTACCTCACACTTATAGTCAACAGCACCGAAATGAAGAAGAACTCTGTCCCCTGTCTTCGTAAAGGAGAATTTCTTTCTGTAATAAAGTGTATCCTCGGGTGTGACATTTCTGCCGACACCGCTTAAAAGACTCTCGGGGCTGAAGGGCACAACAATATCCCCCTCATAGCCCTCGAAGGTTCTTCCCGTGGGGTAAATTGCATATTCCCAGATACCGTTAAGGCAGACGTAAGAATTTCTTACCATCTGAGGGCGGGGATATTCGGATAAGGGCATTTCTCTGTTCAGCTCTCTGCCCCAACGTGTATACAACTGTTCCATAATTTATTCCTCCATACTCAAAATTACACTAATTACTTCATTTACCGTATTAACTTCACGATCTGCAGGGGCAATTCCATCCTTCCACCAGCCCGTGGATTTCATCCATACGGTTTTCCATCCGGCGCTCCGTGCCCCTTCTATGTCATTTACGGGATTGTCCCCTACGTATACTATTTCTTCAGGGGAGAAGCCCATTTTTTCTCGCATTACATCAAAAATTGCTCTGTCGGGCTTATGTATACCGTAATCCCCCGTTGCAATTATCTCGTCAAAATGAGGTTCAAGACCAAGAATTCCGATTTTTGCATACTGCAAAGCATGATTTCCGTTTGTTATAAGTCCGGTTTTCAGCCCCATTCCGTGAAGACGCTCGAGCATCGGTATTGTTCCGGGAAAAGGAACTGCAGTTACTGCAAAATGCTTATAAATAAATGCGCTGTAATCGGAAAAAGACGGTACTGCATTAAAGACACCTTTTTCGGAGAGATAAGCAAGAATCCGCTCCCAGCCGTAATAAACAAAATGGTCATCTGCATAACACCATATTTCACCGATTTCGGCATCACTCAGATTTTCGTTTACGGAAAACTCCTCCCTGAGCTTCGGAACAAGACTCATAAGTGTTCCGTGACGATCAAAAAGAGTGTGATCAAGATCAAATACAACTGCTTTTATCATCTTTCAAACATATCCTTAAAATCTATTCCTGCCGCATCCGTCAGAGGCAGCTCTACGGGGACACCCGTATAGGCAGATTTGTAAATTGCAAGCACCGCTTCAAGGGCACGCTTGCCCGCTTCGGCATCAACATACGGCTGTCTGTCCTCTTTTATTGCAAGGGCAACGTCCTCAAAAAGGCTGGCGTGGCCGTTTCCGTATACGTTCAGCGTTTTTTCGTGAAAGCCGTCCTTGGCGTCTTCGGGATTGTCAAGAAACTTCCATATTTCAATGGTATTTGCACTTGTACCGCCAAGCTTCACGGCACCCTCTTCACCTAAAAGGGTCAGATGCTCCTCCATATCGAAGCCTGCAACATTTACTGTACCCTCAACGGTGGCAATTACACCGTTTTCAAATTCAAACACGGCAGTTCCCACGTCCTCTGCCTCAATATAAGGATGGTGCTGACGCCTTGTGGCACCGTAGACACGCTTCAGCTTGTCTCCGCACATCCACCTTAAAAGATCAATACCGTGGATACACTGATTCATAAGTGTACCGCCGTCACTCTCAAATTTTCCGCGCCAGTCAGCCTGAGAATAATAGCTCTCACCTCTTGACCAGCGGACAGTAATAGCAGCATTGGAAAGCCTGCCGAATCTTCCGCTCTCAAGAGCCGCACGCATCTCCTGAACCGCAATATTGAAGCGGTTCTGATGACAGGCAGAAACCTTTACGTTATGCTCCTTCGCAAGACGGATAATTTCATCCGCATCCTTTATACTCATAGCCATAGGCTTCTCAATGATAACGTTTATTCCTCTTTTTATTGCCTCAATTGCTGCATCGGCATGAAGACCGCTGGGAAGTGCGATGCTGACAAGCTCAGGAGCTTCTCTTTCATACATTTCACGGTAATCGGAATATCTTCTTATTTTTTCACAATCAATCTGAACAGCACGGCTGAACATATCGTCAATATGTCCGTTATCGATATCACATACAGCAAGAATCTCAAAGCCGTTTTTTACTGCGGCATTAATATGGCTGGGAGCAACCCTGCCGCAGCCTACAAGTGCATATTTCATAATAATACTCCATAAAAAAGTAATATATAATTATTCTAATATAGTAGCGATTCTATGTCAAGCAAAGCGCAAAAAAATATCCTTCCCGATTTCTCGGGAAGGAATTTTTTGTTATAGACTTATGCTACGCCGAAAAGATCCTTGAAGAACTGGATGATCTTTCTGAAGAGGTTAATGAGCCACTCCCAGAAATTGAACTTGCCTGTTCCGCCGGAGCCCTCTCCGTTATCGTCATAAACTGCACCGGAGATTGTGACCTTGACCTCGCCTGCATTTGCAGGTACTGCGTAGTAACCGTCTTCATCGGGCACTGCCTCAACACCGTTGATGTAAACGATGTATGTTTCGAATGCGAATGAGGAGTAGGTATAAACTCTGAAACGGATTTCGTAGTCATCGGACCAGTTCATGTTTGCACCGTTGAATACTGCGAAGTAGTCTTCAACAATAAAGTGCATATTTGCCATAGGTGTGAAGTTGACCTTTCTTACGTTGCCGCCTTCAACTATGGTGATTGTCTTCGTAGCTGTAAGAAGTCCGCTTGTAGCAGTAAGTGTAACCGTACCTGCGCCGATAGCGATAAGCTTACCGTTGGAGAAGAATACTACCGAATCATCGGAAGATGTCCACTGTACGTTTGTAGCATCTATGCTTACTGTTTCGTTAACCTTAACAGCCTTGAGGTTGAGAACTGTACCGGCATAGTGCTTTGTTGCTCCTCTGATTTCAAGGATGAAGCCGGAGTCGGGATATACCTCTGTAATGATTTCAGTAATCTTTTCTACAGCTTCGTCAAGCTCTGCCTGCTCGCTGTCAAGAAGACCTTCGCTGAGACGGTTGTCAAGGATTTCCTGAAGCTTTGCCTTATCCTCTGCGGGAATGTCTTCCTGCATAAGCTTATTGACAGCATCAATTACCTTGTCGTAGCTTGAGTAGTCAGCACGTACAACGTATTCCTTCATTGTATGGCTTGCATCGTTCTTACATGTAAATGTGTAGTAACCCTTTTCGGTTGCTGTGGGACGGGTAAGGTTGGATTCAGACTTTGTCTTATCCCAGTCGTGACCTGTTGCGGGAACAGTTTCCTGAGCCTTGAGAACCTCGTTACATACTGAGCAGTACTTACCCTCTGTAAGACCTGTTTCTTCACACTTGGGAGCAACAGCTGCATTGATTGCTTCTGTATGAGGAACCTTATCGGTTACTGTCTGCTCAACTGTGATTGTACCGCAATCCTTACACTTCGCACCCTCAGTAAGACCTGTTGCAGTACATGTTGCAGCAACAGCGGGGATAACTTCTGTGTTGTGGTCAGACATAGGAACAGTTTCCTGAGCCTTAAGAACTTCGTTACATACTGAGCAGTGCTTACCTTCTGTAAGACCTGTTGCATTACACTTAGGTGCAACAGCTGCGTCAATCACTTCTGTATGACCTGTTGCAGGAACTACTGTCTGAGCTACAACAGTTACACCGCAAGCTTCACAGTGTGAGCCTTCTGTAAGACCGGTATCATCACAATCGGGAGCTACTGCTTCATCAGTTACAACGTTTTCGTGCTTATCGGGATCAAGTGCTGTAAGAGCTCTTGATGTTGTGTATACACAAGCTTCATATTCCTCGGAAGCAACGTGGTCACACTTCTGACCCATTGTGCCGTAAGTATTACATGTTGACTCTGTGATAACTGTTGTATCAACAAGGTTGTGTTCTCTCTGTGCAATTTCTGTTACGGATTCTGCGTTGATTGTATCGCAGAGTGCACAGTGAGAGGACTTTGAACCTGCAGCCTCACAAGAAGCCTTAGTATCAACTGTGTATGTTGTTTCCCAGCTGTGAGCATTTGCATCAACGGGGATTTCTCTTGTGGATTCGTGTGTGCAAGCAGCGTGTGTATCTGTTTCTGCATTCTGGCAGATTGTGTTCATAACACCCTTATCTATACATGTAGCTGCTGTCTGAACACCGTTATCAGCATAAACGTGTTCTCTCTTTGCGATTGCTTCTGTCTCGAGCTCTGCATCACAGTATTCGCAAAGGATAGCCTTGTAGCCGTCTGCTTCGCAGGTTGCCTTCTGCTTTACTGTATAGAAGGTTTCTGCCTTATGTGCATCTGCTACGATTGCTACTTCTCTTGTATTAAGAACAGCATCACAGTATTCACAGTAGAGCTTTTCTTCACCTACTGCGGAGCATGTGGGAGCCTTTGTCTGGATGTATTCATCCTCTGCCTTATGAGCATCTTCTACGATTGCTACATCTCTTGTATCGAGAACTTCATCGCAGTATTCACAGTAAAGCTTTTCTTCACCGACTGCGGAGCATGTGGGAGCCTTTGTCTGAATGTATTCTGCTTCTTCCTTATGAGCATCAGGATCAATCTCGATAACTCTTGTGGATGTGTGTACACAAGCTGCGTGTGTAGCAGTTTCTACATTTGTACAGATTGTGTTCATAATGCCGGTAGCTATACATGTAGCTGCTGTCTGAACACCGTTATCTCTGTAAACGTGTGCTCTCTTTACGATTGTTTCGGTGCGGAGTTCTGCATCACAGTATTCGCAAAGAATTGCCTGATAACCGTCTTCATCACAGGTTGCCTTCTCAATTACAGTAAAGTTAGCTTCTTCCTCATGAGCATCGGGATCAACGGGGATAACTCTTGTGGATTCGTGTGCACAAGCTGCGTGTGTAGCTGTTTCTGTATTTGTACAGATTGTGTACATAACGCCGGTATCAACGCAAGTTGCTGCTGTCTGAACACCGTTATCTGCATAAACGTGTTCTCTCTTTGCGATTGCTTCTGTCTCAAGCTCTGCATTACAGTATTCGCAAAGGATTGCCTTGTAACCATCTGCTTCACAGGTTGCCTTCTGCATTACTGTGTAATCAGCTTCTGCCTTATGAGCATCTGCATCAACGGGGATAACTCTTGTGGACGTATCGGAGCAAGCCTTATGAGTATCTGTTTCCTCGTTTGTACAGATTGTGTTCATGATACCGGTTGCGCTACAAGTTGCATCTTTAGCTACGTCAACATCCTCAAATGTATGCTCTCTTGTTTCGATAACAACAGCGGAGCCGGGCTGAACAGCATCACAATACTGACAATGGAGTGACTTTGTACCTGTTTCTGTACAGGAAGCCTTCTTATCTACAGTATATTCTGTTTCGTAGGTATGCTTTGTTGTATCTACGGGAATTTCTCTTGTTGCTGTATGAGTACAAGCAGCATATTCATCAGTTGCGGTTTCATAAGCACACTTCTGATTCATTACACCTGCTGTCATACAGGTTTCTTCTGTTGCTACTGTTGTATCAACAAGCTTATGCTCTCTTGCAGGGATAACTGTTACATCAGTTGTTTCTTCACATTCAGTACAATGTCTGGACTTGGAGCCTTCTATACCGCAGGCAGCCTGAACATCAACAGTATATTCAGCTTCATATCTGTGAGCTGCAGGTGTAATATCTCTGTTTTCGGTTTCTTCACAGCGTACGCACTTGTAAACTGTATAACCATCATCTTCACAGGTATAATCTACAGTTTGAACGAAAACTGAGTAATCGTGACCGATTGCTGTGCCGGATTCGTTACCGCAGACAGTACATGTTGCAGGCTTATTACAATCTGCTTCTGCATATGTATGAGCCTTCATTGCGATGTCTTCGGTCTTTGTATGGCTTGCATCATTTGTACATGTGTAAGTCATTGTACCAAGGTCTGTACATGTGGAATCCTTTGTTACCACGCCTTCATTCCATGCGTGGCCGATGGGGTCAACGTCTGCTGTTTCAACGTAACCGCAAGCTGTACAGGTGTGAGCCTTTGTACCCTTAACCTCGCACTTTGCAGGCTCTGTTACAGACCAGTCGCCGTAAGTACAATCAGCGGTTTCTGTTCTGTCGGGTTCATTTGTACATTCCGTACATGCTCTTGTATGAGTGCCGTCATTATTCTTTACCCAAGCACCCATTACGTGACCGTTAGCATCCGTGTAGGTATCATCGAAATGATATCCGCAGATGGTACATGTATGAGTTACATAACCCTTGTTTGTACAAGTGGGAAGAGTTGTAATGTCAGCGTAAGAACAGTTCACATCCTTGGTGTGACCGGTTGTGCCCTCAGCACATCTTGTACAAGCTACTGTATGTGTACCGTTCTCATTATCTGTACCCTTAGTAAGGTCATAATTGTGACCGAGTTTAGGTACGAATGTGTCTGTATAAGAATCACCGCATCTTGAACAGGTGTGAGTTGTATAACCTGCATCAAGACAAGTGGGAGCTGTTACAGATGCAACATAATCATGACCGAGTGCATCAACAGTTTCCTGAGGAACTGTTACAACGTTACAAACTGTGCACTGCTTACCTTCTGTAAGACCGGTCTGAGTACAAGTTGCATCTACAGCAGCAAGTGTTGTTTCAGTATGACCTGTTGCGGGGATAACCTCGCCGCCTTCGGTCTTTCCGCAGCCGTTTTCACAGGTAAGAATTGCTGTCTTACCGGGAACTGTACAGGTGGCGTTTACCTGAGCAGTTGTTTCCTTCATGCTGTGGCCTGTTGCAGGAACGATATCACTGTTTATTGAAGTTCCGCAGCCGTTTGCGCAGGTGTAAACTGTGTAGCCCTGAGCTTCACACTTAGGAGCTACTGTTTCGCCCTTAACTGTGTAAGCGTGACCCTTTGCAGGGATTTCAACGCCGCCTGATGTTGTTCCGCAGCCGTTTTCACAGGTAAGAATTGCAGTTGTACCTGTAGCTGTACAGGTTGCATCTACCTGAGCAGTTGTTTCCTTCATATTGTGGCCTGTTGCGGGAACAAAGTCACGGTTTTCTGTTGTTCCGCAGTTGTTAGCACAAGCGTATACTGTGTAACCCTGAGCTTCACACTGGGGAGCTACTGTTTCGCCCTTAACTGTGTAAGCGTGACCCTTTGCGGGGATTGTTTCAGCTTCTGTCTTATGGTCGCAGTATATACATTCCTTATGCTGTGAACCGGTTGTTGTACATGTTGCTTCTGTATCAACAATGTACTCGCCGAGGGTATGCTCAAGCATATCTGTTGTGTTGTCTGTGTATGAATCACCACAACGTGAGCATGTATGTGTTGTATAACCGTTTGCAGTACATGTGGGAGGTGTTACATCTGCCTCATAATTGTGACCGAGAGGACCACCGGAAATGTATGTCTTTGTTTCGTCAATAACGTTTTCAACGTCACAGTTTTCATTTGCACAAGCAAAGTAGTAAACAGCTGCATCCACACAGTTTGCCGGAGTCTTGAGGTAAGCCTCTGTGAGCACCTGTGCTGTGAAAGAGTGACCTGTTTTAACAATAGGAGTTGTTCTGCCTTCCGTACAGATTGAACATGTGATAGTTGAAGAACCGGCTGTTGTACATGTAGGATCAACTACAACGGGGTCGCCAAAGTTGTGGTATGCTTCGCCCTTAGCAATGATATAATCATTTGTGGTCTTACCTACGTCAAACGCAGTTGCAGTAGTGCTGAAGAACTCGCCGCAGGTATCACAATACAGATATGCATCATTACCGTCTGCAAGACATGTTGCGGGCTTTTCCTCAACCAGTACAAGCTCATGGCCCTGTGCGGTTATAGCTTCTGTATAGGAATGTCCGCAAGGAGTGCCGTTTGATGTATTTGTACAGGTGTATGTCATTACACCGTCTGTGATACAGGTAGCAGGAGTTGTTACAACACCGTCGTTATAATCGTGACCTGTTGCCTCAATTGTTTTAGGTTCTGTATTAATAACATAATTACATACGGAGCAGTATGTTACAAGGTCATAAGAACCGTCTGTTTCGCAAGTTGCTTCAACGCGGTTTTCTTCTCTTGTAGCCTCTGTATGAGGAGCAAGAGCTGTTTCATCTGCTATGTAAACAGAATCGCAACGTGAACAATCATAAGTTGTGTAACCCTTTGATGTACAAGTGGGAGGAGTTACAGTTTCAACATAATCGTGGTTGAGTGCAGCAATTGTTTCTGTTTTGGTATGAGTACTGTCGTTCTGACAGGTAAATGTCATTACACCGTCAGTTGTACAGGTTGCAGGAGTTGTTACAACACCATCATTCCAGCTGTGTCCCGTTGCAGAAACCTTGTCTGCAACATAACTGTCACCGCAGGCAGTACAAGTATAAGTTGTGTAACCTTCGGCATCACAGGTGGGCTTTGTGGTAACACCCTCATAATCGTGTTCAAGCATAGGAATTTCTTCCTGTGCTTTAAGAACATATCCACAAACAGAGCACTTCTCACCGTCAGTTAAACCGGGAGCGGTACAGCTTGCAGGAGTTCCGGTTACAGGTGTACTTACGTGATTTCCGGACGCTGTGATAGTTTCATAATATGTGGCATTTCCTGTAACGTTGGAAACGGGAACAATACCACCGTTGCCGTCATCGCCGCCGTCCCAGCCGTTATAAATCGTATGAGTAGTAGCAGTTTTAACAGCTTCTGAGTTTGCGGGAGCATCAGCAAGAACTGTTGCAGCAGGAGTGCCGTAAGGATAAGACTTTACAACATCAGGTCTGCCGTCATAGCACCTAAATGTTACATTGAAATATTTAATCTCGTAAATAGCATAAAGAGTATCATTATGACTTACGTTTACGGTTTCAGGAGCAGTTTCGTCATCCTTGTTTGTTGACCAACCAAGGAAATCGTAACCTGTTTTCTCAGCCTTGAAGTTGTATGTGTTCTTAAGTGTATCATTCGTGAAGGGAACATAATCAGCTGCACCGATTGTGAATTCAACACCGTCAGCAGGTGTATCACCTGCATTAGAACCGCCGACAAGGTCAAAATATGCCATTGTATTAAGCGCAGCCTTTTTGCCGGAAATATCAGCTGCACTTGTTGAATTGCTTGTGGGATTACCGAGATTATAAGCAGCTTTTCTTACTTCTGCCTGATAGTTAGCCCAAGTTGCACCTGTGTAGTTCTCTTTTACAAGTGATGTTTCATTGTAAAGAGTGGAACGAAGGGTAGACTTATTGACAGTAGCAACATTCAAAGAAAGGAAAAGGTAGTTAGCTGCTGATGTTTTAATCACAGCCTCTGATTCACGGGCTTTAGTTGCAAACTTGAGGCGAGCTTCACCGGCAGCAACTGTTCTGTTCCAGGTTCCGTGATACTTAGTTCCGACACTTACTCCGGTACCTACAGCTATTTCTGTTCCAGGCCTGTCATTGTAAACACCGTTACTTGTTCCTTCACTATTTCTGGTATCGTTTCCCGTACCTCTGTTGTTATCAGTAGCACCTGTTGTATCGTTGATATACCAATCAGCACTGTCATCCTTGTCATAGTCTGTTACAAGGTAACCTATTTTGAGATTGGGAATCTGATTAAGATTATTGTAACGGCTTGAATCAACCAGAATGTTAGCTGTATGACCTACTACTCTGGAATATGAATGGTAGTCTATACTAGCACCTCCACCACCATCAAAACGAACATAATTTATTGTTGCCTGCGGTGCACTCGCACTGCTCTGAATCCACTCAGGTTCGGGCTGATTATTGTTAGGGGTTTTTATTAAACCGAGCATAGGTATAAAGTTATCAATACGGGGATAATATGCCGTACCGGATGTAACTGCTGTATAGCTATGCACACCGGATATCCAAGCAATGGAACCTGCCCATGCTTCTCTGTCGCCACTTCGGCCGGAAGAAACTTCAGCAGAAGCACCAACAGGCTGATAGTAAGGAGCATAAGCAACTGAATATGCATAGTGTGTCTCTGTTTTACCATTTACAGTACGGCTGAATTCCCATTCAACAAGGGCAGTTTCAGTAGCATTGAGACCTGCACCAAGCTTAACGACACCATTTGAATACGTACCGTCTGTCCAGTCTGTGAAATTGCCGCTTGCATCGGGCTTTGCCGAACGAACCGTAACCGTAAAGCCGTCTGCACCGTGAATTGTTGCAGTCGTGCCGGTTGTTGCGCTTGCAGTACCATCGCTATTGTTGTTTGTGTAATACTGACCGACTGTTGATGTGCCGGTTTTAGGCTCAAGATAAATCGTGTCAGGTACCGAAATCTTAACACTGCTTAAGGCAGCGTTAGCTTCGATGTGTGTATGGTCATGGGGTGCAACCCACACCCAACATGAGAGAATCATAAGAACGGAAAGGAAAACGGATAATGCCTTTTTTAAGTTAGTTTTACCCATTTTGAAAATCATCTCCTTTAAGATTTTTCGGGATTTTGTCCCGTTGTTTCGGGGGATCTGCCCCCTGTCCCGAGAACACGGGACATTTTTATTTTTCCGTTTGGATATGTCAGTTTATACATAATATCGGACTGACCTCCCCCGATTTTTATATATATAAACACATATACATATTAAATATAGCACCCGTTTTCATAATTTGCAACAAAAAAGACAGAAATGTGCAAATATGTTCAATAGAAATTTTCGATAACAAGTATAAAATTTTTTAATGATACATTTCCACAACAAAAACAACACAAAAATAACAAATTCCCTTTAGCGGGAGGGATAAAACCTCCCCTGCCGC
>JAZSIM010000067.1:0-40275 GCA_045533835.1 Acutalibacteraceae bacterium
TTGGCTTCCCATTTACTTACTGCTGCCGTTGAGATAGTCAAAAGCTCCGCAAGTTGCTCCTGCGTCAATCCTTTAGCAAGGCGCAAACGTTTAATATTCATTCCAATGTTCAGTTCCATTATGATTCTCCTTGTAAGTAAAATAAACAGGCCCGTTTCTGATCATATTGTATCATAAATCCGAGCATTTACAAGCGAAGCATAGGCAATAACGGTTTAACCAACAGTTAAATATTTTGAACAATAGACATAAATTCAGCCTCGGCAAGGAAACTCCCTGCCGAGGCTGAATTTTATTAAACTGTCCTTTAGCACCCGAGACTAATCAGCCCGTCATTTTTTATTTAGTACCAAAAATTCTGTCGCCTGCGTCCCCAAGTCCTGGAACTATATAACCGTGGTCATTAAGACACTCGTCAAGGGCCGCACAGAAAATATCTACATCAGGATGAGCCTCTGTGAGAGCCTTTATTCCTTCGGGTGCTGCAATCGTACAGACAAATTTTATATGCTTGGGACCTCTCTTCTTGATAAGAGAAATAGCATCAATTGCACTGCCGCCGGTTGCACACATAGGGTCAACAACAATTACGTCTCTTTCTTCTATATCAGAAGGAAGCTTACAGTAATATTCAACGGGCATAAGTGTTTCGGGGTCTCTGTAAAGACCGATATGTCCGATTCTTGCGGAAGGAATAAGAGCAGTAATGCCGTCAACCATACCAAGACCTGCACGGAGAATCGGCACAACTGCAAGCTTTTTACCTGAAAGCTTCTTTACCTTTGCAACAGCAACGGGGGTTTCAACTTCAACCTCGGTAAGTTCAAGATCTCTTGTTGCCTCATAACACATGAGCATTGCAATTTCGCCGATAATTGCCCTGAAGTCCTTTGAGGGGGTATTCTTGTCTCTGATAATTGATACCTTATGCTGAATAAGAGGATGATTAGTAACGGTAACGTTTGCCATATCTATATACTTCCTTTCAGAAAAAATCACATATTTTCAATTTCTGTTATCTGGTCAACACGTCTCTGATGTCTTCCGCCTTCAAACTCAGTATTGATAAACACGTCAACAAGCTCAAGAGCCGCACCGACACCGATTACTCTTGCACCGAGGCAAAGAGCATTAGCATCATTGTGAAGTCTTGTGTATTTCGCGCTGAAATAATCTGAACAACAGGCAGCCCTGATGCCTTTTACCTTATTTGCAGCCATAGAAATGCCGATACCGGTACCGCAGCAGAGAATTGCCTTATCGCACTTTCCTGCAACAACCAAGTCACAAGCCTTTTTTGCCTGATAAGGGTAATCTACACTATCGGTGCTGTATGCACCGCAATCCTCAAACTCAATGTTATTTTCAATAAAATATTCCTTTATGGCCTCCTTGAGAGGAAAGCCTGCGTGGTCACTGCTTAATGCTATCATTTTTTGCATCTCCTGATTTTTTTAATTCTCTTTCAGCCTGAGAAAGACGAAGATATGACGGAACAAGATTGTCCGCCGAAACTGCTTCTTCTCCTCTATTATAGTTTCTGTAAGCAGTAATTGCAACTCCCGAAGCGTGCTGAAATTTAAAAATTTCAGAAAATTTTCGTACATCAAGTCCTTTTTCGGCTAAAAACTTATATGAAATGTCAGCTCCGTCGCCGATAAGAAGAACTTTTTTGCCGTTTTTCTGAAGCTCGTCAGACAATTCAGCAAGAGTTTTCGGTGCATCCTCTGCAATTCTTCTCATTTCTCCGTCCGTTTTTTCAAAAAGAGCAGTATAAACCTGCATACAACGGGCATCCATAACGGGACAGATAATAAATCCGTCAATATCTGCAGAATTTGCAAGTGCTTCAAGCGTCGAAACAGCAAAACAGGGTTTATTTTTTGCAAAACAAAGTCCCTTTATCGCAGAAACACCTATTCTGATTCCCGTAAAAGAGCCAGGTCCCGAGGAAACAGCAAAGGCATCAACGTCATCAATTGACATATCAGCCATATTAAGCGCAGAATCTATAAGAGTCAGCATTGTCTGAGAATGTGTAAGCCCTGTATTCAGATATGCTTCACTTATAAGCTTACCGTCCTTTACTATCGCCGCACCGGCAGCAACCGCAGACGTATCAACACCGAGAATTATCATTAAAAGGCGCCTCCCGTAACTGTAATTATTCTGTCCTCTGCATTTTCACCCTGTGATATATCAACAAATACTGTGTTTTCAGGCAAGGCGGAAATAATATTTTCACTCCACTCAATAAAAAGAACGGAGTTATCATCAAGGTAATCAAAAAATCCGGTAGAATACAAATCGTCCAGATCAGCAACACGGTACATATCAAAATGATACACCTTAGGATTACCGCCGTAATCGTGAACAAGCGAAAATGTGGGTGAACTCACAAATGAATCATTTCCGTAGGCCTTTAGTGCACCTCTTACAAAGGCTGTCTTCCCCATACCCATACCGCCCGAGAAGGCAACAACAGTTCCGGATGGGACAGATGCACATATTTCTTCTGCTATTTTCATTGTATCATTTTCGGAATACGATAAATATTCTTTCATAATAATCCACCACAATAAATTTCTATTGAAAAAATTCTTTCTAACTATTATAATATGTATATTAATTGACGGAGCTGAAAAAATGTCTAAAATAATCAAGCTACTTAAATCTGCTTTTTTTGAAACAGATATTCTTTTAATATTTCTGAGTCTTGCAGCATCCCTTTTCGGAATACTGATGGTTCACAGCGCAACAACCCTCAGAATTGAGGAGGGGGCTTTTATGTCCCGAGATGCACGTACCATGCTTCTCGCTGTCTGTATCGGTGCACTCGGAGCTGTAATAATATCATTTATAGACTATAAATTTATATCAAAAATGTTTCCGCTTATCGGTGCCGTCTGTATACTGATGATGCTTGCACTATTTATTCCGGGTGTCGGAGTCGGTCCCGCAGAAAGACCTGATGCAAAAACCTGGATTCTTCTCGGCTCAACAGGTCTTTTCTTTCAGCCGTCGGAGCTTGTAAAAATCGGGTTTATCATAACGTTTTCCATGCATCTTGAGCTGGTTCAGGACAAAATCAGAAGCATTTTCCACCTGGCAGGACTTGTAATTCACGGTATGATCCCAATAGGTCTTGTTATTCTTACCGGTGACCTCGGCAGCGCGCTTGTATTTATGATAATTTTTGTGACAATGCTGTTCCTTGCAGGAGTTCAGCTGAGATACTTTATACTGGGTTTTGCAGGCGTTTGTGCAGCAATTCCCGCTATATGGTATTTCTTTTTCTCAAGCACTCAGAAAGAACGCTTCCTGGGCCTCATTTACCCTGAAAGGTATCCTGACATCATGTATCAGCAGAACAAGGGCATTGAGGCTATTGCATCAGGCGGTCTTACCGGTCAGGGGCTTTTCAAAGGCACATACACTCAGAATGAAATCGTACCCGAAAGTGAAAACGATATGATTTTCACGGTAATCGGTGAAGAACTCGGACTTATAGGATGTATTCTTGCTCTTGCCGTGCTTGTTGCTGTCATAATAAAGATTATATCGGTAGGAGCAAAATCGCGGGAAAATGCAACATCACTTATGTGCTATGGTGTTGCAGCAATGTTTGCTTCTCAGATAATAATAAACATAGGTATGTGCCTTAAGATTTTTCCTGTTATCGGCATTACCCTTCCGTTTTTCAGCGCCGGCGGTTCATCCAATCTGTGTATATACATAGGCATCGGCCTTATAATGAGTATTTACCGCTTCTCAAAAGAAAAAGAGGTTGTCAACATAAGATTCAATAATATAACAAAGTAAGAATATGATCCTCCGTTTTCCGGAGGGTCATATTTTTTTTAGATTTGCCATACCCTGCATAAGCTTCTTTGTGCCGACGGTATCAAAGGCAACCTCAAGCAAGGTATCATTACCCAGAGGCTTTGAGGAAACAACAAGTCCCGTACCGAATTTTCTGTGCTGAACAGTATCACCTACACTGAAGCTATCCGATACCGTAGCTTTTGCGGAATTACTAACAGAAGAAGCTGAAGAAACAAGAGTAGACTTAAAAGAATCGATACCGGATTTCTTCTTGGAAGAATAGGAATAGTCGGAATAATCCGAGCCTTCATTATATCCTCCGGAGCCGTAGGAATAACCGCCGCCGTAATATGAGCCTGAGCTCTGAAATCCTCCTCGATTATAATTACTCCTCTGAGGAGCACTTATATCGTCAATAAGATCAAGGGGAATTTCCGAAATAAACTTAGAGGGAGGATTCATATTTGTTTTGCCGAACTGCATACGGCTCAATGCTCTCGTTATATGAAGCTTTTTCTTTGCACGGGTAATTCCGACGTATGCAAGCCTTCTTTCCTCCTCCATAAGAGAAGGCTCACTTATAGACTGCATCGACGGGAAAACACCGTTTTCAAAGCCGACAATATATACATAGGGGAATTCAAGCCCCTTTGCAGAATGAAGAGTCATAAGAGTAACGGTATCAAGATCGGAATCATAATTATCGATATCAGAAAGCAGCGCAACCTCTTCAAGGAATCCTTCAAGAGTCGCCCCATCACCGTTTTCTTCTTCATAGCGGGCAATTGTGGAATAAAGTTCGTTGAGGTTTTCGATTCTCTCATCTTTCTTTTCATCCGTTGCAAGAGATTCGATATATCCTGATTCATTCATAATAATACGGAACAGATCGGCAAGCGTATTATTTTCACGAAGCATCGAAAAAGCAGTAATCATTCTTGCAAAGAGCTTCAGCTTCTTTGAGCTTTTTGAAAGAACGGCATATTCGTCAGAATGCTCCATAAGAGAAAATACGCTCTCTCCTAAACGGGAGGATATTTCGGAAAGATTATTCATCGTGGTTTCGCCGATACCTCTTTTAGGCTCGTTGACGATTCGTCTTAAACGCACATTGTCATTAGGATTGGATACCACAGCAAGATAAGCAAGAGCATCCTTTATTTCCTTTCTGTCATAGAAACGGTGACCGCCTATAATTCTGTAGGGAATTCCCTGTTTTACCAGAGCACGCTCAATAATATTCGACTGAGCATTCATTCTGTAAAGGACAGCGTTGTCTGAAAAGGGAACTGAATTATCAACGGAATTGTCCATAATACTTTTAGCGACGAAGTTGCCCTCTTCGATATCGTCATTACAAGCCTTGAGAACAATCTTCTCACCCGTACCGTTAGAGGTCCAGAGCTGCTTTCCTTTACGCTCTTTATTATGAGCAATAACAGCATTGGCGGCGTCAAGTATGGTCTGAGTGGAACGGTAATTTTCTTCAAGACGTATTACGAGAGCATTACCGAACTGCTCTTCAAAGCTTAAAATATTCTCAATTGTGGCTCCGCGGAAGCTGTAAATACTCTGGTCATCATCACCGACAACGCAGAGATTGTTATGACCGCCTGCAAGAAGACTTACAAGCACATACTGAGCGTGGTTGGTGTCCTGATACTCGTCAACCATTATGTATCTGAAGCGATTGCGGTAATAATCAAGCACTTCGCTGTCACTCTTCAGAAGCTTTACGGTATTGAAAATAATATCGTCAAAGTCCATCGCATCAGCTTCCCTGAGAAGCTGCTGATACTTTACGTATGCCTTTGCAATATCAATTCTTCTCATATCCGAGCCGACGTTTTCGGAGTATTCTTCCGTATCAATAAGACAATCCTTGGCACGGCTGATCTCACCTAGGATCTGCTTTGCCGAAAGATACTTTTCGTCAATATTGAGCTGCCTCTGACATTCCTTCATAAGTCTTTTTGAATCATCGGTATCATAAATAGTGAAATGATTCGAAAAGCCGATTCTGTCACAGAATTTTCTTAACATACGCACACAGCAAGAGTGAAATGTGCTTGCCCATATTTCGTCACCTGCGTCACCGAGATTATTGACAAGCCTTTCCTTTAATTCATTAGCTGCCTTGTTTGTGAACGTAATTGCAAGAATCTGCCAGGGCTCGGGAGCTTCAACACTCAACGAGGATTTTATTTCATCATAAACGGATGCATCGCCGCCGAGGTATTTTTCATACAACTCCTCAAGATTATCCGCAAAGCTGTAAATCCTGCCGGAATTATATGCATTACCGTACTTGATGAGATTTGTTATTCTGTTGACAAGAACAGTTGTTTTACCGCTTCCCGCACCTGCAAGAATAAGCAGCGGCCCCTTAACTGTGGTCACTGCCCTGAATTGCATATTATTCATACGGGAAAAATCTTTTTTTATTATCTGTCTTCTTAATTCAAGAAGTCTTTCTTCTGACATATTTTCACCTGTATTTTATCTGTTAAAAATCGAATTTCCCGAGGAGTCAATTCCTACCGTCAGAGGCATATTCCTGACGGTAAGTCTTTTTATGCTTTCACATCCGAGCTCGGGAAAAGCAATTTCCTCAATTTTAATAATGCTTCGGCTGATTAATGCTCCGAATCCGCCGCCTGCACAGAAATACACAGCCTTATTACGGATTATTGCATCAATCACCTCACAGCTTCTGTTTCCCTTTCCGATCATACCGACAAGTCCCCTGTCAAGAAGAACGGGGGAAAAGGCATCCATTCTGGATGCAGTTGTGGGGCCGAAGCTGCCTATAGTACCGTTATCCTTCGTGGGGCTCGGGCCCGCAAAATATATTACGGCCCCTGAAATTTCGAAAGGAAGCGCTTTTTCTTCACGGATAAGCCCCAAGAGCCTTGAGTGTGCTGCATCCCTTGCGGTATACACCTCACCGGAAAGATAAACCTTATCCCCTGCCGTAAGCCTTCCGATCATCAGAGTAAGCTCTGAGGTGCTTACATAATACT
Source organism: Acutalibacteraceae bacterium (assembly GCA_045533835.1). Taxonomy (GTDB): domain Bacteria; phylum Bacillota; class Clostridia; order Oscillospirales; family Acutalibacteraceae; genus RUG806. The sequence goes on from JAZSIM010000067.1 coordinate 6,849, forward strand.
CAGTCATTTACGTCAACCCTGAAATCAAATTCATCGGCATCATCAAAATTGACGTTTCTCTTGAGTGCGGGAATAATGTCCTCTGTTGCAGGAGCCTCAACAGGCTTTACGGGAGCAGCCTCTTCTGCAATTTCACCTGAAAATGCTGCAAATTCAGTAGTAAAATCAAACTTTTCACCCGTAAGCTTTACGTCATTCTTAAACGAATCAAGAGTACTTCCGAGTGCCTTCATATTATCAAGAAGAACCTTAAAGGAAACATTGAACTGATTGCTGATATCGGTGATGCTCTGAGCTATTGCACCTGCCTTAACAGAGGTAGCATGTGCGGATGAGAATGCATCAGCAAACAGGTCGGAGGCCTTGTCGTTTGCTTCTTTAACGAGAATCTCGGAGAAACGCTTGGCATCCAGCATTGCTGCACCAAGTCTTGCCTCGTAAATCTTCGCGATATCACACTCGGCACATTTATCTGCCTGCTTATCGGCTTCCTCCTTCTCTGTTTCGAGAGCAAAAACCTTAGCATTGAGCTGTTCGATTTCAAGACGAGCCTGCTCAATTTCTGTTTTATACTGTTCAATTTCTGTTCTATACTGTTCAATTTCAGACTTATACTGAGCTTCTTTCGCACCGAGAAGCTCCTTCTCTGCGGCAATTTCAGAATTCTTAAGAAGCTCCTTTTCATTAGCCTGTGCCACAACAGCCCTGAGAATTTCATTATCGGTTTTTGACTCTGCAAGCTCAGATTCAAGCTTTGCTACCGTTTCCGCAAAATTGAGAACGGAATTTTTGGAATTACTGATTTCCTCTTCACACGCTGCCTTTATACTGTCGATATCCTTTTCAATGGCAGCAACCTTAATCTGAAGCTCTGACTTCTCTGCAAGCAAGGTATCAATGTAAGCCATTACGTCGTTTCTGTTAAAGCCGTTCATGGAAGAACGGAATGAAATATTATCAGCCATAATCTGCCTCCGAGCAATTAACAATTTTTTATAATTTTAACATACTGTTTTATTAATTACAAGCATTTTCAACATAATTCTATATTTATTTATTATTGACAACGATATTAATAAACATTATAATTGAGTAAAAATATTTTCCCGGAGGGATCATTTTATGGAAGTAAGAATTTTTGATACAGCAGATGAAATTGCAGTTGCCTGTGCGGACATTTTTACCGATATCATCAAAAGCAAGCCCGATTGCATTTTAGGTCTTGCAACAGGTGCATCACCCGTTAAAACCTACAATGAGCTTATAAGACGATACAATAACGGTGAAATCAGCTTTGAAAGCATCAGAACCTTCAATCTTGACGAATACTGCGACCTTCCCCGTGATGACAAAAACAGCTATTACACATTCATGCACGAAAACCTCTTCAACAGCGTAAACATAAAGGAAGAAAACGTACATATTCCTGACGGAAACGCAAAGGATCCCGAAGAGCACGCTAAAAGCTATGATGCTATGATAGACGAAGCAGGCGGAATCGATATTCAGCTTCTCGGCATCGGTACCAACGGCCACATCGGCTTCAATGAACCCAGCGATACATTTTCTGACGGAACATTCAAGGTAAAGCTTACAGACAGCACAATCAAGTCCAACAGCATCTACTTTGATGACGATTCAATGCCCCGATATGCTCTTACAATGGGAATAAACTCCATTATGAAGGCAAAGAAAATTGTTCTCATTGCCACGGGTGAAGCAAAGGCAGACGCCATCAAGGCAACAGTTGACGGTGAGGTAACACCTATGTGTCCCGCCTCTGTTCTTAAAAATCATCCCGACGCTGTTCTTCTTATCGACAAAGCAGCCGCAAAGCTTCTGTAATTCAGAAAACAAACAAAGCCGCAGCTAATTAGCACGCCCGATAAGGATGATTTTTTGAAAGATTCGGTGTAACCCTTTTTGGGTTGTACCGTTTTTTTTATTCAATTTAGAAAAAGATGAACAACAAACACAATAGGTTATGACTTTGGCTTCAAGGTGATAAATTGCGGGATCACCGTCCTTTCTTAGTTAGTTTTTATTTTTTTGAGTTATATAATGCCGATTCTATGATTCATAGGGTGAAAAATTACAATAAATACTGTATAATCATTGTCATAGGAGGCGATTCCAATGAATGAAAATAAGACAGGAGCATTTATTTCCACTCTTAGAAAAGAAAAAGAATTGACCCAAGCTCAACTTGCAGAAAAATTAAATGTTACAGACAAAGCTGTTTCACGTTGGGAAACAGGCAAAGGAATGCCTGACTCATCTCTTTTAGTTCCACTTGCCAATATATTAGGTATAACAGTAAACGAATTGCTTTTAGGTGAAAAAATACCTGAAGAAACTTTTGCTCAGAAGTCAGAAGATAATTTAGTTGATGTAGTACAAGAAACTGAAAAAGTGATTTCTCAAAGAAATTTTGCAAAAAGGTTATTGGTTATTACTGCAATTGTTTTCGCTTTATCAATATCATTACTGACTACAGCTATATATTTAATGAGTACATCCATATATGAAGCCACTTTTGCACATGATGATGAAGGATTTCATGACGGAATATTATATGGAAATGATTCTTATGTTGAGTGGGGTTACGTAGCTGATATTTATTTAGAATCAGGTGTTATTGAAAAAACGGATATGTATCCTTATTATCTTGTTTCGGGAGTGTTAAGAGAAAAGATATATATTTCGGATAATTCAATACATGATTTTTTACCGCCGTATTCCTATTTTTCATTTTGCGGAGAAAGTGATGATTTTATTTTTCAACAGCCTGATGACACCTCATTAAATATACTGTTTATAAAAAAAGATTTTCAATTTCCTGATATTTATAACAATGAAATTGAAGAAGTTTGGATGTCTTTAGGTCCCTACGATAGTGATAATATTACGGACAAAACAAAAGTAAATAAAATTGTAGATTGTGTAAAAAATGCTCCTAATCAAGAATTAAATAAGGAAATATATGATTATATTTCGGAAAAATCGTGGGATAATTGCCACTTTTATTTAAAATATAAAGGTTATCCGTTAGTGGAAGAATTCTGTATTGCGGTAATTGAAGATGGCAGATATATAGTACAGCAATAAAATTATTGTTGTTCTTAAACAAGTACACATAACACCACTTTCAAAATATTGACTTGTTTGGCACAGATAAGTATAATTAAGAATAATAACACAAATATTCAAAAGGAAAGATGTGATTGTATTGAAAAAACGCATAAAGTTTCTTTTCATCATAGTGCCTATAATAACAGTTATTTGTTTGTTGTGTATTTTTTCTTCTGATAAAACAACAAATGGAATAGATAGCATAAAAGACTATGAAACTGTTTTTCAAACTGTTGACAAGTTAAAGTTCTATATCGGTGATAATAATTTTTATAGTACTGAATCTCCGGACAGTGAATTGAAAACAATTAAAAAGGTTGAAATAAATACAGAACCCATATCAGAAGACAGAAGCAAGGACAGAGATTTTGAACATAAAATCGTAATCAATAATGATTATATAATTTACATAAACAACGATTTCACAGAGTTATGGATGGATGATACAAAAAACATCAATATCAATTACAATGGAAACGCTTGGGACAAAAAAGTAGAGGAAGGCATCCTACCTTCATTTACATATACTATTGAAAACCCTGAGATTCTTAAAGGACTGTTTCAGCAACATAGCCAACATCTCAACTAAATAGCAGGCAACCTATTGGGTAAAAATGTGATATTTAATATTTTTATTTATATAAACAAATGTGTCGCTCTCACACTTGTGAGGGCTATTTGCTTTTTACCCTCGGAGAGCGCACTGCACCACACAAGGGGTCCCCGAAAAGACATAGGCTTTTTGGGGAGAGGAGGAACAGTGAAGTGAATGAGTTTCCGCAGTTATGCGGAAACGAGTGAAACGGAACTTGTGACGACGAGGTGGTGAGTAAGTGCGCCTTTATATAATCGAATATATACAAAAAAAGAGAGGAAAAACCTCTCTTTTTCTTTATAATACAGATATGGTTTTTAATTTACTGCCTTTGTGGCGTCAGCAAATACTGCGGCTTCTTTTTTTACCATCCTGCGGAATAATCCTTATTTAATTCTATGTATTCGTCCATCAGCTTGCAGGCAATTGAATATGATTCAACGAGCGGATGCAGAGCAAGTGCTTCAACTGCTCTCTTTTTATCTTTAGTAAGAATGGCAGCAGCAGCTTCTCTTTCATAGTGCTTCATTCGTCTTATCAATTCAAAAGCATACGAATCAATGCTGTCCTCGCAGAATTTCTTGGGAGTAACAGCCTCCTTGCTGACGTTGCAGGTAATTTCTACGATATCATCGTCAAAAAGACCGGGAAGTGCACCTTTATTCTTAGTGCAAAAAATCATTTCACCGTCTTTTCCGCTGTTGATTATATCAATAAAGCGAAGCGCAACGCCGGCATAGCCGCCGTCATCGGGAGCAAACGGATCAAAATACCATTGCTTCTGACGACGCACACCGGTTTCACTTGCCATATATGAGTTTTCGCGCATACCGTAATATTTTTCAAAAATTCCGAGCGCAGTATCAAAATCATTATCAATATCTACATGCGACAGCTCTTCTATCATAAGTGCATTGATTTCTTCAATCTGCTCTCCCCTTGTCTTTTCAGCAGACAGAATATTGGCAACTGCCCTTTCACGGCTGAAAAAATAGTAAAGATATTCATTGGGAATGAATTTTCTTTCCAGAAGCATATCCTTACTGAAATATCTCATATCGGTTTCCGAATAGGCTCTGTCATTACAGATAATTTCATCAAGCACGTTTTTTCCGTCAAGAGTAATGCTGTTAAAAAACGAAAGATGATTGAGTCCGTATATATCGCCATACACCCTGTCCGAGGAAACACCAAGTAATTCCGCAAAGGAATGAAGCATTCCGCTGGGGGCATCGCAGATGCCATATGTAAAGTCATATCCCTTGTCGCTCAATGCCTGAGAAACAAGGCCTGCAGGATTCGTAAAGTTAAACATCTTTACATCGGGCTTTGCAAATTTTTTAATAATTTCGCAATAAGAAAGCAGAGCGGGAATACTTCTCATAGCAAAGCTGAAGCCTGCAGCACCCGTGGTTTCCTGCCCTAGAACACCGAGATTAAGAGCAATTCTTTCATCTCTTACCCTCATTGAATCTCCGCCCACACGAATTGTAGTAATAACAAAATCTGCATCCTTAACAGCTTCAAACACATCGGTCGTCAAAGAAAACTTCAAGGAAGGCGCTATAAGTACAGATATTTTCTTTGCCATTCTGCCAAAAATATCAAGCTTCTGCTCATCATTATCCATAAAGACAAGTTCTTTTATACCGAGAGCATCAGCCCTTGAGGCAATAGAGCGTGCAAGAAACATTGATCTTACGCCGCCGCCTCCGATAACAGTCATTTTCATATTATTCACATCCGTCTGCTTCATTATTCTTAGCCTTGCGGGGCTCTATTCTGAACTTTTTAATAAGATAATACACAACTCCTACCGGTATACAGCAGATTGCTATCAGAATAATTTTATCAAGAGGAATCCACTTGAATATTGCATCACCGAGAAGCGTAAAAAGAATTACTCTCCAGGCAATGCCTGCCACAGAAAGAACGGCGTATTTAAGATATTTACAGCCCGACGCACCGTAAAACAGACTTACAAAATCAATCGGGAAAGCCGGAATTGCTCTGATTGAAACAAGAACAGATGCCTTGCTCTGAATATCCTTTGCAAGAAGCTTTCTTCCTGTTTCCTTTTTTGACAACAGCTTATAAACAGCATCCTTGCCGAGGAAACGGCCGAGGAAATACGTAACACTTACCTCAATGAAAATACCCGTAAGATTTACGAATACTGCAAGCACGGGGTTCATTATCGCACCAACAGCTACGTACACAACGGATGCAGGAACAACAAAAACAAGTGCTTTAATAATATAAACAGCAAGAATCATTGCTATCAGTACAGGAAGCTTATCTGTAACATCGGCAAGAGCACGTACATCAAGATTTGAAAGCTCATCATAATATATAATTGCAACAGCAAACAAAGTAAGTGCAATCACGCATCTCAGAATAATAAGAAATATATCCCTCTTTTTCATTCGTCTTCCTCTTTCTTTCTGAGATTACCGGGCATTTCCACACGGTAAATGCTTTCGTTTGATATGTCCACATAAGGAATATACACGGGAGGAATCCCTGCAGATGCCGTCAGACTCACGATAAAAGCCTTAAGATGAGGAAAAAGCGCATCAAAGGTTTTTACGTGCAACTGCTCCTTCGGAATTTCACCGTTGATAATAAAATATCCTTTCATTACAGCAACAATGCGGAAGCGGTCGGGAGAATTCTTATCGGAAACTTCAACTCGCATTTCACCCTGACAGGTATTCAGCTTTGAATATCCTACATTATAGGAGTATTTATTCTGTAACTCAATTTTGGTATTGGGAGGAAGCTTATTGACAAAATCCACATTTTCGACCTTAGTAAGCTTAAGTTCAAAATCCTTCATATTATCACCCTTTGTAAATATGCAATTAAATTTATCACAGAAGAAGAAAAAATACAATAGTTATATAAATAAAACTTGTAAAACAGCACAAACAAAGTTATAATTATTATAATTGGTGCATAAGGAGAATCAAAATGAAAAAGAAAATATTAATAATCCTCGGTATCATTGCAGTTATTATTGCCGTATTCAGTGCCGTAAATCTCGGAAAATCTCCGATAAGCAGTAAGCTTGTGCTTGCTTCCCACGGCGCTGAGCCTCAGCAGTTTATAGCACACAGAGGCTTTTCCTCTGTTTATCCCGAAAACACAATCCCTGCAATTGAGGGAGCCATTGAAAACGGATTTTACGGAGTTGAGTTTGACATTCACACTACAAAGGACGGAGTGTGGATTCTCAATCACGACAGTACAATTGATAAAATGACGGACGGTACCGGTGAAATCTCCGGAATGACCTTCGACGAGCTTCAGGAATATACAATAGACAGCGGCAACGGTATTGAAAATTACAAAAATCTTAAATTACCGAAATTTGAGGATGCGTTGGCAATAATCAAAGAAAGCTCTGTGATTCCGTATATAGAAATCAAGGGCTATGACCCCGTAGCTTTTCAGAATCTTATTGACCTTATAAACCAATACGGTTTTGCGGATAAGGCTGTAATCATTTCCTTTGACATGGAAGCACTTTTAGGCATAAGAGAAATTGACAAAGATATAAAGCTTATGTTTATCACAAACGAGCTTACAATGGATGATGTCAACACCTGCCTCGAAAACGGCAATATCGGCATTGATATCAACGGCGGACTCATTTTCAAGATGATGAAGGAAGTAAAATACGCTAAGGAGTGCGGTCTTGACTGTGCCGCCTGGACGGTTGACTTACCCGTATTCAGCGATCTGATGAATGCATTCGGCATAAAGAAGATAACAACAAACAGAATATACCCGTAAAAGATAAGGGACTGTATCGGATACAGTCCCTTTATCAATTGTGTTTTTTTCTTATTTTTCTTCCTTCTTCTTGTGGAAGAGAATCTTGTCAACGGGGAAATAAAGGAAGAACTGAACAGCAGAGCAAACCATTGTTGCAATGTTCTTTGCAGCTACTTCGTTAAGATTCCAGCCTACAAGCAAATCCTTGAGAGTGGGGTTAAGCCATGCGGAGAATACGATAAGACCGATTGTGAATACGATGTAAATAGGAAGAGCAACTGCAACGTTTGCACCTGAATTGAAAGTCTTTTCCTTGTTTACAAAGAATGCAACAATCTGTGCAATGATGTTTGCAACGTTGCTTACGATGAAGTAACCAAGACCGCCGACTGCAACGGGATATGCAAAGAAGAGCCAGTTGAATTCCTGAGTGTAAAGGTCCTTGATAGCAGGGATAAGCTGAAGAGTGTTAAGAAGAACAAACTGAACAATCATAGCAAGAAGACTTACAACAATAAACTTCACAAACTGCCATACTGTAACAAGAAGACTTCCCTTCTGCTCTGCCATATTATCGATCTGTTTTAATTTACCCATAATTTTCAACTCCATAATCATTTTTGCTAATAATAACATAAACCTTAAAAAAAATCAACATCTACAGAATAATTTTTTATTATTGAGAAATACTATCAACAAAAAAAGCATAAAGGAACTGATAGTATGATAGAAAATGATACAATTAAGCTTCTCCGCGAATGCGATGCCGGTGTAAAAATGGGAATTTCTTCAATCAGTGAGGTTATTGACCGTGTAAAATCCCGTGATTTACAGACAATATTAAACAAAAATAAGCTTGCACATGAAAAGCTTGAATCGGAAATTCAGCAGAAGCTTATAGAATTCAAGGACGACGGAAAGGACCCTAATCCTATGGCAAAGGGTATGTCGTGGATAAAAACGAACGTTATGCTCGGAATGAATAATTCCGACGAAACAATTGCAGATTTACTGACAGACGGCTGTAATATGGGCGTCAAGTCCCTTAATTCATATCTTAACGAATATAAAGCCGCCGACGAATATTCCAAGGATATCACCAAAAAGCTTATAAATCTCGAAGAAAGACTTGCTGTGGATATAAGAGATTATCTCTAAAAACATTACCGATGCTTCTTTTTTTTGAAGCATCGGTATTTCCTATTCAATCATATAAAAGCTCCTTGTTTGGGTCATCTCTTAATTACAAATTCCTTAACAACTACAATAATTATTATGATTAAGGGGATTACAACAAATCCGACCCTGAGAAAATATGAAAACTTTTCAATATTGCTTTTTGATTTTTTGCAATACATTTCTAATTGTTGCTTTACTCAATACAATTTTAGCACCCGAAACAAATAAAATCAGCATAAAAAAGAATAGCTCCGCCATCAGGCAGAGCTATCCGTTACTAACATTATCAAAGATGTGCTTTTACATTGTTTTCATAATGACCGGTATCCTGGAAGCCGATTTCAGTACGGAGGCAGTCACCCCATTTACGGGCGATTTCTTCATAAGAATCAGTCATTATCTTTGCTCTGTGGAAGCCATCCTTAGCACCTCTCAGGCACCAGTCGGATTCCCAGAACATATGATTAGATGCCTTATATGTCCACAATGTCCAGCTGTAATTTATCTTATCCATAAAGGTAAAGCAGTTTTCCCAGGTTGTCTGCTGATGGGGGAAGAATTCACCCATATACATAGGAACATCAAAATAAATCAATTTGGTAAACAATGCAAACAAATTAAAGATGAAGTTTGAATTGTTATAGAAATGAACCTGATAAACTACATTTTCCCAGCCCTTAAGCCAAGCCTGAGGAAGGGCAATTGCAGTCCAGATGCATTCCATTGTAATGATGTGCTCTTCATCAACTGCTCTTACTGTGTCATAAAGACGTTCATAAATAGACTCATTTTTGATTCGTCTGTCAATTTCCGTGCTCTGAACGTCACACATAGGCTCATTGAGAAGGTCATACATAGCTACTGCCGGATTTCCCTTGAATCTGGAAGCAATTGCCGTCCAGAGTTCATCTGTAAGCACACGGTATCTTTCTCCCTGCTCTGTATTCTCATAAAGACCGCAGGATTTACCCTTACCGCTGTGAGGAGCATCACTCTGATAACCTACAGCACCGTGCATATCGAGAATAACATACAGCTCTCTCTTTGAGCATTCCTCAACCACCCAGTCAAGACGGGAGAAATCCCATTCACCGTTTTCATCAAGAATCTTTGTGCCGTTATCATCATAATAGAAATTTCTGAACCAAAAAGGAACTCTTACACAGTTAAAGCCCATTGCCTTGATTTCATCAAGGTCATATTCCGTAATCCAGTTGTCCATATATGTATCCATAAGTGCATAAGCACCCTCAAGACCGAAGCGCTCGGTAAGCTTCGTGAGAACGTCATAATGGTCGGTAGCCTCCTCATAAGGAGAAAGCCAGTCCTCCCAGATGAGCCACGAGCCGAGATTTACACCCTTAAGTATAATCTTTTCGCCTCTGCGGTTAACGATATCCTGTCCTTTTGTAACAAGAAAATCCTCATCAGTAAAGCCTGCAGCAGGCTCCTCCGATGCAAATGAATATACGGAAAGCGCACTGAATACTGTTATCATAGCCATAATAACGCTTAATAATTTTTTTGCTTTGTTTTTCATAAAAACTACTCCAATTTACAACAAGTGATTCTTTCTCACAATAATTAACAATTTTATCTCAGCATATTTGTCACATTTCAATATTGATTTCATAAGACATCTTGTGATACAATATCACACAAGGAGGTGATTATGTGAAACGTGAAATTATCATTACGGAAAAATCGAATCAAGACGGTATATCTTACGGACTTGAAATACGGGAAAACGGTAAAACAAGAGATTTTTCCGAACTGACAGAAAGCAAAGACAGAATTGAACAGCTGAAAAGGAACCTGGAGAATTCCGACATTTCAGCTGTTCATATAAATGACATTATAAGAGATTTTGTCACAGAAGACGCCTGCGACAGACTAATGCTTAATTCTCTTATGTAATGCCACAGAAACCAAAGACGGTATCACGGGATACCGTCTTAAATTTTTTACATAAGACTCTTGTAAAGAGCAACAATATCCTCTACACTTGTTTCTCTGGGGTTACCGGGACGGCATGCATCTGCAAAAGCTGATTCTGCAAGCTCAAGCACGTCTTCTTCCTTAACTATACCCTTAAGAGTAGATTCAATACCGACATCCTCTGAAAGCTGACGTACAGCATCAACAGCAGCCTTTCTGTATTCCTCCTGAGTCATAGCGTCAACACCCTGAACACCCATAGCCTTTGCGATATCGCGATACTTTTCGCCGGTATATTCTGCATTGTAAGCCATAACTGTGGGAAGGAGAACTGCACAGGCCTTGCCGTGAGGCATATCATAATATGCGGAAAGAGTGTGAGCCATAGAATGGTCAACACCAAGACCTACGTTTGAGAAGCCCATACCGGCAATGTACTGTCCGAGAGCCATACCGTCGCGGCCGTCCTTTTCATTCTTAACAGCGCCGCGGAGAGATTTTGCAATCACTTCAATAGCCTTGATGTGGAACATATCGGAAAGCTCCCAGGCACCCTTTGTGATATAACCTTCGATTGCGTGTGTAAGAGCATCCATACCTGTAGCAGCTGTAAGGGCAGCGGGCATTGATGCCATCATATCAGGGTCAACAACTGCAACAACGGGAATATCATGAACGTCAACGCAAACGAACTTACTCTTCTTTTCAACGTCAGTAATAACGTAATTGATTGTAACCTCAGCAGCTGTTCCTGCAGTTGTGGGAACAGCGATAATGGGAACGCACTTATTCTTGGTGGGAGCAACACCCTCAAGAGAACGGACATCCTCAAACTCGGGGTTTGTGATTATGATGCCGATTGCCTTTGCGGTATCCATTGCAGAGCCGCCGCCAACAGCAACAATACAGTCAGCGCCGCATTCCTTGAAGGCCTTAACACCGTTCCGAACGTTTTCAATAGTGGGATTAGCCTTAACATCAGAAAATACTGCATATTCGATTTCTGCATTCTTAAGCACGTCAAGCACCTTGTCCGTTACTGCAAACTTGAGAAGATCAGGATCGGTAACAACAAAAGCCTTGTTAAAAGCACGGCTTCTGATTTCATCGGGAATAGCATTTATTGCTCCCGCTCCGTGGTATGATGTTTCATTAAGAGTAAACTTGTACATTGGAAGTCCTTCTTTCATTTTTTTCTTTATTATACTATACACACAAAATATATTCAACCGAAAAGTAAAAAAATATTCATTTTCTACATCAAATGAACAAATATCATTTTCAACAAAAATTTTTTCGCTTTTTGTAAAAAAAGACTTGATTTTTCCGGGCAGTTATGATAATATATCAAAGCGCCAAGAACGCAATGTATATTGAAAGGTAGATTTACACTATGGAATGGTATGAAATTCTCATCGGCATATTACTTGTAATAACTTCAATCGCGATTGTTATTCTCGTTCTTATGCAGCAGAGCCGCAGAGCTGGTCTCTCAGGAGCTATCTCAGGCGGAGCCGAAACCTTCTTCGGCAAGAACAAGTCTAATTCCTTAGAAGCAAAGCTCAGCAGATTTACAAAGATTCTCGGTGTTGTTTTCTTTGTAGTTGCTTTATTCTGCACTTTCCTTCTTGCGTTTATGGTTTCCCGTTGATCCAGTAGCTCAGTCGGCAGAGCACCTGCCTTTTAAGCAGGGTGTCCGGAGTTCGAATCTCCGCTGGATCACCATAAAGAAAGCACTTCTTCCGAAGTGCTTTTTTTATTTTCTCAAAGCAATTTTTCAGAACAGAAGCAGATTATTATTCCCATAAACAGTATTCTGTTTGCGCTGTTCATAATTTCACTGAACCAGAAAAAGCATGTACTGCCGTCAGGAAATAATCCTGCGCAGCATGATACCGTCATCAGTGCAAGAAAATACATTGTCACAACAATTATGTAGAACGCTTTTATAAAGCATCTTGTTTCTTTTTTCAGTATTATTTTTTCTTTCATTTTCATCACCGGATATATTGTAGCTTAAAATATATCCGCATTCAACAATATCATTTTGGTAACGGAGTAAAACTATGGACAGAGTCGGCATATCCTCAGCTTGCTTTTATCCCCTTACAACCGAAGAATCCTTTATGAAGCTTTGTGAAAAGAATATTAAGTGTATTGAAATGTTTTTCAATTCTCCTTCGGAAATTGAAGAGTCTTACATAAATGAATTAATCAGAACACAGACGGAATACGGCATTGAAATCCCCTCTGTTCACCCATTTATGTCTTTTGCCGAATCCTTCTTTCTATTCAGCTCGTACGAAAGACGATTTTATGATATTCTTGATTTTTATAAACGATTTTTTGAAATCAGCACAAGGCTTAATTCGGAAATATTCATAATACACGGCCTTAAAATTCCCGGAAGTATTACGGAAGAAGTCTATTTTGAAAGATTTGCAAAGCTAATTGAAATCGGCAAGGAATACGGTATTACTGTTTGTCAGGAAAATGTTGTTCAGCATCACTCACAGAGTGTTGAATTTCTTACAAGAATGGCAAAAGCTATCGGTGACGACTTTTCTCTTGTTCTTGATATAAAGCAAGCAAGACGCTCTATGGAATCTCCTTACGATTTCATAAATCATTTAGGCAAACACATAAAGCATATTCACATAAGCGACTATAATGACAAATCCTCATGCATTCCGCCTTGCGAGGGATTATTCGATTTCAGAGAATTTTTTACAGAGCTAAAAAAAATAGGATATGACAAAAAATTTATAATCGAGCTGTATAATTATTCCTATACGGATGATAAGCAGGTTTTTGAATCTTTTTCAAAAATCAATGAAATTCTCGTTGATTATTGATTTTCTTTATGTTATCATACTCATATAAATCATATTACGGACGGTAAATTTTTATGAAATGCCCTTATTGTTTATACCCCGAAAGCAAAGTTATTGACTCAAGACCTGCCGATGACGGTCAACGTATCCGCCGCCGCAGAGAATGCATAAAGTGTTCTAAGCGCTTCACTACATACGAAGCAATTGAAGGTCAGCCCGTTATAATCATTAAGCGTGATAAATCAAGACAGGTTTTTGACCGTACCAAGCTTCTTTCCGGTATGCTTCGCGCCTGTGAAAAAAGACCCGTTTCACTTGAAGCTCTTGAAAATGCCATTGATGAAATTGAAAGCCAGCTTCAGAATTCTCTTGAAAAAGAGGTTCCTTCTGTGACAATCGGTGAAATGGCACTCGAGAAGCTTAAGACAATTGATGAAATTGCATACGTAAGATTTGCTTCCGTTTACAGAGATTTTAAGGACATCGAATCTTTTATGGCAGAGCTGAAGCTGTTAATAAACGAAAAATAAATGTATAATTCAAGGGAGAGCAGTTTTCTGCTCTCCCCTTTTTCAATTTTTATCGTAAATTTTTTTAAGTCCGCGTAGCACAAGGTCAGGCTCAGATATAATTTTTCTTCTGCAATAAGGAAGAATTGAATCCGCATAACCGCCGGTTGCAATCACAGTAATATCTTTCTCACCAAGAGAAGCCTCAATCTTATCGCACATTCCGTCAAGCATAGATGCCGTTCCCTGAACGATACCGGACTGCATACTTGCAACAGTATTTGTCCCGTATGCCGGACAGTTTCCCGGATTTATATCAATAACAGGAAGAAGCGATGCGGCTCCCGAAAGTGCGTTAAGAGAGATACCCACACCGGCGGCAATAACACATCCTCTGTAAGCTCCGGAGGCATCAATCGCGCTGATTTTAGTTGCCGTACCGAGATCAATAACAAGACACGGAGCATTGTATTTATCTATTGCACCGACAGCTCCTGCGACAAGATCGGCACCCAACTGAGCGGGATTGTCAATTTTTATGGAAAGACCGCTTTTAACACCGGGACCGAGCACAATAGCATCAACACCGGTAAGCATAGCTATGGCATCCTTAATGCGGGCTGTAAGCTCGGGCACAACAGAACTGATAATTGCACCGTGTATATTCTCAAGAGTAGTGTTTTTAAGATTAACAACACCCTTTATCGCAAGAGCATACTGTTCGGTTGTAATCTTTCTGTCAGATGAAATTCTTGCCTTAAAGACAAGAGAATTCTCATCAAAAATACCGAACAATATATTAGTATTTCCGACGTCAACGGCAAGGAGCATTTTTATCCCTCCCCGCAAAAGCAATCGAGAAGCGACAGCATTTTTATAAACATACCACCCTGAACTGAACGGTGTCTGAATCCGACCATAAGAGAGGTCACGGTATCATACCAGTCTGTCATAGGTACTCTTGAAGGGGATTGATTATAACAATTCCACATTGGCTCAATGTACTTCTCAAACTCTTCGTCCGTAGGAGCAAGGCAGGCTGTCCACATAATCCAGTCTGATTTTGTATATGTCTTTCTGTTATCAAGAGGCATACCGTAAGCGTTGAAATGCTTTTTGTTTGAACAGAATTCGGAATAATATACACTGGGAGCAAAAAGACCCGTACCCCATATTTTATCCCAGACCATATTGTATTTCATACTGAAGGTATCTTTGCGATCAAATGCAAGTCGGAAGCTGCCGTCTGAATTTGCTGCATTTTTCACCCAGCTATCTGCCATATTACGGGCTTCTGTCATATATTTTTCTGCTTCCTCTGCCTCACCCTTCATTTTAAGGATAAGTGCATATCCGGCAATACCCATAATGGCCTTGAGTGAAAGGTTGCAGTTATGAGCAAGGTGGCCTGCAAAATCATCTGTACAAAGCTGATTTTCGGGATCCATACCGTATTTGAGAAGATATTTTACCCACTGAGCAACGGTATCCTGATACAAATCAAAGAAATCCGTATTGCCGTCACGAAGAGAAATATTTGCAAGCATTATAATCATATTACCGCATTCCTCAACAGGCATCTGGAAATCCTTATATCTTCCGTCTTCTATGTGATTTGTTCCGTACACCTGTCCGTTTACAAGAGGATACTGACCTGCATCGTGGGGCGCAAAGTCAAATTCCCATTCATCGCTGTCAGCAAATTTAAAAATAGGTCTGAGCATACCCTTAAGAAGCTCCGTATTGTAATAAATAAACATAGGAGATGAAGGATAAGTAACATCGACAGTTGCAGCGCAGCCGTTGCTGAAGCATTCTTTTGAAATAAATATTACATTACCATCATCATCAACACAAAGCTTATGGGCAGCAATAACCTGCCTGAAGGCAAGAACAACAATATCCGAATATTTTTCTCCGCCGACGATAAGTACATCCATTTCAAGCTCGATTGCCTTTGCATAACAGATATCGCAGATTTCTTCTGCTTCCGCATATGCTTCAGCTATCGCATCTTCTATTGTTTTACCGTCCTTTTTCCAATAAGCCTTTACATTCTTACCGAAATACTGAAGAGAGTAAATATCATCATAAGAGAACAATGCATAGGAATCCTTGTTTTCTTCAAGAAGAATTTCCGCAGAAGCAAAAACCATATCCTCATATTTTTCAAAGAAAACATTATCCTTCTCAGAAGCGGTAAGATAAAAATATCCCCAGTCAATTCTGATATCATCCCCTGAATCGTGAAGAATATCCTGCTTTTCAGAGCCCATTTTCGCAGTATTAAGACCGCCGAAGCTGCAGATTTCTGTCACAACAGCACCTTCACCCTTTTTATTGAGGACAAGCTCTTCAGAAGCACTTATTTTCACAGAAACATCGTGAGTCCTTCCGTCAACGCTGTTATAATTGAAGCTGACGTAAGACACGGGGCGCGACATCTTCATAAGATCATCCGGAAATACCGGTGTAAAAAAGCTTACATCCAGAATAATTTTTTCATTTTCAAATGTGTATCGCGAAACAAAAGCATTCATCTCAAAATCTGTCTGAGGAATAACGGCATCGTCAGCATCGCCCATAAAACGGAACAGCTCACCGTCTATTTTAACGTATCCGTAAATGGTATTAGGCTTACCGGTCCAATGCTCTGTCACTTCATCATAAAGTCTGTCAGCCGGTGACCAGACGGAAAAATAAGGATCAACAGTAATAAGAGGAACTGAAGGCGGTCTGAGTTTCATAATAAATTCTCCTGATATATTTTTTATTAAATATAACATTTTCACAGAAATTTTACAATAGTAAACATAATAATTGTTAAAATATTGAAACATATAAATAAATATGATAAAATAACTGCACAAACCTTAGACTGGAGAATTACAATGAAACATATAACAGACGGTGATATATTTGTTCACGAGAACATATTTCCCGTAAGAATAGTGACAGTTTCCGGTAATGTAGCAGATGCGGAAAAACTGCTTCATAAAAAAGAACTGCAGATCACAACAAGTGAGCCTGACTGCACAACGCTGAAAAATGTTTTCAGAAGTAAAAAAGCCTCAATTATTGTTGATTTCGGCAAAGAGCTTCACGGGAAGCTAAGACTTCTTACGCATACTCTTTCAGGGGCTAATCCGGCAAAGGTGCGTATTGTTTACGGTGAATCAGTTTCAGAGGCAATGAGCACAGTCGGAAAAAAAGGTGCGACAAATGACCACTCTACAAGAGATTTTGAATTTTCAGTACCGCCTTACAGTGATATATCCTTCAATGAATCCGGCTTCCGTTTTGCCAAAATTGAGCTTCTGAGCGAAAATACATCAATAAATATAAAGGCAATAACAGCAACAGCAATTTACCGTGATATCCCTTATCTCGGGACGTTTTTCTGCAGCAACGAAACAATAAACAGAATCTATGAGGTTTCAGCCTACACCTGCCACCTTAATATGCAGCAGTATATCTGGGACGGCATCAAGCGTGACAGACTTGTGTGGGTTGGTGATATGCATCCCGAAACTCTGACGGTAAGAACTGTATTCGGTGCGCACAGCATTATTGAAAAAAGCCTTCGTTTTATGAGGGAATGCACTCCCCTTCCTTCCTGGATGAACGGCATGCCGACCTATTCACTGTGGTGGATTCATATTCTTTATGACTGGTATCTTTATACGGGTAATATTGATTTTCTTACAGAAAACAAGGATTACGCATTAAAGCTTATTGAAACTGTATGCGGTCTTGTAAACGAGGACGGAAGTGATAATCTTCCCTCATACTTCATAGACTGGCCCTGCAATGGCAAAAAGGCAGGTATCAGCGGTTCACGCGCACTCCTTGCAATGACACTGACATCCGCAGCAAAGCTGTCAGTATTATTCGGTAACAAAGAGCTTTCCGGATTATGTGAGCAAAAGAAAGCATTCCTTACAGCAACCGCCCCGAAAACCTACGGCGCAAAACAGGTTGCAGCGATGTATTCTATTGCCGGCTGGATGGATGAAATAAGCGCTGCTGACGAAATTCTGAAAAACGGTGCCTCGGGTTTCTCTACATTTATGAGCTATTATTTGCTAAAGGCGGCATCAAAAAAGGATATGACAGCAACACTCTCTGCTCTCGAAGAATATTACGGCGGAATGCTCAGCATGGGAGCCACAAGCTTCTGGGAGGATTTTGATACAAAATGGCTGAATAATGCCTGTCCGATTGATAAAATACCCGAAAAAGGAAAGAAAGATATACATGCAGATAATGGTGCGTTCTGCTATAAAGGGCTCCGACACAGTCTTTGCCACGGCTGGTCTTCTGCCCCAACAGCTTTTCTTGCCGAAGAAGTTCTCGGAATAAAAATACTGGAGCCCGGATGTAAAAAAATAGCAATAAAGCCTAATCTCGGAAATCTCAGCTTTGCAAAGGGAACTTACCCCACACCCTACGGAATTATTTCCGTTGAATGCTCGTCTGATAAGGGAAGAGTTACAGTAAGCTACTCTGCACCTGAAGAAATAGAAATATTATTATAAGGAGAGAAAATAATGAATTTCACAGAGCTTGCAAAAACAAGACAGTCCTGCAGAAAATATAATCCCGAAAAGGCTGTCGAGGAAGAAAAAATCACAGAAATCCTTGAAGCGGCTAATCTTGCTCCCTCTGCCTGCAACAGCCAGCCGTATAAGGTCACCATAGCAAAAGGCATTAAGGCAAAAGAGGTTGCAAAGGCTACCACCGGAATGGGAATGAATTCATTTACTGCCGATGCGCCCGTGATGATAGTAATTGCGGAAGGTTCTTACTCAAAAACTGCGGCTATGGGAGCAAAGGTCAAGGGCAACGACTACCGCTCGATAGATATCGGCATTCTCAGCGCATTCATAACCCTTAAGGCGACAGAGCTGGGACTCGGCACCTGCATTCTCGGCTGGTTTGATGACAAAAAGGTCCGTTCAATATGCGGCCTTGATACACCTGTCAGACTGATTATCACGCTCGGCTATCCCGAAGACAAATATCTCTTAAGAGATAAAAAAAGAAAAAATATATCAGATTACGTAACAATTGTTGAATAAAGAAAATCACCCGCCTCCGGAGCAATTCAGAGAAGCGGGTGATATTTTTTTATTAAAATGCAAGAAGATTTGATTTTATGTGCTTTGATTTTGAAAAACAGAATACGTCCTTTCCTGCAAAAATCAGATGATCACACAGATGAATACCCACAGGCATCAGCATTTTAGCAAGACGCTCGGTCAATTCCTTATCCTCTGCCGAAGGTGTGGCAAATCCACTGACATGATTATGGGAAATAATCACACCCTTGGCATTCAGCATAAGAGCGGATTTTACAATAGAGGACAATTCAGCATAAACCATATTTTCATTACCCTGCGTAATTTCAGCATCCTTAATAACCCTGCATCTTGCGTCCAGATAAAGAATTACAAGCTTTTCGGCAGTAGCGGTTTTGAAATAGCTTGACAGATATTTCTTTGCTGCTTCTGATGTTTCAATATAAGGCTTATCGGCAAATTTACTTTCTTCATATGCACGGAAAAGCTCCGGCAGAAATTTTATAAAGGTAGCACTTTCAGTACCTACGCCGTAAACATTTGTCAGCGCCTCAAATGGTGCATCAAGCACACCTGCAATTGAACCGAATTCATTCAGAAGAAGATGAGCAGTTTCATTTGTATTGCATCGGGGAAGAGAATAAAACAGCATCATTTCGACAATATTATGAGGCTGAAAGCCCTGAAGTCCTGCTTCACGGAAGCTCTGCTTCATTCTCTGTCTGTGCTTTTCATGTAAGTCTTTTGAAAGCCCGCCCTTGTTACCGGCGGAAGATTTGTTTGCCATTAAAAAATCACCTGTAGAAAAAGAATCAAATCACGAAAAATAATCCATAATACCGTAAGCAACGGCATTGCCGATGATGTGCTGATTGGCGGGATTGGCAAGAACGTTGCCCTCAACGTAATTCGTCAGAAAGCCCGTTTCGACCAGAACCGCAGGACAGTTATCTACTCTTGTAACATAGAAGGGATAATACTTAACCTTCCTGTCAACTCGTTCAAAGTTAGCATCGGCAGGAGTGTAAATATAATTCTGATACGCAACAACAACTCTTCTGTGTATTGCTGCAGCAAGATCAAAAGAAAAAGGCGTATAATAAAAGGTATGAGTTCCGCTTTCTTCAGGATCATCGGCGCCGTCACAATGTATACTCACAAAGATATCAGGGTTATCCCTTTCGCACATAGCCGTTCTTTCAGAAAGCGACAGGCTTGAATCCATTGTTCTTGTCATGATAACCTTTGCCCCCATCCCCTCAAGGCACTGCTTTGTATACGAAGCAATTCCGAGAGTTATAACGGCTTCCGACACAGAATTATCACTCAGAGCAGTTCCTACCATTGCAATTCCTCCGTGTCCCGGGTCAAGCATTACGACTTTACCGCTGAGTGCACCCTTTTCGAAATAATTAAAGGAAATATTAAGCTCATTATTTTCGCCGTACTTTATATCATAGCCATAGAAAACACCGGCATTTCTTAGATAAAGTCTTACAGTCACAACATTTTCTCCTGTCGAAAGCACCTCATATGAAGAAAACAGAGGATTACTATCAAGAGAAAAGGAATTTGCAAGACTGTACAGCGCAGAATGATAAAAATTGACATCAACATATCCGGCATCAAAGCTATCTATATTGAAAGAAAACTGTTCATATCCCTTTTTGAATTCAAGATCCTTTACTGTTACCGTCACAGGACAATGCCAATCAAGTCCAAAGCTCATATTAACGTCACCCGACGAGCTGTCACAGCTCTTCAGACAGACGGTATTAGCAGGCAATCTGTAGCCGTTATTAACAAGAACTGCATCCACTCCGTACACATTAAGACCGCTTTCAAGTTCATACCTCAGATAGCCTTCATCGGAAACATTTATTTTTTTAACGTAATCAATTGTGCCCTCAGGAAGGGATGAATTATAGGGATGATACGTATCGTAATCATTGACAGAGCTGATGATTTCGGTATTATCATACTTTGTTATACACATAAGCGCCGAGCCGAGTCCGTTATCCGAATACGGCGACAGTACCGTGGGAATATTTTCCGGGGTATCATCATTCTGCAGGAAACGGTGTCTTATACTACCGCATGAAATTACCTCAGATAAATCCTTATAAAAACAGAGCAAGTCCAGCTTATCGGAATAAATTTCCTTGCCGTAAAAAGAAATACTGCCGGTAAACTCAGAGTTGACTCCATCTTTTCTCTCTCCCTCTGACAAAGCATAGCTTTCACCGTTTACAATACAATAAACAACAGCGCCGGCAGGACACACAGCACGAAGATTAACCATCATTTCCGAATCAATTCTTATATCATCTTCTTCCGGTGATTCCTTAAACAGCGAAGCATTATTATATATGCTGTGGACATAAAATGCCCCGTTACCGAAAAATGTAAAATCATTAAGCCCCGGATTAAGATGAGAAGTAACCACGAATCTGTTGCCGTTTACGGGAACGATTATGTCATTACAGAATACAGCCGTATTATCAACAGCCTTTCCCGTAAATTTAACGCCGGAATCGTTTACACTAACACTTTCAAGTTCATAAGCGTCACTGTTTGTGCCTGCAACATCATTAAGAAAAATGGCAAGATCGCGTGAAAGGGCTTTCTTGTTTCTGAGAACCGAAGCATTAAAAAAACAACTACCGTCAAAAGAAGAACAATAATACAGAGCCTTCAGCTGATTATTTATTTCATTACTGAAGCTCCAATCCCCTTCCTCCGAGAAAACTTTATCAAGACGCATTTCACAGTAAAAGGGCATATCGTAATAATCTGCAAAATAATTCCACCATAGCGCTACGCTCTGAAAAGGAAATGCTTCATTTCCGCTGGTACAAAGACAGTCAACATAACCGAAATCAACAAGTCCGTTATGAAACACCGAAGCAACAAATTCATCCGCAAACTGCTTTTTGAAATCAGAATGAACCTCTATACCTACGTTTATATGCGGAAATTTTTCATTCACAAAATTTCTGACAGTCTGAGCGCATTCTATGTATAGAGAATCAGAATATGCTGAATCAACCGAAATAAGAACAGAATTAAAGGTATAAGACGTCAAATACCTTTCAAGCTCTCCTGTGTGAGGCTTACCGTTTTTATCAAGCAGAATATCATCATCGGCAACAAGCACAGCCTCGCAATCAAGACTCCTGACATAATAAAGAAGATAAGCAAGAATATCGTAATTACTTCCGTCCGGCTCCCTGAGAGCGGTAAATTCATTCTCTGTGTCGGGCTTTACAAAAAACACGTTCGGAATAAAGTTTCTGTAGTAATCAAAATCGGAATAAATACTGTATTTCACAGCATCCGTACCATCATCTGCCGATGCGGTAATATCTTTATTTATATCTATCCATAAAGCATTCATATCATCAGGCAGTGCATTTTTTACAACAGCCGACGAATGCTGTGTCTTCAGTTCAGCAATTATCTGCTCATTGCTTTTTACATCCTTAGGTGTAGCATTAACACCCAATATTTCACCGAAGTCAATCTGAGGTAAAATATTCAGTTCAGCAAAAGCCATAAGCATAACTGAAAGCACAACGACAATGAACACCAAAGGTAAAATTATCTTTTTTACTTTTGACATATCTGTCTTTCCTCTTTCACCAAAAAACAATAATTATTCTGCCGATTCGTTATCCTCGCTCTTTCTCATTTCAACAATATTTGTCCTGACATCTATTCTGTCATAATATTCCTTGAATCTTATTGAGAAATTAATAAGCTTTTCACAGTCAATGCAGTAAAACATCGCCGAAAACGACTGATTCACAACCTTCCAGTCGCTGAGCCTCTTCATCGGCTTTTTACAGACAGGACAATCACACTTCATTTTACCCTTATCAATTTTTGAGCTGTTTATATTGGTAATAACCGACGATTTGAATAACAGCTTCTGATAAAACGCTGAATCACAGATAACAGCCGTATTAAGAAGATGCTCTCTTCTGAAGCATTTTTTAAGACATCTGAGTCCCAGAAGGGAATCCTCGAGTGCTCTGTGAAAGCTGCAATCCGAAACATCAATGCCCATATGAACTGCTGCATTGACAAGACCTATCTGCTGATTGCCCGCACCGACAATGAATTCCTGACAATACTTCTGCAAATCTACATACTGTGTAAGAAAAGGAACAGAACTCATTCCGCAGAACATTGAAAAATTATCAACAAGCACTCTGATATCCGAATTGCCCCAAGACATAAACACGCAGTTTCTGCCGCCTATCCACTTTATAAAATCTGATATTGCTCTCTGGAATGAAACACCGGAAATCATATCCTCGTTGGAAATATGGGTAAGATTCTTTACTCTTCCGCTGAGCTTTTTTATAAGCTGAGATCGGATTATAACCGAAAAAGTATCGATCACATCAAGCTCCTCATCCACAAGAACAGCACCGATTTCAAGAATCTCGTTAACAAAGCATTTTCTTGTTTTATTGTAGGAATTGTTCCATTCAAGATCCATTATTACGTAATACATCTGTTTCTTCCTTTTAAACGCAATTTTCGCATATATAGTGATTATAATATAACATTTATTATTATGCAACAACAAAATTTTTACATAAACCGAGTAATATATCAATTCAGACTTGAACAAGCTGACAAGCTATATTATAATATCATTAATCTTTATTCTGCGGAGGATTTATGATAATAAGGAAAACCACCCGTAACGACCTTGATACCGTACTCGTTATATATGAAGAGGGGCGCAAATATATGAGAGCGCACGGCAACACTGAGCAATGGAAGGACGGTTATCCTCACCGGGATACCGTACTGGATGATATTGAAAATGAGGTTTCCTTTGTTGTAACGGATAAAAACGGAGAAATAATTGCTGTTTTTGCTTTTATTGAAGGACCCGATATCACATACAATAAAATTTATGAAGGGGCCTGGCCGAATGACAAGCCTTATTTTGTTATTCACAGAATTGCAGTAAGCAGACACAGAAAGGGCGTTGCATCCTTTATCTACGAAGAATGCCTTAAAAAGCACCCTGTTCTGCGAATTGACACACACAAGGACAACATACCTATGCAGAATTCACTTAAGAAAAACGGCTTCAGCTATTGCGGAATTATACATCTGCTGTCCGGTGACGAAAGACTGGCATTCCAGAAGGAAAGGTGAAATTATCATGAAAATACCCGAAATACTTATTGAATATGCAGACAAGCTTGAAAAGAAAATACAAGCTGCTTATCCGACTCTCGCTCCCCTTGCAAAAAAATGCTATCTCAACACAATAGAAACCACAGTCAAAAAATGTGATAACGGTGATTATTTTGTAATTACGGGAGATATTCCCGCATTATGGCTCCGCGACAGCTCCGCACAGCTTCGTCCCTATGCAATTCACTGCAGGGAAAGCGAAGAGCTCAGGGAAATTTTCAGAGGCGTTATAAGAAGACACGCATTTTATGTCAATCTTGACCCCTATTCAAATGCATTCAATGAAGTAAGCCATGATGAAGCTCATACGGATGACACAGATTTTTCATCACCTTATATCTGGGAAAGAAAATATGAAGTTGATTCCCTTTGTGCATCAGTTTACCTTGTTGCTGATTATTTTGATGTTACAGAGGATAGATCAATATTCACAGAGTCGCTTCACTGTATGTTCAGAAATATCGTTGACACTTTTATAAAAGAACAGAATCACAACACAAATTCCAGCTATTATTTCAGAAGAACCGATTGTCCCGAAACCGATACAATGCCCTGCAACGGCAAGGGTAATCCTACCGCTTATACCGGTATGACATGGTCAGGCTTCAGGCCATCCGACGACAGATGTCTATATAACTACCTGATACCGGCTAATATGATGGCTGTAGTTGCAATGAAAAAAACAGCGGAATTACTCCTTACAGCCTATAATGATAAGGAATATGCAGATAAATGCCGTATTCTTGCAGATGAAATCAAGGACGGAATCGAAAAATACGGCACATACATGCATCCCGTTTACGGAAAAATTTATGCTTACGAAACCGACGGACTCGGCAATTACCGACTTATGGATGATGCAAACTCCCCCAGTCTTCTGTCCGCTCCTTATCTCGGCTTCTGTGACGTAAATGATCCCGTATATCAGAACACGAGAAGCTTTATTCTCTCTGAAAGCAATCCTTTCTATTTTACGGGAAAAGCTGCAAAAGGTATAGGAAGTCCGCATACGGGTAAAAATATGATCTGGCACATTTCACTTATAATGCAAATTCTTACTTCTACATCCGAACAGGAAAAGCAAGAGTGCCTGAAGATGCTTTCCGAAACACACGCAGGCACATATTTCATGCACGAATCATTCAACAAAGATGATGCTTCCGACTTCACAAGAACCTGGTTTGCGTGGGCAAATTCCCTGTTCGCACAAATGCTCGGTACTCTTTGAAAAAATTAAATAAAAATCATAATAAAAGATATCAAAATATTATATTATCCGACATAATTTTTTTGTTGCAAAAAAATATCTTTTTGTGATATAATCAAAAAAAACAGTCAACCTTTCCGTAAAAGATTGACAAAAGAACGGAGTGCAGAAAATGAAAAAGCTTTATGAAGGTAAAACAAAAAATGTTATGCTTGATGAAGAAACAGGCATAGTACATCTTTTCTTCAAGGACAGCGCTACAGGTGAAAACGGCGTATTTGACCCCGGCTCAAACACAGTAGGCGGCAGCGTTGAAGGCAAAGGTAAGGTTGGCCTTGAGGTTTCAAAGTATTTCTTTGAGCTTATGGAAAAGAACGGTATTCCCACTCAGTACCTCGGTGCTGATATTGAACAGGGCCTTATGAAGGTGCGCAATCTCACCGTTCCCAGACTTGAATTCATTGTTCGTTATTTCACAGCAGGCAGCATGTGCAGAAGATTCACTCTTGAAGAAGGCATTCCCTTTGATCCTCCCTATGCAGAGGTTACTCTCAAGGATGATGAGCAGGGCGATCCCCTTATCAGCGAAAGAATCTGCCTTATGAAGGGTATTCTCAAGGAAGGTCAGTACGAAGAGGCTCAGAAGGTTGTTCTCAGTGTTGGCGAGGTTCTCAAGAAGGAGCTTGCTTCAATGAACCTTACTCTTATCGACTTCAAGATTGAGGTTGGCTACGATGAAACAGGCAAGATTTACCTTGCTGACGAAATCACTCCCGACATCTGGAGAGTCAAGGATACAGAAGGCAACATTCCCAACCAGATTGACTGTGCAAAGATGATTCTTGAAAAAATCAGATAAACAAATCTAATCAGGGGCAGTTTTAACTGCCCCTTACTTATAATTCAGGCGGTAAAATTATGGAAAACTATGCAAGATTCAGATATCAGCCCTGCCTTCCTCTCGGCAAGGACGGCAGAAGAGTTACAGCTTCAAAGGAGCATATTGAATTATCAAAAAAAGCAGCAACAGAGGGCATTGTTCTTCTCAAGAATGACGGTACACTCCCCTTACGTCCCGATAACACAGTAGCCCTTTTCGGCAAGGCAACTATTGAATACATTAAGGGCGGAGGCGGCAGCGGTGACGTTCACTGCCCCTATATCAGAAATATCTATGAGGGATTCCTTACAAAGGAAAACGAAAACAAAATAAACATCTATAAGCCTCTTGCTGAATTTTATAAGGATTATGTCAGAAAAGAAAGCATTAACGTTCTCACACAGGAGCAGATTAATGCCCGCTGGGATATAGTGAACAATATGGAATTCTGCACGGAACGTGATGATATGACCTATGATACCTTTGCAGCTATGCATGTAAAGGAGGCAGAGGTTCCCGATGAGCTCATTGTAAGCGCTTCCGAAAATGCCGATACTGCAATTATTACCATCAGCCGTTTCTCCGCAGAGGGTGTTGACAGAAGACCTGTAAAGGGAGATTATTTTCTTTCTGACCTTGAAACTGCACTTATTGACAGATGCACGAAGCTTTTCAAAAGTGTAATTATAGTCATTAACTCAGGTGCTGTTATTGACTGTGAATATTTTGCTAAAAACGATAAAATCAATGCTGTCCTTTTTGCATGGCAGGGTGGCATGGAGGGCGGCAGCGCCTTGGCTGACATTATATGCGGCGACGAAACACCCTCAGGCAAATTAGCAGACACCATTGCGATGAGCTATTTTGACTATCCCACCAGAAATGATTTCTGGGAATGCTTTGACCACGTGGATTATTCAGACGATATTTACGTGGGATACAGATATTTTGAAACCATCCCCCGTGCTTCAGGCAGGGTAAGATACCCCTTCGGCTTCGGTCTTTCTTATACCAGTTTTGAATTAAGCGACGTAATGTGCTTCTGTCACAGCGATAAAATCAACGTCGTTCTTAACGTTAAAAACACGGGTAGCTTCTGCGGCAAGGAAGTTATTCAGGTATATTTCAGCGCTCCTCAGGGTAAACTCGGCAAGCCCGCAAAAGCACTTGCCGCATTCGCTAAGACAAAGCTTCTCTCCCCGGGTGAAGCAGAAACTGTTTTCCTCTCCTTCCCTGTTTCTCAGATGGCAAGCTTTGATGACCTGGGAAAAATTTCAAAGGCCTCTTACGTACTTGAAAAAGGTAATTATTCTTTCTTTGTAGGAACTTCTGTAAGAGATACAATTAAAGCGGACTTTGAATTTACAGCAAAAGAAGATATTGTCACTGAAAAGCTGGAAAGCCGCTGCAAGCCGTGGAAATTAGAAAAAAGAATGCTCTCTGACGGAAGCTTTGAACAATTACCTATGGGTGAGCCTGAATATTATTACGGCGAAGTTACCGACACAAACGCAAAAGCTCCCGAAAATGACGTAATTTTCGACAAGGTCGGAACAGAGATTTCAATGGCTGAATTTGTAAAGCAGCTGACAATTGACGAGCTTTGCTTCCTTGTAGGCGGTCAGCCGCCCACGGGAGTAGCAAACACGGGCTGCTTCGGAGGTCTTTCACGTCTTAATATTCCTGCTGTTCCCACTGCAGACGGACCTGCAGGCTTAAGACTCGAGCCAAAGACAGGTATCCCGACAACAGCCTGGCCCTGTGCTACCCTGCTTGCGTGCACGTGGAATACAGAGCTTATCGAAGAGGTCGGTGCCGGCGGCGGCAGCGAATTAAGAGAAAACAATCTCGGAGTATGGCTGGCTCCCGCACTCAACATTCACCGTGATCCCCTCTGCGGAAGAAACTTTGAATATTATTCTGAGGATCCTCTGCTTGCCGGCAAATGTGCATCCGCAGCTGTCCGAGGAATCCAGTCACAGAAGGCCGCAGTTTCCATCAAACATTTTGCATGCAACAACAAGGAGGCTAACCGCTTCGCATGTGACTCCCGCCTTTCAGAAAGAGCCTTGCGTGAAATTTATCTCAAGCCCTTTGAAATCTGTGTAAAGGAAGCCGACCCGTGGACACTTATGTCCTCATATAATCTTATAAACGGACTTCATACCAGTGAAAGTTATGAGCTTCTCACTTGTATTCTCCGTGACGAGTGGGGCTTCAAGGGTATGGTTGTTACTGACTGGGGTGTTAAAAACAGACCTGTTATAGAAGTAAAAGCAGGTAATGATATGAAGATGCACTGCGGCTATCCCGATGAACTGAAAGAAGCTTATGAAAACGGAGAACTTACCCGTGCAGAGCTCGAGCTGTGCGTTACCAGAATTCTTGATATGTTCACAAAGCTCAAATAAAAAATCCCAAAACAGCGAAGAGATTATTCTCCTCGCTGTTTTGCACTTTTAACCAAAAATGAGGGAATATAGTTTTATTTCATCTGCATAAAAAATAAATTTCAAAAAAAATATAAAAAATCAAAAAAAAGTATTGCTTTTTCAATATATCTTATGATATAATAATATGGGATAAGTTCCAGTCATTTATACCAATTTCTACATTTAATTATAAGGAGGTTGTACTAACGATGTTATTCTTTGATTTGTCATTCCGAGCAACAGAGTTTCTTATGCGCGGCGCAGATAAAAAAGCAAATATGTCCGTCAGAGATATTGCAGAAAACGGACGAATCAATCTTTACAGACTTATGCAAACTCCGCTTCACCTGGCAACTGTATTTTTGATACATACAGTCAGTCGGACAATAGCGTTAAAAGCACAGGTTTAATCTGCATGCTGCACAAATTAACTACTGTTGTTACAATAATAAATTTCAGTTGGCAAGTGAAGGCTTACAAGTATCCGCGGATAAAGCTGCGCGGGAATTGTAAACACTAGCTTGCCAACTTTTATTTTTTATCAGCTGTAAGCTTTATGCAATATAAAATCAGGTCAGGCATTATTTTATTAAAACAGAAAGGAAGTGTTGCAAATGAGCAATAATCAGAAAAGTTTAATTATAAAGGAGTATTTCAATATCATTTCTCCCCTGCTCTCGTTTGAAGATTGTGAAAGGATCAACGAAATAGAACGGCAGGTAGTGTCGTTATTGTGTGAAGTAAAAAAATGCAACGAGCTTACAGATGAATGTTGGCTGTTAATCGATGATACAAAGAATCTGCGATTATCTTATGATGCTTCGCTGCCGGTTGAGTACGAAACCACTCCCAACAGCTTTGCATATGACATCAAAACGGATATTCTTTCCTCCTGCAATATAAACAGAGTAAAGAAATTTGATGAGCATACTTTCATAGAAGGACTTAAAGCAAGGGCAAATGCAGGAGCAAGAAACGCCTGCAAGCTTCTTGCAGTTCTTAACTGGACAGGCCAGATTATTCCCCGAAACCATACATCCGCACTGAATATATGGGAAGCTCTGGCAATGAACGGTGATTGGATGTCCACAGAAATGTTAGCATTCGGATACGAAATTCTCGGAGATAATAATCAGGTAAAAAAATGGAAGCATATATACGATATATTAGAAAACGAATACGAAGCTTTTTCAGCAATTGCATCGTACACAAACTATAAAGAGTATACTGAAGAGGAGGTTCAGACTGCAAATCTGATAATGCTTATCTCACAAAACAATCACATCAAGGGCACAGAGAACATAGACAGAGCAATGACACATTATATCATTAACAGCAAAACTGATTACAGCTCAAAGCTGGATAAGCTTTCTGCAGAAACCAATTATTATCTTGCTGCACACATAGAAGACAAAAAATCAGAGAAACGGTGCGGCTTCTGATCTGAACCATTAAACTTAATATTTCAACAAAAAAATACGGGCACTTGATAATAAAGTGTCCGGGAAGAGGTGAATAACAATGAGTGTTCTGAGAAACAAATTTATAGAAGAACACATAAACAAAAATTATCCCGACACAAGAATTCTGAATTTCGATGATCCTGACAGCGATTTTATTTTTTACAGTGCAGATGAACTGCAAGCTGTTGACGACGATTGGTTTCCTTTATGCTGTTATAAGGACAATGAAACGAAAAAGCTTATGTACGGCGGACGAAAGAAGATAATTCATACATATACGGATGGTGAAACGGGCGCAGGAAAAACAACACGCTTTGTTATGCAGTCAATACGGGCTCTTTCAAGCATGAAAACGAAGCCCAGCTTTGTAATTGTTGATATCCACGGTGAAATAATTGAAAATCTGTATAATCACTTAAAACAGAACGGCTACAATATAAAAATTCTGAATTGCGATAATCCGCAGCGGTCAGACACTTATAATCCGTTTTGCGAATTAACAAAGGATTGTCTGGCCACCCGCACTATCAGCAATGATGCAATAAACAGAATACGAAAAATATCTGAAATTATTCAGCCGATAGAATCCGCAGTTGAGCCTATCTGGGAAAAAGGTTCAAGATCATACACCAACGGCTGTATTCTGGATAAATTCGAGGATCTTATAAACGGTGAACTACCTGAAGATTGTCTGACACTTTACAATGTTCTCCAGAATCATTATTGGTTACGAGCAGAGCTGACCCAAGGTCCCGGAACAACTGATTTATTAAGGGTTCCGCATTATAAAAGAAAGGGGATAAATGCACTTTCTGTACAAAAAATAATTTCCGTAACCAATAACGCCGACAGAACACGTGCATCATACTACGGAGTTATAGAAAACAATTATGACGCTTTCGGACAGCCGTCCATGTATTTCCTGTCCTCAAACAATACAATTGACATTACGGAATTTGTAGATACTCCAACCGCAATAGTAATTCAATCAGGAAGCACAAAAATCGGAGATAATCTCATTTCACTGTTGGTAAATGAAATCTATACATATATTGTAAAACAGGGAAAAAACAGCAAAACAAAAAAGCTTCCGAGAAACATTCACTGTTTTCTTGATGAATTTGCCAACTGCAACATTGCAGACGGTAATGAATTCATTAAAATGCTAACAACCTCAAGAAAATTCGGTATGTTCTGGCATATGATTCTGCAGAGTGACGCACAGGTGGACAGAAAATTTGACTCAAATATCGCAAGAATAATCAGAGCAAACAGTACCGAAATTTTTATGGGCTCAAATGACTTCGAAACAACAGTCCGCTTTGCCAAATCCTGCGGACAAAAGACAATCGAGGCATTGTCAAGCGTTACCCGGCAGCAGGATCCTCGTCTGGAGATTGTTGATTTGATGACAACAGAAAAATTAAACCTGACCGAGGAAGGTTATGTTTACATCAAATCTCACCGACATCCGTTAACCAAAAGCTTTATTGAAGCATTTTACAACTGCAGTGAATTTGTTCCTGTCGATGATATTGACATAATTTATCCCTACAATGATTATGATTACAAAAAGACAGCATTTTATCCGAGCAACCTGCCGCCGGTAATAACTTCCGAAGAATATGATTTGTTGAAATATATAAAGGCTGAAGACAAGGACTTAGATGAATTGGAAGAGCATTTCAATACATATGACGCCAAGAATATTCTCAAAAGTCTGGCTCTCAAGGGTGCTGTTTCACTGCTCAGGTCGCATAAGATCAACGTCAACATTAGCGATCAACAGTTTGATATGTACAAATACAACAGTGAAAACGGCTTCGGAAGTCTTATTTGCGATGATAATCAGCATCATATAAAGACAGCGTCTGCATCTGACACAAATAACACAAGAATGAACTTGACAGAAATTGATAAATGGTTGAATGACACAAAAAGCGGACCGGATTTACTTGATGACATCAGAAAGCATCTGGATATTTATAACGGCGGGTTCATCCTGAATAAGCTGAAATCTCTTACATGCGTTCCCGAATTCTTCCGTGAAGCTATCGAATACTTAATGTTGCCTAAAAAAGAGCAGGCTCGTTATGATTTTGACTTCCCGGATAAAACAAACACACTGAAATTTGAAATAATTGAGGAATTTATCAAAAACAACAATTTCAAAAGAATAGAGGAATGGGAAATAAGAATGCGCAAGGAATATGATTATATAAAGAACGAAAATCTTTACCCGGATTCAATAATAAAAATATTCTCTGATGCCTTGAAGGATGTTTTGCCCGAGCTATCATTATCAGAAATCCGACACATAAAAAAAATGGTTTCATGATACAAAAAAAAGGAGAATATATATGCTTAAAGCAAGAAACACACAGCGATTCAGCAACATAAAAAAAACTTTTGATTATTTCAGGCACAATATCTTTTCAAACAAGCCCCTTGCGTCCTGCAACAAAACTTTATCGCCTGTTGAAGCAATTTTAGACAAAAATAACACGGAGAATATATTCTTATATGACGCCGAGGGTAAAAAAATTGAATTCGAACAAATCGCTGTACTCGTTGTACGTGAAAAGTTATGTGTATTATTAAAGCCCGTTACAAAACTGACTTATATGGCAGAGAATGAGGCTCTGGTATTTCTTATAGACAAAAAGGGAGATGAAGAAAATCTGTATATAGCAGAGGACAATGAGCTTATTGATGAAGCTTTTGAGCAATACTACAAAAAGCTTACCGAAACAGATTAGCTCAGAAAAGCATAAAACTTTTTACGAAAAACAAAGGACTGACACCAAAGTGTGAGTCCTTCTCAGTTTGCTTTCTTGTGAAACCTAATTTTTCGCCGATTTCACGATAGGTTAACCCCGAAGCCTTTAATGCTGAAATCTCTTTTTCATATTGACTTTTGTGTTTGTATTCTATTGGCATAAAAATTCCTCCTACGGTAGATATTGCTATTCTACCATAGGAGGGTGTTTTTTCTATTGCCCGTTATTAACAAACTTGTGCAGTGCCGGATGATGATTTAATTGGTTAATTCTGCTTCAGAAAATCCGTTTAAAGATAAATACAACGTGATTTATAAGCCGCTCAAGAGCACCTCATACGAAGCAGAACAGACGGATTGAGAAATACTTTGCATAGGTGTTGATATGCTCAAAC
>JAZSIM010000066.1:0-30146 GCA_045533835.1 Acutalibacteraceae bacterium
ACGACCCGGTTAAATTAAACGGCACCCTTTATTGGGATGTTCTTCGTCTTTTTCACGAAATAAAGCAGGGCATAGTCAAGGCTAAAATTGCAGGCGGCTTTGATTCTATCGGTATTGACACCTGGGGCGTTGACTTCGGCCTTATTGACAAAGAGGGAAGACTTCTTGAAAACCCCGTTCATTACCGTGACCCCAGAACTGCAGGTCTTGTGGATGAAGCCTTTAAAACAATCCCTAAAGAAAAGCTTTACGGCATTACGGGTATTCAGTTTATGGAGCTTAACACCCTCTTTCAGCTTATAGCTCTTCGCCGTCAGCGTCCCGAGCTTCTTGAAAGAGCAGATAAGCTTCTTTTTATGCCCGACCTTCTTTCTTATTTTCTTACGGGAAAAATGTGCGGTGAGTATTCAATTGCAACCACATCGCAGCTTGTTGATATAAATAACAGATGCTGGAGCGATGAAATTTGCAACGCATTCGGACTTTCCAAGGACATTCTTCCCGAAATTGTAAAAACCGGTTCGGTTCTCGGCAATTTGAGTGATGAAATCTGCGAGGAGCTCGGTGTTCCCGCAGTTCCCGTAATTTCCGTTGCCGGTCACGATACGCAGTCTGCAGTTACTGCCGTTCCCAGTCTTGAAAAGGATTTTGCCTTTATCAGCTGCGGAACCTGGTCGCTTTTCGGTACGGAAACAGATACACCCATCGTAAATGAGCAGTCCCTTAATTTCAATATCACAAATGAGGGCGGATATAACTATACAACCGCATTCCTTAAGAATATCTGCGGTCTGTGGCTTATTCAGGAAAGCCGCCGTCAGTGGATCAGAGAAGGCAAGGAATATTCCTATGCCGAGCTTGAAAAAATGGCTCTCGAATGTGAGCCCTTCAAGTGCTTTATTGATCCCGATGCTCCCGATTTCGTTGCAATGGGCGACCTTCCCGGCAGAATCAGGGAATTCTGCAGAAGAACGGGTCAGTACGTACCCGAAACCGTAGGTGAGGTTGTAAGATGTATTTACGAAAGCCTTGCACTCAAGTACAGATACGTTCTCGGCGGAATCGAAAAGTGTACGGGTAAAAAATATCCTCATATAAACGTTGTGGGCGGCGGAACAAAGGACGGACTTCTTTTACAGATGACGGCATCCTCCTGCGGAATCCCTGTTTACGGCGGACCTATTGAGGCTACCGTCTTCGGAAATATAGCAATTCAGCTTATGTCCATGGGTGAAATTGAAAATATCACCGAGGCAAGACGCATAATTGCCGAGGGTGAAAATCTTAAGAAATACGAGCCCGTTGATACCTGTAAATGGGCAAAGATTTCAGAAGAATACGAAAAATACATAGTAGGGTAGTATGAAGCTTACTGATATAAACGTAATAAAAAGAATACTCGGACGTCACGGCTTTTCTTTTTCTAAATCTCTCGGACAGAACTTTCTTATCGATGAAACAGTCTGTCCCAGGATGGCAGAGCTGGGCGGAGCTGCTGAGGGAACCTGCGCAATTGAGGTAGGTCCCGGAATGGGTGTTCTGACGGTTGAGCTTGCTAAAAGAGCAGATAAGGTTATAACCGTTGAGCTTGATACCCGCCTTATTCCCGTGCTTGCCGAAACGCTTTCCGATTACAGAAACGTAGAGGTAATAAATGCAGACGTGCTGAAAACGGATCTGCGTAAGCTCATTGCCGAAAATTTTGACGGCAAGCCCGTAAACGTATGTGCAAATCTTCCTTATTACATCACTTCTCCCATTCTTATG
Source organism: Acutalibacteraceae bacterium (assembly GCA_045533835.1). Lineage (GTDB taxonomy): Bacteria > Bacillota > Clostridia > Oscillospirales > Acutalibacteraceae > RUG806. The sequence goes on from JAZSIM010000066.1 coordinate 1,768, forward strand.
TACCTCCTTGAAAGCAGGCTGCCCGTAGAGAATATCACGGTTATGGTGCAGAAGGAGGCGGCAGACCGACTCTGTGCAAGGGTAGGCTCCAGAGATTCGGGAGCAATTACGGTTGCTGTAAATTATTATGCCGAATCCGAGGTGCTTTTCGACGTAGGCAGAGAGTGCTTTACTCCTTCTCCTAACGTTGATTCCTGTGTAATAAGGCTTAAGGTTAGGAAAGAGCCTCCCGTGAAGGTGCAGGATGAGGAATTTTTCTTCAGGATGGTAAAGGCCGCATTCTCGCAGAGAAGAAAAACCGCATCAAACGGAATTTCTTCAGGAATGGGTATTGCCAAGGACAAGGTAGGGGAGGCGCTTACCCTTTCCGGTCTTGCTCCCACAGTCAGGGCAGAGGCACTTACAATGGAAGAATTAGCACTTCTTTCCGATAATTTATTGAAGGTAAAATAATATGAGTAAATTTATTGTAGTAGAAGGTCTTGACGGTACAGGTAAGACCACGCAGATAAAAATACTTGCAGAATATATAAAAGCAAAGGGAAGGACTGTTGAAATCACGGCAGAGCCTACAGCTCACCCCACGGGTAAGCTTATAAGAAGAATCCTTTCGGGAGAGGTTAAAGCCACTCCCTGGTCGCTTGCCGCTCTTTTCCTTTCGGACAGAATAGTGCATAATACCGCAGAGGACGGTATCGAAAAAATGCTCTCGGACGGCAAAACCGTTATTTCCGACCGTTATTATTACTCGACCTTTGCTTATCAGGGACACGAAACAGACCTCAATTGGGCTATGGATATGCATTTTAACTGTCCTGAGGTGCGCCGTCCCGACCTTGTTCTTTTTCTTACAATGGCACCTGAAAAGTGCGTTGAAAGAATAAGGGCAAACCGTCCCGACGAGGCAATTGAAATATACGAAAATGTTGAAAGCCTTACAAAAATCAGCCGTCAGTTTGATACGGTTTTTGAGAAATTGAAGGACCGTGAAAATATCGTATATATTGATGCTGACGGTACCATAGAAGAGGTTTCCGAAAGACTCTTCAGGGCTTACGAGCAGCATATCGGAGAATAAAAAAATGAAAAAAAGGCTGATACTTTTTGATTTTGACGGCACCGTTGCCGACAACAGCGAGGGGATATACAACTGTATAAAATATGCCCTCGGGAAAAAGGGCATGAAGCCTCTTTCTGATGAGGTGATGCGCTCCTTTATCGGTCCGTCACTCTTCGACAGCTTTATGTGGCACTGTACCGATGATAAGGAAACTGCAGAGGAACTGGTTGCCCTCTACCGTGAGCGTTACAGGCCCTTAGGCTCAACGGAAGTGAAAATCTATGACGGGATGAAGGAGCTGCTTGCCCGTCTTAAAAAAGAGGGCTGTATTACAGCTGTGTGCTCCTCAAAGCCATATGATTTTGTAAGAAAAATTGCAAAGGAGCAGGAGCTCGAGGAGCTTTTTGACGGCTTCTTCTGTCCCTCCTTCGGCAATCACCTTTCCGATAAATCCTCCCTTGCCCTTGATGCAATATCGCACTTCGGTGTGAGTAAGGAGGAGGCCGTGCTTATCGGCGATACGAAATTTGACGTTGCCGCCGCAAGAAGTGCGGGCATTTCCTCAATCGGTGTGCTTTACGGCTTTCATACGGAAGAAGGAGAGCTTGATTCTGCTGATGCCGTAGTATCGGAGGTAAAGGACATTTATCCGATAATTGCAGGTGTTGTTTTATGAAAAGAGCACTTATATTCGGCGGCGGAATTTACGGCAATGAATTCCCCGTGATTTTCCCCGGTGACCTTATAATTGCCGCGGATAGGGGCGCTGAAATTCTCGCAAGGCGCGGAATTGCACCTCATATTACCGTAGGTGATTTTGATTCATCGTCCGTTATCCCCGAAGAAAACGTAATAAAACTGCCCGTGGAAAAGGATGTGACCGATACCCACGCAGCAGTTGATATCGCGCTTGAAAGAGGCTTTGATGAAATACATATTTACGGCGGTATGGGAGGCAGAGTCGATCATACCTTTGCCAATTATTCCCTTGTTGCCTCTCTTGCCGTAAAAGGAATAAAGGCATATCTTTCCGGTGAAGGCTATTGCATTACGGCAGTAAGTGACGGAAAAATCACTCTTGAGGGCAGAAAGGGAAGCACTCTGTCCGTTTTTTCCTGGAGTGAGGTAAGCCGCGGAGTTACTCTCAGCGGAGTAAAGTATCCTCTTTGCCAGGCGGAGCTTCACAAGAATTTTGCTCTCGGAGTCAGCAATTCATTCTCTGAGGAATATGCTGAGATTTCCGTGTCTGACGGAATACTTTTGGTAATGCAGGAAATTTTTGTTGACAAATGAGAGCTGTTGTTATAAAATACACTTGAAAATCTTAACAGGGGTGCTGTAAAAGGCTGAGATGACGAAAGTCAAACCCTTTAACCTGATATGGGTAATACCGGCGTAGGGAGTTAAAACATATACTGTTATTGTCATCCGTATGCCGAAAGGTGTACGGATTTTTTTATTATATTCACACGGCGCCGGAATATGATAAAAAACGTTATTCAGGCTTTTGATTTTCAGAAATTTCAATTAATTTCAAGAGGTATAAAATAATGACAGAAAAAAACAAAAGAAGAAAAAATCTCATAAAGCTTGCGGAATGCTCCGTAATGCTTGCTCTTTCGGTTGTGCTCAGCTTCATCGAAATCTGGAAAATGCCTATGGGCGGAGGAATTACCCTGCTTTCAATGCTTCCCGTGTGTCTTATTGCAGTAAAATACGGTGTAAAGGGCGCACTTCCCACGGCATTCCTTTACTCGGTAATACAGTTTGCAATCGGCTTTTCATCGGGTAACGTATTCGTTTACTGTGTAACCCCTCTTACCTGGATAGTATGTCTGCTTTTTGATTATATCGTTCCTTTTACCGTGCTCGGCTTTTCTGGAATTTTCAGAAAAAAATTCGGAAATGCAGGTATTATCACAGGTATTGCCCTTATGATCGGCGCCCGCTTCGTCTGCCACTATATAACGGGTGTGTATATCTGGGGACAGTGGGCAGAGGATATGTCCCCCTATCTGTATTCACTTATTTATAACGTTCAGTATATGCTTCCCGAATGTATTCTGACTTCGGTTTCTGCAGGTGTTCTTATTAAAATCCCTGCCGTAAGAAGGCTTCTCGGACTGTAAGAAATTATCATAAAGGGCGGGTTATCCCGCCCGGTTTTTTTTGTTTTTAAGTAATTATTAAGCTTTATATACAAAATAAGTATTGAATTATCATTATGAAAATGCTAAAATTTAATGTAATTCAATATTTCGGAGGAAATAAAATGAACGAAGAAAACAAAATCCCCGGTGTATCCGGAGAAGAAAAAGGCGTTCCTGCAGAAAATACGGAAAATACTCCCGTAAATGCAGAAAACGGTGCGTCCCTTGATGAAGAGCTTGAATCTCTCAGAGAAACCTTCCAGGAGAAGTATGACGAAACTGTAGAAGAAGCAGCTGCTATGCCCGTCATTCAGGAGCTCGAGGAGGGTGAAGACAGGGAAGATGCAGATGAAGAGGGCGACGAGGAAAGCAATATCTCCTCTCAGGAAAAGACTCCCAAGAAAAAGAAGAAAATCGGTAAAATCATAGCAATCACAATTCCCGTGCTTCTTCTTGTGCTTGTTATCGGTTCACTTCTTGCTTTTGTTATAGCTTCCGTTACAAACCCCAATTTCAGTTCATTTATCAGCACCTATGCACAGGCTACTGCCGCTGAAAAATATGAGGATAAGATGGAATACTTCGAGCAGGCTCTGACATATTGCCAGGATAAGGATTCCGCATTCCAGCAGGCAATGGCATCCGCAATTCACGAGGAAATTGCACTTGCCGTATATAATGAAGAGGGTTATGCTGCAGCATATTCATATATGGTTGCAAATATGAGCAAGGAGCAGCTTGAATCTCCTTCGCTTGCAGAGCTTAAAAAGCTTGTGAAGACTGTTGATGCCGTAAATAAGCTTTCTCTTGAAGCCTTCAATAAGGTTTATGAGAATCTCGGTGATGCCGACAAGGTGCCTGCCGCAGACGTGCTTGCAAACGGTCTTGCAATTCCTGAGGAACTTGAGGAGGACATTGCTCCCTTGCTTTCGGCTATTGCAGAAGGCTATATTAAGAACAGAACGGCAGACAGCGTTGAAAGCAAGCTTCACGCAATGAATTATTATGCAAATGCTTATTCGGGCTTCAGCTCTCTCGGCGCAGACAGCCGTCAGCTTGCTGAAAAGATGGTTGTTGACCTTTATAATAAGGGTTATCTGATTGAGGCTGTGTCCTTTGCTTCCGTGGCTCTCGATCCTAATAAGGAAGACGTAAACAAGGATTACATCGCTCTCAAGGAAGAAATTGCCGCTTATGAAAATTTCGGCATCAGCGTTATTTCTGCAGCAGAAGAGGCCGTAGCCTCCGAGAAAACAGCTGAAAAAGACGTGCTTGCTCTTGTAAAATCAAAGGCAGAGCTTACCGATGCTCAGGCAGAGGTTGTTACAGCTTTTGTTATGTATGCGATTGAGGGTGTAAATGTTGAGTCTGAAAAGAATCTCACAAGAGCACAGACCGTTTATGCTACTCTTACCTCCGTGCTTGAGGCATTCGGCATGGATGATATCAAGGCACACTTAAAGACCGCAACAGTAATATTTGACAGCGGTAATCTCAATGATGCATCAACTCTTGTTTCTGCTTATCTTACCGACGAGGCAATGAAGGATGCAACTGCTGAGCAGAAGGCACAGTGCGACAGAATGAATAAGGTATTTGAGGCACTTGCCGCTACAAGTGAGGTATTCTCTCCCTATTACTCTGCTTACTATCAGCAGGGCACCGAAATAGACCTTGAGGCGCTCAAGGGTGAAATGGATAAGCTTCTTGCGGACAACAGCGATAACTATATGGAGGGCTTTGCAAATTACTGCCTTTACATTGCTGCCGTAAGCTCAGGAAAGGACGCCGAGGCAAAGCAGTACCTTTCGGAAATGAGTGAGCTTATGCCTGACCTTCCCTTCATTTACGGTTATTCATATATAGCAGATTACATTACCGAGGGTAATTTCAACGCCGCTTACAGCTATGCACAGAAGCTGCTCAGTATTAATGTTGCTGATGAATATGCAAATTCCGTGGTTGCACTCTATTACAGAGTAAAGGGTGACCTTGAGGGTGCAGAGCAGGCAGCCCTCAAGGGAATCGAGCTTTCCGGCTCCGGTGCCTCAGACTGCGCTCAGCAGCTTGCTATCGTCAATATGCTCAAGGGCGATTTTGAAACGGCATTCGGTTATGTTTCCGCTGTATACAATGCAAATCAGTCCATGGAAGCATTCGAGCTTGTTCTCATCTTCAACGCACTTTATAAGGGTGACAATGCAGATCTCAAGACAAGCCTCAATGAAATGGTTTCCATTGTAAATCAGACATATTCCTACTACGGACTTTCCTCTTATGCCGAAACAAAGGCTGTAATCGACGGCACAAAGACGCTTGAAGACGTTTTTATGGCAGGTGATTATACAATCACGGCAGAATCATAATCTGTGTGTGCTTACGCCCCGCAAATTATGCTTGATGTAAAAGGTAAAAGTGAATAGTGAAGAAGTATGGAAGACACTTCGTGTCTTGTTCCGCTTCGCTCTGTTAATGTAAATCAAAGGGCGAAGCCCTTCCGACAGGGGCACTATTCACTTATCACTATTACCTGTTACTTAATAATCTGTGCGGCATTAAGCCCGCACTGATTATAAATCGTCGGCATCTTGGGTGGGGCAGAGATCCTCCTCATCACCGAAACTTACGGGTGTGCCCGTGTAGCTTCCGTCGGTGTCGCTGACAATGCTGTTCTTTGCCGCTTCAAAGTGGCGGGGAAGTGTAGATTTTCTGAATGCTGAAAGCTTGGACTTTCTGATTCTTCCTTTATTTTCCATAAACTCTCCTTTTTGTGTAAAAAAAATATTTTTTCACTTTGAATTTTTCCCCGAAACAAAAAAAATATACTTTTCTTTCAAATATGTATTGACAATGATGTATTGATTGTAGTATATTTTCTTTGTATAGAAAATGCTATAGGTATATTAATAGAAAGGGTGGCTTTTTTATGAAAAAGATTATTGCAATTTCTGTAGCTCTTATTCTTGCTTTATCCGTAACACTTACTGTTTCCGCAACAGTTGCCGGCACAGCTGATCTCGGCTCAATGCTCGGCGGACTTGATATCGGTTCAGTTCTCAGCGGTCTCGGCGATCTTGACATCGGCGGTATGATGAATTCTCTCGGCGGCGGTCTTGAGTTCGGCGGTATTATGGATATGGTTGGCGGTCTCGGTGATTCTCTCGGTGACAGCGGTTCTCTCGGTGATTCTCTCGGTGAACCCATTCCTGAGGAAACAACTCTTCCCGATGACGGCTGCGATTGTCCTGCTGACTGTCCCTGCGGCGGCGAGTGTGATGAAGATTGCGAATGCGGCCCCGATTGCAACTGCACATATGACTGCGGATGCGAAAAGGATTGCCCCTGCAAAGGCGAATGTGACGAAAACTGCACAGATTGCGGTCCCGATTGCTCCTGCAAGTATGACTGCGGATGTGACAAGGATTGTCCCTGTGAAGGCGAATGCGACGACGATTGCAAAGACTGCGGTCCTGACTGCTCCTGCGATCCCGATGCAGACAACGAGGAAACAACTATCCCCGAAAACCCCGACACAGGTGATCTCTTTTAATCTGAATTAAGAATGAGCTTTACGGGCAGGTTTTATGACCTGCCCTTGTGTTTTTTTTATATAACGGAACGAAGAAAAGAGCCGGTTTTCTGCATTGCAGACAAGCCGGCTTTAAGTGATATTTAATTTGTTGTAAAAACGGTATCAGATTTCTATGCCCAATTCCTTGATTTTGTCCTGTAATTTCAGGAAATCCTCAAGGCAGTCACCCTTCTTTCTCGGATCTCTGAGAAGTGCCGCAGGATGGAATGTTCCCATCATAAGTGTTCCGTTTTTATCATAGAATATTCCGTGATCTTTTGTAACTCTGAAATCCGGAGAAATCAGCCTCTGAGCGGAAATTCTGCCCACACATACTATAATTTTAGGACGCATTATGTGAACAAGATTGCGAAGCCAGCCGATGCAGACATCCATCTCCTCGGGCTTCGGGTCACGGTTTTTCGGAGGACGGCATTTCAGCATATTTGCAATGTATATGTTCTCGTTTCTGTCAAGACCGATTCCGCCGAGATACAAATCAAGAAGCTTGCCGCCTCTGCCTACAAAGGGCTCACCCTGCAGGTCCTCATTTTCTCCCGGAGCCTCACCTATAAAAAGAATTTCGGCATTTTCCTTGCCTACACCGAAAACCACGTTATTTCTTGTTTCGCAGAGGGCACATTTTCTGCATTCATTGCAGGCATTTTTTAGCTCTTCCATTGTGCTGAACATCAGTTTTTACCTCCCGTAAGGGTACCCGTCGCAAAAAACGGGGTGATTTTTCTGTTTATGCGCTTTTCATAGTAAATATACAGAAAATAAACATTAAATTACAATAATTTACAATTGACATCGACGCGGTGTTGTTGTAAAATAGCAAATAGATTTAATGTATAATCATTATACAGTAGGGTGCAGAATATGTCAATTAAGTTAAATAAAAGTATTAATTTTTCTTTTGTAACCTATTGACATACATTGAAACATATTGTATAATACGCGTGTACCTTTTATAAAAAGGTATGGTTATGTGTATATTTTGAGTCGCAATGCTCTGAATATAAAAATATTATAAAGGAAGGTCCTTAAAAATGAAAATTGCAAAAAAAGTGCTTGCAGTTGCTATGGCAGTTGCTATGATCGCTTGCTTCGCAGCTATGGCTTTCGCAGGTGAAGACAAGGTAACTCTCAAGGCTACAGAGATCGTTGACGGTAAGTTCGACGTTGCAGTTGTTGCTAACGGCTATGCAGACCTCGCTGCTGCTGACTGGGTTGTAACCTATGATGCTGCTGCTGTTAAGTGTGTAAAGGCTGACAACAACGGTACAGGTAACTTTGCTAACATCGCTACTGACCCCGTTCTCATGGCTGCTGCTTCCGGTCAGCTTCTTACAGCTTACAACAACGAAGTTCCCGGTGAAATCAAGGTTGCATTTGCATTCCAGGATAAGCTCAACAATGCTGGCGAAGTTGTTCTCTTCACATTAAACTTCGAAGTAGTTGACGCTTCTGCTAAGAATGTTGTAATCGCTCTTTCCGGTAAAGACGAAGCTGAAGTTGTTATCAACGAGGAAGAAGTTGTAGAGCCCACAGAAGAACCCACTGAAGAACCCACTGAAGAGCCCACAGAAGAGCCCACTGAAGAGCCTACTGAAGAGCCCACTGAAGAGCCTACAGAAGAGCCCACTGAAGAGCCCACTGATGAAGAGCCCACAGAGCCCACAACTGAGCCCACAGAAGAAGCTCCCTCTACTCCTGACGAAGTAACAACAGAGAAGGGCGAAACAGACAACGGTCCCACAACAGGTGAAACAGGTCTTATCGCTATCGCTGCAGGCGTAGCTGCTCTTGCAGGTGCTGCATACGTAGTAACCAAGAAGAGAAAGTAATTAATATTTAATTAAAGCATTATTTGCAGTTTTAATTAGGGTTTATAGGAGTTAACGGTTTGCGCCGTTGGCTCCTTTTTCCCGTTTAAATGTAAAAAAAGAGATAACACATTTCGGCTTGCTCCGATTTTGTGCTATCTCTTTTTTATTTGTCTGCCAGAATTGCATAGCTTTCCGGAGGAACAATTACACCTCCGCCAAGCCTTACCCCTCCGAAAACGGGCATCATATCCTGCATATCTTGATTGAGCCTGTAGGTGATGGGCTCGGGATTTTTGTTGGCAACCACAAAAATACGCTTGGTGCCTTCCTTGTATCGTAAGTAAGCAACACAGCCGAGCGTTGCCGAAACCGGGTAAAATCCGCCGTCTTTAAGAACGTCATAGCTTCTTCTGAGCTGTGACAGCTCTCTTGTAAACTGAAGAATTGCGGTGTTTTCATTTCCCCATGGGAAACAGCCTCTGTTGAACGGGTCCTTACAGCCTGTAAGACCTGCCTCATCGCCGTAATATATACTCGGCACTCCGGGTAGTGTAAAATTCATTACAAGGGCTGTTTTAAGGAGCTTTACACCTCTTTTCAGGCTTTCGGATGGAATTGCCAGCTCAGCCTGCCCCTCGCGGGATACTCCGTCACAGCAAACGCCTGAAAGGAGAGAGAGAATTCTTTCCGTATCGTGTGTGCCAAGGTGGTTCATGAGAGAGTGAAGTGCTTCGGGCGGATAGTTTTCCGTGATGCTGAAAACGGTGTGCATAAACTTTTCTGCATTCGCAGTCAGAAGGAAGCTTATGATTGCATCGCGGAAGGGATAGTTCATAACAGAGTCAAGCTGAGCACCTCTGAGGAAGCGTCTTCTGCCGCCGTGACTTATTTTGTTTGTTGCGTCCTCCCATACTTCGCCTAAAAGGTAATTGTCCTCACCGTTTTTCTTTACAGCTAAGCGTACCTTGTCAAGGAATTCATCCGGCAGCTCGTCTGCAACGTCAAGCCGTATACCCTTTGCACCGAGCTTCAGCCATTTGTCAATTACACCGTTTTCTCCCGTTATATATTCCGTGAAGGACGGATCGTTTTCATTTGTTTCAGGCAGGGTATCAATGCCCCACCAGCAGTCGTATTTATCCTTTGTTTCTCCGAAATTGTACCAGCTGCGGTATGGTGAGTCGTCATCATGATATGCTCCCGTCTTGTTGTATCTGCCGTATTTATCAAAGTAAATACTGTCAGCTCCCGTATGGCTGTAAACGCCGTCAATGATGATATTTATGCCCATTTCGGAGGCCTTCTTGCAAAGCGAAGCAAAATCCTCTTCCGTTCCCAGCAGCACATCCGGCTTCATATAGTCAGCAGTATCATAACGGTGGTTTGAATGTGCCGAGGATATGGGGTTGAGATATATGCAGCTGACACCGAGGGATGCAATATATGGAAGCTTTTCTTCTATTCCCTTGAAATCTCCGCAGAAATAATCGTTGTTCCTTATGACTCCGTTGCTGTCAGGGCGGTATTCGGGAATTCCTCCCCAATCGCTGCGGATAACTCTGTCTGCAGGTATATTGTCCTTTGTTTTTCCCGAGAAGCAGAAGCGGTCAGGGAAAATCTGATATATTATACCGCCCTTGATCCAGTCGGGCGTTCTGAAGTCGGGGGAGTAAACGGTAAGCTGCCATTTTTCCTTGCTTCCTATTTTACCGAGATGTGAATCTGCCGTGCAGCCTATATCAGTTCTGCCCCAGGAATTTTCATACTGAAAGCGGTAGAACAGAAGACAAGCGGAGCTGAGGTGAATTTTTGTCTGCCACCATTCTTCAATACCGTCGGTGTTATCCCAGGTCATATCAATTATTCTGTCAGGCCTTTCGTCCTCTGAAATTATAAGCTTGCAGGCTGTAACACCAAAATCACGGGGCAACACAACTCTGAGCCACAGGTCATTTCCTGCAGCCACAGCACCGCTTATTGATTTGTGCCAGGATTTAGAAGGGTCAAAGGGTATTTTCACAGACACTTACCTCTTGTAGTAGTTATTATAATATATTATAGAAAAATTAATTGTAAAAAACAATCGTTTGAAAAGAAATTTTCAGATTTTACGTTAATGTGCCGTTTTTTCAGAAAACGGTGCAGGAGCATGAAATGTGGAAATTTATCTGAAATATATGCAATCTGTCCTGCCGGTCCGGGATAAACTAACTTATAAGGTCTGATAAAAAGTCCGCCAAAGTCTCGAAAAAGCTCGAAGAAATTGGCGGATTTGTGATTTTCGGCGGTGGCAAGGCGTACACAGGTACTCCGAAACGCCGAAAATCAAGCACTTCAATATTATTTGAGCGAATGAAATTCAGGATTTCTGTTTTGCTTTTCAGCAGCAGTAACTCCGTATTGATTACCGTGCGTCAAAGGCGGTTATTTGTTCGAGCTTTTTCCTGTCGCAGGAACTGTGTGCCAGATATCACGTGCATAATCGTTGATTGAACGGTCAGCGGCAAAGATGCCTGCTCCCGCAATATTATAAAGTGACATTCTGTTGAGTAATTCCTGGTTATTGAAAATCTCTTCGGTCTTAGCCTGAGCAAGTGCATAATCAGCAAAATCTGCAAGCACCATATAGGGGTCATGCGATTTTATTGTCTGACCAATTTCGGGGAAGGATTTTCCTGAAATAAGATTTGAATTGATAAAATCAAGAGTTCTGCGGATTCTCGGATTGTTATGATAGAAGCTTTCGGGATTATAGCCGGCTTTCTTAAGCACGTTTACCTCGGGGGTCTTCATACCGAAGAGGATGATATTGTCATCTCCTACAGCCTCGTGAATCTCAACATTTGCACCGTCAAGAGTACCGAGAGTAACAGCACCGTTTATCATAAACTTCATATTACCTGTGCCGGATGCCTCTGTGCCTGCAAGAGAAATCTGCTCGCTTATATCAGCAGAGGGGATAAGAAGCTCAGCCTTTGTAACATTGTAGTCCTCAACGAAAACAACCTTAAGATACTTGCTTGCAACGGGATCGGAATTAATCATATCAGCAAGTGCCGTAATGAAGCTGATAATCTTCTTTGCCATATAATATCCGGGAGCAGCCTTTGCACCGAAAATATAGGTGTGGGGAGTATAGTTCCCGTTGGGATTTTCCTTGATTTCGATGTACTTGCTGAGAATATGAAGTGCGTTCATTTCCTGGCGCTTGTACTCGTGAAGACGCTTTACCTGAATATCGAATACGGAATCCGTATCAAGCTTTACACCTGTTGTCTTATAGATATAATCTGCAAAGCGTTTCTTGTTATTATTCTTTATCTTTCCGAGCTTTTCGAGAACTGCCTTATCGTCTGCAAATGCCTTGAATTTTTCAAGCTCTGCACCGTTTACAATAAATCCGTCGCCGATGGTGTCGCAGAGAAGGGAGGTAAGCTCGGGATTTGCCTGACAAAGCCAGCGTCTGTGGGCAATACCGTTTGTAACGTTTGTGAACTTTTCGGGGGTAAGTCTGTAATAATCGTTGAATACGGTGTCCTTAAGAATCTGGGAGTGAAGTGCGGAAACACCGTTTACGCTGTGGCAGGCCGCAACGCAGAGGTTAGCCATCTTGACGGCCCCGCCGGAAATAACAGCGGTTCTTTCAACATAATCGGCATCGTGTGTGCATTCCCATACGTAAGAACGGAAGCGGTTGTCAATTTCCTTGATAATCTGATAAATACGGGGAAGAAGACGGATAACAAGCTCCTCGCTCCAGCACTCAAGTGCTTCAGCCATAACAGTATGATTAGTATATGCAACTGTTGAGGTAACAATTCTCCATGCATCGTCCCAGCCGTAGCCGCATTCATCAAGAAGAATTCTCATAATTTCGGGAATAACGAGAGTGGGATGGGTGTCATTGATGTGAATAGCCATTTTTTCGGGCATATTGTCAATGCTGCCGTGCTCTCTTAAATGTCTTCTCATTATATCCTGAATAGATGCGGAAACAAGAAAATACTGCTGCTTAAGACGAAGGCTCTTTCCTTCGGGGTGGTTATCGGAGGGGTAAAGCACCTTGCTTATTGTACTTGCCATTGCATTTCGTTCAATAGCCTTGAGGTGCTGACCCTCGTTGAAAAGGTGCATATCAAAGCCTGTGCCCTCACTTGACCACAGTCTTAAAACGCTGACGCCTCTGCCGTCCTTGCCGGCAACGAACATATCATAGGGAACAGCCTTGATGGTGTAGGGATCAATGATCTCAACCTGATGACGGCCCTCGTTCCAGCTGTCAACAACCTTGCCCTCAAAATTGATGTAAACAGAGCTTTCCTCTCTCTTCTGAAGCCACACATCACCGCCGGGAAGCCATTCGTCGGGTAATTCTGTCTGCCAGCCTTCAATAAGCTTCTGTCTGAAAATACCGAACTCATAAAGAATTGAGTAGCCTCTTGCAGGGTAGCCGGAGGTTGCAAGACCGTCAAGATAGCAGGCTGCCAGTCTGCCCAGACCCCCGTTGCCGAGGCCTGCATCGGGCTCGCAGTCATAAAGAGTATCGAGCTTTACACCATAATTTTTAAGGACCTTTTCAAAGGTTTTTGTTAAATTAAGATTGAAAAGATTGTTTTTAAGAGAACGGCCCATAAGGAATTCCATTGAAAGGTAGTAAATTCTCTTTGCTCCTGCCTTGTCGCTTCTCTTGTTGAAGTCAGCGCGCTCCTTTGCCATTATATCAACAAGTATGAGTGCTACAGCTCGGTAGAACTGTTCATAGGTTGCTTCCTTGGGGGAAACACCGAAAAAATGAAGCAGCTTATTTTCTAAAAGAGTCTTTGCTTGTGCTTCTGTAAGTGCATTTTTCATACAAAACCTCCAAAATATTTTAAAAAAAGGGTAAAAATAAAAATCTTTTTGTATATTTTACACTATTTTTTATGGGATTTCAATAGCTAATAAGAAAACAATGAGTTATTTTAATAATGATTTGACTTATTCTTTTTAATATAGTATTATATATTATGCGAAAAAATATAACGGAGGTACGGATGAAAGATTTTTTAAGAAGAACCTGGGCACAGATAAATCTTGATGCCATTGAAAATAATATATTTCAGATAAAAAGTCTTCTGAAGCCCGGCTGTCTTCTCTGTGCCACCGTAAAGGCTGACTGCTACGGCCACGGCTATGCGTTCACTGCATCCGCTATGAGTGATGCGGGAGCAGACTGGTTTTCGGTTTCCAATCTCGCTGAAGCATTGCAGCTAAGGAGAGCCGGAATTACAAAGCCCGTGCTGATTCTCGGCTACACTCCGCCCGAAAACGTAAAGGAGCTTGTGTATAACGATATTTCTCAGGCAGTTTTTTCGCTTGACTATGCAAAATCTCTATCTCTTTATGCTGAGCGTGACAACGTAACGGTCAATGCCCATATAAAGGTTGATACGGGTATGTCGAGAATAGGCTTCCGCTATCAGGACAGCGTTGAGGATGCGGGGATTATTGATGAAATTGCAGATGTGTGCTCGCTTCCGGGAATCAATCCTGAGGGAATATTCACTCATTTTTCCTCGGCTGACGGTGAAAACGGAGAGCTTTTTACAAGGCTGCAGTATGAATTGTTCTGTACCTGTGTTGATTCTCTGAAACAGTTAGGGATAGAATTCAGTATAAGACATTGCAGCAACTCGGCGGCAATTCTCAATTACCCCGAAATGCATTTCGATATGGTAAGAGCAGGTCTTATTCTCTACGGACATTATCCCTCACAGTACGTAAGACGTCCCATAAGGCTTTTACCGGTTATGGAGCTTAAAACCGTAATTTCAATGGTAAAGGAAGTGCCTGCAGGTACCCCCTTCAGCTACGGCGGAACAAGTGTCAGCGATACTGACAGAGTTGTTGCAACGGTGCCCATAGGCTATGCCGACGGATATCCGAGGCTTTCCTCGAACAAAATGTATATGCTTGTAAACGGCAAAAAAGCACCTGTCCTCGGAAATGTTTGTATGGATCAGACTATTATTGACGTAACGGGAATAGAGGGTGCAAAAGAAGGGAAAACAATAACTGTTTTCGGCTCTGATAATGGTGCTTACCTTGATGTGGGTGAAATTGCAAGGTGTGCGGGAACTATAAATTATGAAATTCTCTGTTCCTTAAGCCGCAGAGTACCGAGAGTTTACATAAAGGATAACGAATTTTTTGATACAACAGACTATATGCTTTAAGGAGTAACAATCTATGGTAAAGAGGTATAAAACAATTCTCAGCGTTCTTTTGTGCGTGCTTACGGTTTTTGCCGTAATCACAGTAACAGGCGTGGTCGATATCAATAAGCTTATAAATGAAAGGGAAGGCGGAACAACACAGGAGCCCGTAAAAACGGTAGCAGATGTTTTTTCAACCTATACCGATGCGGGATATCCTCTTCTTGAAACTGATATTCCCGGTGTTTTCTATGCAATGAGCAAAAGCGGCGATGTGAATTTCTTTAAGGCTCAGAACGGAAGCATTGAAAGGATTGCTGATGTCGGAACTTTTGATGTAACCGTAACCTGCAGCGGACAGAAGCTGCCCGTTACAATCCGTTACGTTGAGGTTGACGGTAAGACAGCTGGCTACGGTCTTTTCACAAATGCAGACCATCCCGAGGTTTATCTTTATGATTATGCATTTTTCAAGGTAACCGATCAGTTTGACGGCTACGCTTCAAGAAGTAAGCTCCTTTTGCTTGCAGATACCGAAAAATCACGCTTCTATGATGAGGCTAAGGTTTACAGCGAAAGCTTCTATCTTTACGAATCAAAGGAAACAAAGAATTTCCTTAACGAGGATCAGAGAATCGTTGACCTTAATGCAAGGCTCAGAGCAGACTATAAGATGTTCACCGACGGCATTCTTCACCAGACAGAGGATAAGATTCTGTTCTTCTCCTCAAGATTCTATAACGATTACGGTTATTCTGATCAGGTTGATATCTTTATAAGCGGCGGCTCAGGTGAAAACGTTGACAACAACAGATATATTCTTGATGTTGCTTCTCTTGATTTCTGGAAAACCGAAGACGGAATCCGTTACTTCAGGCTTAACAGCGCGGATGAAACAGATGCTGCGGCTGCAACGACATTTTCGCTTATGAATTATAAGGACAAGACATCCGAGGAAATTATTTCCTTTGACGGATCTCTTAAGGAGGATTATATTCTTTCCGGTACAAAGCTCTTCAATATCGGCACGGGCGAAATTTATGACGTTGTAACCGGGAATACTGCAAAATTCGATTATTCTAAGTTCAATACCTCCTTCACTCCTGACCTTTTCAAGGCAGGCGAAGACGGAAAATACTGTCTTATCAGAGGCAGGAGCAATCTCGGCAAGCCTTCTCTTGCGATTATAGATACCGAAACCGGTGAAAGCTATACCTATACCGATAACGTTTTCGGTCATATCGCATCAATGCAGGCACTCTCTGACGGTACAATCATTTTAAGCCTTGCTGCAAGCGAAGCAGCAGAAAGCTATTATCAGCTTACCGCAAAAATCGGTGAAGCGGGCACTTCCTTTGAAACAGTAGGATAATTTCATTTCCGTCGTCAGGTTAAGAATGATTGCAAAAATAAAAGGGGATAGGAAAAAAAGATGAAAAACGGACAAACTGAGCAAAATCAAGGCTTAAGATTTGATTTTGTTTGCCCGATGGCGTACAAAGGTACGTCGAGTGGCGAAGTTTGTTCGTAGTATAAAACATACAAATTTCTGATTTTTGATTTTTACTCAGATTTAAGGGGTTCTGCAGACTTAACCTGCAGAACCCCTTGCTTTATATGGTTTTATACGGTCTTCGCTTTTTTTACATTCCCTTTTTTAATCCTTAATGAAATGATCCATCAATTCCGTGCCCTTTGCGAAGTAGTTGCCGGTTGCCTTTGCGGTATTTTCCGTAACGGTTGCAACACCCTCGGTTTCATTTTTCTTATGATAAATCATATAAGGCACAGCATCTCTTGCGTGAGTGTTTGTTTTTATGGGGGTGGGATGGTCGGGAAGAATCATCACCTTGTAATCGTCGTACTTTTCAAGTGCTTCAAGTACAACCGTGAGTACCTGCTCGTCAATAATTTCAATGGAGCGCACCTTGTTTTCGGGCTCGTTTCTGTGACCGCATTCGTCCGGTGCCTCAATATGTATGTAAACGAAATCCTGACCCTTTGCCCATTCCTCGGCTGCGCATTCTGCCTTGCCCTTGAAGTTTGTGTCAATGTAGCCCGTCGCACCCTCTACCTCGGGAGTGTTCATACCGGCACAGATACCGATGCCCTTAAGAAGGTCAACCGCAGATATAATACTGCCCTTAATGCCGTATTTCTCATAGAAATTGTCAAGCTGAGGCTTTGTGCCCTCACCCCAGAGCCATATTGAGTTTGCGGGACGAAGACCCTTATTCACTCTTTCTATATTGAGAGGATGCTTTGAAAGCAAATCATAGCTTTCCTTCATCATCTTAATAAGCTCCTTTGCGTTTTCGCTGTCGGAAAGATAGGAGCCTACAACTCTGCCCGAAATATCGTGAGGGGGAGTCATATTGCCGAGGTCTGTTGTGCCGTTATGCCATGTAAGACAATGACGGTAAGCAACACCGGGATAGAAGGTGAAGATATCGTTTCCGAAATGCTCTTCAACTGCCTTGATGAGTACAGCAGCATCCTCTGTGGAAATATCGCCTGCGGAGTAGTCAACCATAGTCTTATCCCCGTAGCATTCTTCATCGGAAAGGGTAACGAGATTACAACGGAGAGTAACATCCGTATCAAGAAGCTTTACGCCGATGCTTACAGCCTCAAGAGGGCTTCTTCCCGTATAGCTTTTGGTGGGGTCATAGCCGAGAACGCTTAAATTGGCAACGTCCGAGCCGGGCTTCAAGGAATCGTCAACGGTCTTTACAAGACCTACCTCACCCTTCATACCCATTTTGTCAAACAAGGGCTTGTTTGCAACCTCCATAGGGGTTTTTCCGTTTAATGCATCAACGGGATAATCCGCCATGCCGTCATAAAGTACAACGCAATATTTCATTCTTCTGTCTCCTCTTCAATTCATAATTTACAATAAGAAATTGCTTTGAAATCGTAGGGGAGGGGTCGCCCCTCCCATGCTTTGTTTTCCGAAGTCAGACCTTTTAACGGCATTGCCGTTAAATTATGTTTCCCCAGCCGCTTATATTACCCTTTTGCAGTCCGCCGATGATTTTTTCCTTGAGTGACGGATACTTTTTCTCCAGCTCTGCCAGAAGCTCCTTCATTTCGTTGCGGTTGCTTGTTTTATCCATAGGACAGGGGCTTTCCACCGTCGGAAGAGCCGTTTTTCTTGCGGCTGAAAGCACTTCCTTTTCTGTTGCAAGAATCATAGGTCTTATCATGGTAAGGTCCTTGCGGGAAAGGTAGGTTACGGGGCGGAAGCTTTCAATTCTGCCGCCTGACAGCAGATTCATCATAAATGTTTCTGCCGCATCGTCCATATGATGGCCGAGAGCTAGTTTAGTGCAGCCCTCTTCCTTGGTCATATCGTGAAGAATTCCTCTTCTCATCCTGGCACACAGAGAGCAGGGATTCTTTTCCTTTCTTGTTTCAAAAATAATATGATAAAGCTCGGTTTCTCTTATAATATGCTCGACACCAAGGCTTTCACAGAGAGCAGTAATCTCCGAAAAATCCGTTTTTTTTCCGAAAAAGCTCATATCTGCAGTAATTGCCTTTACCTCATATTTTACGGGATAGAATCTTCGCATTTCGGCGAGAGCATAAAGAAGAGCCAGGGAGTCCTTTCCGCCCGAAACACCGACGGCAATAACATCGCCCTCTTCTATCATATTATACCTTTCCATAGCCGCACGCATACGGCTCATTAAAATCTGCATATTAACCGAATCTCATTTTCTTAAGGTCACGGTAATTGATAAGCTCTATGTTCTGTGACTTTATGAATTCAAGGGTTTTGGGGTCAGAGAAGAGCTTGTATTCCCAGTTTCTTCTCTGCCAGGAGCCGCAGATTCCCTTGATTTCTTCACTTTCAATAACGGGGTGAATGTAGGTTTCAATAATACCCTCGGGGAAGGAGCGGTACTTTTCAAAGATGTATTCTCTGAAATTCTCGTAGCTTTCACTCTGGGGACCGTTCCAGTCACCGGGCATAAGATAGTCGAGAATTGCAACACCTGCGGCATTTGCGCCCTGAACCATAGGCTCAATAAGTGCTTCGACAGCCTCCTTGGGAACATTTATGTCAAGCATCTTGTTTCCGAACTGCTCATCCGTAAACTTTGAGGGGAAGCGGAAGGGCATCTGACCGTGCTTAGCACATTCCTCAATTGTAACCCCAAGAAGCTCGAATCTGCCGGTTGCGACTCCGTAAAGTGAGCCCATGTGATTGTCAAAGTGTGAGGGAGTAAAGCCGTACTGAGCGAGTCTGTCGTACTGAGCATTAATCTCTTTTCTTACCTCTTCAAGGTCTGCGTGCTCTTCAAACTGATCGGATTCGTGCCACATAAAGCCCTCCTCATCTCTGAGGGAAGGAACATTTTCTGCAACGGGGGTCCAACGGTAGTTGCCCCATTCCGCAGTTGTCGTAAGGTGAAGACCTACTGCATATTCGGGGTGAGCTGCTGCCCATACTGCGGCTTCCTTTGCCCAGGGACAGGGAGCCATAATTGTGGCGGAGGTGATGCCGCCCTTTTCAAAGAGGTCGTAAACCGCAAGGTTTGCACTGCGGCACATACCGAAGTCATCTGCATTGATAATGAGATACCTTTTCATTATTCATCTTCCTTTTCTGTTGTGATATAGTCTAATAATTTATACATAATCTGTACGTCAACAATTGCGTCAAGGAATACACCCTCAGGGCGGTATTCCTCCTTCAGTATTCTTGACGTCTGTCTTATTTCATTTGTAAGTGAGCCCTCATTGAAGGGAATCAGCAGAAGCACTCTCTTTTTCGTTGCAGGCATATTTTCGGATATGCGCTCTAAAAGTGAATCTATTCCTACACCGTTAAGGGCAGATATCTTGACCGTGTTTTTTGTTACGGGCAGAAGATATGAGTCTGCAATATCACACTTGTTATAAACGGTAATTATGGGCTTTCCTTCGCCGCCCAGCTCCTTCAATATCTCCTTGGTGACCTGAAGCTGGCTTTCGCATTCAGGGTCTGAGGCATCGCAGAGGATTATGAGAATATCCGCATTTGTTGCTTCCTCAAGGGTTGATTTGAATGCTTCAACAAGAAAGTGGGGGAGACGGGATATAAAGCCTACCGTGTCTATAAGCATTACCTCGCTTCCGTCCGGAAGACGTATTGAGCGAGCCGTGGGGTCAAGGGTTGCAAAAAGCTTGTTCTCCGCAAGTACATTTGCCTGAGTAAGAGTGTTAAGAAGTGTGGATTTTCCGGCATTTGTGTAGCCCACAATCGCTGCCGTGACAATGCCGTCCTTTTTTCGTCTTTCTCTGTAGCGCTGTCTTCTTTTTGTAAGCTCCTGAAGGCTTTCCTCAAGGGTATGGATACGTCTTCTTATGTGGCGCTTGTCACTTTCGAGCTTTGTTTCACCGGGACCTCTTGTTCCGATACCGCCGCCGAGTCTTGACAGAGCCGTACCCTGTCCCTGAAGGCGGGGGAGTGAGTATTTCAGCTGTGCCAGCTCTACCTGCAATTTGCCTTCGCCGCTTCGTGCGTTTTTAGCAAAAATATCAAGAATAAGCACCGTGCGGTCGATTACTCTTGTTTTCAGAATTTTTTCAAGAACACGCCCTTGGGTAGGGGTTAATTCACCGTCGCAGATTACAAGGTCAATTTCCGCATTCTCGCAGATTTCCCTTGCTTCCTCGAGCTTTCCCGAGCCGATAAAGGAAACGGCATCGGGCTTGGGTCTTTTCTGTATAATTACGGCTTCGGTTTCACCGCCTGCCGTCCTTACCAATTCCTTTAATTCTCCTACGGACACTTCCGCATCAAATTCACCCGTGTCAACGGAAATCAGAAGCACCTTTTCGGTGTCCGCAGTATTTTCGTAAAGTTCTATAAGGCTTCACCTCTCACATAATCTTAGCACAGTTTTTCCCCGTTGTAAAGAAAAAGGAGCTTTTCAGGTAATTAAATAAAATAATTTTTAATATTATATAATTAAGTATTGACAAATCCTGCTTCTGATGGTAAAATTCAATACGGTTAGCAAGTGCTAACTATTTTTAAGAGTTATCGGTTAGTTGATGCTAACTATATATACGGAGAGAGAATTATGACACTTCTTAATGCCCTTGAGGGAGAAGAATATTTAATAAAAAGCATATTTACAGACGATGAGGAAATGGATGACTTCCTTTTTTCTCTCGGCTGTTACGCAGGTGAGCCAATTACGGTTATTTCGCACATCAAGGGCGGTTGTGTCGTTTCCATAAAGGACGGCAGATACACGATTGATAATGCACTTGCCGAAGCTATTATTATAGGATAAAAAGAGTAATCAGAGGATTACTTTTTTTTGTGACACTCAGTTAGCAGCTGCTAACTCAAAAACGGAATTATTTTTTTACATACAGGAGGCAAAAAAATGAGAATTGCATTGGCAGGAAATCCCAACAGCGGCAAGACTACTATGTACAATGCGCTTACGGGTAAAAATGAAAAGGTAGGTAACTGGGCAGGTGTTACCGTAGACAAAAAGGAAGCGCCCGTAAAAAAGTCTTACTGTGAAGGAAATGAGCTTATTGCCGTTGACCTTCCCGGCGCATATTCAATGTCACCCTTTACCTCGGAAGAAAGCATTACAAGTGATTATGTCAGAAAAGCCTCTCCTGATGTCATTATCAATATCGTAGATGCCACCAATTTAAGCAGAAGCCTTTTCTTCACCACACAGCTTCTTGAACTGGGAATTCCCGTGGTTGTTGCCCTTAATAAGGCTGATATCAACAAGAAAAAGGATACAAAAATAAATGAAAAGCTCTTAAGCGAAAAGCTGGGCTGTCCCGTTATCAGCACAACATCAACTGCAGGAGAGGGACTTAAGGAGCTCGTCAGCGCCGCTGTTTCCGTAATCGGTAAGGGACAAAGAGCACCCTATTCTCAGGGAATTGTAAATCTTACCGATAAGGCCTCCGTCAAGGAAGCAGACAAGAGAAGATTTGATTTTGTAAATAAGACAGTAAAAGAAGTAGAAAAGAGAAAGATTCTCACAAATAAAAAGAATTCTCAGGATAAAATTGATGCCGTGCTTACAAATAGATGGCTCGGAATTCCGATTTTTGCCGTTGTAATGTTTCTTGTGTTCTGGATTTCTCAGGCAGGCCCCGGTGTGTGGATTGCAGAAGGCTATGAATTTGCAAACGGTACCGTAATTCCCGGACTTGTTACACTTATTGAAATGCTCGGTGAATGGGTAGCAGGTCTTCTTGAGGGCGCACATCCTCTTCTTCTTGCTCTTCTCGTTGACGGTATTATCGGCGGTGTAGGAGCCGTTGTAGGCTTCCTGCCTCTTGTTATGGTAATGTATTTCCTTATTGCCCTTCTTGAGGACTGCGGATATATGGCACGTGTTTCTGTTGTGCTTGATCCCATTTTCAAAAAGGTAGGTCTTTCGGGTAAATCCGTTATTCCCTTTGTTATCGGAACAGGCTGTGCAATTCCCGGTGTTATGGCTTGCCGAACAATCCGTAATGAAAGGGAAAGAAGAGCAACTGCAATGCTCGCTCCCTTTATGCCCTGCGGTGCAAAGCTCCCCGTAATTTCTCTTTTTGCAGGTGCATTTTTCTCTGATACAACGTGGGTAGGCCCCTTAATGTATTTTGCAGGTATTGTTATAATCTTCTTTGGTGCCCTTATCATTAATAAGATTACGGGCAACAGCAAGAAAAAGTCCTTCTTCATTATGGAGCTTCCCGAGTACAAGGTACCCTCTTTATGGAGAGCGGTAAAATCAATGTGCTCCCGCGGTTGGGCATACATCGTAAAGGCAGCAACAATCATTCTTGTATGTAATACTGCAGTTCAGATTATGCAGTCATTTACCTGGAAATTCAGTCTTGCCGAAAGTGCAGACAGCTCAATCCTCGCTTCAATTGCAGGACCTTTTGCATATATTCTTGTTCCCGTGGTCGGTGTTCTTTCCTGGCAGCTTGCTGCCGCAGCCGTAACAGGCTTTATTGCAAAGGAAAATGTTGTAGGTACGCTTGCTGTATGCTTTGTAGGTCTTGAGAATCTCATTGATACCGAAGAGCTTTCTCTTATGGAGGGTGCAGGCGCTGAGGTTGCAGGTGTTATGGCTATTTCAAAGGCAGCGGCTCTCGCTTACCTTATGTTCAATCTCTTTACTCCTCCCTGTTTTGCAGCTATCGGTGCTATGAATTCCGAAATGAAGAGTGCAAAGTGGCTCTGGGGCGGAATAGCACTTCAGCTTATGACAGGCTTTACAATCGGCTTCCTTGTATATCAGACAGGTACTCTTATTACGACAGGTACATTCGGCGCAGGCTTTGTTCCCGGACTTATCGCTGTTGTTGCTTTTGTTGCAGTAATAGTTGTACTCTGCATTAAGGGCGACAAAAAAGCCAAAGAAGAAAAGGCTAAGAAAAAGCAGAAGGTAAATGTATAATGGATAATATAATTATTATTGCAGTATTGGTTATAATTGTAGGACTTGCAGGGCTTTATATTTACAGAGCCAAGAAAAAGGGCGCAAAATGTATCGGCTGTCCCGACAGCAAAACCTGCTCGGGCAACTGCAGCGGCTGTACTTCCTGCAATATAAAAGAAGTATAAACTGAGAGGCTCGGGTTACAAAACCTGAGCCTTTGTTTCTGTAAGTTACTTTTTGTATATTTCAGTATGATAAATTCAGTATAGGGTATATTGTTAAAACTTATTGACTTTTCATTTCACTTGTGATAAGATAAACAAGCACTTTGAAAGTGTACAGGCGTGATGCGGTATGCCCCGCCTCGGTTGGCTCACCGTGTAAAAATTGAGACATCAAACGGATTAAGCTCAAAAGCTCCGTCTCGGTAAGTCCCGCCGTGTAAAATTTGGGGACAAGAATAAGCGGATGTGGCGGAATTGGCAGACGCGCTAGGTTCAGGTCCTAGTGAATGCAAGTTCATGTGGGTTCGACTCCCGTCATCCGCACCAAAGCATTCAAACCCGAACCTTTTACCAATCGGTGAAACGTTCGGGTTTGTTGTTTATCTCAATGAGTCTGCGTAGTTAAAGAAAAATGATGGAGGTACGGGTTTTGAACCTGTACCTCCATTGTTCTTTAAGTGTCCTTTTCAGATTGTTCCTTTTTCCACCGTTCGAATTCTTGTCTGCCTTCTTCGGATTCAAAGAAGTCTAATATATCCGGCAGGAAACATTTTGCCAATGCTTCAATTTCATCTTCAGGTATGTGGGATTTGAGAATGATTTTAACCTCTCTGCCCACTTATCTCCTCCTCTCTTATGAGTCTTTCAGAAACTCGGAATAGAACTTTTTAATGTCGTTGCGGTGGTGTCCCATACGCTCGCTCATTTCGTTTTCAATCTGGCGTTCGGTCATACCTCCCTCGGCAATCAAGCGGCGGCGATTCTCCTGAAAGTACAAATGTCTAAGTCCGTGCCAGGACGGTCTTTTGATTCTAGGCTTGCAGTCGGGGGCGACACAATCACACCTATCGGGATCTACAAACTTCTTGCTGTGATTACTGCGCCAATTCTGCAAGGATGCTTTCTCTTTCTTTACGCTGTGCTTGTGGCTGTCGCAGATCAAATAGTCCTTGGACTTTTTACCGCTTGCACGAAGATAGGCAACGATCTCGTTCAGAATTTTTTCCTGAATGGGACGATCCACAGAAATATCCCTCACGAGACCGCCCTTGGTGTTCTTGACGTTCAACTGCTTGTAGCGGATCGCATCCTCCAACTGATACAAACGGAGCGTAGCGGCTTCTTCAAAGCGCAAGCCGAAGTATCTTGACAGATAGGATTGAATCACAACATCGTAGCGGCTCATTGAACGGGCGACTTTAATCATCTTGTCAAACTCTTCGGGCAAAAAGGCACGGTCAAATTCATAATCGTTCTTTTTAGATATTCCCAAGTCTTTATTTGACGGCAAAATGTTTTTGCTGTGTGTCAGACTATGGTAGTGCCTGATCGCTGACATCTCGGTACGGATATAGCTGGTTTTACACTCTCTGTCAAAGAAGCTCTCGATATACGGGTAGATATATTTAGCCGATACGTTTTTGAGATTCTTTAACTCGGTGTTCTCGCCGAGCCACTTGCAGAACCGATACTCTGCATCTTCATAACGTTCGATACAACCGATGCTGTTGATGTTACTGCTGGCACGGCAGTGATCAGCCTGTCCTATCAGATTTTTGGCTTTGTTCGCATTTCTGATTTTTGTTTGTTCTTCCGTAAGTGCCATAGGCATTCCTCCTTTCTTGAAATTTTGCCATTTCGATTAAGGCAGAGGGAGTATGAAACAGGAGATTGCCGTTGGCAAGTAAAAAATGTTGCTTTTTCGAAAAAAGGTTTCAACAGGGCAAAAAATTCGGCGGCGCAGGAGCTTCAATCTCCTGCGCCGCCTTAAAAAGAAGTTATAGTGTCTCTTAGCCGAGCTCCATGTTGAGCTGTAACAATACATAACGCATTGCGTCATAAGCATTGTTACATGCAAATGCTTGTACATAATCTTTTACTGTGTCTCTATCCAAATCTCCTATGTTTGCGGTATCCCAACCATTTTTCTCAGCACCCCAATCACAAATACCCTTGAAGATAGTAAATGGTACAGATCTTCTTTTGGTCCGTTGGCAAGCAAAATGTATTCCACTTGCTTCCATTTCTCCCCCGATTATTGTCTGTCCGATTTTAGTTGCAGCGTCTACAAGTCGTTTCTTTTCCTCTGCATCGCTGAGAACAGTCCCTCCTGTCAACATCGAACCGAAGAACCATTTGAAATTACCTACACTATTAGGTGGAGATTCCAAATCCAAGGGATGAAGCTGAGCAATCAAATTAGCATCAATCTGATATGTATCATCCGGTCGTAATTTGGTTGTTCCATCTGTAACTTTATTGAACGTATCATAGAACACAAGGTTCTTCGCTACTAGAACATCCCCTAAAGATTGTTTACTAGGGTCAATTCCAAATGCAACACCAACTGCAAAAATATATTTTGGCTGAAAAAAATCCAAAGCTGCATCTACAGCACTGAACGACCCATACATTGTAAATGACGACATATCGTTTGGCCAGATGTGAACAACATTGATTGAGCAAATTTTTGCAAATTGATACAAATGACCGTTGATTACAAATGTGTCAAGCGCATGTCCTCCATTCTCGTGCATTAGACGCCAGGAGACAATTCGACCCTCCACGGAATTTGCACTAAGTAACAAAACCTCGCATTGTTGGATCATTTCGTTAAAAGTTTTTCGATCAATATTGTTTCGCTGCGGTACAGCTAACATTTTTTGAAATTGTTGCCTGATCTCTAATCCGTGCGCATTCCAAAAATTTTTGATATTATCTCGTACTGCTTCTTTGTGAGCAATCTGATCCATTATTCTCTTGCCCAATTCACAGTCAATTTCTATGGTTGTTTTTTCTTCATTTAAATTCACTATGACATCCTCCTTTTTAATTTTGCAGAGCCAGTTATTGTTTGTGTGTAATCCCATACTCAATAAATGATCACGATAGTGAGAAATCAATTTATCTTTTTGCTCTTTCAAGAAAGCTTTTTGTTCTTCTTGAAATACCGATAGAGAGATATTGGTGTTTTTAATAATCTGATAGTCATTGACTGATATGCAATCGGTGAAACCACGGCTGTAATAGAAGCAATAAAGTAACGCCATATCTAATGTTCTAGTCGCATATTTTGCTTTGTCATCCAATAACCTTTTTAATCGATTTGCTCTGATTTTATTCCATGGTTTCTTCTCGTGGTCATTATATTCATAGCCATCTTCTTCGACATCACCAAAGAAACACATCCCCCAACCGCGATTTCTGATTTCTTCTGGGGTACCCGGTGCGAGCTTCTTTGCGAAATTGAGTGTATACCGATTATTAGGGTCAATTGCTGCCATGCCGTAGGCGATTCCAAGAGAGAGCATAGTATCCGGCTCGTGCTCATTTACATATTCAACAAATGCTGTATGGTTTACCTTCTTCAGCTTCAGAACAAAATAAATGATTTCATCACGTAGTTTCAAAAAAGACTTATCTTTTGGAAGTTTAAGTTCTTTGAACCGTGCTTCGATATTTTGTTTTTCTTCATAAGTGCTTCTATAAACGGAAAATAGGTTTTCGAATACTTTTTGGCTATCTTCTTGATCCATTTTGAACAGAACCGGTTTAATCATATTCGTGATATCATCGTAAAACGTTTGAGAAAACCACCATACTATTTCATCAGGATGATTCAAAGCTGCGTCAATCATTGCATTTACTATAAAATAGACTAAAAATTCACGGTGGTAAAACTGTTGAATGCGACCAGTTCTATTAGGCATCAGCAACAACCCACGGAACACTTGTAACTCTTTGGTAAATGTGGGATGTTTCCCTAAATATACATCTATTGCAGCTTTTCTCATAAGCTTATAGCTGCTGTCACGACTAAAAACTGTTTTTTTATCTTTGCTTTCCCTATCCATCCATGTGTCAAGAAACAGTTTTATTAGTTCGTATTCGTTTTGAATATCGTCTACATCGTTGTTTTGCGCTACAAACAGGATTATAGTTGCAAATAGTGGTCGATTAAGAAGCGACTTTATGTTTTCTTTGACTTTGCCAATTCGTTGTTTGATGACAACCCTATCATTATTTTCCTCAAGACATCGTTCTACAAATGTGTCAAAATCTTTTGGTTCCCAAAACCTCACCTCGACACATTCATCAAATACTAATAGTGTTTCATCCTCAAGACGCTCATAAAAATTCGGTCTGCAAGACACCCAAAATGTAACATTTTCTTTTTCCAAGTGCTTAATCAAAGCTGATGCATTCTTGCTATTGCTCTGAAATGCTTCTTCTAATCCGTCAAGAAGAAGGATGCCCTCAGCACTCTTTATGGCTTTAATAGTTTCATTGAAGTTTTCGCTGTAATTTTTAAATCCATTTTTGTTCAATTGTAAATCAGGCGCAAAAATATAGCAAAAGAGTTTATTCGAAATTATTGTATTATTCAAAACCACACCTGAGTAAAGGCGTAAAAATGCTGTTGTCTTACCAATGCCACCTTCGCCGACAAAAATGATATTGCTATTACTGTATTCCTTGTAAATAGACTCAATTCCTGTCCTATCTTTGTTACTTTTGCGAAGATGATACCTTGGTTCAATGTAAGCATCTTTTAAAACAGAACCTAGCGACTGGTTGTCCTTAAAGGCACTTATTGCAGGACGATTCAATATTCTCCTTATATTTTTTTCGTTTGTCAACATTGGATTGTTTGATTTTTCCATACTATCTCTCCCTGCACTCATACGGTCTTTATAGGAACATATCGTGTTTTATAAATATATTATATCATAAACCTAACTGTCATTCCAGCATATTTTTATAAACATTTGCTATTTTATCTTCCCATCTTTAAGATGTTTATGATCTATCTTGCTAGACAAAAACCAGCGGTGCAGGAGCTTCAATCTCCTGCTCCTCCTTTGAAAAAGAAGGGCATTTTTGCCGTCATTCCAAAAGGATGGTCATAGCCATATCGGAAATGTTTATTAAGC
>JAZSIM010000065.1:0-15588 GCA_045533835.1 Acutalibacteraceae bacterium
TGTCCTTTTTAAGCCTTGCCTTTCCGAAAGCCACAGGCTCAAAGGCAATTACCGTATTTCCTCTTTCAGCGAGCTTCTCGGCAAAGTTTTTCTGATAGTTGTCGAGAAAATTAATTTTTCGGTATTTTCCGTTTTCAGCCTGTCTTATTATCTGCCTTACCCCGTAGCCGTGACCGGGTACTGCCACAACTCCCGAGCCGTTTTTCTTTTCAGGGATGAGAAGATAACATAGCATATTCCAGCTGCGGCATATTTCAACTGAAAGGGCTTTTATCTCATAGCTCTTTCTTTTTTCGGAAAAAAGCTCCTTGGGGGAGAGCTTTTCGGTCTTTTTGGGAATCTTATCAAGGGCAAATATCTCTTTTGCTCTGTTTTTTATATCCTCTGCCGTCTTTTTTACATCATCAGACCCGAAAAAGGGGGCGGGACTGCTTTCATACAGCTCCCGAAAATATAAGTCGGGAGAAAAATCCGTATTTTTCATAAGGCTTATTTATATCTGAACATTGTTCTGTGTTCTCTTGCATCCCTTTCGGAATTACCTATGTATGCAATATAATTTATATCTTCCTGAGTAAAGCCGTTTTCACCGTAATATGCGAGAGCCTCTTTGTTTACGGAAAGCTTTACCTCAGCTTCCTCGCCTGCTGAAAGGTACACACGCTTAAAGTCCTTCAGCTCTCTTTCGGGACGGTCAACCGCACTGCCTTCGTAGCCTACATAAAGCTGCAAGGTTTCGCTGCCCTCACGGTCCCCGATATTCTTCACCCTTACGGTAAACTCAGCCGTTTTGTCCGTGATTTCACTTAAAACAGGCTCTGAAATCTCAAAATCGGTATATGAAAGACCGAAGCCGTAGGAATAATCCTCTTCCTTTTTATCCTTATGAAGCTTTTTGTAGCCGTGGTAATAGCCGTATTCCTGACTGAGGGACAGCCACTTTACCTGCGGGAAGTCAGAATCCCTTTTTCCTATAACAAAGGGAAGCTTACCGCCGGGGTTCACCTTGCCGAAAATAATATCGGCTATTGCATTACCGCCCTCCATACCGGGATAGTAGGCAAAGAGTATTGAATTGATGCTGTCCTGCCACTCATTAACCCTTATCATATTGCCGCCCATAACAACGGCAATCGTGTTTTTATTGAGCGCACCTACCTCACGGAGCATTTCAGGCTCTTTTCTCTTAAGGCCCAGATGCTTTCTGTCACCGCCGATAACAACGATATATTCACCCTCGTCCGAGTGCTTCATACCCACAACGCATATTACCGCATCGGCTTTTTCTATAATATCTTTTTTTGCCCTTACTGCATTTGTGGGGACAAAATCAATCTTTATATTTTTATAATTCTCTCTGAGAGCCTGCTCCACCGTCTTTATGTAAGGGGGATGCACCTGACTTGAGCCGTTATCACCGATATTTTCTTCCTTTGCGAGATTTCCCACAAGGGCAATTCTCTTTACGCGGGCAGAGTCAAGCGGCAGAAGATTATCATTGTTTTTAATAAGCGTGATGCTCTTTCCCGCAACCTCTCTTGAAAGGGCAATGTGCTCAGAGCAGGCAATAAGCTCCTTGGGATAGCTTCTCTCCCCTTTCGCATTTTCTGCAGCAAGAATTGTTCTTACAATTCTGACGCTTGCCTCATTTATCTGCTCAATTGTGATTTTTCCTCTTTTAAGAGCTCTTTTTATGTTGCCGTAGGTGTATTTTCTTCTTATGTTCATTTCCACATCAAGACCTGCGTTCATACCTTTAGAGGTATTATGAAGTCCGAAGAAGAAGTCCGAAACAACGAAGCCGTCGAAATCCCACTCGCCCTTTAAGACTTCACGCAGAAGGTACTTGTTTGCGCCGTTGAAATGACCGAGATAACGGTTATATGAACTCATAACCGCACCTGCGCCGGCATCTATACATTCCTTGAAGTGGCGGAAATAAATTTCTCTTTCCGTTCTTTTGTCTGCCGTAATGTTTACCCAGAAGCGGGAGTTTTCCATGCTGTTGAAGGCAAAATGCTTTATACAGGCGATAACGCTTTCATCCTGCACACCCTTAACAAGAGCCGATGCCATTCTGCCGATATGAACGGAATCCTCACCGTAGGTTTCCTGGCTTCTGCCTCCGCCGGGATTGTAGGGTACATTTATACATACACCGCCGTAAAAGTTACCGCCGTTTGCTCTTATTTCCTTTGCTATGGCATTACCTACCCTCTCCTCAAGCTCAGGGTCAAAGGTAGCACCTCTTGCCATAGAAACAGGGAAGCAGGTGGACTGACCGCTTACACAGCCTCTGGGACCGTCACAGAAAAGCATCTGTGAAATACCGAGCCTCTCATTTCCGCCTGCTCCGTAAGGGAAGGAATTGTATGAGCCGATACCCATACTCTGATACCATTTACAGTGTCCCGCAAGAAGTACAACCTTTTCTTTCAGTGACATCTGACCTACAAGTTTTTCTGCTTCTTCGGTAAATGAAAGTCTGTATTTTTTATCATTAAGCATAATGAAGCCTCCCCGGGAATAATATTTTTGTATATATTTTATAATACCAAGCAGAAAATATATTGTCAACAAAAACTATATATGCTAGAATAGACACAATTACTTTTTACAGAAGGAAAATGATACTATGCTTAAAAACAGAGCGTCGGGTGTGCTTATGCACATCTCAAGCATCCCCTCCGAATACGGAATCGGAGTATTTGATGAAAACTGCAGATATTTTGCAGACAAATTACAGGAAATGAATTTCGGCTACTGGCAGGTGCTTCCCTTCAATCCCGTGGATAAGGCAAATTCACCTTATTGCTCGGCGTCTGCCTTTGCGGGAAACATCCTTTTCATTGACCCGAAGAGCTTGTACGAAGAAGGTCTTTGTACAAAAGAACAGTACGAGGAAAATATATACACAAGCTCACCCTACACGGCAGACTATGAATTTGCCCTCAGAAAAAGAATGAAGCTGCTGAAAACAGCTTTTTCAAATATATCCCCCGAAACGGCAGAAAAAGTAAGGGTATTTGCCGAGGAAAATTCCTGGCTCCCCGACTTTGCTCTTTTTATGGCTCTCAAGGAGCTTCATAACGATGCCCCCTGGTGGGAGTGGGACGAAAAATACGCACACTACAAGAGTGCAAGAAGGCTCAGAAGAAATTTTGAAAAGGAATGTGCATTCTTCAAATTCACTCAGTATGTTTTCTTTACACAGTGGCAGAAAATCAAGGACTATGCCAACGCAAGGGGTATTGCGATTATAGGCGATATGCCCATTTATGTTGCCATGGATTCCTCCGACGCATGGGCAAATACGGCTCAGTTTTTAATTGACGAGGAAACTCTGAAGCCAAAAGCAGTTGCCGGCTGTCCTCCCGACTATTTCTCCGAGGACGGACAGCTATGGGGCAATCCCCTTTACAACTGGGAATATATGGAAAAGGACGGCTACAAGTGGTGGCTTAAGCGCATTGAACAGAGCTTTAAGACATACGACTGCGTAAGAATTGACCATTTCAGAGCCTTTGCTTCTTACTGGGAAATTCCTGCAGACAGCAAAACCGCAAAGAACGGCAAATGGATTGAGGGCCCCCGTATGAAGCTCTTCAATAAGGTTAAAAAGACCTTCGGTGAGCTTCCCATTATTGCAGAGGACTTAGGTGTTTTCGGTGAGGACGTACCGAAGCTCCTTGCCGACACAGGCTTCCCCGGAATGAAGGTTGTTCAGTTCGGCTTCGAGCCTGACGGTGATTCGCTTCATATGCCTCATAACGCTCCCATAAATTCCGTAAACTACTGCGGAACACATGACAACAACACACTTCTCGGTTGGCTGTGGGAGGCAAGCGAAAGGGAGCGTGCATTTGCCCTCGAATACACGGGCTTCACGGGCAATAACTGGGGTGACGGCGGTTACGGGTCGCAGTCCTGCCGTAAAATAATTGAAGCCGTATGGAAGTCATCCTCCAACACGGCAATAATCGCTTTCCAGGATATGTGCGGCTTCGGAAGTGACGCCCGTATGAACATCCCCGGAGTGCCCGAGAAAAACTGGCGCTACCGCACCACAAGAGAAACAATCGAAAATGTAGATACAGAATACTTCAAAAAAATCAATTCTCTTTACAGAAGAACGTATCCTGTTTTCAAATAAAAAAAGCCGCTTAATGGCGGGTGCTCGTAAAACAGTTAAACAAAAAATTTAACTATTTTACGGCATCTGTCAGACGGGGTTGGCTAAACAAAAGTTAGCGATACTTGGTTTGATAACCGAGTATCGCTTCTTTTTTACCCGAAAATGCTTTTGTGGAGGTACATATGATGCAGGAACTGAACTATATCCGTTGCGGTGATTACTATATTCCCGATATTCGCTTACCAGAGGAAAACAGAACTATTGGTCGATGGGGGCGGATGCACCGAGAGTATTTGAAAGAACATCGTCCGATTCGCTTTAACGACCTTGTTCTCAGCGGTCAGCTATGGACATATCTGGCTGATTTGAATGAGCAGGCGCAGAGTCGTCTTGAACTTATCATTGAGCAAATGAAAGCCGCTGAGGGCGTGACAGAGCACATGAAGCAGCACGATCAGATAGCGTGGGTTGGAGCTATGAATAGCATCCGCAACCGAGCCGAGGAAATTGTTCTGCGTGAGATGATCTACGAGGAGGATGCGGTATGAGAATCCTTGAAGAATTTTGGTACGGAAATATCGAACCAACCGAGTATGACACATCCTCCTGCAAAGAATACAGGAAACTGTTGGAACTGATCTGCAGGAATGAAGAAAAGCTCAAAGCTACCATGACGGACGAGCAAAAAGAATTGTTTGAGAAATACACAGATTGTGTGCGAGAGCATCAAACAATTACAGACTGCTTGATCTTCCAGAACGGCTTTAAGCTGGGTGCGAGAATGATGTTGGAGGTAATGGAAGAATAATAGGCGAAGCAGACTTGGACTGCCTTTAAGGTGATCCGGGTCTGCTTTTTTGTTTTCAAAGAACATTTGAAGCATACACGCTTTATTCGCCGTAAAAAGTGTAATTATTTTTCCAAAACTCGTTGCAATTTCTGTAATTGTGTGATATACTATACTTGCATTATAATGACGGAGGTGCGTGTATGTACCGAATTGCTATTGAAAAGCTATTAAAATGGAAACAAAGCAAACGCCGTAAGCCTTTGATTATCGAAGGAGCTCGTCAAGTTGGTAAGACTTGGCTGATGAAAGAATTTGGCAGGCAGGCGTATGCGGATACCGTATATATCAATTTTGACTCCAATTCCAGAATGGCAGAGTTGTTTGCCTCTGATCTGGATACGGAACGCTTGATTATGGGATTGGAACTGTATGTAGGTCACAAAATCGATCCCGACAACTCTTTACTGATTTTTGACGAAGTGCAGGAAGTTCCGAGAGCGTTATCGTCTCTTAAATATTTCTACGAAAATGCGCCCCAGTATCACATTGTATGCGCCGGTTCGTTGCTTGGTATTGCCTTGCATCAAGGCACGTCTTTCCCCGTGGGTAAGGTGGATTTCTTAAAACTGTATCCCCTTTCCTTCAAGGAATTTTTGATGGCAACAGATAAAGAACGATTTGCCGAACTGCTTGATAAGCGAGATTTTCAGATGATCACAAGCTTTAAGCAAACGTATATTGATGCCTTGAAACACTATTACTTTGTTGGCGGCATGCCTGAGGCAGTGCAAAGTTTTGCAGAGAATAAGGACTTTAACGAGGTTCGTGAAATTCAAAAGCGAATCCTTGCTGCATATGAACAAGATTTCTCTAAACACGCTCCTAACGAAATTGTGCCGAGACTCCGTATGCTGTGGAACAGTATCCCTTCTCAGTTGGCGAAAGAAAACAAGAAGTTTATCTACGGTCTTGTTCGTGAAGGCGCTCGTGCGAAAGACTATGAAACTGCAATTATGTGGCTGAGCGATTGCGGTCTTGTTCATAAGGTTAGCCGTGTCAATGCGGCAGGCATCCCCTTGCGGGCATATGAAGACTTGAAAGCGTTTAAGCTATTTGTGGTAGACGTTGGCCTCCTCGGCTGTATGGCTGGACTTCGTCAGCGCACTTTGCTTGATGGCAACGACCTTTTTGTTGAGTTCAAGGGTGCGCTTACAGAACAGTATGTTTGTCAGCAATTAAAGACCATCCAAGACTTGGACGTTTATTACTATACCAACGACAGAGGTTCCTGTGAAGTTGACTTTGTTGTTGATACAGGTGAATTGATCGTTCCTGTTGAAGTAAAGGCAGAAGTAAATCTCAGAGCAAAGAGCCTTAAGACTTACCAAGAAAAATTCTCTCCCGAAGTTTCTGTTCGCACATCCATGGCGGACTTCAAGAAAGAAGAATGGCTCGTTAATCTGCCGCTCTATGCAATAGACCAGATTACCAAGATATAAAAACGGAGAATCGAAATGGGAAATTCAATTAAAAAAGAATATGACAGGCTGTCTATCACAAAGGATATTGTAGAACGTCAAAACATTATTCGTCAGTTCCAGATTACTGGTTTTCTTGATCGCAATGATGCAATTAAGAAAATAGAATCAATACAGGTTACAGATGCAGAGCTTGCTTTGGCAACAATTGCAAAGCAAGCACAAAGCGGAAGCGTTGATCTTAACAAAGTTGATAACAATCTCATTATAGCGAATATGCAGTTTCAAATAGACTTTCTGACAGCAAAACTTGCAAAGTTAGAGTTGGAGGAAAAAGAAAATGGCTGATATTAGAAAAGATCAAGAAAGAGATGAACTTCATCGTGCAATATGGGCGATTGCTGACGGTCTGCGTGGAAGCGTAGACGGATGGGATTTCAAGTCTTATGTGTTAGGCATGATGTTCTATCGCTATATTTCTGAAAATCTGACCAACTATATTAACGAGGGTGAAATCGAAGCCGGTAACGAAGGCTTTGATTATGCCTTGCTGTCTGACGAAGATGCAGAGCAGGCTCGTGAAGATATGGTCAAGACAAAGGGATTTTTCATTCTCCCCTCCGAACTTTTCTGCAATCTGCGAAAAAAGGCAGCGGGTGATGAAAACCTGAACATGACCCTGGAGACGATCTTCAAAAACATTGAGGACTCTGCAAAGGGTAGCGAAAGCGAAGATAATTTCGCAGGTCTGTTCGATGATATTGATGTCAACAGCAACAAACTGGGTGCCACCGTTGCCAAGCGCAACGCCAATCTCGTGAAACTGATCGAGGGCGTTGCAGATATGAAGCTGGGCAACTACAAGGAGAATTCCATTGACGCTTTTGGCGATGCCTACGAATATTTGATGGGCATGTACGCATCCAACGCAGGAAAAAGTGGCGGCGAGTTCTTCACCCCGCAGGAAGTTTCTGAACTGTTGACCCGCATTGCCGTTGTAGGAAAGACTGAAGTAAACAAGGTCTACGACCCTGCCTGCGGCTCTGGTTCTCTTCTTTTGAAAGCAGCAAAGATCCTTGGCAAAGAAAATGTTCGACAGGGCTTCTATGGTCAGGAAATCAACCTCACCACCTATAACCTTTGCCGTATTAATATGTTCCTACACGATATTGACTACGACAAGTTTGATATTGCACACGAGGACACTCTGATGAATCCGCAGCATTGGGACGATGAACCATTTGAGGTTATCGTTTCCAATCCGCCCTACTCCATCAAATGGGAGGGCGATGATAACCCTGTTTTGATTAACGATCCCCGTTTCTCTCCTGCTGGTGTGCTTGCGCCTAAATCCAAGGCAGATCTTGCGTTTATTATGCACTCTTTGGCGTGGCTTGCTACCAACGGCACGGCGGCAATTGTTTGTTTCCCTGGTATCATGTACCGTGGCGGAGCTGAGAAGAAAATCCGTCAGTATCTGATCGACAACAACTTTATCGACTGTATAATCCAGTTGCCGAGCAATCTGTTCTTCGGAACTACTATCGCTACCTGTATTATGGTTTTGAAGCGCAGCAAGGCTGACAACCGAACCTTGTTTATTGACGCCACTAACGAGTGCGTAAAGGTAACGAACAACAACAAACTCACTGACGGTCCCGACGGTAATATCGCACATATCGTTGACGCCTTCGTTTCTCGTGCGGATGTAGAGCATTTTGCTCGCTGTGTTCCTTACGAAGAAATCGTGGAACAGGACTATAACCTTTCTGTCAGTTCCTATGTTGAGCAAGAGGACACCAGAGAAGAAATTGACATCGTAAAGCTCAATAAAGAGATTGAAGAAATTGTTGCAAGGGAGCAGGTGCTGAGAGCAGAAATCGCAAAAATCATTGCAGAATTAGAGGGATAATTTATGAGACTCAGTAGTAGATTATCTGATAAAAGCAAAAATCATGGAGAAATTGAATCTTTCATTGATTGGGAAAGGTACACGATTTCTGCCGAAGACTCGGAAGATCTTCAGTTGATCTCTGCCGGTGATTTTATTGAAATCCAAATTGGCAAAATCACCTTGCCGTTTTACTCAACCAAATGCAATGATAGTGTTTCTTTTGTATCTCCCAAAAAACTGCATTGTCTAATCATCAATGATAAAATGATCAGCATTGATTGCCAGTTGCAGTGCATGGATTATGATGACAGCAATCAAGCATGTAAGGAGTGTAACCACTGCATTCAAGCATGGTTTTTGGTTGGCGCAGATGATATTTTCGCTGCAACTCCCAATGTCTACCTGATCAAGCAGAATTTTAAGCTGCCCGAAAACATAAAGCTGCCAGTTGAAACAGAAGACAAATTTGTTGAGTGGTTGGCAAAAGCGGAAATTGCTCATAAAGAAAGACTTGGTGCGGGTTCAGTCATTTACTTAAGATCCATCTTGGAACAGATTACGATAAAAGTGGGCAACGATGCAGGTGTTGATATTTATCAACCTAATGGCCGTACAAAGCCTTTTAATCAGGTGTTACAGGCCGTGGATGCCCAATGTTCCATCATCCCAACGATCTATTCAGACAATGGTTATAAGCTCTTTCAAAAGCTGAGTGAAATTGCTCACGGAAATTCCGACGAGGACACAGCCTTGAAAGAATATGAACCTTTACGCAGATTGGTTGTTGGCGTGATTGAGAATGTCAGAAAAAACGAAGAAGAAATAAAGCGTAATGCCGAAATAAAGAAGGCGTTGGTTGCAATAGGATTTAGCGATGGGGGTGAACAAGGTGAATAAACTGAATGAATTGATGCAAAAGCTTTGCCCTGATGGCGTGAAGTATAAAAAACTATCGGAATGCTGTGTGTTAGAAAAAGGAAGCACCCCTATTCAGAAAGCAAACCCCGGAGAATATCCATTAGTTGTAACAACCGAAGAGCGCAAGTCCTGCAACACATATCAGTTTGACAAACCAACTGTTTGTATACCTTTGGTTTCGTCCAGAGGCCACGGTGTTGCATCTTTGAATCGCTTATATTATCAAGATGGGAAATTTGCTCTTGGTAATATCCTGTGCGGAGTTACCCCTATCAATAGTGATGAGTTATCTGCGAAGTTCTTGTTTTATTATCTGAACCACAAAAAGGACACCCTTATTGTTCCACTCATGCGTGGTGGAGCAAATGTGTCACTTACAGTTGATTCTTTGAAAAGAGTTAAAGTTCCGGTCCCTCCCATTCCTGTGCAATACGAAATTGTTCGTATTTTCGATAAATTTGAATCTCTTGGAATTGAACTTGCAGCGGAGCTTACAGCGAGAACGAAACAATATGAACATTATAGGGATATCCTCTTGAATGACAACGATAACGTCGCTATTGTTTCACTTAAAGATGTAATCACAAAAAGCTGTTCTGGTTCGACACCAACTAAGGGGAAAGCGGAATTTTATGAAAATGGAACCATTCCGTGGATAAGAACTCAAGATGTGCGGTTCAACGAGATAGTTGAGGTCAACAGTTTTATTACTGAAGAGGCTGTTAACAAAACTTCTGTTAAGTGGATTCCCGCAAATTGCGTTATCGTTGCAATATCCGGAGCTACCGCAGGGCGTTGCGCAATAAATAAATTCCCGACAACCACGAATCAGCATTGTTTAAATTTGGAAATAGATAGCACAAAGGCTCACTACAAATATATTTTCTATTGCGTATATGCCAAATATGAAGAATTGCTTTCTAAAAAGCAGGGTGCTCGTGGAGATCTGAATTCTTCTTTAATTCTTAGTCTGCCCATACCGTTGCCTTCATTAGAAGAACAATCTCGCATTGTTTCTGTTCTTGACTATTTTGACGTTCTCTGTAATGACCTATCTGCTGGGCTCCCCGCAGAAATCGAAGCAAGGCAAAAGCAATATGAGTATTACCGAGATAGGTTATTAACATTTAAGGAGGTGAGCAAATGCTAATTAAAGGTTATGATTTACAGGAAGCCACTGTTCTCGAAGTGGGAAAATTTGCAATTTTATGGAATTGGTTTGAACACTATTGGTGCGATAACAATTGTAATCCCACAAAAATAAAGAGCATTGCTAAAACCATCCCTGTTGATACTGAAAAGCAAGCTCATCTCGCTGAGGTGCTTAACAAGCGTCGTCATTGGTTCGGACAGCTCGAAATGGATTACG
Organism: Acutalibacteraceae bacterium; assembly: GCA_045533835.1. GTDB lineage: Bacteria > Bacillota > Clostridia > Oscillospirales > Acutalibacteraceae > RUG806. The sequence continues at coordinate 10,585 of JAZSIM010000065.1, forward strand.
TTAGAGATTCTTTGCATCCCGGTAATGCCAGAGCATCAAGTGAAGAGGATATGACGATCATGCGCCAGTTTATGGAGCAAAGCGGCGAGGAATTGACTCGTGGCTGCCTGTTGGTGTTGCACCGTATTCGTAACAACTTAATGCATGGCATGAAACTTCTTGAAGAACTGGATGGACAGATTGAACTCTTCCGTGCTGCAACCGCTGTGTTAGAAAGTGTTGGTGAATAATATGAGTCAATACAACATTATAATTTCAACATCCGAAACCACGGTTGTATCTGAATATGAACCGCAGGAGAAACGCTCTGATGCATATCAAAGCGAAGCCGCTTTGGAAGCAGCTTTTATCAAAATGCTTGGCGAACAGGGCTATGAGTATGTGTCCATTCACAACGAAGAAGATCTTGTGGTTAATCTTCGCAAGCAACTTGAACGTCTTAACCAGTACAGCTTCACAGACAAAGAATGGGAAAACTTCTTCAAATCCAAGATTGCTAATGCCAACGAAGGCATCGTGGAAAAGACTCGTAGGATTCAGGAAGACTATGTACAAAACCTTACTTGCGAAGACGGCAGAACCCAAAACATCTATCTGATTGATAAAAGGAATATCCACAACAACCGTTTACAGGTCATCAATCAGTATGAGGAAGGTGCCGGAAATCACGACACCCGATATGATGTGACCATTCTTGTAAACGGTCTGCCACTGGTTCATGTGGAACTGAAACGCCGTGGCGTTGCCATCAAGGAAGCGTTCAATCAGATCAATCGCTATCAGCGTGACAGCTTCTGGGCAGGCTCCGGGCTTTATGAGTATGTGCAAATTTTCGTTATCTCCAATGGCACTTTCACCAAGTATTATTCCAATACCACCAGAGCGAGCCATATCAAAGAGAACGACGGCACAGGCAAAAAGCACAGCAAGAAAACCTCCAATAGTTTTGAGTTTACTTCCTATTGGGCAGATGGTAACAACAGAGTTATTGCAGACCTCGTTGACTTCACAAAGACATTCTTTGCCAAGCATACCCTGCTGAACATTCTGACAAAGTATTGCGTGTTTACATCCGAGGAACTGCTGCTTGTTATGCGTCCTTATCAGATCGTTGCAACAGAACGCATCCTGAACAGAATCGAGACATCCTCCAACAGCAAGAAAACCGGTAAGATCGAAGCAGGCGGATATATTTGGCATACTACAGGCAGCGGCAAAACCCTCACCTCTTTCAAGACGGCACAGCTTGCTACAAACCTACCATATATTGACAAGGTGCTCTTTGTTGTTGACCGCAAAGACTTGGACTATCAGACTATCAAAGAGTATGACCGATTTGAAAAAGGTGCTGCCAACAGCAATAAGAGCACAGCTATTCTGCAGAAGCAGCTTGAGGATTCTACTTCTCGAATCATCGTAACTACTATTCAGAAACTGGATGTCTTTATTCAGAAAAATCCCATGCACCCCATTAGGGATAAGCATATTGTTTTGGTGTTTGATGAATGCCACAGAAGCCAGTTCGGTGATATGCATACAAGAATTGTCGGCGGTCAGATCAAAAAGGGTGAAAAGGTTGTTAAAGTACACAGATACTTTAGAAACTATCACATCTTTGGTTTTACGGGCACCCCAATTTTCTCAATCAATGCTGGTACTGGTGGAAATCCCAATCTGAAAACCACCGAGCAGGCATTCGGAGATAAACTTCATACGTACACTATCGTTGATGCTATTAACGACGGAAATGTTCTGCCGTTCCGCATCGACTATATCAACACGGTAAAGCAAAAGGACGGAAAGCAGGATAAGCAAGTTACTGCTATTGATACCGAGGAAGCGCTCGCTTCTCAGGAGCGTATCTCCGAAGTTGTGAAGTACATCCTGGAACGCTTTGACCAGAAGACCATGCGAAATTCCTATTACAGTCTGAAAGGTCAGCGTGTAAATGGCTTCAACTCCATGCTGGCGGTCAGCTCCATCCCTGTTTGCAAAAAATACTATCTGGAACTGAAAAAGCAGATTGCAGAACAGCACCGTGATTTGATGATTGCTACTATCTTCTCGTTTGCTCCTAACGAAGCAGACAGCGCAGACGGCATCTTGGATGATGAAAGTTTTGATACCGATGGACTTGACCAGAGTTCTCGTGATTTTCTGGACATGGCAATTGACGAGTACAACAAGACTTTCAAAACCAACTTTGACACCTCCAGCAAGGGCTTCCAGGACTATTACAAAGACCTCTCTGACAAAGTAAAAAAACGTGAGGTTGATTTGCTGATTGTAGTCAATATGTTCCTGACGGGTTTTGATGCAACAACACTCAATACTCTTTGGGTGGACAAGAACTTGAAAATGCATGGCTTGATTCAGGCATTTTCAAGAACAAACCGTATCCTTAACTCCGTTAAGACCTTTGGCAATATAGTGTGCTTCCGTGATCTTGAAAAAGAAACCAACGACGCAATTGCTCTGTTCGGAGACAAAGAGGCCAATGGTATTGTTCTTCTGAAATCCTACGAAGACTATTACTATGGTTGTGTTGACGACAAGGGACGTGAGCAGAAAGGCTATGAAGAACGTATCGCTGAGCTGTTGCAGAAATACCCATTGGGACAGCCAATCATCGGCGAACAGAACAAGAAAGATTTTATTGTTCTGTTTGGCAACATTCTCCGCCTGAGAAATATCTTGTCTGCATTTGACCGCTTTGCCGGAAACGAAATTTTGTCTCCTATTGATTTTCAAGATTACACAGGTACATACCATGACGTGTATGAAGAAATCAAACCGAAGCCGGGAAGCAAAGATAGTATCATGGATGATGTTGTCTTTGAAATGGAACTTGTCAAACAGGTTGAAGTCAACATCGACTATATTCTGATGCTGGTTGCGAAATACCATGACGGCAACTGCGAAGACAAAGAAATCCTTGTTGCGATTGATAAGGCGATTAAGTCGAGTTTGCAGCTCAGATCGAAAAAAGAACTGATCGAGAACTTTATTGCCACGATCAATACCAAAACCGACGTCAATACAGATTGGCAACGCTTTGTCAAAGAGCAGCGTGAAACAGATATTCAAGCTTTGATTGCAGAAGAAAAGTTGAAGCCTGAAGAAACCAGAAAATTTGTAGAGAACGCTTTCCGTGATGGTGTGCTTAAAACAACTGGTACGGATGTTGACCGTCTGATGCCGCCTGTCTCTCGTTTTGGAGGCGGTGGTTCCCGTGATAAAAAGAAGCAGAACGTTATTGAAAAACTGAAGGCATTCTTTGAAAAATATTTCGGGTTGGTCAACGCTGGGGAATCTTTTGCAGAAGATAATAACAAACAAGCATAATCCACAAAGGCACTAACTGTTACGGTTAGTGCCTTTCTTCTATGGTGCAAATTTAACTTCTACACAACCTGAGTAGAAGTTATAGTCCGACTTCTCTGCAAGTTGCGTAGAAGTGATTTTTGACTTCGACACAAGTTGTGTCGAAGTTGGCTTTTTAACTTCTGTCCAAATTGGACAGAAGTTAAGATTTAGACTTCCAACCAACTTGGTCGGAAGTGAATTTTGAAAATTCTGCCCAGGTTGGACAGAATTATTTTTTGCCCATTGATATTTCTCTTGAAAATGTCCTAACAGGTAGAGAGAAATTTTCTGCAACCGTTGAAATTTGCCTTTTGAAATTCCGAATATAGCGAGATGGCTTCGCAACCTTGACGGCATAGCACATTATCTGTATAATAATGGCACAGCGGTACACCGCTACATAACAACTGAATAAAAATGTTCGATCCATAGTAATGAAGTCGGAGCAATCCGACACAGCATCGGTACGCTACGAAAATACCGAACTGCTCCATCACGCCTTTGGTTCTGTTGGCGGGAGCAGTAAGAAAGCAGAACCCGACTTTGGTTTTCAGAGCCGATTACATAGAACATCATTTTGAAGCGAGAGCCCCGCTCCCGCCGATTCTTGGTGCTCTGGGTAATCGGCTCTTTTTGTTTTTCTCAAAAACATTCAGCCGGTTCTACATCCAAAAATCGAATGACCGTCTGAATGGGATATGTTCTCCAGCGAAGTATCGCCACGACTGCAAATTGCACGAGCGTACCAAAGAGAACGAAACGCCGGAGTGAGATTCTCGGGCAGGATCGACATTCGGGTAAAACGGCAAAATCAAAAGTACGGCAAAATGCCAATTTTACACTTTGGCAAAAACGAAGAAGCTGGGTAGCGTAGAGCAAGATTCTACCATGGGTCCAAATTTCGCCATCTGCTCATTTTGCCCTTCATGGAATCTTGTTGGGGAGTGCCTTCCCCAAACCCTGCTCTGTTCCGCAAAGCGGAAGCGATACGGCTTACGCCGATTCTCATTTTTTGCAAAAACGAAGGAGGAACCGAATGTCCAAAACCTACAATACCCCCAAACGCAATCACATTGTCAAGACCCGTTTGGACGATGAAGAACACGCAGAGTTCATGCGTCAATTAAATATTTACGGCATGAACCAATCGGAGTTTATCCGTGAAGCAGTCTCCGGTGCAACCATCCGTCCCGTTATCGTTGCCTCAAATATAAACGATGCGCTGTTGGAAGCCATCGGCAAGTTGACTGCAGAGTATGGCAGAGTCGGAAACAATCTCAACCAGATTGCCCGGCACCTCAACGAATGGCGAAGCCCTTATCCTGCTATGGCAAAGGAATTGAAAGACGCCGTTGCTGACCTTGTTACTTTGAAATTTGAAATTATGAAAAAGGTAGGTGATGCGATTGGCGACGTTCAAGCATATAAGCTCTAAAAACGCTGACTACTCTGCCGCCGAAGCCTATCTCACTTTTGAGCATGACGAATTTACTATGAAACCTATCCTGGACGAAAAAGGCAGGCTCATTCCAAGACAGGATTACCTCATTTCTACGCTGAACTGTGGTGACTAAGATTTTTTGATTGCCTGCTACCCAGCCAATCATCGTTACGTCAAAAATCAAAAACGGGAAGATG
>JAZSIM010000027.1:0-47196 GCA_045533835.1 Acutalibacteraceae bacterium
ATTATGTAAGTCAATACATAAATAATTGTGTATGTTAAATTTGTATTGAGGTGAAAGTATGAACAGCGATATTGGTCAGAGATTGTATAATCTCAGAACGGATAATGATTTACTGCAGAAGCATGTAGCAGCCCGGCTGAATATATCACAGCAGTATTACAGTGAATATGAAAAAGGAAACAGAGAGCTTCCTGTCAGACATCTTAAAAAGCTGTGTGAATTTTATAATGTTTCTGCTGACTATATACTCGGATATATAAATGAATACAGACCTTTATCAGAAAAATAAAGGATTGATGGTTTTATGAAAAATACTGATTTTTCTCCCGACTTATATTTCCGGGAGCTTTATGAAAACAGACCCTTTCCCTTTGAGGGGAAAGCTGCCGATGAAATAAAAATAACGGCAGAAGAAATAAAAGAAAGGGCAAAAAAGGCCTTCGGAATTGAGCAGATTCCCGATAAAACCGAAAAGCTTTCCCCCGTTGTTCTGCATACGGAGAAAAGAAAGGGCTATGAAATTAAAACAATATCTGTTGAGATCTGCAGGAATCTCAATATGCTCTGCTACATTCTTACTCCCGAAAAGAAAAACGGCTTCGGGGTAGTTGCCGTCTGCGGTCACGGCTACGGTGTCCGGCAGATTTTAAGGCAGGGGAAAAACGGTAAATACAGAATAATAAACTTTTTTGATAACTATCAGAAAAATTTTGCCGAAGAATTGGTGCTGAGGGGCAATACGGTAATTGCCTTCGAGCCCGTTGCCTTCGGAAGGGCAAGGCTTAAAAAGGACAGGAAAAAGCCCTTTTATATTTCCTCCTGCGAAACGGTATCTATGCATTCTCTGATGTACGGCTTTACAACAGCTGCACTCAGAATCCTTCAGGCACAGTGCTGTATTGACCTTCTCGCACAGGAGGGACTTTCGCAGTTCGGCATTATGGGAATTTCGGGCGGCGGTCTTGTGGCGCTTTATACAGCGCTTCTTGACAGCAGAATCAGCAGAACCGCTGTGTCGGGTTACGTCAACACCTTCGGCACAAGCGTGCTTGCACGCTGGCATTGCACCGATAACTATGTCCCCGGACTTCTCGGTATCGGTGATATGTATGATTTCGCCGCGGCGTTAGCTCCCCGTCCGCTTCTTCTTGAGTGCGGAAAAAGGGATAAGCTTTTCCCCATAGACGGTTCTCTTGAGGCAATTGAGAGAATTTCAGCCGTTTACGAAAAGCTCGGTGCAGGAGAGAATTTTTCAGCAGATATACACCCCGGCAAGCACGAGATATCGGGTGCAGCTGCCTTCAGCTTCTTCGGAAAGGAAGAATAAGAATGAGAGAATTTATTTTCGGTACGGACTGGTGGACGGACTGTGATGACCTTGCGGCTATGAGAATACTTCTCCGCGCCCACAAAAAGGGAGAAATAAAGCTTCTCGGTGTGGGAATAAATGCCTGTATGGATTTATCCGTGCCGTCAGTTGACGGCTTTATAAATCTTGAGGGGGTAAAGAATATCCCCATCGGAATAGATATTGCGGCTACTGATTTTGAGGGCACACATCTTAAATATCAGAAAAATCTTGCTCCCTTTGCGGTAAATTACAAAAAGAATGAGGATGCCGAGGACGCCGTGCGCCTTTACAGACGTCTGCTTGCGGCAAGTGACGGGGGCGTGGAAATCGTCGAGGTCGGCTTTCTTCAGGTTTTTGCAGAGCTGCTTTTAAGCGGTCCTGATGATATTTCCCCCGAAACGGGGCTTTCCCTTGTAAAAAACAAGGTCAGAAAGGTCTGGGTAATGGCAGGAAAATGGGATGAAGAGGGCGGACGTGAGCACAATTTCTGCAACAATCCCCGATCAAGAAGGGGAGGGGAGATTTTTTGCCGCATGTGTCCCGTGCCTGTAACCTTCCTGGGCTTTGAGGTCGGAGTTAACGTTATTTCCGGCAATGAGCTTTCGCACGGTGACTTTTTGTATAAGGGCTTCCGTGATCACGGAAGTGAAAACGGCAGATGCTCATGGGATCCCATGACTGCACTTATGGCTGTAATCGGTGACGAGAATGAGGCGGGCTATGATACTGTTACGGGTACAGCCCGTCTTGATGAGAAAACCGGCGGAAATTATTTTGCCGAAGAAGAAAACGGACTTCATAAATATGTTAAAATGAAGCTTGCCCCGGAAGACTATTCCCGTATGATAAATTCAATTATTAACTGAGGTGTTTTATGAAAAAGACTCTTAAAAAAGCGGTTATTATAATATTTGCCCTTCTTCTTTCTGTTGTGCTTATAGCAGGCGGTGCTCTGCTTTATCTTATGATACCCACCGTTACTGTTGATTTTTCTGCTCAGTCTGAGCTTACGGGCAGGGCATCGGGCTTTTTATACGGCTTTGCCGAGGATGATATCCCCACAAGGGAAATTGCCGAAAGCATAGGAATAAACTCCCTTGCCACAAAAACCGCAGGCGGTCTTCAGCACCCCATAGGCGATGTAAGGGATGTTTCGGATACCTTCTTATCGGCAGGCGGTGAAATGCTGATGGTATATACTCAGGATATGTACGACACCTGGTATTATCAGCTTGATTCCCTCCCCGAGTATAACGAAAAGGTAAGAAAAACCGTAACGGAAATGGAAAATTCCCCTTACCGTGACAGCCTCGTTTACTGCATTTATAACGAAATGGACAACGGTGTGTGGCTCGGTAACTTCTGGGAGGAGGAAAACAGATATAAATTCTACGATGCGTGGAAGGAAACCTATAATCTCGTAAAAGACATCAATCCCGAAGCAAAAATTGCAGGTCCGGGACACTGCGGATATAATTATGATTTTATAAAGGAATTTCTCTCATATTGCAAAGAAAACGATTGTCTTCCCGAGGTTGTTGTATGGCATGAACTCAGTGATCAGTCAATCTATCGGATGGAAAGCAATTTTGAGGGATATTATTCAATCTGCGAGGAGCTCGGAATCCAAAGGCTTCCGGTCTGCATTTCCGAATACGGTCTTATGCGTACAAACGGTATTCCCGGTGAAAGCGTAAAATGGATTTCCCGTCTTGAAGAACAGGATGCCTACGGCTGTGTTGCCTACTGGCGCCTTGCAAATAACCTTTCCGATACCGTGGCAGACGACGTTACGCCAAATTCCAATTACTGGGTATATAATTTCTATGCTAAAATGAAGGGCAGGGAGCTCGGCACAGAGGAGTGGGATATGATGCACTCCAATATCGGTAACTGGCTCAAGGGTAAATATCCCCTTATGAATAAGGGCTTTATTGCACTTACTTCTTATGATGAAGCAGAAGAAAAGTTTTACGTTCTTGCAGGCGGCAGTGAAAAGGACAGCAAAATAGTAATCAGAAACCTTGACGGTGCGTTTACAAACGGGGATAAGCTTACCGTAAAAATAAGCTATGTTGATTACAAGGGGCTGGGCGGTGCAGTAAATTCTCCCGTTTTGTGTGCAACAAAAAACATTACTGTCAGAAACGGCAAATTGAGTTTTTCGGTGCCTTGTGAAAGGGAAAGCCAGGCTTTCTTTATTGAAATTGCAAAGGGTGAGGGAGAAAGCTATACTAACCCTGTAAAAACCGTAAGATATGAAGCGGAGGACGCTTTGCTTCCTGAGGGACTTGCAGGTACCGATGCCGTAGCATATTCCGTAAGTGAGGGCAAGTGCGTAAAGGGAATCACTAATGATACTCCTGTTACATTCAACATAAAAGCCGATAAAGCAGGTACATACAGGCTGGATATGGTTTACGGAAATGCCAACACGGGGGACACGGGCAGAAAGAGCATTGATGTTGAAATAACGGAAAACGGTATATTGAATTCCGTCAGATGTCCATCTTCCGTAAAAGAGGACTGTATGGAGAGTGTCACCATTTATGTTGATCTTAAAAAGGGCAATAATGAAATCACAATAAAGCCTGCAGAGGGTAATCTGGTTCTTGATTTTATTGATATTACAAATGACATCAATCTTTATGATGTGCATTTTGAAAAGCTTGAGTCCCGCAACACAACGGAAGAAAACGCATATTATCTTATTGCCCCCTGTGACTGCTATTACAAGATAGAGGGATATTCGGATACAAGCGCCGTTTATATAAACGGCAATGAGGTTTCAGGTAATCTTGCGGGGATTTACTTCTTTTCCCGCGGTTACAATAAAATAGTCCTTCCCGAGGGCGCTGTCATAACAGATGTGCTGTGGGTTGATAACGACGAGGACGGACAGGTTTTTACGCCCGATGATGTTACCCTTACAGGTGAAGCTGAGATAAGTGAGGATGCAAACACCTCCACGGGTAAGCATATCGGCTGGATTTCCTCCGAAACGGACAGCGGAATCGAATTTAAGGTAAATGCAAGGGAAGAGGGTTATTATGCATTTACTATAGAGTATGCAAACAATGAAGAAGGCGGATATCACGACTATAACGTTGATCTTGTTGAAAGATACATAAGCATTTCCGTAAACGGCGAAAATAAGGGCAACTTCTTCTTCCGCAGTACCTACAGCTGGGATAATTACAAGACAAAAACTGTTATGCTGAAGCTTTCCGAGGGAGAAAACGTAATATCCTTCACAAATGACGGAAGCTACAGCTTTAATAATAAGGTGACTTATGCTCCCGACATAGGAAGCATAACCGTCCGTCCCGTAAGATAAAGGAGAAATAATATGATAGATTTCAGTAAATCACTTTTTGAAAATGCAAAAAACGGACCGCTTGTCTGTGCACACCGCGGTGTATCGGGTGCTGACATCCCCTGCAATACTCTCTCTGCCTTTAAGGCGGCTCTGGCTCAGGGAGCTGACATAATTGAGCTTGACGTATCAAAAAGCCGTGACGGAAAATTCTACGTTTTCCATCCCGGTATGGAAAAGGCACACTTAGGTGTACCCATGCTTCTTTCCGCCCTTCCCTCGAAAATCATAGATAAGCTTCATTTTCTCAATCAGGATAATACTCCCACCGTATGTGAGGTAAATACTCTTGAAGAAATTCTTACATTTCTCAAGGGCAAGTGCTACATAAATATTGATAAATTCTGGATCGATATCCCCGGAATTACGGAAATTATCAGAAAAACGGGTGTTGAAAAGCAGGTTATCGTAAAAACAGATACTACGGAAAAATACTTGAAGCAGGTAGCCCGGTATGCTCCCGATTTTATGTTTATGCCCATAGTTTCCAAAAAGGATGAGGTAACTGACAGGCTTGCGGCAGATGGTGTGAACTGCATAGGCGCAGAGGTGCTTTTTAAACTGGAAAGCGACGAGGTGTGCAGTGATGAATATATAAAATCAATGCACGGAAAGGGCAGAATCGTCTGGGCAAACTCTATTGTCTATAATTACAGAGCGGTTCTCAGCGCAGGACATACGGATAATGTTGCCGTAACAGGCGACAAGGACAGAGGCTGGGGCTGGCTTATTGATAAAGGCTTTGATATAATACAGACAGACTGGTGTCTTATGCTTAAAAACTACATTGAAGAAAGAAAGAGTGAGTAATATGAAAAAATTTACCGCAGGTTTTCTTGCACTTATGTTTATTTTTCTTTGTGCCTGTACTGCGGGGACTGCAGGAGAAGAAACAACCAATGAAATCACTACAAAAGAGCCTGCAACACTTCCTCCCGAGGCTACTACCGCTGACAGTCTGCATGCCGAAGAAGAAATTGAGCCTGCCCGTGTGCTTACCGTATATTTCTCCCATCTTGACCCTGTAGAGGGTATTGCCGAATATATAAAGGAAATCACAGATGGCGGAATTATCAGAATAGAAACCGAAAAGGTTTATCCCGAAACGGAAGAGGAGCTTGTGAAATTTGTGGCTGACGAGCATCAGAGAGATGCCCGTCCCGCACTCAAAAATGCTCCCCCCGACCTTCTCAGCTACGATATCGTTTTCCTGTGCTTCCCTGCCTGGGACGGAACAATTCCCATGGCATTCTGCACCTTCTTAGAGGACTACGATATGAGGGATAAGGCTGTGATTCCCGTGATTTACGGCACGGCAAATCAGCTTATGCAGGCAACTGCAGATATACACGCCGTTACTCCTCAGACAATGCTTATAAACGGCTATCAGATCAATACTTTCTCCGCTGACTTTGATGCTGAAATGAAAGGTCTTGAAGCCTGGGTTAACTCCGTTCTTTACGGATAAACAGTATTTTTCTGCTCGTAATATGAAAGAGCCTCCGACTCATGCGGAGGCTCTTTTCTGTAATTATTCGATTTTCAGTAAGCTGTTTTCAGCTCCTCAAGCCCCACCGCAGCACGAAGTATTGTTCTTGCATCTGAGGAGTTGAGCTTGCCGTTTTTGTCAATGTCACCTCTGGTCCTTAAGGATGCGGTGATTTTCTCAAGTCCCACCGAGGCGCGAAGCACAATTCTTGCATCGGCAGCATCAATTACACCGCTTTCATCCGCATCACCGAGAACGGGAGCTGAATAAACGTATTCAAAAATATCCCGTACCCTGCCGAAGCGGTCATCCTCCTCCTTACAGCCGTAGGCGCAGATAAGAAGCTTCCTGCCGTTCTTTTCCGCAAAGGCAACGAGGCATTTGCCCGCGTTATCCGTAGTACCCGTTTTAAGTCCGTGTGCGTAAGGGTAATAGTATTCGCTTGCAGGGTCAATAAGCTTATTTGTGTTTGACCACTCTATCCATTCGCCCGAGGCGAAGTAAAATCTGCTGAAGTGTATGTTTGCAATTGAAGCAATAATTGCATTGTTAAGAGCGGCAACAGCGATTTTAGTCATATCCGAGGCTGTCGAAAAATGGTTGGGATTGTCCCATCCCTCGGGATTTACGAAAAACGTATTCTCGCAGCCGAGCCTTCTTGCCTCCTCATTCATAAGGTTACAAAAGTAATTTACGGCCCTTTCATCGCTCATGTCCGACTGACCCGAGTGCTTTTTTGCGGTGTTTACCGCTACCGTGTAGGCGGCATCGTTGCCTGAGGGCAGAAGCAGAGCTGCTATAAGCGTTCTCACCTTAAGCTTATGTCCCGGCTGGATAAGACAGACGCTTGAATAGGGCTGTCTGAGGTAAATTTCCTTGCCTACGGTTATAACGTCATCAGGTTGAAAAACGGATAATGCAACAAGACAGGTAATAAGCTTTGTTGTGCTTGCAACGGCAATCTGACTGTCTTCGTTTTTGCCGAAAAGCATTTCGCCTGCCGATATGTCATAAACGGTAATTGCATTTATGTTTTTGCAGTATGTATTTATTTTTTCCTCGAAGCCTGTCATTGCAAGGACAGGGACAAGTGAGCCTGACATCATTGCAAGACACAGAATGCTTACGAACAATATTTTTATATGTTTTTTCATTTTTCTCTCCGCGGTAATATCCTTTTTTACGACAAAAAGTATAACATAAGCAAAGAATATTATCAACTGTAAAAATATGGTTATTAGTTAAGAATTGTTAAATTTCTTATAATTACCGCATTTTCGGATTTTCCGTTGAGAGTCTTACAGGCGGAGATAAGATTAATAACGGAGCAGGCTGCAATGCCTGCTGTGCATAATACGGGAACAATAAACGTAAATGCAAGGAGAACTGAAAATATCGCAAGTGCTGCCGTTACAACCGTAATTTTCAGCTCTTCGGCTATGTGGAATTTAAGATAAGGGGAATTTCTGTCTGTAACCAGCGCCAGTATTATGCCGAAAATTCCCAGAAGATATATAAGCACGGCTGTAAGACGGTATTCCTTTACTTCTTCGGCCGAAAAAAGCTCTGTTTTATCCCACGTATTTTTTTCAGGCTTTTTGTCTTGTGCACGGGGCTTTCTTTTTTCTTTCGATTTTTCTTCATTTATCTGCTTTTTTATGGCTTCAATTCTCTGCTCCTGTTCCTTCATCTGCATATCAATCTGTTTTCTGTATTCTGCAAAGGGGTCGGTCTGAGCGGCAGCGCTTTTCGGGGAGTCGCTTCCGTCACAGTTTCTGCCGCAGGTAGGGCAGATTTCCGTTTCATTTTCACATTCAAAGCCGCAGGTATTGCATATTTTCATCCTTTATCATCCTTTCCTTTTTCTTAATTTTACATATATAAGGGAGGGTTTTCAATACACTTAAGAAAATCTTAATAATCATATAAGTTCAACTTCAACTCCCGTGTAGTAGTGCCTGATAATTTCCTGCCAGGAATAGCCTTCCCTTGCGAGAAAATCCGCCCCGTACTGCGAAAGACCTGCCCCGTGGCCGTAGCCGCGGGTTGTCATCGTAACACCGTCCTTTGTCATTGCAAAGGTGACGGCACCCGAGCGCAGAGAAAAAATCTCCCGTATTTCTGCTCCCGTAAAGCTCTTTCCGCCGACAGTAACGCTTTTAAGCGTGCCTGCATCCGTGTAGCTGCATTTTCCGAGCCAGAGTGTTATATCATCACCGAGAACGGCACCGTTTTCTTCTGCCTTCTCTCTGAATTCGTCAAAGGACAGTGTTATTTCAGCTTCGTATCCGGGAGCTAGCGGATCCCCGGGGCTTTCGACGCTTACAAGGTAAGGAACGGCCGAGCCCCATACGTTTTCGGCATTCTCCGTAAGCCCCGTGCTCATAGAATGATAAACGGGAGTTATAAGCTTACCGTCATAGGTTATTGAATAGTCAATTGCCTTGTCCACGGCACGGGAAAGCTTTTCGTAATAGGCCTTCTCGTCCCCGTTCCAGCGCTCCTTCATTTCCTCCTTTGTGATATATGCCTGATGCTTTTTCGGATCTGTGGAAATTACAGCCCCCATAAGAGCCTCATCTTCCCCGGCCTGCATTTTCAGCCGTGCCAGCGTTGCTGCGGCGCAGGCAGCGGCACTGAGTGCCTCCTCGTGAAATTCCGCAGGCATTTCAGCTGCAACAACTCCTGTTATGTATTCTCTGAAATCCATATCAACCGCGGTATTTTCGTTTGCCAGAAAAACCCTTATTGTTTCTCCGTCCCCCGGGGTGCTTTCTCCGGGCTTGTCCCCGACGGTTTCGTAGACCGCGGGAGGAATAAGAGTAATAAGAATTGCGGAAACAAGGGTCAGAATCAGCAGATTTTTCATATTTTCCACCTTTTTGAAAGTATTTTTTCAACAAGAAGTCCTACGGTAAGCGACAGTATCCCCGTAAGCCATACGGGAACCAGCACCGAAAAGGGTGATATGCTTCCCGAAAGACGGCGGAGTGCGGCAATGCTTGTGGGAATAAGGGTGAGGGAAGCCGAATTTATTACCACAAAGCGCACAGCTTCGTTGTCGGCAAAGGTATTGCCCGACTGTGCTTTTATTCTTCTCATAGCCTCAATGCCAAGAGGCGTTGCGGCATTGCCGAGGCCTAAAAGATTTGCCGTGATATTTCCGCATATGGCTTCCCCTGCCGGGGTATCCCTGTATGTCGGAAAAAGAAGCCTCATAAGAGGGGACAGCAGCTTTTCAATTTTTTTGTGAAGCCCCGATTCTGTCATGATTTCTGTGATGCCGTTCCATAAAGCCATAGTTCCCAGAAGCTTTATTCCTAAGGAAACTGCATTCTCGGCTCCGTTAAGGATACCGTCGGAAAGAGCGGCGCCCTTTCCCGTAAGCACGGCTGTTACAAATGAAAAAATGACAGCGAGGGCAAAAATATAATTCATCATGGTAATTTAGTATGCCGGAAGAAAAATAAATATTACAATATTCAAAAAAATAAATGAAAAATATTGACTTTTGTGGGAAAATATGGTATTTCATGTTTATAAACAAAAAATGGAGGTAAAATAAATGAAAGCTACAGGTATTGTCAGAAAATTTGACGAAAACGGAAGATTTGTTATCCCTATGGAGCTTCGTAAGAAGCTCAGAATGAATACGCAGGATGATGCGGTTGAGGTATTTGTTGAGGATGATATGATTATTCTGAGAAAATACGAGCCCTCCTGTATTTTCTGTGCAGGAATGGAAAACCTTGCCGGCTACAAGGATAAGAAGGTCTGCAAAAAATGTGCAGAAAAAATCAACATTCTTTTTGAAGACTGATATCTATGGAAAAACGTAAAAGCAGATGGTCTATGCTCGGTGTGATTTTTGCCCTTGCAGGACCTACAATATTTGAGCAGTTTATGCAGACTGCCGTGCAGTATATTGATACTGCCATGGTCGGCTCTCTCGGCACGTCTGCAACAGCGGCTGTCGGTGCCACAACCACGGTAAACTGGCTTGTGGGAAGCACGGTTTCAGCTGTCGGTGTCGGTTTTCTTTCATATATTGCAAAGAAACACGGTTCGGGAGATATGACTGCCGTAAGACGTGCATCTGCTCAGAGTGTGCTTGCTGTGCTGGTTACCGGTATATTCTTTACGGCGCTGACACTTTCGTTAAGCTCCGCAGTGCCCGTGCTTATGCAGGTTGATGAACCCATAAGGGAGCTTGCCGCAAAATATTTCTTCATTCTTTATACCCCGATGCTGTCGCGTGCCGCTACAATAATTTTCGGTACCGTGCTGCGTGCAGTAGGAGATACTAAAACTCCCATGTATGCGGGAGTGGCGGTAAATATTGTGAATGTGGTGCTGAATTTCCTGCTTATTTATCCCACAAGAAAAATCTTCGGCATAACCGTATGGGGAGCAGACATGGGGGTTACGGGTGCGGCAATTGCAAGTGCAATAGGCTTCACCGTCGGCGGTGTCATAATTACCGCAGCTCTGTGGAGGCATCCTCTTCTTTCTCCGAAAAGAGAGTCCTTAAGACCTGACAAGGAAATCCTGAGGCCCTGCCTTAAGGTGGCCTTCCCCAACATGCTCCAGCGCTTCGGCACGTGTCTGGGCTATGTTGCATTTGCTTCTATGATTAATTCACTCGGTGAGGTTGCAACTGCTGCACATACGATTGCAAATACCGTCGAATCCGCCTTCTATATCCCCGGCTACGGAATGCAGACGGCTGCAGCAACGCTTGCCGGCAATGCTCTCGGTGCAAGGGACAATAAAAAAATGAAGGAATTTGCAGGAATGACCGTGCTTTCTGAGGTTGTTCTTATGATAGTATCAGGCGGCCTGCTTTTTATTTTTGCTCCTCTCATGATGGATATTTTCTCTGATTCCCCCGAGGTTATAAAACTCGGCTCAACGGTCCTGCGTATGGTTGCGGTTTCGGAGCCCTTCTACGGAGTTTCAATTATTATCGAGGGTATGATGCAGGGAGTTGGCAGAACAGTAAAGCCCTTTGTCTATAATATCATAGGTATGTGGGGCATAAGGATTGTCGGCACGTTTATTTTTATTCAGTTTTTTTCGGGCGGTCTTGTTTCTGCCTGGGGTTGTATGATAGCTCACAATATGTTCCTGTTTATACTGTATTTTATCCATTGGGTAAGCGGAAAATGGAACCCTCTGAATAGTCAGAAATCATCAGTCTGATAATTTCTGACAGTGATATTTTTTGCTTCGCAAAAAGTGATATTGTTGCTTTCGCAACAGTGATATACCGTGATTCTCACGGCGTGATATATTTTCCTTTCGGAAAATGTGAAGGAATCAAAATAAAAACAGTACGGCTCACTTTTGTGTGAGCCGTCTGTTTTTTATTATATAGGAAATTGCTCGCGTTGTGAGCAATTTAGCTTATAATTCGCCTGCGGCGTATTGAATGACACAAGCTTATTGAACAAGAAAGACGTACAGCACCCAAGATTGGGGGTAGGGGGTTGATAAATCGTAAGATTTTTTCTTATACTTCAATTGAATCTTCAAGAATTGTTGTTCCGTCAACATTTACGGTCTTCATGTTAATTTTTCCGTTTTCCATTGTGATTGAGGATGCAGCCCAGGTGAAATCCTTGTTCTTTCCGCCTGCAATAAATACGGAGATGTCCCCCTTTGTAAGAGAGCTCTTATGATGGTGTCCGCCTACGATGAGGTTGAAGCCGAGATTCTTAAGAGGCTCTTCCCAGTTTTTGCCGAAATGCTCCGAAAGTGTGGGATCATGGCTGAAAACAAGCTTGTAGCGTCCGGTGAAATCCTCTGACTTAAGAGAATTTATCCACTTGAACTGCTTTTCTCTGTAGGAGCCGAAGTCTACAAGTCCGCTGTATTCAACATGATCATCCTCCTTGTCCTCACCGGGATCAAGAACAATTGCTGAAAGTCCGCCGAAGCTGAAGGTGTAGTAAAGCTCTCCCGTGCTTGTGGGGAAGTACTGAAGCAGCTGAGAGGCATATTCGCCTCTTGTTTCGTGATTTCCTCTGGCATATACAACGGGATATTCACCCTTTGTGATGTATGCCGCATCAGCGAGCACGTGGTCGGTAAATCTGCTCTTGCTGCTGAAATCAGAGCAGATATCACCTAAAAATACCATCATATCGTATTCCTCGGTGAAATACCCGAGGGATTTTTTGACATCATCCATCATTTCGTGAACATCTGTGACAGCAAGAAGCTTTATTCCGTCTTCCTTTTCACCGCCCCTGAAATTAATTGGTTCACTTTCAATGGAGCCGCCCTTTATTGCGGTGTAGCCGAGCTTATATGCAACAAACTGAGAGCCCACAACGTAGGAGTTGTTTCTGAGCTCCTCCTTGGGGACGATAATCTTATGTACCGTATCGTGAGTGGAAATTGTACCTGAGGTGGTATCCCATATTACCTTTTCCTTTCCGTTTACGGTATATTTTACGTAGCCGCTGCCCTTGAGGGTAGTTACAAAAAGAATACAGTAGTTTTCATCCCCCATATCAAAGACTGTGGGCTGAACCTTTATCTTCTGAGGTAAAGTAAAAAGTGACGCGGTAATTACTCCTGCTGTCAGAATTATTACGAGCAGAGCAATGCCCGCAATTTTAGCAATTTTTTTAACCATAGCATTTTCCCCCGTTTCAAAACAAATTTACCAAAAAAGCATTCTTAAGTCAATAAGCCATAATTGACATATTTTAAGGGTGAATATTATGTAAGTTTGTTATTGAATTAAGATTTCTGCTGTGATATATTATACTTGTGAAATTATGACAGTCTTTCATGGCTGTTTTTATGAAAGGACGATTTTATTATGGCTGAAAACAGACTTATCGGCGATTATCCCGTAATCGGTATCCGCCCCTGTATTGACGGAAGAAGAGGTCCCCTTGATGTAAGAGGCTCCCTTGAAGAGCAGACAATGAATATGGCAAAAACTGCCGCAAAGCTCATTTCCGATAATCTTAAATATTCAAACGGCGAGCCTGTAAAGGTTGTTATTGCCGATACAACAATAGGCCGTGTAGCGGAAGCTGCAGCCTGTGCTGCCAAGTTCAAGAAGGAAGGCGTAGATATTACTCTTTCCGTTACTCCCTGTTGGTGCTACGGCTCCGAAACTATGGATATGGATCCCATGACAATCAAGGGCGTATGGGGATTCAATGCTACAGAGCGTCCCGGTGCGGTTTATCTCGCATCAGTTCTTGCTACACATGCACAGAAGGGTCTTCCTGCATTCGGTATCTACGGTCATGATGTTCAGGATGCTGACGATACAACAGTTCCCGCAGACGTTCAGGAAAAAATTCTCCGTTTCGCACGTGCCGCTGTTGCTGCTGCATCAATGAGAGGCAAGTCCTATCTTCAGATCGGTTCAATCTGTATGGGTATCGGCGGCTCTTCAATCAGCCCCGAATTCATCGAGGAATATCTCGGTATGCGTGTTGAATCCGTTGACGAGGTAGAAATCATCAGACGAATGTCTGAGAATATCTATGACGAGGCTGAGTATCAGAAGGCTCTCGCATGGACAAAGGCAAAGTGCAAGGAAGGCTTCGATAAGAACCCCGAATTCGTAAGAAAGTCCCGTGAGCAGAAGGATGCCGACTGGGAATTTGTAGTTAAGATGATGGTTATCATCAAGGATCTTATGAACGGCAATCCCAACCTTCCGGAGGGCTGTGAAGAAGAAATGGTAGGTCACAATGCTATTGCTGCAGGCTTCCAGGGACAGAGACAGTGGACAGACTTCTATCCCAACTGTGACTTCGGTGAGGCACTTTGCAACACCTCCTTTGACTGGAACGGTGCAAGAGAGCCCTACATCCTTGCAACCGAAAACGACGTTCTCAACTCCATTTCAATGCTCTTTATGAAGCTCCTTACAAACCGTGCTCAGATGTTTGCTGATGTTCGTACCTTCTGGAGTGATTCCGCTGTAAAGAGAGTAACAGGCTATGATATCGAGGGTAAGGCTAAGGAAGCAGGCGGCTTCATCCACCTTATCAACTCCGGTGCATGCTGTCTTGACGCTTGCGGTGAGGTAAAGGATGAAAACGGCAATCCCGTTATGAAGCCCTGGTATGACGTAACAGAGGAAGACATCGAAAAGATGCTTGCTGCTACAGAATGGGCACCTGCAGACAACGGCTATTTCAGAGGCGGCGGATATTCTTCCCGTTTCCTTACCCGTGCCGAAATGCCCTGCACAATGATCAGAATCAACCTTGTAAAGGGTCTTGGCCCCACAATCCAGATTGCAGAAGGCTACACGGTAAATCTTCCCGATGAGGTTTCCGACACTCTCTGGAAGAGAACCGACTACACATGGCCCTGCACATGGTTTGCTCCTAACTGCACAGGCGAAGGTCCCTTCAAGTCAGCTTATGACCTTATGAACGCATGGGGTGCTAACCACGGTGCTATCTCTTACGGACACATCGGTGCAGACCTTATTACTCTGTGCTCAATGCTCAGAATCCCCGTAGGTCTTCACAACGTTCCCGAAGAGAAGATCTTCCGTCCTGCTTGCTGGAATGCATTCGGTACTAAGGATCTTGAGGGTGCAGACTACAGAGCATGTGCTGCATACGGACCTCTTTACAAATAAGATTGCGTATAATTTAACACCTTTGTCGCATAAATAATTTATGGGTATCAGCCTCAAATCAGATCGGCTGATACCCTTTTCTTTTAAGCTATATTTCCGTTTTTGTCTATTTTTATAACCTGAGTGCCTGTATCTGTTTCAAAGGTGAAGGACCATATACCTGTTTCGGAGTCGAATTCGCCGTATTGCTTTACATTTTTGCCGTCGGCATATTTTTCTGCAATTTTAAGGGCATCAAAACGGTTGATTATGTCCTTCCCTATGCGCAGTGTATGGAAAATTGCCCTGATATCATTTTCGTATTGCTGCCACCACAGAGCATCGGCATTGTTGTGAATCACATAAAATCCCGGTGCGTCATCAAGAGTAATGAAATCAAATGTTGCGGTACCGTCATATATACCCATTGTTGCGGGATAGTTGTTGATTCTTGTTTTCTCGGTTCTCAGTCCCGTACCGCACACACCGAAGGATTTTGTAAATTCAATAAGCACATTGCTTCCGGGGTCAGAGTAGTGGTAAATGCTTAATCCGAAGCCGCCGTTTTCATTCCTGTTTTCGGTGTATCTCCAGTCCTCGGGAAGGGAAAGACTTATGCTTGCATTTGTTCCTGTCAGTTCAATTTCTTCCCAATTGCTCAATGACTTTGTTCCGTTGAAAAACAGCTGAAAATCCGTGTTTTCCGTGTCTGTTTTCTTTAGTTCCACTATAATTCTGTGATATGCCATATCGCAGGTACCCACCTCGGGAGTGATTGTTTCTATATAAACATTTGTCTTTTTTCCCGTGCTTATTACCTTTGAAACCTTATGTGTGTTACTTCCGCTGCCCTCTTCTATGTGGGCGATAAAAAGAAGGCTTTCCCTGAAGAACTCTTCAGTATATTTTTCCGTGGCTTTCACGAAATCCTCATTGATTCCGAGAGTTGTGTTTTCATTGTAGGTTTTGAGGGCGTCTTCAGTGCTTATAATATCGAACCACGGGAATGTAAGCTGTCCTCCGGGGGCTGCGTATGCAAGTCCCGTTCTTATAAACTGAGCATCGAAGGGGAGTTCTTTTGAATTGCCGTCAAAGCTTTCACCAAGCCAGCCAAGCTGTGTCATAGAAGAAATTACCTCTTCGGGGATGTCCGAAATACTGCCGTTTTCCGTCTTTATGCAGAAGCGGCAAAGCGTAGATGCGGGATAGCTTTCCGCGATTCCGTCATGAATGACAAATACTCTGTCGCCCGTTTTAAGCTCAGGTAAAGCCCCTTTTTCACTGTAATCCGAAAGCCTCACGGGAAAGCTGCCCTTTATGAGGAAGCAGGTACCGTTTTCGCTTATAAGCACATGTCCCGTACTGATACCGATACCGCTGTTTATTATCAATGTGCCTGCAGCTATACCGAGCACAAATACGGTACAGATAACCGCCACCGTTATGATTATTTTCTTTTTCATAGAGATTTCTCCTTTTTTTCCTCTTCAATATATTAGACGCAAAAACGAACTGAAATGTTGCATATTATATGAAAAATTGTAAGTTTTTTTGTAAATTAATCATTTTGACAAGGTTCTCCGGGAATGATATTATATAAATGTAGTTATTTTTAAGAAAGGATTGATATTATGCTTAATATGTTTTATTCTGTTCTTGCCTCAATTGCAGCGTTTTTTATGATGTTGTACGGTGTTATCGGAGGAATCAACAATTTTGATACTATGGATAAGTACAAGCATAACATTGAGCAGTTTGAGCCCTATGAAAATACCCTTGAAACAGCAATTCCCCAGACTGATCTTTACAATGTAATTAACGAGCATTTCAATTCTGAGCTTCCCTTCGGTAAGCTTACAAAGAAGGCTATCGTTATCGGCTACGACGGCTGCCGTGCAGATGCGCTTTCTCTCTGTGAAGAGGGCGGTGCAATTGAAAAGCTTATTCTTGACGGCGGTAAGGCTTATATTTCCTATTGCGGCGGTGTAAATTATCCCGTTTTCAACAAGCAGGATACCTCTACAGCTCCCGGCTGGGCATCCATTCTGACGGGGCAGTGGGCTGACGTCAACGGTGTATCGGGAAACGGCATACCTATGTCAACGGACATCCACACGCTTTTCTCATCTCTCATTGAAAACGGCAAGGCTGACTCTTCTGCCTTTTATGTATCATGGGACGGACATTTTGTTGATGATGACGCTACTTATATTCACGAAAAGGCATACTGTGAGGATAAGAGGCTTGACGTTACCTTCTCAGATGCTCCCGATGATGCAGGTACACTTGCGAATACCCTCGGTGATGTGAATTCTCTTCTTTGCTCCGATTTTATTTTTACGATTTTAGAGCACACCGATCATTCAGGTCACGACACGGGCTTTGACCTTGAAAATGAGGATTATGCCAATGCTTTCTATTCTGCCGAAGCAGATGCAGCTGAGATTATTGAGGCTATTGAAGCAAGACCTACCTATCAGCTCGAGGACTGGCTTATCATAATCACCTCCGACCATGGCGGCTTCAACACAGGCCACGGCTCATTCACTATTCAGGAAAGAATGACCTTCTGTGTAATAAAGTGAAAGACCGCACTTCTTCCCGTCCTTGACACTTAAGTAATATAATTAATACCTGCCACGATTTTACGTGACAGGTATTTTTTTGTTTTTTTCTGTAATAGCTTTGCTGCTGTCTTTCTGAATCAGTGTATCGGTGTGAGGTATACGTCGCAGGTGCAGCACTTTGCCTTGTTGTAGTCCGAGAAAACGGCGTAGAGCTTTATTGTTTCCCCTTCAAGACCCTCGGGAAGAGTTAAGAAGAAGGTGTTGTTTTTGTCCTTGTCAACAACGCAGTGCTCCCAATGGTTTGCCTTGTATTCGGGAGCTCTTTCGGGGAAGCCGAAGAGCTTTCCGCCGATTTCGGCAACGCAGTAAACTCCCTCTGTGCCGTGCACGCCCTCAACCGCAATCGCAAGACGGGGGAGAGCCTTGTAATCGGGGAGTTTTATTTCTGCTGACATAAGCGCTCTTGTCTGCTTGTAGCGGTAGTGTGCCTGCATATTGCTTGCAGAGGGCTTTGAAAGCTGAATCTCCTTGCCGTCCTTTTTAAGCCTTACTGCAAAAATTCTGTCAACGGGATGAGCAATACGGAGATATCTCAAGGTATTGTTTATTCCGTATGAAGAAATCATCTTTTTTCCGGGGAGCATATATGTGGTATGTACCGTAAATCTGATAACCTCCTCGGAATATTTTTCTTTTTCGGTAAGAATAACGTCCTCGGATGACTGCCATTTTTTAAGGTCAACGGAATATTCGGCCTTTACGGGAACTGACTGAATTTCAACCTCTCTTGTGGGATAATCTGCCGAGAAGAATTCTATTTCAACGCTGTCGCAGGGGATTTCTTCGCCGAAATCTACTCTTAAGCAACCGTTTTCGATACGAAGATTACGGTCGCAGTAGGTCTTTGACTGAGAATCAAAGAATGTATCATCCTTGCCGTCGAACATATTTCTTGC
The DNA here is from genome assembly GCA_045533835.1 of Acutalibacteraceae bacterium. Taxonomy (GTDB): domain Bacteria; phylum Bacillota; class Clostridia; order Oscillospirales; family Acutalibacteraceae; genus RUG806. The sequence continues at coordinate 18,348 of JAZSIM010000027.1, forward strand.
CTCAAGGCCTCTTAGTTTATAATACTTCTGATTGAAGAATGCGTCCCTTGCTTTTTTTACCTCGGGAATTTTTGTGTCACCCGAGCGGATAATGCTTTTTCTCTCAAGGCAGTCGTTATTTATTGCAAACATTGCGTTTTCATAAAGGAACTCGCCGTTTGCGGGATTTCTCTGAAGATTTCCGAGTACTCCTATTTTTACGGGAGCCTTTTCCTTTATGTCGGTTTCCTTGCCTGCCATAAAGAAGAACTCCTCACCGTTTTTGTAAAGCAGGATATCCTCCTTGCCGGATTTAAGTATCTTTACCTCTTCGGGTGTGCCGTCGGCAGATTCCTTTATTATTCTGTATTCGCAGTTTTTGAGCATAGGCTCGGCTTCCTCCTCGGCTGCAACCTCAATAAGCGTTGCACGGAAGGGCATAAGCGGAATGGTAACCTTATCCCCGGAGCTGAAAACACCAAGGTGCTTTTCATAGGGATGATGAATGTTTACCGCCAGGGGTTTATCGGTCTTAATGCCGATTGATGAATTTAAATCTATTGTAACTGTTTTTTCCTCCCAGGAGTTGTTGCCTGTTGCAATAAAGCGCTTTGTGTCTGAGCCTCTTGAGCAGGCATAGGTGCCGTAGCTCTCGGGTAAGAGCATACCGTTTACAAGAATAGCTGCATTTCTTTTGTGAAGGTTATATACACGGGCAAATTCGGGAAGCTCATTGTCCCTCATAAGCCAGGGATTTCCGTAGGTTTCGGGGGCTAATATAAGTGAACGGTTGAATGCCTGATAAATGAGCTCATCCTCAAAATAATCAATACCCGAGGAAATGCACACACCGTGGTCCTCTGCAAGCCTTTCAAGGTTGTCCGTGTGGCCTCGTTCAAACATAAAGCCTCTGTGGTGCATACAGGTGTTATTATTTCCCTGGCTTACGTCAACATAAGTTTCGTCGCCGTTCCATAAATATGTAGTAACGTGCTTTTCAGCCTCGAATAAATTCAGTCTGTGGTTAAGTACAATAAGGTCGGGGGAATATTTACGGCATTCCTTCAGCATATCGGCAAAAAGCGATGCCTTTTCGGGACGCAGATGACCGCATACTCCGTCTAATTTAAAAAGAGCGAAGTTGTGGTCGCGGCACAGATGCACGAAAAACTCAAATCTCTCTTTTTCGGTTTTTTCGTCGTCACCGTAGCCGTCGGGGCTGCCCCAGAGTCCCATCCGTATACCGGCCTCTTTTGCTTTTTCGACAACTGCGGTGAACTCATCCGGGTACTGCTTGCGGAATTTTTCGCCGTTTACGTTGCCGTAGCCCTCACTTGCACCGTCAAAGTTGCCTGCATCCCAGGCATAGATTTTGATTTCCATGCCGTAGGTATCCTTAAGGTATCTGAAAAAGTCAAGATTTATAAGTGTCTGTTCTTCGGTGGAGCCTTCATTTGTGTTGTTTATCCAGGAGAAATACTGGGGGACCGAGGGGGTAAAATTATCCGCACCCGCGTCCTTCGCTGTTTTTATCATACAAAAAACCTCGCTTTCGGATGTTCTTAAGTTTTGGTTACACAGATTAATTAATTATTACAAAAAAGAAATAATTATTCCCTTTCCTTGTTTTTTGGTTTATAATTCTCGGCGGATTAAGAGAGAAATTATTTTGTTAAGAGAGGACAATATGAAAAAACTGAAAAACAGATTTCTTTACGAATTCCGTGAAATGAGAAATGAACTGCCGCTTGTTGAGTATATTTCGTGGTGGTTTCTTCGCATAGCAATGCTTACAACCGCTGTTGTTTTTGAAATAAAGGGTGAAGCGGTATACCAGAGAAATCTCATTCTTCTTAATACTCTGGCATCATTCGCGATTCCGATACTTCGTTTTATTTCTCCCGAAAAGCTTTTTACATCAAAAATATCATTCAGAACCCAGAGCTATATAGATATTTTTATTCTTGCGGGCTCGTTTTTCGGACACGGGCTGAAATTCCTCGGGGAGGTGCCCGAGTACGATAAGCTTATGCATGTTGCCGCGGGCGGAATTGTGGTATTTATCGGTGCCGAGATAATAAAGACCTTCAAGGGCTATGAACATCTTACTTCCGGTATCAAAACCTTTTCAGGTGTGGGCTTTTCCTTTATAATTATAGTTGCCTGGGAGCTTATGGAATTTTTTGCCGATTGGTTTATAACGGATTCGCAGAATCAAGGCTATAATATGGTTCCCGATGAAACAATGTTTTTTGTTAAAATCTTCGGTATGCCCAAGAATATGCCGGCTCAAGCCCCCGTATATGATACGAATGTTGATATGTTCTATGCGGTTATCGGCTGTGCGGTATGTGCCGTGATTCTTTTCATTTTCCTCAGAGCAAAGGAAAGGAAGAATAAGTCTGCTCAAGAGCAGGAAGCATTAAAGGTCTGATATTTCAATCACCTTCAGGGTAGTTACGTCTACCCTGAATTTTATTTTATATTGAGAAAACTCAAATGCATAAATCCTTTCGGGATCATCGTGGTAATGAGGTCTCGGATCCTCTGAGAGAATTTCGCGGAGTGCTCCGATATCAGCATCATTAACGTTTTTCTCACAGCCGTTTTCAAATAAAACCGTGAGATTGTTATTCATAACCTCTCCCGAGAAACCGCTTTTTGCATCAGGATGCGAATCCGTAAACGGCAGATAAGGCTTTATATCAAAAAGAGGCGTGCCGTTAAGAATATCTGCTCCCTTTACGTATATTACGGGAGCATCCTTGCAGTCATAATCGATTTTTTCTATTTTTACGGAGGAAAGGCCTAAATTATTCGGACGGAAGGGGGAGCGCGTAGCAAAAACGCCCATCCTTGCGTTACCTCCGAGTCTTGGAGGTCTTACGGTAAGGGAGGCTGATTTTCCCTTGTTTTCGGAAAACTCCCATATAAGCCACAGGTGTGAATAGCCCTCAAGCCCTCTTACGGCTTCCGGAGAACGGAATTCAGGGCAGAAAATTATTTTTCCCTCGGTGTCTGCAAGTCCGCTCTGACGGGGGATGCCGAATTTTGCAGGGAAAGCCGTATATATGTGTGCTACGGGGAATATTTCTGCCACTGATGCTTCTCCTTTCAGTCTTCGATTACTGCCATCCCGTGAATATCAACAACGGGAACGGTGAAAATTACTCTGCCGTTTTCGTATGTAAAGGGGATTTCTGTCTTTTCCGGTGCAAGATAAACCCTTGAGGGCTTATTTTCATACCTGACCTCGCACCTTACGTTATAAAGGGGGACGGTATCTTCAATTACTTCGGTGCTTCTGCCTCTTACTGTTGTGTGGGCAAAAAGAAGATGAAGAATACTTCTCTTTTCCTTTTCCTGACGGGTAAGCGTCATAACTGCCTTGTCGGGAAGGCTTACCCTGACCGTAGCGGTGTCACCCGTAAGTCTTTTTACCGTATCGGTGAAAATTTCCTTGAAGCAAAGGTGACCGAGCTCTCCGTATGCCTTGAAGATGTTCCAGGAAATATACGCAACGCTGTCCTTTATTACAACTGCAGGGAAGCGCTCCTCCTCATTGTTGGGAGCGTGCATATGAGAACAGAAGCGTTCTCTTTCCCTGTTGAAATAGGGATTTTCCCTTAAAGCCGTTACCTCACAGTCCCGGGCCTCGATTTTGTAGGAATCACAGCGCATAATGTATGACGTATCACCGTTTACGGTGGGGAAGAGGGGCACAAAATACGTGGGGGAGAATTCGTTCCTGCCCGTAAATACGGCACCTGTATCAAGGATGAATTTTCCGTCCCTTATAATGCTTTCACCCGAAGCCAGAACCTTTCCTCCGTTTTTGATGAAGGTATTTATTTTTTCAAGCATACCGTCGGAAATTCTGCAGTTATCGGGAAGAATAAGAAGCTTATAGCCCGAAATATCCGCTGTTTCGTCTATGAAATTATATAAAAGCTTGTTTTCGAGAAGCATACGGTTTGCGCCTATGTCGGCTCTTGCTTCCCTGTCATCGGAGGTTGCCTCCACACTTAAAACTGCAATATCAGCCACATTTTCTGCGCCGTTCAGCCAGGGCTCTCTTTCCTCTATGTGGGCATAAGCCTTTCCTATAAGAGAATAGGTTGCAGGGTTCATTTCACCTGATGAATGAAGCTGATCGCCTATGGAACAGCCTGCACCGTTCATAACGCTGAGGGCTGTTTCGTAAATAAGTGCATTCGGATGCTTGAAGCCGCCGAATTCACCCCAGCTCTGATGGAATTTGCCCGTCATACCGAGATATTCCTTGTCACCGAGAGTGCGTACGTATGCGGCAGATAAGGGGAAATGGTCGTAGCCCCAGCCGCCCGTAGGAAGGCTTTCAAGCTCCAGGTGTGTATTCTTATTTATAAAGGTGTGGTTTCCCTTGGGAATGTGTCCGCTGTTATGGAAGATTGTTGCGGTGTCGCTGTATTTTCTGACGGAGGCATTTATTGCATCCATATATTTATTGAGAGTCATAACCGCGAATTTCTGACAGTCCTCGCTGCTGTCGCAGTCAAGGCCGAGTTTTTTCATATCTCTCAGACAGCAGTCGCAGAAGCAAACTCTTGCAGCAATGATGTCAAGGAAAACTCCGCAGGGGTTATATTTTTCCATAACCTCCTCAACCTGAGCGCAGAGCACATCAAGATAAGGAGTGTTGAAGCAAAGGGGGTGAAAGTGGGTTTCGTTATAAAGCTCCTCAATCTCTTCCTTGTCCCTTGAGTGTATCCATCTCCATTCGGGATGACGTTCGTAGTCCTTTTCATCAAAGCCTGCGGAAATGTAAACGGGAGCATTTACACCTGCTTCCCTGCATGCTTCAAGCTGAGCGCCCAGAAGGTCAAAGGAAAGACCGGGATGCATTTCGTTTGCTGTTGTGGGATGGTATGACCAGCCGTGATGGCATTTTGAAAAAACTGTTATTGAATCAAGATGTCCGTTTTTAAGCTGAGAAATGAACTGCTCCTTAGAAAATTTCTCGCCCACTTTAAGTGCGCCGCTTGTATGAAAGTCCAGATGAACCTGGCGGTTTCTCATAAAAAATCCTCCTGTGAAGTTGTTTTAATTTGTAGGAACTTTATTATATAAGGCAGAGCGTAAGCGGAACAAGGCGTGAGCCTTCCGAAACATTTTCCGAAGGAAAATATATCACTGCCTGTAGGGCAATATCACTATTGCGAAAGCAATAATATCACTCATTCCGAAGGAATGAATATCATTAAAGGAATAAACGAATTAATCGTTTATTCCTGTTTTGAGTGTAACGATAATAAGCTCGGGACGGTTGTTTATTCTTATGGGAAATGCACTGTTGCCGATTCCTCTGCTCACAACCATTGTTGTGCCGTTTTCGGTATGTACTCCCTCACAGTAATCAGGGAAAAAGCCCTCTGTGGGCATAAAAAGTCCGCCGAGATACGGAATTCTGAACTGTCCGCCGTGATGGTGTCCCGAAAAGACAAGGTCCTGCTCATTTTCGACATAAACAGAGAACACCTCGGGACGGTGGGAAAGTGAGATAGTGAACAGATTCCTGTTATAATCTGTTGAAGCTATTGCCTCTGCTGTTGAAAGGAATTTATCCTGCGTGCCGTAAAAGGTTGCATCGTCAAAGCCGGCAATATTTATTTCTTCACCGTGTATATTAATTCTTTTGGCGGAATTGCGAAGCACGTTCACTCCTATATCTCTGAGCTCTCTTTCAAAGTCGGTATATATTTCGGGAATTCTTGCCTCGTGATTGCCGGGAGCAAAGTATACGGGTGAAATTTTCACAAGCTCTCTTGCAAAATCGAGGGAGATTTCCGTTTTCGGCTTTCTTGAGTCAATAAAATCACCCGTAATCACGATTATATCGGGCTGCAGGTGTTGTATTGCCTCAAGAACGCTTTCCTTAAGAAAATCCGAGCGGGGATTGTGAAAGTCCGATATCTGTGCAACCGTAAAGCCGTCAAAGCCCTCAGGGAGTCTTTCATTTGTGATTTCATGTTCCGTTACTGTCAGCATATTGTTCTGATAAACGCAGTAAACGGAAAACAGAATGAGAAAAACACAGAAAAAAACGGCTGTTATAATTTTTTTCTTTTTTGATAAATTTCTCATCAGTCAATTCTCATTGAGATATCAAAGGCCTTAACGGAGTGGGTAAGCGCACCCATAGAAATGATATCAATACCGGAAGATGCCTTTTCTCTGATGTTTTCTGCAGTAATGTTGCCGGAGGCCTCGGTAAGCGCTCTGCCGTCAATGTATTCTACGGCCTCCTTCATCTGCCCGGCTGTCATATTGTCGAGCATAATGATATCTGCACCGGCTGCAACAGCTTCTCTGACTTCATCCATATTTCTTGTTTCAACCTCAATTTTAACGGTGTGGCCGATTTTTTCTCTGAGCGCCTTTACGGTTGCGGTAATTCCGCCGCCTGCGTCAATATGATTGTCCTTAAGCATTGCGCAGTCGGAAAGATTGTATCGGTGGTTTTTTCCTCCGCCGCAGGTTACCGCATATTTCTGTAATGCCCTGAGTCCGGGAAGAGTCTTTCTTGTGTCGGCAATGCTGACGCCCGTGCCTTCAACAAGCTTTACGCACTCATTTGTCGCTGTGGCAATACCGGACATATGCTGAAGCAGATTGAGAGCTGTTCTTTCACCTTGCAGGAGCATTGATGCATTGCCCTTCATTGTTGCAATAAGGTCGCCGTTTTCAACGGTATCGCCGTCTTTTTTGTAAAGGGTGAACTGAATGTCCGGGTCGAGAAGCGTAAATACGCGCATTGCAACCTCTATTCCGCAAAGAACTCCCTGTGCCTTGGATACGAATTTTGCTGTTGTTTCGGTATTTTCGGGAATAACGTAGGCTGTTGCGGTATCAAGGTAATTTATATCCTCTTTAAGTGCATTTTTTATAACATCATCAATATAAAAACGGGGAAGTAGCATATTTTATTTCTCCTCTGCCTCTTTAAGAATTATGTAAGCACATGTTGCAAGAGAAAGTGCCTCAAGATATTTGGTTGTCTGTGCATACTTTGCACCCTTCAGGCGCTTTAGTATGTTGTCAATCTGTTTAAGACCGAAGCGCACGGCACCGGCATCGGGAAGCACGAAATATGCTCTTTGCATAATGCTTCTGATTTCCGTGATAATGCCCTCAGGGAGGGGAGCGCCCGAAAAATCGTTTGAAACGGGAAGCTCGCTTACCTTGGCAAAGCCGTTCAGCATGCATCTTTTTATATCCTCTGCTGCTCTTCTTGAGAAAACGAGAGCCTCAAGAAGAGAATTGCTTGCAAGTCTGTTTTTACCGTGAACGCCCGTGTTTGCACACTCACCGCAGGCATAAAGACGGGGAACGGTTGTCTTTGAATCAATATCAACCTCAATGCCGCCCATAAGATAGTGCTGGCAGGGGAATACGGGAATAAGATCCTTGGTAATATCAACGCCGTACTGTCTGCAGCCCTCTGAAATAGCGGGAAAACGCTCTCTGAGGAAATCCGCATCCTCGTGGGTGATATCAAGATAGAAATTATTGCTGCCCGTTCTTCTGCTTTCAAGAATAATTGATTTTGAAACAACATCACGGGGGGCAAGCTCAAGTCTTTCGTCGTATCTGTCCATAAAGCGCTCCTTATGGCAGTTGAGAAGATACGCGCCCTCGCCTCTTACGGATTCGCTGATTAAGAACTGCTCACCGTTTTCGGAATTGAAGGCTGTGGGGTGAAACTGTATATAGCTTAAATTTTTTATCTGTGCACCGAGCTCGTAGGCAATGCGTATGCCGTCACCTGTTGCGGATTTCGGATTTGTTGTGTATTTATAAACTCTTCCCACGCCGCCCGTACAAAGCATACAGTAGCTGCAGAATACGCTGGAGTATTCGCCGTCGCATAAAAGATCGGCACGGAAGCCGCTTCTGACTCTTACAAGGCGCACCAGAACGGTATTTTCTCTGTAAATGATGTTTTCCTTTTTTTCGACCTCTGAGAGAAGTCCTCTTACCATTTCCGCACCCGTGCAGTCCTTGTAGTGGACGATTCTTCTTCTGCAATGGCCGCCCTCAAGGGTCATGTCAAGCTCGCCCTCGGCATTCCTGTCAAAGCGCACTCCCATTTCCATGATTTTTCTTACGTCATCCGGGCCCTCGCTTACAAGCACCTCAACGCTTTCGGGATCGTTTTCGTGTCTGCCTGCAATAAAGGTATCCTTGATGTGAAGGTCGAAGCTGTCATCCTCAGTGTTCAGCACCGCAGCAACACCGCCCTGTGCAAGGTTGGAGTTTGAGGTGGTTCTGGAATATTTTGAAAGGATCATAACACTGGTGTCATTATCAAACTGCAGGGCTCCGTACATACCTGCAACACCTGAGCCGACAACAAGCACGTCAACTACGTTAGTTCTGTTTTCCATTTTCTGTACCTCAGCCAAGTCTAAGCATTTCATCAATACTGTGTTTTGCTTTTATTCTCAGCTCTTCGGGGAGCTCTATTTTTTCTCCGCCTTCACCCTTCAATGCTGCAAGTATGCTTTCGGGGGTGGTGTATTTCATATCCTTGCAGGTAAGCTTTGCGGGGCAAAGATGGTAAAGTCTTTTGTCAGGATACTTCGGAATAAGGTAGTCCGCAACGCCTCTCTCCGTTCCTATAATAACGGGCTTATCGGAGGCTAACGCAAAATCTATTATTTCTGCGGTGGAGCCTGCCATATCTGCGTGCTTCACCACGTCCCTTTCACATTCGGGATGTACTGCAAGAAGAGCGTCGGGATGCTCCGACTTTGCCTGCAGGACGTCCTCCTCCGTAAGTGTTGCGTGAATGGGGCAGTAGCCGTCCCATAAAACGATATTCTTTTCGGGGAAGTGCTCCTTTACGAAGGAGCCCAGATTCTTGTCGGGGATGAAAAGAATTTCGGGCGCATCAATTTTTTCCACAATCTTGAGTGCACTGGAGGATGTGACGCAAACGTCGCATTCAGCCTTCAGGGCAGCTGTGGTGTTGATGTAAGCTACAACAACGGCGCCGGGATGTTCTTCCTTGTACCTTCTTACTCTTTCGGGTGTAATCATTTCAGCCATAGGGCAGGTAGCCTCAGGCACGGGGAGAATTACCTCCGTGTCGGGGGAGAGGATTTTTACGCTTTCCGCCATAAATCTTACACCGCACATAATAACCCTTTTTGCTCCTGCAGAAAGGCTTTTCTTTGCAAGTGCAAAAGAGTCGCCCGTAATGTCCGCAAGCTCGATTATTTCGGGATTCTGATAGGTATGGGCAAGTATTACGGTACCCGTTTCCTCTTTTAATCTTCTGATTTCGTTTACAATATCTTTATTCATAAATATCCCCCTTTTCAGGAAATTGCATTAAGCTTTATAACAAGAGTAAAAACGCCGTCTTCAAATTTTGTCAGCATCTCGCCGTCATATTTTTTTGCGGTGCTTTCAATGCTTTTAAGTCCGAAGCCGTGATTGCCTGCATCCTTTTTTGATGTCGCATAGGAGTGCTGATTTAATTTTACGGGTCCGGTTTCAGCGGGATTTGTTACGGATATGACGCTGTAGGTTTCGTCACCGTGCATTTTGAGCTTTATGTAGCGCTTATCGAGATCTTCAATTTTTCTGTTTGCTTCAATTGCGTTATCAAGCGCATTGGAAAGAATTATGCACATATCGACGGGCTTTATGCTGTTTTTTTCAATATTCATAACGTCATAATTTGTTGTAATGCTGTCAGACTGTGCCTCGTAAAGCTTTTCGTTGAGAATTGCATCAACCGCCGATATTCCCGTAATGCGGATGTATGAGGATTCATCGATGATGCCGTTCATTTCTCTTATATATTTTCTTATTTCCTCCACATTGCCGTTTTCGGCAAGAATGTTAAGGGCCAGCAGGTGGTTTTTTATATCGTGGCGGAAATTCCTTGTGCGGTTATATGCATTTTCAAGGTTTTTTATGCCCATCTGCTGTTGATTTATCTGTGCGGTCAGAAGGTCATTTTCGCGTTTTATTCCGAGCTGTCTTTGATTGAGCCAGAAAAGCACGAAAACAACCACGTTTATTATGATTATGCCGATACAGGATATATAGATATACGCCTTTATCTGCTGATTGAGGTCATAGCTTTCAATTATGTACTGGAAAACGGAGAAGGTAATAAGGGTAACTGCAGGCACAAGAAGCAGGCTCAGCCAGATTCTCAGCACCGAGCTTCCCTTTCCGAAGCCCTTCAGAATTACACTTAAAAGCACCGACATAGGAATGAGAGTTACGTTTACAAGTGTTATTCTTAAAAGAGAGCCGAAGGCTGTGCTTCCCTCGGGAGAAAAATCCATCTGCCCCGAGATTACACTGTATAAAAGATTGGAAACCAGCACGGCAACGGTAAGAAGAGAAGCAAAAATTACGATTGCATCAATTTTGTGCCTCAGCCTTCCCGCATACAGCAATATCAGTATTCCGGACAGCAGTATTCCCTCAACAAGGTATTTCCAGTAGCCGATGTCAGTGTATTCCTGCAGAAAAATTACAAGGGTCGCAGTCAGCACGAAGGCAATATAATCATATTTTTTAGCCTTCGGACGGGGCTTGAAGAAGTTGTTTGTGAGAATAAACGCAAGCATAATTTCAAACACCGAAGAAAAGATTCTTGCGGTGTTGAGTATTATATCCTGATAGTTTTCCGAAATAAATTCAAGCATAGTTATCTCATAGCCCATAAGAAGGCTTCGTTTGTTTCCTTTGCGCGTCTTTTACTGACGGGCACGGTCTTTTTGTTTGTGAGGGTAAGCTCATTTACCTTTATTGACGCAATTTTCTTTGCATTTACGAGAAATGACTGATGACAGCGGACGAAGTCCTGCTTTTTCAGCTGCTCCTCAATATCGTCAAGCTTTCCGTAGAAGGAATATTCCTCATTTCCGGTGACAATATTTATGATTCTTTTGTCGCTTTCAAAGTAGATAATATCCCTGAGCGGCACGCTTACGGTTTCCGATGCCTTCTGAAAGGTAAAACGAACCTCGTTTGACCTTGTAAGCTCCTGCAGGCATTCTCTGAAAACACCTGCAAAGCCGTGAAGAAGCTCAGGCTTCAGAATATAACGGAACGCTCTTACCTCATAGCCTGAGAAAACGAATTCTGCAGAGGCTGTAACGAAAACTATCATTACCTTACTGTCAACCGAGCGGATAAGCTTTGCCGCAGTCATTCCGTCGCATTTTTTCATCGTGATATCAAGAAGGATAAGGTCAAAGGATGCCTTACCCTCCTTATAAAGGTCGCACAGCGGCTGTCCGTCGTCAAAGACCGAAACACTTCCTTCCAGGTCGGCCTTTGCAAGACAGTCCGTTACCGATTTCTTCAGGAAATCGCAGATATACTTTTCGTCATCGCATATTGCAATATTAAGCATCTTTTTCTCCCTTTTTGCGGAAAATCACAAGCTTGCTTGCCACAAAGTTGAAAATAACTACAAATACGGCAATAAGAAGCTTTGCAATAAGGTCGTTAATGTGAAGCACGCTTACAAGAAGTGCGAAAAGAAGCTCCTCGAAGAGGATGAAGGATACAACTCTTGCACCGAAGAAGGAGATGATTTCCTTTGTAAGCACGTCGGGCTTCCAGGAGCTGCTTTCAAAAACGAACAGCTTGTTTGTAACAAAGGCAAAGAGCACGGATGCTACCCATGCAATACCGTTCATAAGAAAAATCAGCCTGAAGTCAAAGGTGCCTATGCTGAAAAGCACCCTTGCTTCATAGTTTTCTCCTGCAAATATGCCGAGAAGCATATAGGTTACGAAGTTTACGACGGTGGTCAGCACTCCGAAAACGAGATATGATACAATTTCATACTGCAGCAGCTTTTCCACACCCGGGATTTTAAGAAGCTTCTTAAAAAGAGGCACGGAGAAGATTTTATTATAGAGTTTTTCGTAAAGTTCTTTAAGTTTCATGTTTTATTCCTGTACTGTTGAGCCGACACGGCTTTTTGCAGCCTCGTATTCTGCCTCAATATCGCCGAGGTGCGTGTAATTGTCAGCCTGCTTAACGAGCTTTTCAGCATCAAGATAAGGCTTTGCGGCACGGTTGAAGTATGCGTGACGATTCATTTCGTCTTTGATTTTTTTCTGAAGATTTTTCTTTTCTCCCTTGAGAGAAGCAATTGCCTGCTTAATCTCCGCATTCTTTACGGAGTCCTTGAATTCCTTGGAGGCGGAAAGCTCAAGATAAAGGCTCTTCATTTCAGCATTGATTTCGTCCTCGCGGTCGTAAAGGCCGTCAAGCTCTGCGAAATCGGGCTGAGTAATTTCTGTTACGCCTCTGAAGTTTTTCTTAACGGCAGACAGGGCGGTCAGCTTTTTCTTGGCATTTTCAATAGCTGTCTTTCTGATTTCCTTTTCGTCTGCAGAGGCTTTGGACATTGCCTTTGCAGCACGGAGCTCTTCTTTTATTGAAGCCTTGTCCATTGTGAGAATTGCATTTATTCCCTGAGCATACATGGCGCTAGCTTCTGCATAGGCGAATCTGCCTGCAGGTAAGCTGAAGCGGTCAAGCTCGTCGCATACAAATTTTGCGATTTTTATTTCATTATTGTATTCAAGAGCTTCCTTATAGGCCTTCTTTGCCTGAAGCTTCAGATCCTTGTTCTTTTCACTTCTGTAGGTCTTTTTGTCGGCTTTTTTCGGGGATGCGTTTACAAGCTCACGTGCTTTTCTGATGATTTCAATGCCTTCTACGAGAACCTCGTCCTTGGAGACCTTGTTGCCGAAGTCCTCAAACATAGCTCTTACCTTGAGAACACGGACAACGGACTTCTGCTTGATTTCATTGAAGTCGTACCAGAAGAAGGGGATAACGTTCATGAATGCACCGACGGCTGCAAGGATAATGAGCACCTGAAGGAGGCTGAGAAGAATATTTGTATCATAAAGTGCGGAGGTGGGATTTGAATAGTTATCCTGACCCTTTGCGAACTGCTCTGCAAGAAGCTGTCCGACAGTCATACCGTCACCGAGAACTCTGTCAAGAATTGAGGGGTCTGAGGTAACCTTGAGAGCGTTTACATCGGTAAGACCTCCCTTTTCATAAACAATGGGAAGAACGCTTGAGGTAGCAAGTGTGATTACCGTACCGATTGTAGCAACGGCAGAGAACATACCGTCGATTCTTTCGCCTGTTTTGTACTGCTGATAATCACGGATGTCAGCCTGAATTGCAGGATTGAGGATGTGTGCAAATGAGCCCATAAGTGCATTGAGCCACAGACAGCCCATAACGAGCCATATTGTCATGTGTGAAATTTCCTGACATGCAGGAAGCATCATAAGAATGAATACAACGTTGAAGAGGTTTGTAACTACGAGAACTGCCTTTTTGCCCCATTTTTTGATGGCGAAGGGTGCAAAAACCATTCCCCAGAGGGAAGCGTTGCCGTAAACGGTTACGATAAGGGCATATTCGTTACTGTTGCAGGCGCCGCCGTAGTTGTAAAGCCAGGAGAGAATATTTGAGTAGGATGCCTCAAGGAAGCCGATCCAGCCTGCAAGGGAAATAACCCAGAAATACTTGTTTTTTGCAACGGCTCTGAGGGCATCGGTAAACTTAATCTGGACAACGTGTGTTCTTGCCTGAACGATTTTTTCCTCAGTCTGGGTGTAAACAAGAATGCAGAGAAGAAGACCGAGAACCGTAAGAATGGGATAGAGAAGTCTGTAAACACGGATATCCGTAGTGTTTGTATGGAAAATATTACCTGCAATAAGAGGAGTGAAAAGGTTTACAACCGTGGGTGCAAATGAGTACACAACGCTCTTTATTGACTGCACGTTTGCTCTCTCCTGAGAGTCGGGGGAAAGAACATGAATAAGGTTTTCGTATGCATCGTAGAAGAAATAATAGAAGAAGTGGAGAAGCAGGTTAATTACAAAAATTATTGCACACTTTGCAACATAAGCCTTGCTTTCGCCGAAAATCTCTCCCTGAAGGAAGGAAATTTCCGAGAATTTTCCGTAGGGAATCCATACCATCGCAAGACACAGAAGTGCAGAGGGGACTGCCATGGTAAGAATATACGGACGGTACTTACCTGCTTTGTTACGGGTGTTGTCTATGATGCTTGCTCTGATTCCTGTAAGCGGAATGTTTGCAAGCACACAGATAATGTACATCAGATAAACGTGTGTGGGCTTTACGCCGAGGGTCATTGTGAGAAGGGTGTTGTTTGCGGAAAGAAGACAAGCTGTGCCCAGTGTTATAATCATATAGGCACCGATACCGCCGACGGAATATCCGAAAATACCTTTGTAAGGCACGTATTTGCCGGGGGCAGGCTTGCTCCAATGGGTGAATACGTCTGAAATCAGACCTTTTGCTGTGTCAATAAGCTTCATAACATTACTCCCTATAATAAATAGTTAAATTAATAATAACATAATAATTAAAACATTTCAATTAGTTTGAAGTAAATATGTATAAAAGTTTTTTGAAAAAACCATTTGATTTTGTTTTGTTTTATGTTATCATTAAACTCGGTGATGTATTATGTACGGAAAATATGCGGAATTTGCAACAGAAAAGGCAAAAGAAATTTTAGCCATAGATTCCCCTACGGGATACACGGAAAATGCCGCAGAATTTGTGAAAAATGAATTCATAAAGCTCGGCTGCAGCGCTTTTATCACGGAAAAGGGCGGTGTTGCCGTTGAAATCGGCGGAAAGGATGCTGAAAACGCCCTTCTTCTTGAAGCTCACCTTGATACCCTCGGCGGAATGGTCGCGGAGATAAAGAGTAACGGACGTCTTCGCATAACTCCCCTCGGAGGTCTTAACGGCTTTAATACGGAGGGTGAAAACTGCCGTGTCATTACAAGAAGCAACGGGATTTACGAGGGCACCTTCCTTCTTAATAATCCCTCAATCCACGTAAACGGAGAGTTCAATAAAACCGACAGAAGCTTCTCCAATATGGAGGTTGTCCTTGACGAGGATGTGAAAAATGACGATGACGTAAGGGCTCTCGGTATTATGAACGGTGATATTGTAGCCTTTGAAACGAGGACCGTTGTGACAAAATCGGGCTACATAAAAAGCCGTTTTCTTGACGATAAGCTGAGTGTCGGTGTAATCCTCGGTTTCACAAAGCTTCTCAGGGACGAGAATATTGTCCCCGAAAGGAAAATATACCTTCACGTAACGGTATATGAAGAGGTCAGTCACGGTGCCTCTGCCGTACCCTTTACGGGCGTTACGGAGGTTCTTTCCGTCGATATGGGCTGTATCGGTGACGGACTTGACTGCACAGAAAGGCAGGTTTCAATCTGTGCAAAGGATTCGGGCGGCCCGTATAATTACTCCATGACAACAAGGCTTATTGAGGCAGCCCGCAGAACGGATGCCGACTTTGCCGTTGATATTTATCCCCACTACGGAAGCGATGCCGAGGCAACACTCCGTGCAGGCCACGATTTTCGCCACGGACTTATCGGCCCCGGGGTATATTCCTCTCACGGCTACGAAAGAAGCCACATTGACGGAGTGGAGAATACAATAAAAATCCTCCATGGTTTTACATTATAAATTTATAAAATCCGACATTAGCAGAAAGTAGAGCTGGATTATGAATATTAATTTCTGTGTTCCTTGTCTTCTGGGGCTTGAGGGGCTGATTGCCGAGGAGCTTCGCGAGATGGGGGCTGAAAACGTAAATGCCGAAAACGGCAGAGTGCTTTTTTCGGGAGATGAGCATATTCTTGCGCGTGCCAATATCTGTTCACGCTTTGCAGAAAGAATACTGATTGTTGTGGGTACCTTTGAGGCTCATTCCTTTGAGGAGCTTTTTCAGGGAACAAAAAAGCTTCCCTGGGAGCAGTGGGTCGGCAAAAAGGACCGCTTCCCCGTTAAGGGTTATTCTCTCAATTCCGACCTTTTCAGCGTAAGCGACTGTCAGTCAATTATCAAGAAGGCGGTTGTTGAAAGACTTAAAACAAAATATGCCGTTCCTTGGTTTGAGGAAAACGGGGCTTTGTATCAGATTCAGTTTTCAATTATGAAGAATCAGGTAACGCTTTATATCGACACCTCGGGAAAGGGGCTTCATAAGAGAGGCTACCGTCCCGATGCCAATGCAGCTCCTCTCAAGGAAACGCTTGCTGCGTCCCTTTGCAGGATTTCACAGCTTCGTCATTATCATTCCCTTTACGATCCTATGTGCGGCTCGGGAACAATCCTTATAGAGGGTGCTCTTATGGCGCTGAATATCGCTCCCGGTCTTTACAGACGCTTCACCGCCGAAAAATGGAGTCAGCTTCCTCAGGAGCTGTGGATGGAGGAGAGAAGACGAGCCGTAAGTCTTCAGCGGAAGGATATTGATTTTCACGGCTACGGCTACGATATCGACCCTGAGGCACTTGCAATTGCAAAGGAAAATGCGAGAAAAGCAGGTGTGGAGAAATATCTTACCTTTACTCTCCGCGATGTGAAGGACTTTGAGCCCGAAACGGAGCGTGCCACGGTTATTGTAAATCCCCCCTACGGCGAAAGGCTTCTTGATATAGATAATGCAAGAAAGCTTTATAAGACTATGGGACAGAGATTTTCTCCTCAGAAGGGAAGAAGCTATACGGTTATTACCGCCGACGAGGAGTTTGAAAAGGCATTCGGCAGGAAAGCAGATAAGAGAAGAAAGCTCTACAACGGTATGATAAAATGCCAGGTTTATATGTATTTCAAATAAGCAAAGGTAGGAGAAAATTATGGACACTGCTCAGATTATAACCTCTGTTGTTCAGATGCTTCTGGGACTTGCGTTTTTCCTTTTCGGAATGAATGTAATGAGCTCGGACCTCGAAAAGCTTGCAGGCGGAAAGCTTGAGGTGCTTCTCAAGAAATTTACGAAAAATCCGATTCTCGGTATTATTTTCGGTGCGCTCATAACAATTGCAGTGCAGTCCTCTTCTGCGGTAACAGTTATGCTTGTAGGTCTTGTAAACTCGGGAATAATGCATTTTTCACAGACCATCTTTATTATTTTCGGTGCAAATATCGGTACTACTCTTACGGCATGGATACTGTCCCTTTCGGGAATCGAAAGCGACAATATTGCTATGATGATGCTCAAACCCGAGAATTTCTCTCCCATACTTGCCTTTATCGGTGTTATGTTCGTAATGTTCTCCAAAAACTCCAAGAGAAAGAGTCTTGGCTCTGTTTTTGTAGGCTTTGCGGTTCTTATGTACGGTATGGAATTTATGGGCTCGGCTATGGATCCCATAAAGGATATAGAGGGTATCGAAAACGTATTTATTCAGTTCAATAATCCTCTTTTCGGAGTGTTTATAGGTGCAGTTGTTACCGCAGTTATTCAGTCCTCCGCAGCATCTGTCGGTATGCTTCAGGCTCTGGCGCTTACGGGACTTATTGACATCGGTATGGTAATTCCCATTGTTATGGGACAGAATATCGGTACTTGTGTTACTGCTGTAATTTCTGCTATAGGTACAAACTCAAAAGCAAAGAGAGTTGCATTCTTACATACCGCGCTCAATGTTATAGGAACTGTTCTCTTTACGTCGGTGTTCTGGATAACCGATGCCGCATTTGATATTCCTTTGTTCAGAGAGCCTGCCACTGCATGGAGCATTGCACTTGTTCACTCAATTTTCAATGTAGCTCTTACGGTAGTTCTTTCACCCTTCGCAAAGCCCCTCATAAGGCTGACGGAAATCTGCGTGAAGGACAAGGATGCCGAAAAGAAGAGCAACGTTCATCTTTTCTCTATGGACGAAAGACTTCTGGCTACTCCTTCCGTTGCGGTCAGCGAGTGTGATAATGTTACCGTGAAAATGGCAGAAACCGCAAAGCAGATGATAATTACCTCCTTTGCGGCTATGTGTGAATATGATAAGGAAACGGAAGAATGGCTTCAGCTTCAGGAAGAAATTCTTGATGCTTACGAGGATGACATCGGCTCATTCCTTGTCAAGGTTTCCTCGCTTGCTCTTTCAGAAAATGACTCGAGGAAAACGGGACGTATGCTTCACGCAATCGGAAACTTTGAAAGACTGGGCGACCACGCTCTTAACCTTCTTGAATCGGGCAGAGAAATGAGTGAAAAGAAGATTTCCTTCTCTCCTCAGGCTTATGATGAGCTGACGGTGCTGACTGATGCACTTATTGAAATAATTACGATTACAACGAAGGCTTACGCTCAGAACGATGCAGAGCTTGCTGCCCGTGTCGAGCCGCTTGAGCAGGTTATCGACCGTCTTACGGACAAGGTAAGAAGAAGACATATTGACCGTCTTAAAGCAGGCGAGTGTACGATTGAGCTCGGCTTCATTCTTTCGGATATTCTCAACAACTGCGAAAGAATTTCCGACCATTGCTCAAATATTGCCGTTGCCGTTATCGAATCCGCAACCGACGGCTACGATGCACACAATTATTTAAGCTCTGTCAAGTCAGGCAATGAGGTATTCGACGTGGAATACAGACAGTACAAGGAAAAGTACAGATTACAGAAAAACGCATAACCCCTTGAAAAATAAGGCTTCGCAACCGATGTAAACTTTGGTTGCGAAGCTGTTTTTTTGTTTGATGTATAGGAAATTGACCGCTCGGGAGTAAATTTGCTTATATCAAGAAACACCGATTCTCCCCCCAAGATTGGATGCAGGGGGGTGATGAACAGTAAGATTTTTTCTTATTTTTTTGTCAGCACCAGCCAGTAGTACAAAGGAATGCAAAGGAAAATAAGCCATGCCGGGTGCCATAAATTAAGAAGAAGACCCAGGATAAGGAATATGATTACGGCATAGAGATAGACGGGTAAAGTAAGAAGCATCTTCTTTTCCGTTTTCTGCAAAAAAGCAACGGCAGTTATGTAGTAGGCGGGAATTGCAAGGAAAATAAGCCATGTGGGATGCCACAGCTTTATTGCAAAGCCGACGGCAAGATAGCCGATGATTGCCACGAGGAAGAAGGGGAATCTGAGAAGCTTTTTGCCGAAGGCGGGAAGGTCCTCCATTTCGGTCTTCAGGATTTCTGCAAGCGGTCTTTTTTGCTCCGCTGTGCTTTCCGTGCTGTTGCTTCCGGGCGTGCCCGGCAGGCTTCTGTTTTCTGCAGACTCTGTGTCTACTTCCTTCTCCGAAAGTATTTCTTCGGCAGTTTTGTCGCCTAAAAGGTCGTCAAGGGATACGGAATAGATTTTTGAAAGGGAGAGCAGATTTTCCGTGTCGGGGGACGCTTCGCATCTTTCCCATTTTGAAACTGCCTGCCGGCTGACTCCTATTTTTTCTGCGAGGGCCTCCTGGGAAAGTCCGCTGTGTTTTCTCAGGGCTGTTAATTTATTCGCTGTAAAAATATTCATATTTTACCTCCGTTTTACGGTTGCGGCAGAAAATGCAAGCCGAAGTATATACTGAAAAATGCTTATGTAAACTGCAGTTGGTGTTTTTTTGCTTTCTCCCGGGGTAAACTGATATCACGGCAGACAAAGAAGTCTGTCGGAAATAAAATTTGAAAATACTTTATCGGGAGAAAATAAAATGAAACTTAAAAATACCGAGCATTTCGGAATACAAAGAAAAATTGTTGCAAATATGACAAGCGAAAGTTGGAGAAGCGTTCCCCACGTATCCTATATGTATGAAGCTGACGTGACAGAGCTCTTCGCATTATTCAGGGAAATGAATTCTGCGTATAACACTAAGGTTACCTTCAATACCCTGATGCTTAAAATCATAACAGAGGGGCTCAAGGCTGCACCCGTAATGAACTCACACATCAATTTTAACAGAAGATTGGTAAGAGGTCAAATAAATACTTTTGAAAGTATAAATATTTCAATGCCTGCCATTCTTCCCGACGGAAAAATGATGACGCTGAATTTAAGAAATTTCGAAAACCGAGACCTTGACGATATGACTTCTTATATTAATGATGTTACAAGAAGGGCGGAAAATACGGATCTGAACGAGGCACTTTTTTCCGTTTCTCTTCACGATACTCTGCTTTCTCTTAAAAAAGGGCATGTGCTGAAAACGGTGTATAGGCTCGTGGGCTCAAAAACGGGCAGACACCGCGTGAAAACCTTATCGGGCAAGGCAAAGAGGGAATATGATGCAATTCCCGAAACGGAAAGACTTACCTACCGTGACCTTGAGCAGGGCACCGTGACGGTATCAAACATCGGCTCGGTTTATCCCGGACAGAAGGGTGCAATGGCACTTCTGGAAATTGTTCCCCCGCAGGTATGCGCCTTCGGAATAGGAGCCGTGCAGAAAAAGCCTGCGGTAACGGAGGATAACAGAATTGAAATAAGACAGATTCTTCCCGTCTGCATAGCCTTTGACCACAGAGCTCTTGATTTCGGTGAGCTTGCTCCCTTTATGAAAAGACTGGATGAAATTTTTGAAAACCCGGAGATAATTTTCAGCTGGAGAAGCGAAAAGAGAAGCCTCAGACGGATTACCGCATAAAGTCTGTGAACGTAGTCTTCCGAATCAGAAAAACGGGGATGTAAAAAACGAAAAATTTTTTACATCCCCTGCGTTTAATTGAATCTTGTTGCATACTGGCAATGCCTGCACATTTCCTCTGCGCATCTGTTCTGCGAAAAGCCGTCGTAGATTGCTGCGGCTCTCGGTGAATTCACAATATCGGAAAGCTCTTCCGTAAAAAGATTTCCGAGGGGAATGCTGCCGTCAGCGTCAAGACAGCAGGGTACAACGGTGCCGTCGGACAGCACGCCTATGTGATCCCGCAGCCCCATACAGAAGCTTACGTCCTGAACGGGAGCTTCATTGTCGGGCCAGATGAACATATCTGCAAATTCAAGATAAATTCTTTTTGAAAGAGTAAAGCCTTTTCTGTTTTCGGTAAAACTGAAATCTTTTTTCAGCTCTGAGATTATCTCATCGTTAAGGCGGTTTTCTCCCTTGCCGTTCCACAGACGAAGCACGCATATCGTACCTTTCTCTTCAGCTTTTTTGCAGAAATCAATTATATCACTAAGATATTTTTTAAGGGAAATATCAGTTTCATTTGCTTCATAGGAATGGAGAGAAAAAGTAACTTTATAGGGGGGATGTGAGAGAAGCTCTTCTGCGCGTTTATCAACAAGGAAGCCGTTGGAGGCAATTGTTGTCTTAAAACCGAGCTCTTCCGAAATTTCAAGAAAAGTCCCGAGCTGAGGGTGTAACAGCGGCTCACCCATAAGGTGCAGATAAAGATACTGCGTAAAGGGTCTTATTTTTTCTGCAAGAAATGTGAATTCATCAACGGACAAAAGCTTCTTCGGCCGTTTTGTCTTATGGCAGAAGAAACAGTCAAGATTACATATATTTGTTATTTCAAGATAAACCTTTTTATACATTACTGTTACCTGTTTCGATTAATTTTACGGTTGTATTTATGTTAAAACTTTATCAGGAGGGAAGATAAAATGAATAATGAAACAAACAAAAGCAAAGCCCCCGTTTTTGAAAGCAGACTCAGACACAATATTCTTCGTTTTCCCGAGGAAGCTTATGCCTGCAGCGGTATAAGTATATTCGGCAGATGTCTGAAAACCTTTATTTTTTCAACAGACATTGCAATTATAAGAAACTGTGATGCAGATGCTGTGTTTGCTGTTTACCCCTTTACTCCGCAAATTGCCATTTCCGAATCAATTATCAAAAATTCTTACATACCCGTTTTCTGCGGTGTTGGCGGAGGAACCACACAGGGTGCAAGAACCGTGAGTCTTGCAAAGGATGTAGAGGCTCAGGGTGCTATGGGTGTTGTGCTAAATGCTCCCGTATCCGATGAAAATGTAAGAAAAGTTGCCGATTCGGTGGATATTCCCGTTATAATTACGGTTGTAAGTGAAGAAACCGATATATCAGAAAGGCTTGATGCCGGCGCTGCAATTCTCAATGTTGCAGCTGCGGATAAAACTTCCGATCTTGTAAAAAAAATAAGAGAAAAATATCCCGAAGTGCCCATAATTGCAACGGGCGGACCTACGGGAGACACAATAAGGAAAACAGTTGAAGCAGGGGCAAATGCCATTACATATACCCCGCCGTCAACAAAAGAACTGTTTTCTTTGCTTATGAAGAAATACAGATAAATAATGATTTTGTGTTTTTATTCCACAAAATTGAATCTGTCCTTGTTTTCTTCCATGAATTTCTCATAGATTCTGTCAACAAGGTCCTGGTCATCAATGCCGGCATACGTGTCATATTCGCTGTCAAGCTCCTCAATAACCTCTAAAATGTGAACCTGGGAGTCATCCTGTTCGGGAAGAAGAGCTACATAATCGTTGCCTTCAAATTCGATAAATCCGAGGATTTCAAACTTTTCTACGTTGCCTTCCTCGTCAACGAATTCAAAAAATTCAACCTCTTCCGTAACGGGAGTGTTATTCTTGTTGTTGTTCTTGTTCTTGCTCATAATATCTGTTTCCTTTCAGAATTGATTATATTGTAATGTAAAGATTTTCAAGACCTACAGAAGCTCGCAGAATAAGTCTTGCGTCATTTGCCGATATCTGGCCGTTACGGTCTGCATCTCCCGCAAACAGAGTCATTCCGTTGAGCTGAGTAAGTCCTACTGCGGCACGGAGAGCCTGCCTTGAATCATTAGCGTTTATTGTTCCGTTGCCGTCAATGTCCCCCTTGCTGAAATAGGGGGAGATGTTTATTACAAACACCTCGGAAAATTCCTTGTAGATAACGCTTATATGCTGTGTGCCCGTAACGGTCGGGTCGGGGGTGCTCATTTTATAGTCCGTTACGTATTCGAAGGTATCGTCGGAATACACAAGCCTTACCTTTATCGGGGACAGATCAATAACCTCACCCTTGAGGAAATTGAGTACAAAGCCCTGAGGATACTCAAGTGTTATTTTTTCGGGCACCGCTATTGAATACCTGAATTCAACGGTTACGTACATTCCGCCGAAGTATACATCCACACGGTTTCCGGGGCCGATTATGAACTGAGAGGGGTCGCAGACTGCCTTACAGCTGTAATGATAAACCTCTTCCGTTTCACCGTTATCGTAAGATGCCTCGAGCACAAGCCCGTCAAGAGCGGGAGCCTTCGTGTTATCGTAAACAGTAAGATTTTCCGGCAGCTCCTTTATCGTAAGTCCTGTAAGCCTTCTGTCTGCAACACTTACGCTGAATTCCGTAAATATGTCGGAATATTTATATGTTACTTTGATTGTGTGTGTGCCCTTTGAAAGTGTGGTGCCGTGCTTTTCACCGTGACAGCCTTCAACGGTAAAATCGGAGTTACCCTCAATATCGCTGTAGGAGTAAAAACTGTCTTCACCCTCGGAGAAGCTGCAGGCAATAACAAGCTCAGTCAGGTCAAGGGGCTGATTTTCCTTATATTCGCTTTTCGGTGCGGTTTTTACGGAAATACCCGTTACGGGAAGCCTTTTTACTGTAATCTTAAAGCTGTCGGAATAAGTGCTTATTCCGTCGGGGGAATATGAAACGGTAACAGTTTTTTCCCCGGGCAGCTTCATTTCGGGAGCGTATACGGAGTATCCCGTTATGATCTCTTCTGTGCCGTCACTTCCGATTGAAACAACCAGAAGGCCCGTAAGGTCAAGCTCCTCCGTGCCGTCGGTGTATTCCGTTTTTTCGGGGTTCTGCTTAATTTTTATTCCCGTGATGCTGTTATCGGGCTCAGGAGCTGCAAGGGGTTCAAGTGCACCAAGCTGTATCCAGCCCGTAATTCCGTCCTTGGGGATATATATCTTACCGAAAAGCTCATTTCTTATTTCCGTTACCTCAACAACGGTATTTTTTGTAAGCTCTGCGATTTTCTGTCCCGCAATGCCGGGAGTTGCAAAAACACTTGTGACCTCATTCACAACAATGTACAAGCCCGTGCCCGATGCAAAAGCAAGGGGCAGAAAGGCAAAAAGCATTGCTGCTGAAAGTATTACCGAAATTAATTTTTTCATATATATCATTCCATTCAGGGAAGAATTCCGTTTTCAAGCAGAATATCATAAAGACTGTCAAGTCCTACTGCGATTCTCAGGGTTGTTCTTGCGGTTTCTGAGGAAATTATTCCCGTGCCGTTGTAATCAACACGGCGCAGTCTGTCCATGTCTGCCTCCTCAAGACCTACAACCGAGCGGAGGACGTATCTTGCATCAGCTGCGGTTGTTTTTCCGTCCCCGTCGGGATCGCCCAGATGCTTATCCTTTATATATTGCTCTCTTTCATGACGTTTCTGCTCTTCAATTTCCTTGTCGCTTATCCATTTTGCAAAAAACAGTCTGTCACCGGTTTCGTTTTTACCGATTTCCGTTACCGGCTCACCCGAAAAATCAGAGCTCAGATACCAGCCGCCGAAGGTGTAGCCGCCTATGGGGGATTTGATATTATAAAGCCTTGCGCCCTCACCCACGGTATAGAAAACGGGATTTTTTGAGTTATCCGCCCTGCCGAAGGGGTAGGTGATATCTGTAGTCAGCACGTAGTTTATCTCATATTGCATAGGGATGAAGTGGGCATGCAGGGTGATTTTCTCTGTGCCTGCGGGGATTTTTCCGATTCTTGTGCTGCCGTCAGCCGACCATCCGTCAAAAATATAGCCCGTTCTTTTTGCCTGAAAAAGAATGATATCCTTTTCGGTTTTTTCCCTGAAGGTGACGGAAACTCCTACGGGAAATGCCGTGCCGCCGCCGATTATAATGTAAACGGGTTCGGATTCTCTGTAAATATACACGGTTTCTGTGTCCTTGTCCCGGAAATTTTCCGATGCAAGAAGGATTTTTACCTTTACTGTTCCGTTTTCGGGAAAGGGAAGAAGCTCCTCCGCGCCCAGCGTGAAGTCTGTTCCCGTAAGCCTTCTTACGGTTTTTACGGCTTCATCCTCCGTGCTTATTTCAAGGTACAGCCCCGTTTCATAGCACAGATAGCCTTCGGGTGAAGCAAGAAGCGCCTCCTCGCTTTTATACTGCATGAGAGCAATGTCGTAAATTGTTTTTCTCAGCTCCTCAGCGCTTCCGAGGGAGTGGGATATGTCAATTCCGAAGGACTCGTCCGCATTTTTTGTGAAGCCCGTTATCTCAGGAGCAGGGGTCAGCTTGTCCTGACTTTCAAGTGCAAGGGTCTGTACGGAAAGCGATAATATTAAAATGAAGCATAAGAGCAGTGTCGTAAATTTTTTCACTGTCTGTCCTCCCGTAATAATCTGGTACAATTATATATGTAAATAATATTTCAGTCAACAGCAAATATTTTCCGGTTCTCTGCTTGTTGACAAAAGCGGTGCGATGCTGTAAATTGATAATAAAAGAATTATGAGCGAAAGGAAATCCTTATGAAAAAGATTATTTCTCTTGTTCTCGCATTTGTGCTTGTGCTTTCCTTTGCCTCCTGTATGAAGGTAAATATCACTCTTCCGGAAAAGAATATAGGAGTGGATACGGGTGCTGTCGAAAATACAACGGCAAAGCCTCAGGAAGCAGTCACTCTCCCCGAAATCACAACCGCACCTGCTGAAAATACAACTGCGGCACCTCAGCCCGTTCCCGAAAGCACCACAGCCGCACCCGTGCAGAAAACTCCCCTTACAATGTCAAAGGCTGAGCTTCTTGATTGGTTTAACTTAAGCCTCAACAATGTAAAAGAGGGCATGCCGGGCTTTACCCGTGCAAAGCAGACCACCGTTGCTGATATAAGCCTTTCCAATCAGCTTGCAAACACCCTTGTAAGCTTCGTAAAGGGTATGCTTCTCTCCGAGGAGGTTGAAACAAAGACTGCAGCAAAGGGGCAGTCCTGCGTTGAGCTTATGTCCCCCGACGGTGAAAGATACGTTTCACAGCTTTCCATGGCGGATGTAAAGGATATTTCCGTTATGGCCCAGGGCACAGGCTATGCCGTGACCGTTACTCTGCCCGATGCGGTGAATCCCACAAAGGACGAGGGTGCTTATGCAAAGATTTTCAACTTTATCACCGTTGATGATGTTATTAATACATACGCTCCCAAGGTAGGCGCAACCGTAGCACGTAACAACAT
The DNA here is from genome assembly GCA_045533835.1 of Acutalibacteraceae bacterium. GTDB lineage: Bacteria > Bacillota > Clostridia > Oscillospirales > Acutalibacteraceae > RUG806. Next base: position 44,378 of record JAZSIM010000027.1, read on the forward strand.
AAAGGTCACATATTCCGGCTGTACAGCAAAGGCCGTAATTTCTCCCGACGGTAAAATAGAATCCTATAATACATACGTTACCTGCGTGGTATCCCTTAAGGATGCTACCGTAAAAAAGGGTGTTACGATAAATACCGACGTTGAATTTACCCTTGTTTCCACAACAGACTATACAAATTTTGCCTATTAATTACAAAATTGTATTTTTTCTCCCAAGTAATTTTGATAAAGTCACTTGACAATTGATTCCCGATGTTGTAAATTATGTATGTATTGCATACTGATTTACTGTGTGCAGAACATTACAGCGGCTGATGCCGTATTTATTGAAAGGGGTATACACCTAATGAAGAAAAATGCTTTAAGAGTAATTGCTCTTGTTCTTGTTGCAGGTATGCTTTTTGCTTTCGCTTCCTGTACTCAGGAAATTCATGTTCGTTTTGTTGACAAAGACGGCAATGACATCGACATCAGCGGTCTTGTAAGCGCTCCCGTAAACGGCGAACAGACTCAGACTCCCGCTCCCACACCCGAGCAGACAACTGCAGCTCCCGCTCCCACACCCGAGCAGACAACAGCTGCTCAGCAGACCCCCTCTACAGAAACAACAACTGCAGCTTCTCAGAGCGGCTCAGAAACCACAACTGAAGCTCCTCAGCCCGGTAACAAGATGCCTGCTACAACAGAGGAAATCACAGCTTTCTACAAGAAGGGTGTTGATGATATCAAGGCAGGTAATGCAGGTTACATAAAGAAGGAATGGCAGAATGTTGACGCAGTTAACATCGGTGCAGCTTTCATTAACGATGCTGTTACAAAGGTTCTCGGTTCCTTCATGACAGTTGAAGCTGATGCCGATGAGCAGGATTGTGCCAAGGGCTCAGACGAAGCTAAGAACAGAATCGCAGCCTGGACTCTTACAGACCTTTCCAAGGTTAAGTCCGCAACATGCGTAGCTGACGGCTCAAACTACAAAATCACAATCATCATGCACGATGAAGATACACCCAAGAAGCAGGGCTCAGTTCTCGGCCAGGTAACAGGCGCTCTCCTTTACTGGGAAGACATTGAAACGACCCTTACAGAGGATCCCACCGTTACAAAGATTCTTACAGGCTTCTCCGGTATCCACGTAATCTACAAGGGCTACAAGATTGAAGCTACAATGACTCCCGACGGTAAGTTCATCTCCATCGACCACACAGCTGACGTTGATATCATCATCGGCGAAGCAAAGATTCTCGGTATTCCTCTTAAGGATAAGTCCGGTCACATGTGGAACTACTGTAAGTTCTACAGCTTCAAGTACTAAGCTGAAAGCTTACAAAGCATAAACAGAACGAAAAAATTTCGGTGCAGGCTCTCCTGCACCGTTTTTTTAGTTTATTGAACGTGTTAAAAAAATGCGTATATACGCAAAAATTTAACGTGCATTGCCTTGCGGCTTTTTTTGATAAATATTCTCCGAGATGCACTACTGTAAAATACTCCTTGTAGGGGTCGGTGTCCTCGACGACCCGTTGAGGTAACCGCAAATCCGCACAAAGTCCCCCGATGGACACAAAAAATATAGTCACCCTTGTAGGGGTCGGCGTCCTCGACGACCCGAAATGGAGGCAGATAATAAAGATACAAAAATTATGTCCCGTGGAGGCACATTTGCATAGTCCACGGGATTTTTTATACAGACAATTTATTTTTTTGCAATGCGGGACGTCGGGGACGCCGTCCCCTACAAACTAGTTTTAGAATTTTCCGTTCTCAATCTTTGCATATGAAAAATTTTTGTCCCATACAATGGGGTTAGCATCAATGTAAGCCCATGCTTCATTGAAGTCTTTTTCGTTTCTTATTATGTGGTCATAATAGGAACGTTGAAATATGTTATAACCGATTTCTTTGTTGATAAACCGCTTTAGTGTTGAAACATATTTTGGCACAAGCGCATTTGCTCCTTCGGACTGATCGCTATCATCTTTGATATAAATCAATAAATGTATATGGTTCGGCATGATGATATAATGTTCTATGTCAATGTTACTATAATATTCATTTGTTGCAATAATATATTTTTCTGTAATCTTTCCGAGGTCGGTTAATTCAATATGTGCATTCACAGGCACTAATTTTTCCAAAGAGTCCGTATTGTTTTCAATAACTGTTTTTATCACTTTGCTCAGAATGCACTTTCGGTCAGTAGTGCACAATGTGAGAAAATATGAGCTTGTCCAATTGTAATTATAGTTTTTGAGCCTGTTGCGTTTTCTTTTAGGCATTTCTGTCTTTTCCATAGCAAATCACCTCAGCAATATTTTATATTTTTAATTCCGGAATTGCAATATGTTTTCCATATAGACACAAAATGCATTTTTTCTTGTAGGGGTCGGCGTCCTCGACGACCCGTTGAGGTAACCTCAAATCAGCACAAAGTTCCCCGATGGACACAAAAAATATAGTTACCCTTGTAGGGGTCGGCGTCCTCGACGACCCGTTGAGGTAACCTCAAATCAGCACAAAGTCCCCCGATGGACACAAAAAATATGGTTACCCTTGTAGGGGTCGGCGTCCTCGACGACCCGCAGGTAGAAAATACAAATACAAAAGTTATGACCCTAACAGGCACATTTTTATCTGTTACGGAAATTAATACAGAAATTGTCATTTGCATCAATACGGGACGTCGGGGACTGTACAGTGCAGTATGATAGGTAACAGGTTGTGCAATAAGATGGTATACAGTTTTGTGATATAATAAAGGCATTAAAAATAACCCAAAAGGAGGTTGTTGAAGTGCCTTGGAAGGACAAAACTGTGGAAGA
>JAZSIM010000070.1:0-72025 GCA_045533835.1 Acutalibacteraceae bacterium
GTATTAAGAACAACATTGCAGTTTGAAATCGTATTGGATGAGCCGAGCATTCTGAACTCGAACTTATTTCCCGTGAAAGCAAAGGGAGAGGTTCTGTTTCTGTCGGTTGTATCCTTGGGGAATTTGGGAAGTGTATGCACACCGATACGAAGAAGCTCTTTTTCCTTGGTATCAAGTGCCTTATCAGCCTCAATAGCCTCAAGAATTTCTGTCAGCTCGTCACCCAGGAACATAGAAACAACAGCAGGAGGAGCCTCAAGAGCTCCGAGTCTGTGATCATTGCCTGCAGCAGCAACAGACACACGGAGAAGATCCTGATAATCGTCAACAGCCTTGATGACAGCACAAAGAAAAAGAAGAAACTGTGCATTTTCACCGGGAGTATCACCGGGATTAAGAAGATTTATACCGGTATCGGTTGAAATTGACCAGTTGTTATGCTTACCGCTGCCGTTAATACCGGCAAAGGGCTTTTCGTGCAGAAGACAAACCATATTGTGTCTTCTTGCAATCTTTTGCATAAGCTCCATTGTAAGCTGATTATGATCAGCGGAAATATTGGTAGTAGAGAAAATGGGGGCTAATTCGTGCTGTGCGGCAGCTCCTTCATTATGCTCTGTTTTAGCAAGAATACCGAGCTTCCAGAGCTCCTCGTCAAGCTCCGTCATGAAAGCCTTTATCCGGGGCTTTATGGCTCCGAAATAATGATCATCAAGCTCCTGTCCCTTGGGAGGACGTGCGCCGAAAAGAGTTCTTCCCGTAAAAACAAGATCCTTTCTCTTTTCAAACATATCCTTGTCTATAAGAAAATATTCCTGTTCAGCACCGACTGTTGCATTAATCCTTGAAACATCATCGTGTCCAAAGAGCTTGATAACACGCATAGCCTGACGGTTGATTGCCTCCATTGAACGCAGCAGAGGAGTTTTTGCATCAAGAGCGTGTCCTCCATAGGAGCAGAATGCCGTAGGAATACAAAGAACGCCGTCCTTTATAAATGCATAAGAGGTAGCATCCCATGCAGTATAGCCTCTTGCCTCAAAGGTTGCACGAAGACCGCCGGAGGGGAAAGAGGAAGCATCAGGCTCACCCTGAATAAGTTCCTTACCGGAAAACTCCATAATTACCTTATTGCCGTCAACGGGCGAAATGAAGCTGTCGTGTTTTTCAGCGGTAATACCTGTCATAGGCTGGAACCAATGTGTATAATGCGTTGCTCCCTTTTCTATAGCCCAATCCTTCATTGCGTTTGCAACAACATTTGCAAGACCGAGCTCAAGATGCTTACCCTGCTTTATGGTACGCTGAAGAAGCTTATATGTTTCGTGAGGGAGCTTTTCCTTCATCACGTTGTCATTAAATACGTTTGAGCCGAAATATTCGCTTACTCTGGCCATAATGAACCCCTTTTTTCTGAAAATAAATATAATGGGACTGCAGAAATTCTGCAGCCCCTTTGCTGTCTTACGTATTTTATATTAATACTGCGTTTTTGTCAAGTGTTTATAAGAATTTTTCCGCAGTAAGTACATTTTTATTCTGCAGCTTCAGGCTCGATAAGTCCGTAACCTCCGTCCTCACGTCTGTAAACAACTGCTACCGAATCGTTAGCTGAATTGCGGAACATATAAAACTTATGTCCGAGCATGTTCATCTGAAGAATTGCTTCGTCAACCGACTGAGGCTTGATAGGAATGGTTTTTGTTCTTACAAGCTCGAATTCGGGCTCTTCATCCTCCAGGCCCTGATAATCATCAAATGCACCTGAGCGCAGGCGTTTTTCAAGCTTAGTCTTGTTTTTACGGATCTGACGGATAAGAAGGTCAACACAATCATCGAGTGCTTCATTCATATTTTCTGCCTTTGCCTGTGCTCTGAAAATCAAGCCGTCATTATTAACTGTGATTTCCACGGTCTGCGAAGTCTTCTCCACGGTTGCAGTTACTTTTGCCGAGGCCTCATCGCCGAAGAAGCGGTCAATCTTCTGCAGCTTCTTTTCTGCATGCTCCTTGAAAGAATCTCTCGGAGTACATTTTCTGCCGATAACTGTAATTTTCATAACTACATCCCCTTTGGAATAATTTCTGAAAGAGAAAAAAACGGACGGATACCGAAGAAATATTACTTTCTTCTTCACCGCCCTTCCTTCTGATTCAATTGTATTATAGCACAGAAAACATATTTTGTAAAGGTATTTTATACAATTTAACTACTTTTTTCAGAATTATATTAAATATTCTGTGAACTATGCGACATTATATTACAAAAGATACGTGCCTGGTTACGTGACAGCCTATGTTTACAGCCACGGGAAGCCCTGCAATATGTGTCGGATACACCTCAATATTACAAGCGAGTGCCGTACAGTCACCGGAAAAGCCTTGCGGACCGATTCCCGTTTTGTTAACTGCCTCAACTATCTCCCTTTCCATTTTCTCATAAAACAAATCGGGATTTCTCACATCCGTACTTCTGCAAAGAGCCTTTTTTGAAAGAACTGCAGCATACTCAAAATCACCGCCGATTCCGACCCCAAGAACAAGCGGCGGACATGGCTTGGCATCAGCCTCCCTTACAACGGATACGACAAAATCTATTATACTCTCCCTTGAGGCTGTCGGATTGAACATACGGATTTTGCTCATATTTTCACTTCCGAAGCCCTTGGGTGCGACCGTGAAGCTGATTTTATCACCGGGAACAATTCTTGTATGAATAACCGCAGGTGTGTTATCTTCTGTATTTACTCTTCTGAGCGGGTCTGACACAACGGATTTCCTCAGAAAGCCCTCCGTGTACCCCTGTCCGACTCCGATATTTATAGCCTCCTCAAAGGAGCCTCCGGTAATGTGCACATCCTGACCGATTTCGGCAAAAATAACGGCCATCCCGCAATCCTGACAAACGGGAATCTGCATTTCCTCTGCTATACGGTAGTTTTTCTCCATATCGGAAAAAACGTCCCTTGCGACGGAAATACTTTCCTTCTTACCGTATTCCGATATACGGCACTTAAGGTCTTCGGGCAGATAAATATTTGCCTTTATAACCGCATCCCTTACTGCACTTATTATCTCATTTACATTAATTTCTCTCATAATACCTCGAATAAACAATAACCGCCGAAGAAAAGTCTTCAGCGGATATATTATGTAATTTATTTGTTATAGCCGCGGCGTGTACCGGTCTTGAAATCTCCGCTTTTCTTGAGGACAGATATCTTTTCATCACTTTCCTGCTTGAACTTTGCCATCATATCTTCAAAGGACATAGGTGCGGAAGAAGCGGGCTGCTGAGGCTTCTGAGCCTGCTGAGAATAACTTCTCTGTGAATTGTTTTTCTGATAATTCGACTGACGGGATTCTCTTCTGGGAGCCTCCTGAGCCTTTTCGGGCTGAGGCAGGGTCTGCTTAATTGAAAGGCTGATTTTGTTGTTCTCATTAATAGCAAGAACCTTGACCTTTACCTCCTGACCTTCCGAAAGAAATTCCGTTATGTCCTTAACATAGGTTGCGGCAACCTCGGAAATATGTACCATTCCGCTTTCGCCGTTTGACATTCTGACAAATGCGCCGAATGAAGTAAGTCCCGTGACTTTACCTTCATAGATTTCACCAATCAGTGACTGCATAAATTAAAGGGTCCTCCTGAATTCAGAGATTTATTAAACCGCTGAAATCTCAGCGGTCAATTACTTATTTGCCGGGGGTTACGTCATAATAAACCTGCTCGTCGGGATAAGCATATCCTCTTTCACGGGCAAGGTGCTCATAAAGCTCTGCCTCATCGGAATTGTTGATGAGATATTCCTTTTCTTCATTATCCTGCTTTAACATCTCAAGTTTTTCCTCGAGAGCTGCAAGCTCATCTTCTTTTACATTGATATCAATTGAGATAGTGGTAAAAACTGCTAAAGATGCAACAATTGCAATAATCATACAGAGTACGAGAATTATACTGCGTCTGCCTGAGGGCTTTGACATAAAAAAAACACCGTCTTTCTCTTAATTTATATATAAATGCTTGTAAATTCGTTTCAATAAAGCAATTATATACTACAAATTAAATGATATCAAGTATTTTTCGTTAAATTTTTCAATTAATTTGAGTTTTTTTTGTACATTTGAATAATTTTTTTGTCAAACCGCATATTCTTTTATAAATTCTCTGCCATAATACCGAAATATGCTCACCGGGAAAGATATAAAATATGATAAAGCCCATCATTTCACCGGCCGAAACGTAAAAGCGCATCATTCCCGAGCAATATTTAAGAGAGAAAATAAAGCAAAAAAATGCCGATATTACAAAAAAGCAGATATCCCGTATAAATACAGCAACGGTGCTTTTGCCGAAAGGAATATTTGCGGCCTTAAGCAGAGAAAACAGAATACCCAGCAGATACCCCATTCCTGCAGCCTTAACAAGCACCGACAGCTGTACCTGATGTGCAAAACCCGTTATCATCTGAACACCTTACTTAAAAAGCTCTGATGCTTTTCCGTTCTGTCCGAATATGTCACCGAATTAACCTTGCCTGAAGCAGTAACATCTCCGCTTTCGGTACTGAGAACACTTATCTGCAGATTCTCCCCTTTTATGGTAATCTGTCCGTATGAGGTATAAAGAATAATTTCCTCATCGTTGAAATTATCTGCCTCGGTAACTCCTGTAACCGATATACTTTTCCTGCCGTCAATAATAAGTGAGTGCGGCAGCATTTTCCGTTCATCCAAATTAATCACCCTTTCAGCATTTCACTTAATATATATGAACAAAAGCCCATATATATCAAAAATTCATAAAAATATTTCATTCTTTTCGTATGATTTTATAATGCAAAAGCTATCGTTTTATGATAAAATTAAGGCAACTTATTTCAGGAGGAATGAAGAATGGTTAGAATTGAAATGGACAACGGTGCAATAATAGAAATAGAGCTTTATCCCGACAAGGCACCAAAAACCGTTGCAAATTTTGAAAAGCTGGTAAGTGAAGGCTTCTATGACGGACTTACCTTCCACAGAATTATCAGAGGCTTTATGATTCAGGGCGGCGATCCCAAGGGCAACGGCACAGGCGGTGCAAAGGAGCACATTTACGGTGAATTTGCAGCAAACGGTTTCCCTCAGAATGACATTCGTCACACAAAGGGCGTAATTTCAATGGCACGCGCAATGGATCCCGATTCCGCTTCCTCACAGTTTTTCATTATGCACGAGGATGCTCCTCACCTCGACGGCAGTTATGCAGCCTTCGGTAAGGTAGTAAGCGGTATTGATGCTGTTGATGAGATTGCCTGCACAAGAACAGGCTTCGGCGACAGACCCGTTACTCCCGTTGTTATAAAGAAAATGACCCTTATCTGAAAACAAAAATCCGTTTGCATCAATCTGCAAGCGGATTTCTTTATTTGTTATGATTTATACTCTTTTCCGTAAAAGGCTTATTGCAAAATCACAGCTTTTCAATTTCAGGTCCGAAATGAAACGGCTGAAAGTCATCGTCGATATCCCATAAATAAGAATACAAACGCAAAATATAATTCGCCTCTGAGGGCTTAACAATAAAATTACGGTAGTCAGCTGCAAATTCAAGGAATTGTTTTTCCGTAAATCTTTCGGGTAACGCACTCAGAAAAGCGGAAAAGGCTTCAGCCTGTTCTTCCGTGAGATTCATCCATTTGGAACAAATTGAAGGAGAAGGAAGCGAAGCAGCGTCCTCAAATTTTTTCTTTACCTTCGGATTCTCTTCAAATGCCGTTTCTATTGCAGCAACAATTTCGGGCGACACTTTTCTGCACCATTTTCCGTCAACAAGCTCACAGGCATTATATGGCTTCATTTTATCCGAAAATCCTTTTTTCAGAATAACCCACTCTCCAAGCCTGTCACCCTTTTTCCACGATATTCTCTCATAAGAATAGTCCTCATCCGCATATTTAGGATAAATAGCAATAACCTTCCAATATCCTGCACTGTATTGAGTAACCCAATCTCCCACCTTAAAAGACGACGTTATTTCCTGAGATATTTCCTTTCTTCTGAAAGTATCAAGAATACCCATAATGATACCTCTGCTTTCGTATATTATGCTTTAATTATATCACAATTAATATTAATAAAGCATTAAAAGTGCCTGAGTTGAATCAGGCACTTTATTTTTACATATTCTGGAAGATGTTAAGGATAACACCGCCGGCGATAACAGATGCAATCTGACCGGAAACATTAACACCGATGGACTGCATAAGAAGGTGATTCTGGGGGTCCTCCTGAAGTCCGAGCTTATGAACGATACGTCCTGCCATGGGGAATGCAGAAATACCTGCCGCACCGATCATGGGGTTGATCTTTGTCTTAAGGAAGAGGTTAAGAATCTTTGCAAAGATAACACCGCCTGCCGTATCAAATACGAATGCAAAAAGACCGAGTCCCATAATAAGGAGTGTTTCGGGCTTGAGGAACTGCTCTGCCTGCATCTGAGAAGCAATTGTAATACCGAGGAAAATAGTGATAAGGTTAGCAAGAACCTTCTGAGCTGTTTCGGAAAGTGAATCAAGAACACCGCATTCTCTCATAAGATTACCGAACATAAGGAAGCCGATAAGAGCAACTGATGAGGGAGCAACAAGACCTGCAACAGCAGTAATGATGATGGGGAAAAGAATTCTTGTTGTCTTTGAAACAGATTTGGGTCTGTAGGGCATTCTTATCATACGCTCTTTCTTTGTTGTAAGAGCCTTGATGATGGGGGGCTGGATAATGGGCACGAGAGCCATATATGAATATGCCGCAACCATGATAGCGCCGAGATACTGCGACTGAAGCTTCTGTGCAACAACAATAGCGGTAGGACCGTCAGCGGCACCGATAATTGCAATGGATGCTGCGTCATTTGCAGGGAAGAATCTTGATGCAAGGCAAAGAGTAAAGAAGATACCGAACTGTGCGGCAGCGCCGAAAATCATAAGCTTCGGATTCGAGAGAATCGGTCCGAAGTCAATCATTGCACCGATACCTATAAACAGTATGAGAGGGAACAATTCATTGGCTATACCCATTTCATACAAGGTACTGAGAGGTCCCTCCGAAGAAAGAAGTCCGTCAACAAACTGATTTACCGCACCTGAAACAGGAAGGTTAACCATAATTGCACCGAAGCCCATGGGGAGAAGAAGGGTAGGTTCCATTTCCTTCTTTATTGCCAGAAAGATAAGAGTTCCGCCGATAATCCACATAACTATCATTCGCCAGTCAAACTCAGCAAAATGACCAAACATCTCAGCAATTGAAAACATTTTTTAATTTCCTTTCAGTATATTATTCCGACATAATTTTCATTTTTCTGCCGGAACACAAAATCGGACAAATTATAGCACAACAAAAGAAATAAGTCAATTAAAAATAAACAATTAAAGCTTACAGGGACACAAATTTTTTAACACCCTTCACCTTAAGCCAACGGGCAAGAAGCAAGGCGAGAATAAGAAAGATACCTGCTGCAATAAGCAAATATACCTGCATAGACAAAAAGGAGGCTGTTATTATACCCGAGAACATCAGCACAAGTCCGTAGGCAAAGCCCGAAAACATTCCGAGAAGTGATGAAAGACTCTGCTTTATGGGAACAGTTTCGTTAGTCCATTCCATTTTCGGGAAAAAAAGATTTATAATAAGTCCCGTTTCAGCCAGAACAAAGACAAACAGCACGCTGAACACCGTCAGAAGCATTCCCGTTATAATATCAGCTCCGAGGCTGATGCTTACAATTACGTTTCCGATAACAAGCGGGATACCCGTCACTGCCGTGTGAAGCATTATTTTTCCGAAGAAAACGTCGCTTACATTACAGGGCAAGGAGTGCAGCATATAAATATTCCTGCCTTCAAGAGATACCGATACAGCACTTATGTTATTACTTGAAGCAACAACACAAAGAGCAATTCCTATAATAAGAGGCATACTGAACACAGGGAATCCGCTCTGAGCCATCATAGGCAGCAGGGCTTCTTTTTTTACGGCAAAAATAACCGAAGCCACAAGCACCATCAATGAACCGAAGGCGCTGTTAAGAATGTAAACAGGAGTATTTTTAAAATATAAAAGCTCTTTTTTCATAAAGGCAAGCTTTGCTGAGGTCTGTTTTGCCCTTTTCTCTTTATATTTAAGCTTTTTCTGTCCCTTGTTTACGATGGCAAGCTTAAAGAAGGTGCGGGAAAGCACGAAATAAATCACACCGAAAACCGCAATCGTAATGACGGCAAAAAGCACATAAGAAAGAGCATCACCTGCTAATCCCTTACCCAGCAGATAAAAGGGATAAAGCCATTTCTCAATAAACTGTGTAACTATATCCGACTGATATATAAGAATGTTTATAATATCACCGATTTTCAGCATTGAAAAATAATATACGCAAAAAAATGCCAACGAAAGAACCACGGTAATAAGACTTTTATTTCTGATTTTGGAGGAGAACAGTGCGATAAAAAATCCTAACACCAGTGCAACCGCAAGAGAAAACAGAGGCAAAAGCAGAACACTTATCAAATAAAGAATTAAGCTTACAGCAGAAATACCTGCTGTCATAAAATATACAATCGCAGACGGAATAAGCACCAACAAGCTGAAACCGAGAGTTGTAATATAAAGCCCTGCAATTCTTGCAAAAAGAATCATTCCGGGCAGAATCGGCATTGCAAGAAGCATATCGTTATCCTTTGCTTCATATAGCGCATTATAGGTAAGAAAAACACTTCCCATAAGTCCCATAAGCACCGTAAATATACCAAAAACAGCAAGATAAAGAACACCGTTACCGCTTTCAATAACAGGCATCATCATATAGCTTAATGAGAAAAACATTCCGAAAAACGTAAGCCCCATAAAAAGCATAAGAAAAACCGCACCGGCTTTTGCGCCTGTACCCTTGCTTTTTCCATCCTTGCTCTTTAACGAAAGCCCTGCAAAAAACTCGAGCAGCTGTTTTTTTAATAAAGCCTTAAGCATTGTCTTCACCCAATTCAAGGAAGATTTCCTCAAGTGAAGCCTCTCCCCTTACCTCTTCCGTTTTTCCGCTTAAGATAAGTCTTCCGTCCTTTATAATTGCAACCTTGTCACAGAGCTTTTCAGCAACCTCAAGCACATGTGTTGAAAAGAAAATAGCACCGCCCGAATTACAGATATCGCGCATAATTCCTTTTAATATGTGCGCAGCCTTGGGATCAAGCCCCACAAAGGGCTCATCCATAATAACAAGCTTCGGGTCGTGTATAAGAGCAGATATTACGGCAAGCTTCTGCTTCATTCCGTGTGAATATGACTTTATCTGCTGAGAAAGATCCTCTGTCAGTCCGAAAAGCTCAGCATATTTTCTGATTCTTTCCTGCCTTAAGTCCGCCTCCACTCCGAAAATATCTGCAACAAAATTCAGAAACTGTATTCCCGTCATAAAATCGTAGAGCTCGGGATTGTCGGGGATATAGGCAAGCTTCCTTTTGCATTCGACGGGGTTTTCCCTGACGGAAATTCCGTCAATATATATTTCCCCCTCATCAAATCCGAGAATTCCGCAGCATGATTTGATGGTTGTGGTCTTACCTGCACCGTTATGACCAATAAAACCGTAAATCTCCCCTTTTTCAATATGCAGGGAAAGATTATCAACAGCCTTTTTATCTCCGTATTTTTTTGTAAGATTTACAATTTTAAGCATAAACATCACCACTATAATTTTAACAGAAATTTATTGCCAAATCAAGAAAAAAAACTCCCGACAGAATCGGGAGCTTCAGCTTTACCAATTAATTGTCCAGAATTCACTCTGTGAGCCCTGGCATTCACCGCCTGCGGTAATACCGAAGATCTTTGCTTCAACCGCAATATGAATGGGAATCTTATAATCAACAGATTTTACATAGCCGTCGGAGCCGATGACAAAATCCATTGTTGAGCCTGAATAAGTTATATCAAGATAATTAAGCTGAATTGTACCGAGATCAACATCAGAAGCATCAAGATAACCAAGACTTGCTGCATGATGCTTGGGATGGTCGGTAAGTGTGCCGACTTCCTTTACAAGCTGAATATGAACAATTGTATCATTGCCGCTCTTCTTGGCATATGCCGTTGCAATACCGTCAGCTGTAAGTGTAAATGCACCGCGCTTAGGAAGAAGCAGAGGCACATTCTCGCCTTCCCCATTTGTTGTTCTGCCGTTTGTAAAGGTAAGAGTTTCCTTGGAGGGCTTTGCTACACTCGCAATAATACTGTCAGCAGCATCCATAACAAGCTTTCCGCCGGGAGCCTTTGTAATTTTGATATCAAAAGCTTCCTCGTGGTCTACGGTAACCTGATTTGTATAAGCCTTGGTCTTTGTAACGGCATCTGTTGTAAATTTAAGAATTTCAGCAGTAGTCCATGTAGAGGGATCCTTTACTGCAGGCTGAGTTGTAGCCTCAGGGATCTGCTGCACAGGCTGAGTTGTGACCTCGGGAATCTGCTGTACAGGCTGAGTTGTGATTTCCGGAATAATTACGGGAAGAGTTGTCTGCACCTCAGGTGTGGGAGTAACGTAAATAATTGTTGTATTTACTTCATTATTACCGCCCATATTGGGTCTTGTGGTAACCTCAAGAATATTGCTGGTATATTTTAAGCATCCGCTGAAAGAAAGTACGGCAGCAAGTGCAAGAATCACTGCCAATGCTTTTTTAACGCTGTTCATTATATATCCTCCTAAAATTCGACTTCTTATATAATAGCTTACAATTGACAGATAATCAATAGGTAAGTGCAAAATATTATGTACAAAAATGTAAATAATTTTTGAAATTAAAGATAAAAAGCCTTATTAAGCCAGTTCCTGACATGCTTACTTCTGTTGCAATAGATAAAAAATGCGGTCATAACAAGCGTGCACACCGCAATAACAATACCGACAACAAAGAAACTGTAGTTTCCGGTAAAAAATGCAGTAAGAAGTCCCGCAAAGAACGAAACTGCAGTTGCTTCAACAAGAAAGACTATAAGATTGGCAGTCCAATGATGCTTTCTTATTCTGCTCCATATTATAAGAATCAGCACGGCAGCGGAAATCAGAGCAATAATGCTGAGTGTGCTTTTCGTTACGACAGGACCCACTCCGTGAAGAGCATATACGGTAAAGAAAAAGCATCCTACTGCGACGGTATCAAAAGCCCACATAAGATATGGACGGCTTTTTTTTGTAAAAAACGGAAAAACAAAAAGCACCCATAAAAGAAGACATGAGGCAGCAACGTAAATGGACCAGAAGCCTTGTCTTATAAAGAAAATGTTAAGAAACAGCATAACGATATTCGGAATCAGCATTATTACCGAAATCACAAATGCAACAAATTCCTTTTTTATGCTTTTCGGAAGCTGAAGATTTTCGGAAAAAGGCTTTTCTGTAGCTGCAGCTTCCGCTTTTTCATTGGGATTTATAACGGGCGTAGCACAAAGTGCGCATTTTTTTGCACTTTTATCAAGCTCAACACCGCAGTTGACACAGTATGACACGATAAAACTCCCTTCTTATTCTCTGTTACTCTCAATTTTTACGTGAAGCCCCATTTTCACAAAATATGTAAAAAATTCTCTTTCAACGTCACTTTCAACGTAAGAATTGGCAAACGTAACACAAAGATTGTTATTAAGGGTTGCAATACCCATTCTTGCAGCGTTTACTTTGCCCGGAGGCGGTATAAATATAAATTTTTCTATATATCCGCGCATTTCATCAGGAATCATAACAGCACCGAGATTTGTCATAAGACATGAGTTTGTCTGCTCAGCGGTTATCGCAAACGAAACACCCACACCGAGATTTTTTATAACAAGAGGCAATGCTCTTACAAAGATGTTTCTTTCTATTCCCATATTTGCGGTTATCATCATATTAAGCTCTTTTATATTTCTTTGCAATCTCAGCTGATATTTAGCCTGATCAAGGAGCTCGTCAAAGCTGTATTCGCCCTTATTCGGATCTACCTTGACTCTTAAGCAGATAGAAAAATTACGGAGGGTTTCAGATCCGAAGGTTTTTCGGAGATCAATCGGAACCTGTATGCAGACCTCCTTCTGCTTTCTTTCCTCTCTTGCCTGCTTTTTTATCAGCACGTCAAGTATAACGGCACAGAGGAATTCGGTTACGGTAACACCCTTAGCCTTTGCAAGAGCATGCAAATCATCAAAGGGAATTATACCGGATGTAATATTTACCGTATGCCAGGGCATTCTTGTACCCTTGGCGTGATAGCAGAACTTTTCGGCTCTGTTATACTTTGCCTTTGAGGTTGCATTCTTAACAAAGGAATCCTCAAGCTCCCCTTCGTTGTTCTTTTCATTGATATCAAGCACAAATCCGCCGTTCGGAATATCATAGCCCTTGAGGCGCAGATACTGAGCCACAAGAGTTGACAGAAAAACTGCACCGCCGTGCCCGTCACTTAAAACGTGATACACATCCACGGAAATCCGATTGCCGTGATAAAACACTTTAAAAAGGAATTTTCTGTTTTCATTGAATTTTACTCTGTAGAGCGGATTCTTAATATCGGGGCGCACAAGCGGTATATTGTTATTTTTTTCAAGATAAAACCAGAAAAAGCCATAACGTATTCTTACGTCATAGCAGGAAAAACGCGGCATAATATCAATAAGAGCCTGCTGAAGCAGCTCAGGGTCAACCTTTTCCTTCATTTCACAACAGAGCCGGAATGAGCTTGACCATGTATTTGAATTCTGTCCGGGGAAAATTTTTGCCGCATTATCAAGCTTCAGCCAGAAGCCTTTTTTGTTAGTTTTAATTTCCTTCATAAACATCACATACCGCCGACCGTGTTATAGCCGATCGGCGGCAAAAAATCAGAATATTATTTTGCAAGTGCACCTACAAGGAGCATATATTCGCCTATCTGTGCGCCAAATTCGGGCGCACCGTCCATAATAAGCTTACCCTCTCTTACAGAAGTAAGCATATCGTCGATAGACATAAGAATACCGAGTGCGGAGTCAAGGTTATCAAAGCGCATTGTAAAGAAAGGCATAGCTCTCTTATATTCGCCCTTACCTGCCTTTGACTTACCTGCCTTAATACGGATATAAGCGGAAACGCTTTCCTCACCGTTTACCTTCCATGCATAAACTCTGTCAGGACTCTTTAATGTCCAGTCATGAATCTTCTCATGACCGAGCTTATTAAGAGTAGAAATACCAACGGAAAGAAGATAGAAATAGCACTTAACAAGAAGACGCTTGGTTTCTTCATCGGCGGGAGGTGTTTCAAGTCCCAGAAGGTCAGCCATTTTAAGAAGTGCCATCATAAATACACCGAACTCATAAATGAAATTTACACCCTTCATTTTGGGAAGTGTTGCAGGACCGATCTTGCCCTTGAAGAATGCGTTCATAGCATCAACACTCTTGAATTCAAGCTCAACGTACTTCTGCTTGCCTACTCTGTGTGCAACCTTATCCGCATGTACAAGCCATTCATCACCGTTGACAACAAAGTGCGTAGCCCACTTTCCGTCGGGAGCCTCAGGATCAAGACAGCTTACCTGATAAACACAGTGAACCTTCTTGAACTTTGACTTTAAGGAAGGAACGTCAGCAACAATGGTTTTAAGAAGAGGAAGAGCACCGCAAAGAAATATTTTATTAGTATAAATAGCTTCTGATGCCATTTTATTCAACCCTTTCTTAATTAAACCTCGTCATCCCAGTCATCGTCAAGCTCGAAGTCAGCCTTCATTACCTCACGGACAGCTGCAATGATACCGTTGGCATCAATGCCGAGCTCAGACATAATGTCCTCGTGAAGACCGATGGGAGCAAACTTATCGGGAACACCAAGCTTCTTGAATGCGCAGCCCTTACCGGATTCAACAACAACCTCAGCAACAGCAGAGCCAAGACCGCCGATAACATTGTGATCCTCTACCGTGATTATACGGCGGGTATCCATAACAGCCTTAACAATTGCTTCCTTGTCTATGGGCTTGATTGTGTGCATATCAAGAACTCTGATCTTGAGTCCGTCAGACTTCTCAAGGAAGTCAGCAGCCTGAACAGCCTGGAATACACAGGAGCCGCAGGCAATAATTGTAAGATCGGTACCCTCGCTTACTGTAACAGCCTTACCGATTTCGAAGCCGTAATCGCTGTCCTTATAAAGAACACGGTCAAATCCGCGGTTGATTCTGATATAGAAGGGGCCGGGAGTTTCATAAGCTGCCATAACTGCGTTATAGGTTTCAACGCCGTCAGCAGGACAGATAACCGTAAGATTGGGCATTGCACGTGTAACGGCAAGGTCAGTAATAGCATGGTGAGTTGAACCTGCCTGACCGAAGGATGTACCGGAATGTGTAGCAATAACCTTAGCATTAACGTTCTGATAGCAAAGGTCTGTGGAAAGCTGATCGGCAGCTCTCAGAGATGCAAACTGAGAGAAGCATGAAAGGAAGGGTACAAGACCTGCTCTTGCCATACCTGCAGAAACACCGAAAAGGTTCTGCTCAGCAATACCTACGTTAAAGAATCTGTCAGGGAATTCCTTCTGGAATTCACCGATTTTTGTGGACTTTGCAAGGTCAGCAGTAAGAGCTACAACCTCGGGATGAACTCGTCCGAGCTCAACGAGAGCCTTACCGTAAATTTCAGCAGTTGAAAGAGATGTTGAGTCAACAGCTGTATATGTCATTCCGCCTGCCATACTTATTCAGCCTCCTTTTCTACTCTTGCTATTCTCTTCTGATAAGATTCCTCAAGAGCCTTCTTGCCTCTTGCATACTTATCATCATCAAATGCACCGTAATGCCAGAGATAGTCATCCTCGATAAAGTCAATACCGCAGCCCTTAAGAGTGTTAGCGACAATCATAACGGGCTTATCGGTCTTGTTTTCATAAGCAAAATCAATAGCTTCGCAAAGCTCCTTGATATTATTACCGTCAATTTCCTTAACAATGAAGCCGAAAGCTTCCCACTTTGCACAGAAGGGTTCAAGGTTCATAACATCTTCGGTTCTGCCGTCGATCATACACTTGTTACGGTCAACAAAGCTGATCATATTTGTTACCTTATAATGAACGGCGCTCATTGCAGCCTCCCAGTTGGAGCCCTCGTCGCATTCACCGTCACCGAGAACCACAAAGGTCTTATAATCCTTACCCTGAAGACGTGCTGCAAGTGCAGTACCTACTGCAATCGACATACCGTGGCCGAGAGAGCCGGTTGATGCATCAACACCGACAACCTTATTGGAGTCAAGGTGCATACCCATCTTGGAGCCTGAAAGATTGAAGGTTTTGAGAAGCTCAGCATCATTGAAGCCGTAATCGCAAAGAGTTGCAGCATAGGAAACACCTGCGTGGCCCTTTGAAAGTATGAATCTGTCTCTGTCTTCCCATGTGGGATCTTCAACCTTGATGTTCATATACTTATGATAGAGAACTGTCATAATATCAAGAACACTAAGACCGCCGCCGATATGTGCTGAACCTGCCCAGTATGTTGTATCAAGGGTAAGTCCGCGGAGCTCATGGGCCTTTTTTTCAAGCTGAAGCCATTCTTGTTTTGTTAAAGGCATAGTTTTTTTCCTCCTCGAAGATAATATATAAGGATAAAATCCCGATATTTAATTAATATTTTGTTCTGATTGCCTTGAATGCCTCATCAGCAACATCAAGAGTATACTTAATATCCTCTTCTGTAAGAGAAGCATTAATGAAATGGTTGTGATGCCCTGCAAAGAAGATGCCTCTCTTTACACATTCCTGAATCCAGTCCTGATGAATAAAGAGTGAATCGTCATCAGCAAGTCTGAGATAGAACAGTGAGGGCTCACCTGAAACTACCATATTGAAGCCGTTAGCGGCTGCAACCTCTTTCAGACCGTCTGTGAGCTTAAGACCGAGCTCACGGAACATCTTGGGAGTATCAAGCTCCTTCATTTTGTTTATGCAGGCGATACCTGCAGCAAAGGGCATTGCGCTGAGCCAGTAGGAGCCTGTGTATGAAAGTGAGCTTACTGCATTCTTAAGGGAATCCTTACCGCAAAGAGCAGAAACGTTATAACCGTTTGCAAGAGCCTTACAGAAGCAGATAAGGTCAGCCTCAAAGCCGTAATAATGGTCAGAGCCTGCAAGGTCAAGTCTGAAGCCGCAGCGAACGTCGTCAACAATAAGAACAGTGCCGTTAGCTGTACAAAGCTCTCTTACCTTCTTCCAGTAGCCGTCTGCGGGAAGAGAGTTGTCAAGATAATTGCCGTGCATATAAGGAGTTGATATAAATGCAGCGATCTCACCCTTATTATCATCAAATACCTTCTGAAGCTGATCAAAATCATTCCAGTCGATATAAAGATTGTTGGCAACATCCTCGGGAATGATACCGGGATAGTCAATTTTCTGTGTCCAGGGAGAAACACCGTGGTAATAGCCGTTTATAAAAACAATCTTCTTACGGTGTGTAGCAGCACGTGCAGTCATAATAGCAGCAGTGGTAACGTCATTACCGTTCTTTGCAAAAAATGCCCAGTCAGCACATGCTACGGTATCAACAAGAAGCTCTGCAAACTCAACCATCTTATATGAAGGAGAGGTCATACAGTTACCCTTCTTGAGCTGCTCCATAGCAGCTGCATCAACATCAGGATCGTTATAACCGAGAACGTTAGGACCGTATGCGCACATATAGTCGATAAATCTGTTGCCGTCAACGTCCCAGAAGTATGAGCCCTGTGCTCTGTCACCCATAAGCGGGAATGAGGTTACGGGCATAAAGTTACCTTCTGCAGGACCGAGATGACCGTAAACTCCCGAGGGAACTACCTTAACAGCCCTGTCGAACCATTCACGGCTCTTTGTATAATCGTTAATCTTAGTTGCCATTTTTCTTCCTCCCTTATGCAAGATAGAGTGCAACTCTGTCAAGTATTCTGTTTACATTATCAATCATGGAGATCATACCGCCCATAAAAATCTTACCTTCACCAATGCAGGCGATTGAATTAACCTTGCCGTCAAAAAGATCACGGGCAAGCTTAATGCCGTTGAACTCCATAAGCGCTCTGGGATTACCCATATCCTTCTTGATGCAGACGATATGATGGTTCTTTACTCTGAGAGTAGCCTTAGGGCCGCCCGTAATACTCATAAGAACATCACCGTCAACAATATGGTCTGCACTGAACTTACCGATAGCATCCTGATTTCCGATCTGAGCAAGTGAAACGGCAATTGTGTAGAACATAAGCGTTGTGCTTATTTCAAAGAAATGCTCGTCCTTGAGGTCCTCAGGATCGGGACGCATATACTTCGTAAGAAGATCGGTAAGAGCAGTAAAGGATTTAAGAAGAAATCCGATATGATGGAAGCCCTTACTGGGGATAGGAGTAACGGTACCGTCAATCATACCGTTGAATTTCTCACAGGACGAGAAAGGAAGCTTTATATCGCAATCGGCACTGCAGCCGTCTTCCATACGGCAGTATCCGTTTTTGAAATAAAGTGTTGCTGCAGGTCCGCCTTTAACCTCAAGACCTATTGATATAGGTTTCTTGTTGGTGAGAAGGGCACGTGCATTTTCATCAAGCTCGCAAAGATTTTCAAGAGTTCCGAGAATACCATACATGTTTATGTATGCCAATGTTCTTGCATCTGTCACAGCTCATTCCTCCGTTTTCCACGGGAAAATTTAACCCGTTATATTTATTCACACTACATTTTAACAAAAGTTTTTTCTAAAGTCAACTTATAATTATTCATTTTACATAAAAAAAGCCGTCCGCTTACACGGACAGCATTTTCTGCACAGCAATTATTCTTCGGCTTCCCCGCCAGCATCCCCTTTGCCGCCTGAAAAAACAGAAAAAAGTTTTTTGAAAAGATTAATAATATCCATTATAAATCCAAGGGCAATTTCCAACATTTTAACAGCACTCACTTTCAGTTTGTTGTGTTTATGTTGTCATTTTATCAAACAAATATTGCAGAATTGTTAACAATTTATTAAAGTCACACAAATTTTCGTTATTTTATTCAACAATTTTTACCATCAGAATTTATGCAGATTTTACAATTCCGAAACGATACTTGTTTAATATTGAAAATGCAAGGTAAGTGTAATATACTTATATCATCAGCCAAGAAGATACATCAGCGCCAAAATAAGCGATTCATCGGCACCGTCCTTCGTAAGAAGCAGACAAAGAGAAAGAATAAACATTTTCTCATATTCGTCGCCCGAAAGATTTCCGAAGACAGACTTAAGAGAATTTCTGACATCAAGCCCTTGCCCGGGAAATATTTTTTTCTGCGCCGTCTGATTCTGCTGATTTGTGTGAATCCCTGCAGGAAAGCTGATTTTTTTAGGGATACGCGGAAGCTCCTCCGTCGGCTCCTCCTTCTGCCGCTCGCTGGTTTTCTGTGTTCCGTTAAAGCTGTCTGCGGCACTTCTTGAACGCTTCTGCATTTCAAGAACTCTCTGCTTTGCCTCATTCTGCATACGCATCATATCCTGATATGTGTAATCGTTCATTTTCCGTTCTCCTGTAAAAGACTGATTATTCTGAAAAACTTCAGCATCATGACAGCATCATCGGCACGTTTTTTTCTTGTTTCACTGAGAAGCGGCTTCAGAGCCATAATAAATGCACTTTTTTCATCGTTTTCATTCATCATTTTTGAAAATCTGGCAACTCCGGTTATGAGCTTCGGATCAAAAGGCATGTCAAAGCCCTGATTTTCCCGGGAAAGCTCCTGCTTTTTCGTATCGGGCTTTTTTTCCTCGGAGTCATTTCCGAAAAACTGCTGTGCCGTTGCCTTGAGCTTTTCAATATCCTCCGGCGACAGTGATGATAAAAGTGAGGAAATATCCATTATGATCCCTCTCCCCTTAGTCTTCTGATTATTTCCTGTGCCTTCTGCGATGACAGTATCTGCTTCATATATTCAGGGTCTGACATTGCTTTTTCAACCGTCCGCTTCTGCGCATCGCTTAAGCTTGCGGCAGCTGCATTACCTGCATCCGACATCTCTTTTTTATTGCCGCTTTTTACGGCACGGAACAAGGCGTCAATATCATTCTGATTCATAAAAACACTCCCGACTAAGCTTTTTAATACAAAATATGCACCGAAAGAGGAATTTATTAATGAAAGCTGTAATTGTATCCGATTCTCACGGAAATTCGCAAATCCTTGAAAAAATTTTTTCTGCTGAAAGGAATACTGACTGCATCATACATCTCGGTGACGGATCCGATGACCTTATGGGGCTTTCTGCGTACACAGGAAGAATACCTGTCTATCAGCTGAAGGGAAATAATGACCCGTCTTTTTATAATTATCCGACTAAGCTGATAACAAGCCTTGGAAACATAAAGTTTTTCGCCTGCCACGGACATCTTCTCGATGTAAAATACGGTCTTACAAAGCTTTACTATGCAGCAAGGCAGGATGATTGTAAGGTTGCATTTTTCGGACACACACATATTCCCACCGCCGAAGAGTCTGATAATATCACGTTTTTCAACCCCGGATGTGCCTACAAGGGACAGTACGGTGTATTTGTAACAGACGGCGAATCATTCACACTCAGCCACAGAAATATTCTTTCAAGGTAAAATATAGTACAGATTAACCGATTAATGTACTTGTAATTATTAAAATTATGTGCTAATATTTAATTAAACTTTATTTAAAAGGAAAGGAATAAAAATATGGATACTCGTTT
Organism: Acutalibacteraceae bacterium; assembly: GCA_045533835.1. Taxonomy (GTDB): domain Bacteria; phylum Bacillota; class Clostridia; order Oscillospirales; family Acutalibacteraceae; genus RUG806. The sequence goes on from JAZSIM010000070.1 coordinate 19,765, forward strand.
CGCAATATCACAGTACCCCGATGCAGCTGCCATTAACAAGCAGCTTGATGAACTCATCAAAAAACCCGTTTACACAATTTCCCCCGAAGCTCTTGCAAAATATGAAGAAGAATATTTTGAAAAGAAGTGCGCAACCTCAAAGTCAATGATCGACGAAGCAAAAAAGATCATCCCCGGCGGCGTTCAGCACAACCTTGCATTCAACTATCCCTTCCCTCTCGTTTTCACAGCAGCTTCAGGCTGTAAGCTTTATGATATTGACGGAAACGAATACTATGACTTCCTTCAGGCAGGCGGTCCCACAGTACTCGGCTCTAACCCCGAATGTGTACGTGAGCAGGTTATTGACCTTCTTAACACATGCGGACCCTCAACAGGTCTTTTCCACGAATTTGAATACAAAATTGCAAAGAAGATTTCCGACTGCGTAGAAACAGTTGACATGTTCCGTATGCTTCAGTCCGGTACAGAAGCTTGTATGCTCGCAGCAAGAATCGCAAGACTTGCAACAAAGAACAAGAATATCGTCAAGATGGGCGGTGCTTATCACGGTTGGTCAGATCAGCTCGGCTACGGCATCCGTATTCCCGGAACAAAATCAACTCAGGCTAACGGTGTTCCCGGCAGAATTATGAGAGATACTCAGGAATTCTTCCCCGGTGATCTTGATTCTCTTGAAAGAGTTCTCAGAAAGAACCTTTTAAGAGGCGGTACAGCTGCTGTTTATCTTGAGGCTCTCGGCCCCGAAAGCGGATCACGTCCCGTTGACAAGGATTTCTGTAAGGGCGTTGAAAGACTCTGCCGCAAGTACGGTGCTCTTCTCGTATTCGATGAGGTTGTTACAGGCTTCCGTGTCGGTATGGCAGGTGCTCAGGGCTACTTCGGCTGCTCACCCGACCTTACAATCTTCGGTAAGGTTATTGCCGGCGGATATCCCGGTGCAGGCGGTGTCGGCGGTAAGAGAGAATACATGAAGTATCTCGGTGCAGGCCTTGACGGTGCCGTAAAGGTCAAGAAGGCATTCTGCGTCGGTACTCTTTCTGCTAATCCCCTTTCCTGTGCAGCAGGCTACTTCACACTTGAGGAAATGGACAGAACAAACGCTTGTCAGAGAGCCGGTGAGCTCGGTGACAGAATCACAAAGGGTCTTCAGGAAATCATCGAAAGACGTCACCTTCCCTTCGTAGCATTCAACCAGGGCTCTATCTGCCATCTTGAAACAGTAGGTACACTTCAGTTCTCCATCAACTGGAACAAGCCCTGGACAATCCCCTCTGTTCTCAAGCAGACCGATATCAGAAAGAAGGAAATGACCCATATGGGCGCTGCATATATGGCAGAAGGTCTTGTAACTCTTGCCGGCAGCCGTCTTTACACAAGCGCAGCTTATACAGAAGCTGACATCGACGATGCTCTTGCACGCTTTGACAGAGTATTCGAAAACATCACAGTAAAAGAAGACTGATTATCCGAAATCTCACCAAGGAGAAAAAAACAATGGATTTAATGCAAGCAAAACTTGATGTTATCAGAGCAGGTAAGCTTCTCTGCGAGAGAGGACTTATCCAGCGTACGTGGGGTAATGTCAGCTGCCGTATTGACGAAAACACCTTCGTTATCACTCCCAGCGGAAGGGACTACCAGAGTCTTACTCCCGATGACATAGTTCTTGTTAAAATTGAAGACCTTTCCTATGAGGGCGATGTAAAGCCCTCATCCGAAAAGGGTGTCCATGCAGCCTGCTATAAGCTGAGAAGCAACGTGAATTTCGTTATTCACACTCATCAGGCAATGGCATCCCTTGCCGGTCTTACAGGATATGACATAAACCATCTTGAGGGCAAAAGCGCCGAAATCATCGGAAAGCACGTACCTCTTGCAGCATACGGACTTCCCGGAACAGGCACACTCAGAGAGGGCGTTACCGAGGCTGTGAAGCGCTCCCAGTCAAAGGCTGTTCTTATGAAGCATCACGGTGCAGTATGTATGGGTACAGACCTTGAGGATGCATTCAACGTTGCGAGCCAGCTTGAAACGGCATGCAAGGAAATCTTCCTTGAAAGATACAGAGAGCTTACAGGCAGAACAATCGAATGCTTCGGTTCACTCTGTGAGTACATTGCAGGCACACTCCAGCAGGACACCTGCACAGAAGAAATCCCCGCATACAATTCCGAAAGACTTTACGGAGTGTTTGAAATGACTCCCGTCGACGGCGGAGATGCAATTATGATTGACCTGAAAACAGGCAAGCCTCTTGATAAGGAGGCTGAGGTTCCTGCCTTTGCTGAGCTTCACGCTGAAATCTACAAAAAGAAAAGCGGCGTAAACGCTATCGTTCACTCCAAGGAAAAGGCAACCTATGAGCTTTCCAAAACGGGCATTACAATCAAGCCCTTCCTTGATGACTTTGCACAGATCGTAGGTATATCAATGAAGAATGCGGAATATGACGTTAACAACCGTCTGAAATCCGCTAAAAAGGCCGTCAGAAAAATGAAGTACCGCGATGCCGTAATGATCAAGCATAACGGTGCTGTATGTGTAGGCACCTCAGAGGAAGAAGCAAACGCAGTAAAGCTTGTTGCCGAAAAGGGATGCAAATCCTTTGTAGCTGCAGCGGCATACGGCAAAGATGACAAATACATCAATCCTCTTGAATGTACACTTATGCGTGTCATTTACAAAACAAAGTACTCCAAGAAAAAATAAGGAGGGGCTTAAATGGCAACCGGCAAAAAATCTTCACATAAAAATGCCGCTCGCTCCAGACATCTTATAAAGCAGGCTTTTGCTGAGCTTCTTAACGAGAAGGATATGGCAAAAATCACCGTTACGGATATTGTTGAACGCGCCAACATTTCCCGCGGTACCTTTTATGCGCATTACCTTGACGTATACGATCTTTATTCCGCAATACTTCAGAATATTGTTGAATCAATAGATGAAGCCTTTGACAATATGGGAATTGATAACATTATTCTTGACCCCACCGAAGCCATTAATTTCGGAATACAGTTCCTTGATAAGAACAAGAACTATTACAAGCTGTTTCTTACATCATCTCACGGTGAAAAGCTTATCAAGAGAATCATTTCTCTTACGGAAGACAAGGTTTCCCACGAAATAAACAATCTCTTCCCCGGTGAGGATGTTACGCAGTATCTCTGCCATCTCTACTACACACTCGGTGGCTTCAGAAATATTCTTCTTCATTGGTTTATGGATTCTCTGAATATTTCAGGTGAACAGTGTGCTGCATATCTCTCTCAGTTCTATCATCAGAACAAGCCTGTTGCCCTTTGCGAAGCAATCGAAAAGAAGAAGCAGTCAGAATAACAAGAATCGGCAGGAGTTTTCTCCTGCCTTTTTTCTTAGTACAACCGTATTATAATTTAAGCAATGTAAAATAAGATACATTGCTTTTTTCTTTTTTCACAAAATAAGCAGTTTTACTTTGTTGTTTTTTCCACATAGATATCCTTATATTAATATGTTACAATAATTTTAATAAATTAATTTGGGAGGGGTTATTTTGCCAACATGGAAAAAAGCTTTGTTCATTACGGTCCTCGTAGTGTTCATAGGACTTTCGCTGTCCTTCACATTTTTCTCTATTGCGAGAGATACCTTTGAATTCAGAGAAGCAGAAAATATTGCTGAGGCTGAAGAGGTCGGCGGATGGGAATTTTACGGCTTCAACGGCAACTCTGACACAAAGGAGATTTACGTAGACTTCGTAAGAGATGAAAAGGGAGAAAATCCTGACACGTCAAGACCCGTTGTTGCTGTCGGTGATTTTACCGTTGTAAGTGACGAATACGTAGAATTCATTCACATAGGAAAGGACGTCCGCTACATTTCGCAGTCCTCATTCTATTACTGCAAGCAGTTAAAGGCTGTTTTTGTTGATGAAGCTAATCCTTATTACACATCGGTTGACGGTGTTCTCTACACAAAGGATATGAAAACGCTTGTTCTGCATCCGATACTGAACGGACAGTGGAAGCTTGCAGAAGGAATAGCAGAAACCGCTGACACCTACGTTATTCCTGACGGGGTTGAAAATCTCGGAAGCTACTGCTTCTATAAAAATACAGATCTTGTTCACCTGACGCTCCCCGCAACCCTTAAAACAATCGGTGACATGACATTCTTCGGATGCGGCAGCATGTGGACAGTATGGCTTCCGGAGGGACTTGAAGCCATAGGCGCGGACGCTTTTACATATTGCGGCAGTTTAAGCCCTATAATGTATATCCCGTCAACCGTAAAATCAATTGATGATTACGCATTCTTCTCCTGTACGGGTATTCAGAAAATGTATATGGGAGCAGAAAACGAAAGCAATATAGAGTTCGGAGAAAGCTGGCTTCCCAAAAACGTGCTCAAGGTGCTTTTCCACGTTGCTATTACACCTGAATACGGAAAGACACTTGAGGATGCGCAGGCAGAAAAGCTTCGCATTGATACCGAAGCTTCAAAGGAGGGGTAAATAATGAGCAAAAGCACGGAAAATAAAGTTCCCTTTACACGAAAAGCAGGAAATCTGATTTCTGAATTCAAAACCCATTGGAATACCCCTGCCGAGGGCAAATATGTTCCCTATAAGGAATATATTTCCATTTTCCTTGCCGTAGGCGGTAACTATTCAGCTCAGTATCTTCTCGGCTTTCTGTCCTTCGGCACGGGATGCTATCTTGTAGCCTATTATTATGAAATCCCGATTCTCACATTTTCTGCAATAAATGCATTCTTCCTTGTTTCAGGCTATCTCTGGAGCATGCTCAATATGGGTATTGATGCAAACCTCGGAATTCTGCCGAAGAAAACAGAAAAACGGTACTTTACACTATATCTGTCTGTAGCAGCACTGGGACTGCTTCTTCTTATTTTTGATATGACGAGGATAATTCCCTTCCCCGAAAGCTTTGTAAGCGCAATGAATACAAAATGGCCGGGACTTAATCTGTACAGCATATTCAAGATATTCGGAATACATCTCTTCGTTTCCGGATGGGGCGGCTTCAGATGTATTATAATAAAGAAAAAGCTCATTCCCAAGCTCGGCAGATATAAAATCTTTGCATACGCAAACCTTATTCAATGCATAATTATGGTAATTCTGATTTGCGAGCTTCCTCTTTATGAGCAACCGCTTATTGACCGCGTATGGAAGCTTTATGTATTATTCCAGCTGTTCGGAATGTTCGGATTTACCGGTTCACCTCAGCAGATCGCCGATAACATAAGCCCTAACGGCCATGAAAGAATGATTATCCGCTGCTGGCCCGTAAAGCTCAGTCACCTGCTACGTTCAATTATGACAATGGTTATCCCCACGGTTTCGGGTATGTTCTTTGTAAACGGTATCAGAGATCGCGGTACCTTCCAGTATATCATTCCCATAGCACTCGGACTCAGCATTATAATGATGCATTCGGGACTATGGAAAATAAAAGAGAGAATACCTGCACCTCCTCTTTCAAAGAAAAAGTATTATTCCTTCTGGGACTGTATCGATGGTATTATGAAAAACAAGTACCTGTGGATAAAGCAGGCATCCGCTCTTCTTGACTCTCTCGGTAACGGCATGATAGGCATAGGACAGATAATGCTTATATACACCTGGCGAGAAACGGGCTTCTTCTTTGCTGTAGCAGAAAATGCAATTGCCTTTGTAGGCAATCCCGGTGCATTCCTTGCTCCCTGGATAAGAAAACGCTTCCAGTTCAAGACACTGTACGTTTTCAAGCAGATTATAATGTTCGCGTCAAGCGGTATCTTTATTCTTGCCTTCCTTTTCCTCGGTGACGCCCCTATGCTCTGCGGTCTTGTTCTCTTTATCGGAATCTGTCTTCGTGATGCCCTGAAATCCGCTATTGAGCTTGCCTCTGAGGATATGGACATAAGAATCAGCGACTATCAGATGTATATTTCAGGCGAGCGCTTTGAAGCATATCAGGGTGTTGTAGGCTGGTTTACAGGCCCCATTTCGGCGCTTATAAGCCTTATAATCCCTCTTATGTTCTACAGAGTCGGCTTTACATCTGACTGGGACGTGCTCTTTATCCCCGATGTCAGAGTCAAATGTATGATAATCGGTCTGGCATTTGATATGGCAGGATATCTGCTTATGTCACTTCCCTACATATTCTTCTGGGATTATACAGATGAAAAGCATGCAAAGATTATGAAAGAGCTTCAGCGCCGTGCAGATGCACTTTCTGCAGAGGAAGCAGAAGATGCTTCTGTCGGCTCAATTCCCGAGCCTGCTGTTATCGCAAAAGAATAAAAAAATACGGAGCGCCTGTCAGGTGCTCCGTTAAATCTTTATTTCATCATTATTTCAAATATTCCCTCTGCAAAAAGCTCGTGCATTTCCTTAACGGGATGATTTATGCGGTTTGCAAGAAGCATGGTGATATCTTCTGTTTCACTTAATTTCTTCCATTTACTGTAGCAGTCACAAACCTTTATATTCATCGATTCTGCTAAGGCCACGGCAGCTTCAATATATGAATCCATTCTGCCCGAATTCTGCATTTTCGCTGTAATTCCAGCGTATTCTTTAAGCTCTTCCGATGTATCATCCGCAACATAAGTATTAAGCATATTGGGAGTGAGAAATACAGTTTCAATTTCTCTTTTATTACACTCAGTGAAAATCGTCTCAAGAGAAGAAATATAGTCTTCAAGTGTTCCGTTTACGTCATTAAGCCCGAAGCAGACAATCACAAGATCCGGATGGTGAGAGAAAACATCTCTTTCCATTCTTTCAAGGGAGCCTTTGGCGGTAATTCCGCCGATACCTGAATTAATAACATTCACAGGAATATAATTTCTGACATCATTAATTTTCTTTTTGAGCCTGTTCCAATAAACGGTTTCATAATTGATTTCACCGTTGCCCACAGCCCCGTGCGTAACACTGTCACCGAAAGCAACAATTGTAATTGCACCGTGCTGACAAAGCCCATCGTAATCAAGATTGATTTTATCCTTAACTCTCATTATTAATCACCCGTAACCATTATACTAAAAAATATTATAATTACAACAAAAAAAAGAGAGAAGACCTAATTGTCATCTCTCCTATGGCGCGCTTCAAGTGACCGCGGAATTAATTCCGCATGGCTTGAAGCATAGCTTCTGCGCCGCTTTTGCCTGAAAACAGTCCACCGGACTGTTTTCTTTACGGCAAAACCCTCTCAGGGTTCGAGTCCCTGATAAGTTTCTTCGCTTACAAAAAAAAGAGAGACAACATAAATGTCATCTCTCCTGTGGCGCGCTTCAAGGGACTCGAACCCCTGGCCTACTGCTTAGAAGGCAGTTGCTCTATCCAGCTGAGCTAGAAGCGCATATTATGCTTTGGAAGCTGTCTGCTCCCGAGTGCATAAGGTATTATAATAGAAAGCTGTCGATTTGTCAATATATATTTATAAATATTTTAATAAAAATTACATTATATATTGCAAATCAACAAGCTCATCTTTCTGTCCGATTTTATTAAAACCTGCGTTCTGAAAAAGCCGCATTGAAGCTGTATTCTTCTCATCTACCGACACCTGAATCTCTTTGAAATCAAGACCCGTTATGCCTTCAATAACACACTTTATTGCATCCGAACCTATTTTTCTGTTCTGATATTGAATAAATACTACTAACGAAAGATATAAAATACCGTCATACACCTCACAATGAACGGTACCAACCGGATTATCCTCATTATAAAGCTTATAAAAGTATACATTTTCACTTTTCGTTACATAACTCCAGTAGTTTTCATTATCTATTGAAATAAATCGTTCAACTAAGGGATTACTGTAGCCTTCCTTTATAATTCCGAGATCTTCATCTTCCGTGCTTTCAAGCAAAATAAATGTAAGCCTGTTCATAATTATCCCCCGATAAGCTTGCCTGTCCATACAAGCAGGAAATCAGCCATTTCCTTAAACAGTATTTTCTTACCCGCTTTGACGGCAGAATATTCTTCAATAATATAACGCTCATCCATATCGGCAGCACTCAGCAAATCAGCACGGTTTTTTAAGTATGCACCTGTTCTTCTGAAAACACTCGCCTGAACAACAAAGGATGCTGACTTATAAAGACCCTTCAGAATTTCTTCACTTTTTTCATAAAGCATATTATGCACACAGCCATGATAAATATTGCAGGCTCCGATTTTAATGGCTCTGTCAACGGCAGCAGCATCAAGCATAGGCAGTAAATCGTCAAGACTTCCCTTTATCGGCTTTGTATCATAATAAAACTGAAAAAGATCGGCAGGCTCCCAATTAAGAAGCTCTTTTTTTCCCGCCAGGAAGCCGCATATAAGCTCTCTGTGAGGTAAGGTATCTAGCATATTATTGTAGATTTCAATATCACGGGGCATTAATTCATCAAGAATAACCACAAGGTCAATATCACTTGTTTCAGTTGCCTCTCCCCTGCCGTAGCTTCCCTGAAGCCCCAAAAACCATACGCGCTCACCGAAGCTTTTATTCAATGCAGAAGAGAATATCTCAATAAAGGAAGCAATATCTATCATAACTTCACCCTGCCTTATTTGTAATTACAACAATCTGTGCGATAAAAAAATCGACAAGCCTTAGCTTGTCGATTTGCTGGAGCGGGTGATGGGAGTCGAACCCACACGACCAGCTTGGAAGGCTGGGATTCTACCGCTGAACTACACCCGCATAACGGAGTTAAGTATATCACCTAAACTCCGTATTGTCAATACTTTTTTGAAAAATTTTAGCTGTGAGAAACAACAATTTTTCCTTCGTGCACGGATACACGGATTTCCTCAATAACCCTGTCGAAGCTTGCAACAAGAATGTTGGCAATGGGGTCTTCAATTGCCTTTCTTATTGTGTGTCTTATGTCACGTGCGCCTCTTACACCGCCGTCTGCATCGTTGGCAACAACAGCCGGAACATCCTCATCAACCACAAGTCTTATGCCCTTATCTCTCAGAGAAGGAATAAATTCATCAATAAGAAGCTTGGCAATTTTTTCATAATCTTCCTTTGTAAGCTGATTAAAAACAATAATTTCATCAACTCTGCCGAGGAATTCGGGACGAAGGAACTGTCTTAAAGCCTTCATAGCCTTATCCTTCACAGCGGTACCCGTGTCCTTACCGAAGCCGAGAAGATTTTCTCTGTTTTCACTTCCGGCATTGGAGGTCATAATAATAACAGCATTTTCAAAGCTTACGGTTCTGCCCTGGGCATCATTTGTTTTACCCTCATCAAGAATCTGAAGAAGGATATTCATAACATCGGGATGCGCCTTTTCTATTTCATCAAAAAGAATAACGCTGTAAGGCTTTCTTCTTACCTTTTCGGTCAGCTGTCCTGCCTCATCATAGCCAACGTATCCGGGAGGTGAACCGATAAGACGGGAAACGGAGTGTTTCTCCATAAACTCGGACATATCAAGACGGATAAGAGTTTCGGGAGTATCAAAAAGCTCATTCGCAAGCTGCTTTACAAGCTCTGTTTTACCGACACCCGTAGGACCTACAAAAATAAATGATGCAGGACGCTTTACGGGAGAGAGTCTTACTCTGCTTCTTCTGATAGCGGCAGCAACAGCCTCAACGGCTTCGTCCTGACCGATGATTCTTGCCTTGAGATTATCCTCCATACCGGAAAGCTTTTTCATATCTGTATCAATAATCTTGTTTACGGGAATACCCGTTGAGAGGCTTATAACCTTTGCAAGATCATCCTCGGTAACGTAGTTATCCTCAGCCCTTGCGCGAAGCGCATCCAGACGGCTTTCACCCTGCATAATTTCAGCTCTTACGCGGGCAAGGCTTTCATAATCGGGATTTTCGGTTTCAGCCATAAGCTCTGCCTCTTCTGCCTGAAGCTCAGCGAGCTTAATTTCGGTTTCCTCAAAATCGCTTATTGCTTTATTTCTCAGATTTGCGCAGGTACAGGCCTCATCGAGAAGGTCAATAGCCTTATCGGGCAGGAAACGGTCATTTATATATCTTTCAGAAAGAGTAACAGCCTTATAAAGAAGATTATCGGAAATTCTCACTCTGTGGAAATTCTCGTAATATTCCTTTATTCCCTTAAGCATCTCATAAGCGTTTTCAATAGAAGGCTCTTCTACCTTAACGGGCTGGAATCTTCTTTCAAGAGCGGCATCCTTTTCAATATGCTTTCTGTATTCATTGAAGGTTGTTGCGCCGATTACCTGAATTTCGCCTCTTGAAAGTGCAGGCTTCAGAATATTCGCGGCATTCATAGAGCCCTCAGCATCACCCGTTCCGACAAGATTGTGAACCTCATCAATAAACAGAATTATATTTCCCTGAGCCTTAACCTCATCAACAAGTCCCTTGATTCGGCTTTCAAACTGTCCTCTGAACTGAGTACCGGCAACAAGAGCGGTAAGGTCAAGAAGATGAATTTCCTTTCGGCTGAGCTTAGCGGGAACACGTCCTTCACTTATGGCAAGAGCCAGTCCCTCCGCAATAGCGGTTTTACCGACACCGGGCTCACCGATAAGACAGGGATTGTTCTTTGTTCTTCTGCAGAGAATCTGTGTTACTCTTGCAATTTCATCAGTTCTGCCGATTATGCGGTCAATTTTGCCCTCTTTTGCCTTTTTGGTAAGGTCTGTGCAGTAAAGACCAAGGAATTTACGTTCATCCTTTTTAGCCTTATTTTTTTTGCCGCTCTTACCCTTTTCGGCTTTTCCCTCATCAACAAGTTCAGCAGGCAGATCAACGTCATCATCCTCTGATGAAGCCGTGGGTGTATTGCCGAAAAGACCCTGGAAAAAGGGGAAGGTAGATGCGCCGCCGTTTTCAAAAGCACCGTCAGCCTCCATTTCGCTGAATTGCTCATTGATTGCATCGAGGTCTTCCTCAGTAATACCCATTTTAGCCATCATATCCTTGATGGGGCCGATATTCATATCCATAGCGCACTTGATGCAAAGCCCCTCCTGAGTTGTCTTTTCACCCTCTATCTTAGAGATAAAAAGCACAGCAGGACGTTTATTGCATCTTGAGCATAATTTCATATTCATAGCTTTTTCCTTTCCTAAGGAGATTAATTATTTTGCGGAACCCTTTCCGAAGCGTTCCTTAACCTGGCTGTAAACACCGGGCATATAGCTTAAAAATGCGATTATTGTCATTATAAGAGAAATCACAACAAGCACCATCATAACCGTATCGGGAAGAGTGAAAAGCTGAAGGATTGCACCCTCTTCTGCTCTGAAAGCACCGATTTCGGGACCGAATGCCATAAGGATAACCATTACCACATAGAAAACAAGCGTTGCTGCCTTACCGTAAATCTCTGCAGCACCGGGTCGGATTCCCACAGCAATCATTATTGCTCCGCCGACAAGCATTACAAGCTCTTTAAGGATAAAGAGAAGGAATACCCAGGCAAAAAGATTAAGTGTTTCATTTTCAGCATTTCTGAATGTAAAGAAATAAACAATGGCAATTGTTGCTTGTGTAAGCTTATCTGCAATGGGATCGAGCATTTTGCCGAGCTCACTTACCTGATTGAGCTTTCTTGCAAGCTTGCCGTCAATAAAATCCGTAAATCCCGAGAAAGCAAGAATAAGAAGAGCCCAGAGAAGCTCACCCTTATAAAACAGAACGCCGAAAACAGGAATAAGAAGTATTCTTATAAAGGATATTATGTTCGGAATAGTCCAGACATTTTCAAAAAGATATGCAGTTTTTTTAGCCATTTTAATTTACCTCTTTCACATTAATATTTCAGCTACCATATTGCAGATGGCAGATCCGTTTACGAAATCACTCAGATTCTGATTATTTATTACAGGAGCGCCGATATTAAGAATCGCGGCAATGAGGGCTGCAATTGCAGTTCCCTTCACAGCACCGAAGGCAGCACCCAGAAAAGTATTGGTTCTTCTGATAAACCTGTGCTTTTTCTTGGTAAGCCCTTTATTTATAATCGAGAAAAGGATCCTCAGTATAAAAACGAAAAGCACAAACAAAAGCACCATAGCCACAATACCGAGAACGTTTATGACAGCAGGAGAAAGATACGTCTGTTCAATCATCTCAACAGTATAAACGGCATTTCCGCCTTCTGCACCTGCATTAATAATATCAGAAGGATTCACAAACTGATTAATAAGAGCCTGCACATATGAGGGCAACGTTTCTATTGCATTAACAATAACCGTTGTAAGCTCTCCTTCCACGCTGCCCGAGGGAATTAATTCATGGAGCCTGTTAAGCAGCTTTTCGCTGAAGAAATTCAGATAAGCATATTCAGCCACGGGAACAGAGAATATCTTTGCGGCAATACCTGCAATAATATAAGCCGCAATATTAAAAAGCGTCATAAGAAAGCCTTTTCTGGCACTTGCTATTGCAACAACAGCAATAACTATAAACAATATCAGGTCAACGACATTCATTCTCTGAATCCTCCTCATCCGTACGTCACAATTGAAGTTGTTTCTTCTTCGGAGTTATCTGTTGCTTCTTCAGATTCGGCAACATCTTCCGCTTCTGTAATTTCAGCTTCTGTCACAGGTTCCGTGGATGATTCCGCTTCCGTTATGAATTCGCCGGTGTTTTCCTCCTCGCGAAGCCGGGAAAGATCATATTCTCCGAAGGAATCAAGGCGGTAAATTCCGCTGACGGTAAATACGAACAGATTTCTTCCCGCAAATGCAGCATCAGTACATTTTTCATCAATAATGATACTTCCCGTTTTCTCACCCTTTTCATTGAAAGCCTCAACTCTGTCGCCGAGAAGCACGGCAGTGTACTTATCGGAGGTTCTTACATTCATTATTTCAGAATTATATTCAAGAGAAAAGCTGTTGTTCATTTTCTCGTCAAAAACCTTAAGAAGAGAATCCTTGGTATTTCCGTGAGAAGCAAGAGCGACAGCGGAAAGTCCCTTATTCATAACAGCAGAATGCATAATCTCAGTAGGAGCATATTCAGCTCTCTTATCGACATTTCCGTTTTTATCTATAACATAAACGCCGTTATCTGTAAATGCGGCAAGATTCTTTCCCGAAAGGAATTCAAGCCTGAACACGGTACAATCGGGAAATTCTGCAGTATAAGCGGCTTCACTTTCTTTAACATTAAAAAGACTGACCTTTGACAAGTATTCACCGTTTTTCACGCTGAGCATTGAAACTGCAACATTTTTTCCGTTATCGGAAAGTGCAGTGCTTATACAATAATCCTGAGAGCTGCCCCACTCAAAAGTCTTCTTGCCCTTATATGAATAAACATAAAGATGTGACTGGAAGCCACCGTCCTCATTGAGTACGTAAGCATAATTGCCCTTTTTATCAACAGTCGCAACAGTAATGGGATTTGCAGCTGTATATGTATTATAAATCTTCGAATTCTTTTCAATTCTGAATGCTGTACCGCCCTTATCATACAAAAGCACGGTTGACCCGCCCTTTACCATAACAGGCTGAGAGTATTGATGGGAATTTGAAGAAAGGTTTTTTCCGTTTGAATCAAGATAAACAAGAGCTGTATCAGTAAGCATTACAAGCCCCGATGAGTAGCCCTCTATATCAGCAATGCTGTCGGGAAGCACATTATAAACAAGAACTCCACCCTCGTCTGAGCCGCCGATATCAGAAACTGAAACACCCGCAACTGATGAAATCACTGCGGCGATCACCATAATTGCAATGAGAATAAGCACACACAAGCCGATTACAGCAGGTGCCGTGATTTTCTTGTTACTGCCATTTTCTCTTTCAATTGTTACATCTTCTTTTTCTTTCACGTTATCACATCCTTATATTTAATCATAAAAGACCTTATTGAGATAAAGCCCCTCAGGTGCTGCTGTTTTTCCTGCAAGCAGTCTGTTTTTTGATTCTATTATACGGGGAATCGACCCTTTTTCTATTTTCCCCTCGGAAATATAAATGAGCGTGCCGACCATAATCCGCACCATATTGTAAAGGAAGCCGTCACCGGTAACTCTGAAGATCACGGTATCGCCGTCCCTTTCAACTCCGGCATCAAAAACCGTTCGGACAGTTGTCTTAACGGTAGCTCCTGCCGCACAGAAGGCAGAGAAATCGTAGGTTCCGATATAATCCTTTGCCTGTTCATTCATAAGCTCTGCATCAAGAGGATATTTATGGAAATAAGCAAGCCCCTGTGAAAACGGATCTCTCACCCTGCCGTTATAGATCTTATAAATATATTCCTTGCCCTTTGCATCAAAGCGGGCATTGAAATCATCATTAACCGCTTCTGCTCCGGTAACCGAAATATCCTCGGGAAGATAAAAATTCATTCCCGTAACCGTTTTTTCAAGGGCAATTTCCTTTTCTGTCCGGAAATTACATTTAAAGCAGTTAGCATGCACACCTGTATCTGTACGGCTGCAGCCCGTAACGCTTACTTTCTCCTTGAACAGCTTTCCGACAGCCTCCTCAACACATTCCTGAACGGTAATTGCGTTTTCCTGTCTTTGCCACCCGTGATAACGGCTGCCGTTGTATCTTAAAGTCAGAAGATAATTCATCATATCACCTGCTGAAAAATAAAAAAGGAAAACGTATTGAAAAAGCTTGTATAAACTACAATAAACACCAGAAGCAGAAGCACGGCAAAAGCAATATAATCCCTGATGCCAAGCTTCATTTCCTTCATTCTGGTACGCTTGTTATCCCCGGTATAGCAACGGCACTCCATTGCAAAGGCAAGCTCATAAGCACGTCTGAAAGAGCTTACAATAAGCGGAATGAACACGGGAACAAGAGCCTTTGCACGCTGTGTAAGAGTGCCTGTTTCAAGGTCTGCTCCCCTTGCCTTCTGTGCGCTCATAATAATATCAATCTCTTCGATAAGCGTCGGGATAAATCTGAGAGCAATGGTCATCATCATAGAAAGAGAGTTCACGTTCACCTTAAAAAGCTTCAGAGGAGAAAGAAGTCTTTCTATCGCATCAGCAAGTGCCGTGGGTGAGGTTGTGTAAGTAAGAAGCGAGCTGAAAAGAATCAATGCAATAATTCTTGCAATGATAAAAACTGCGCTGAACACACCGCCTGTGGTTATCTGAAAGCTGAATTGCTCGAAGGGCTTCCAGAGCACCGTACCCTCATCGTTATAAGCTATCTGAAGAATTCCCGTAAAAACTACAAGAACAACTATCATTTTAAGACCTTTGAGAATTACTCTGAAGGATATCCGTGAAAGAGCAATTGCCGCCAGAGCACTTATAAAAAGAAGTCCTAAAGAGAAGAAATTCTTACAAAGAAAAAGAGCAACAATAAAGCATAAGGTAATTACAATCTTTGCTCTGGGATCAAGCTTATGTATAAAGGAGTTGCCCGGAAAAAACTGACCTAACGTAATATCCTTAATCATTGAGCCTTCCTCCTTTTATAGTATGAAGAAAGCAGCTCCGCCGCATCCTCTGCGGTAAATACGTCCGTGGGCAAATCGGGAAGCACGTTGCTAAGCTGTTTTACGAGAGAAGTAGCGGCAGGAACGGAAAGCCCCATCTCTATCAGTTTATCAGCCTGACTGAAAATATCCTGAACTCTTCCGTCCATTGCAAGACTTCCCTTATTCATAACAAGGATTCTGTCTGCATTTCTTGCCATATCGTCCATTGAATGAGAAACAATCATTACGGTAGCACCTGTGGCCTTGCGGTAATTTTCAATCATTTCCATAAGCTCGTTTCTTCCCTTAGGATCAAGTCCCGCCGTCGGCTCATCAAGAATAAGCACCTCAGGGAACATTGCCATAACACCTGCTATTGCACATCTTCTTTTCTGGCCGCCGGAAAGGTCAAAGGGAGATTTACTGAGCAGCTCCTTGCTGAAGCCTACAAATTCTGCAGCCTTTATAACTCTTTCTTCTATCTCCGCCTTTGAAAGTCCCATATTTCCGGGACCGAATGCAATATCCTTTGCACAGGTTTCCTCAAAAAGCTGATATTCGGGATACTGGAAGCAAAGACCTACCCTGCTTCTTGCCTCTTTGATTGAAGCCTTATCCCTGTTTATATCCTTACCGTCCAGGAGAATCTGACCGCTTTCCGGCTTAAGAAGAGAGTTCAGCATTTTTATAAGGGTACTCTTGCCCGAGCCCGTATGGCCTATAATACCTACGAGCTCACCTTTTTCAACCGTGAAGCTTACATTGTCAAGAGCTTTGATTTCAAAGGGCGTTCCGTGGGAATACCCGTATGAAACGTTTTTAACTTCAAGAATAACCATTAAAGACCTCTTATAAATTCAAAATTCTGAGATATTCCTCAGTAAGCTCCTCTTCCGTAAGAGGAAGTCCTTCCACGGGGACGCCTTTTTCTTTAAGAAGAAACGCAAGCTTTACCGTATCAGGCACGTCAAGTCCGCAGGCAATAAGCATTTCGGTCTGTGCAAAAATCTCACGGGGAGTTCCCTCTGCAAGAATCCTGCCGCCGTCAACCACAATGACCTTATCTGCAAAAACCGCTTCCTCCATAAAGTGAGTTATAAGCACTATAGACATACCCTCGGAATTAAGCTTCCTTGCAGTAGCGATAACCTCGCGTCTGCCCTGAGGATCAAGCATAGCCGTGGGCTCATCAAAAACAATACATTCGGGAAGCATTGCTATCATACCTGCAATTGCAATCCTCTGCTTCTGACCGCCCGAAAGCCGGTGTGTTTCGTGCAATCTGTAATCATACATTCCTACAACCTTCAGGGCATTATCCACACGCTCTCTGATAACCTTCGGCGGAATCCCGAGATTTTCAGGACCGAATGCAACATCCTCTTCAACAATAGAAGCCACAATCTGATTATCGGGATTCTGAAATACCACTCCGACCTTTTCTCTTATGCGGAATTCATTCTTCTCATCTGAGGTATCCATACCGTCAACAAAAACCTTGCCACCGGTAGGAACAAAAATCGAATTTGAAAGCTTTGCAAGAGTAGATTTGCCTGAGCCGTTGTGTCCTAAGATAACAACATATTCGCCCTTATCTACGGTAAAGCTTATATCCTTTACGGCAAAGCTGTCCTTTTCCTCTTCATCGTATGTATAAAAAACGTTCTGAAATTCCAGTAAATGTTTATTTTCCATAAGCGATTAATCTCTTTCCCATACGGCAGTAGCACCGCAGGGAAGCACAAGACCGCTTTCAGAAACAGGAAGACCTATTTCATCGGCGCTTACCTTACCTCCGAGCTTCTTCGGTACCACAGAGCCTAAAATATAACTCATTACAGACGGTGAAAGACCCGTTGTATAGGAGTTTATCATATATAACAATGCATCATCACTCAGCAGTCCTGCACAAAGCTCACAAAGTCCGAAAACCTCGTTTTCGAGCTTCCATACCTCACCGCCTGGCCCTCTTCCGTAAGAGGGCGGATCCATAATGATGATATCGTATTTATTTCCGCGTCTTATTTCTCTTTCCGCAAATTTCTTACAGTCATCAACAAGCCATCTTACGCTTCTGTCGGCAACAGACGATGATGCAGCATTTTCCTTTGCCCATAAAACCATTCCTTTTGAAGCATCAACGTGTGCAACGGAAGCACCTGCTGCCAATGCACTGACAGTAGCACCGCCTGTATACGCGAACATATTGAGCACCTTAACGGGACGGTTTGCCCTCTTTATAATCTCAGCCGTCTTTTCCCAGTTAACAGCCTGCTCGGGGAAAATACCCGTATGCTTGAAGCCCATGGGCTTTATATTAAAAACAAGCTCACCGAAATTAATTGTCCAGACATCCGGAAGCTTCTTATATACCTCCCATCTGCCGCCGCCCGTATTAGAGCGTATATATCTGGCGTCAGCATTGAACCATAGTTTATTTGTCTTGGGAGTTGACCATATAACCTGAGGGTCGGGACGGATAAGGATATATTTTCCCCATCTTTCAAGTCGCTCCCCGTCAGAGCAGTCTATAAGTTCATAATCCTTCCAGTTATTAGCCTCTCTCATCAAATCAGCCTTTCCTTAATAACACCTGCAATAAGCTCTGCAAGGCGTCTTGTCTGTTCTTCATTTTTTCCTTCAAGCATAACTCTCACCAGAGGCTCCGTTCCCGATGCGCGCACAAGCACTCTTCCGTCATTTCCGAGCTCTCTTTCGGCTTCCTCAACCGCAATTCTTATTTCCTCGTCCTCATAAAGACGAAGCTTGCCCATTGAAGATACCTTTACGTTCAAAAGCACCTGAGGGAATATTTCTATTTCATCAGCAAGCTCTTTAAGTGACCTTCCCGATTCCTTTATCACATTAAGAAGCTGAACCGCAGTCAGCTGTCCGTCACCCGTTGATGCGAAATCGGAAAAAATCACATGACCCGATTGTTCACCGCCGATGCTGCAGTCATCCTCAAGCATCTTAAGCAGAACATATCTGTCGCCTACCTTTGTTTTCTCATAATCAATATCTTTTTTTTCAAAAAAGCGGAAAAGTCCCATATTGCTCATTACAGTCACAACCGCTTTATTATTCTTAAGTCTTCCCTGCCTTTTAAGAGCTTCAGCGCATATGGCGATTATTTTATCACCGTCTGTGAGTCTTCCTTCGCTGTCTACAGCAAGAAGTCTGTCTGCATCTCCGTCAAAGGAAAATCCGATATCAAAATCCTTTCCCTTAACAAACTCCTGAAGTGCCTCAATATGCGTTGAACCGCAATCCTTATTGATGTTCTTTCCGTCAGGCTCACAGTTTATAAGGCTGCATTTGGCACCGAGCGAGGTAAAAAGCTTTTCTGCAGTAACGGATGCGGAGCCGTTTGCACAGTCAATTGCGATTTTCATTTTATCAAAACGGCAATCAGCCGTGCTTTCAATATGCCTTATATAACACTCCGAAGCCTCAGGAAGCCGTGTGATGCTTCCCAGCTCTCCGCCGGTTTTAAGCTCGGGAGAAGCTGCATCATCAAGAATAATTGCTTCAATTCTTTCCTCTGTTTCATCGGGAAGCTTATATCCGTCAGAACGGAAAATTTTAATTCCGTTATATTCGTAAGGGTTATGCGAAGCAGAAATCATTACCCCCGCATCGAAAGAATATTCTTTGACAAGAAATGCAACCGCAGGTGTCGGAACAATTCCGGCAAGCACTACGTCACAGCCTACAGAGCAAAAGCCTGACGCTAATGCTGCAGTCAGCATATCTGCCGATTTTCTTGTGTCCGTGCCTATCAACACCCTGAGTCTTTCGTTTTTCTTGTCCTGGGCCAGTACCGTTGCGGCCGCCCTGCCTATTTTCAAGGCAAGCTCACAGCCTATTTCAGTATTTGCAATACCTCTTGCACCGTCTGTTCCGAATAATCTGCCCATTAAAAAAGCTCCTTCATCAGTTATCTGACGGGACAGGCAGTCCGAGATGTATATATGCGGCGTTCGTAACAACTCTTCCTCTGGGAGTTCTTGCTATAAAGCCCGCCTGCATAAGATACGGCTCATAAACGTCTTCAATAGTAACTGACTCTTCGCCTATTGCGGCAGACAGAGTTTCAAGTCCTACGGGGCCGCCGTTATAATTCTGTATCATAGTTGTAAGAATAAGTCTGTCGATATTATCAAGACCAAGCTCGTCAATTTCCATTTTAAGAAGCGCCGTCTGCGCATCCTTGAGGGTAATTGCACCCGAACCCAGAACCTCCGCAAAATCTCTGACACGTTTGAGATATCTGTTTGCAATTCTCGGTGTGCCTCTTGAGCGGGATGCTATTTCAATTGCTGCATCGGGCTCAATATCAATTCCGAGTATTCTTGCAGATCTTGTTACAATTTCGGAGAGCTGTCCGGGTGTGTAAAGCTCAAGTCTTAACACAACACCGAAACGATCCCTTAAGGGAGCGGACAAGCTGCCTGCCCTTGTGGTTGCTGCAACAAGCGTGAAATTCTGCAGATCAATCCTTATGCTTCTTGCGGAAGGACCCTTGCCGATAATAATATCAATCGCCTTATCCTCCATAGCAGGATAAAGAACCTCTTCAACACTTCGTGAAAGCCTGTGAATCTCGTCTATAAATAATATGTCACCGTCGTTGAGATTAGTAAGCAAAGCGGCAAGATCTCCGGGCTTTTCTATAGCGGGACCTGAGGTAATTCTTATCTGCGAGCCCATAGTGTTCGCAATTATACCTGCAAGAGTAGTTTTACCGAGTCCCGGAGGGCCATAAAGAAGAACGTGGTCAAGAGCCTCGTTTCTTTTGAGTGCCGCCTGCATATAAACGTCAAGATTATCTTTTACCTTATCCTGTCCGATATACTCCGAAAGCGTCTTGGGTCTTAAATTTATTTCGTAATCGCCTTCTTCTATACCGAATTCGGGAGAAGCGAGTCTTAAGTTATCGTCATCAAATGAGCTGATAGCCATACTTTTTTATCTCCTTGAAAGATTTCTTAAGCCTTGTTTTATAAGCTCCTCTACGGGAAGGGCCCCGTCAAGAGAAGAAAGAGCACGGACAGCTTCGCTGTTTGTATATCCGAGAGCCATAAGAGCACTTACAGCCTCGTCAGCATTACCGCCTGCCGTGAGAACCTCAGCGGGCGACAGCTTTTCTGCACCGATTTTCTGAGGCACAAGCTTTGAAACCTTATCCTTTAATTCAATTACAATTCTCTGTGCAAGCTTAGGACCTACCCCCTGAGCCTTGGTGATACTCTTGACATCGCCTGCAGTAATGCTGAGAGCAAGCATTTCGGGAGTAAGAGCCGAAAGAATCGACACCGCAGCCTTGGGACCTACACCTGATACGGAAATAAGCATTCTGAAGTAGGACAGCTCTTCGTTATCATAAAAGCCGAAAAGCTCAACTCCGTCCTCGCGCACGGCAAGATACGTATAAACGGTAGCCGTATCTCCGATATTCCCGAGCTTTCTCAGAGTGTTTACGGAGGTTGTAACATCAAAAGCTATACCGCCGCATTCAATAGCAACCCTTGTTATATCGCTGTAAATTATTTTACCTGTCAGGCTGTAAAACATAAATTACTCCTTTTATCTTCTGAGGTAATGGGAGCCGCTGCAATGTGCATGGCATATTGCCATCGCAAGTGCGTCTGCCGTATCATCAGGCTTAGGTACAGCGGAAAGCCCCAGAAGCTGTCTTGTCATTTCCTGTACCTGCTTTTTTTCTGCTCTGCCGTAGCCTACCACACTCTGCTTGACCTGCAAGGGTGTATATTCAAAGCATTCGGCACCGTGTATTTTTGCTGTCAGGAGAATCACTCCCCTGGCCTGAGCTACATCAACGGCAGTTTTTTTGTTCGTATTGAAAAACAGCTTTTCAACCGCCATTGCATCGGGCTTGTATTTTTCGAACAGATAGCTCAGGTCCTCGTGAATACACTTGAGTCTTTCGGTAAACTCCATGCCTGCAGGAGTTGTGATTGCACCGAAATCAAGCACCGTGAGCCTGCCCTTATCGTATTTAATTATTCCGAAGCCCACTATGGCATAACCGGGGTCAATTCCGAGAATAATCATACATTCACCGCTTTACATAATAATTCATTTTAGTATAGCATATATTATAATTAAATACAACTATTTTTATTATATTATTTATATAAAAAGGCAATCGGGGGCATACCAAAATACCCCCGACAAAAAACCGTTAATTCAATTAACAAAATCAGCCTTCAACTACCTCGCCGCCGTTTTCGGGAACCTCTTCCTCAGGTGTGAAAACGCCGAATCCCATATAGGATGTAAAAATGTCAAACATTTTTGTGGCAAAGTTGATGAAATAAGAAATAGTGGGAAGAAAGCTTCTGATCATTCCCATGATGCCGTCTAATGAAAGTCCGTCCATAATAAAGCAACCTTTCTTTATAATTTATATTCCGGATACATAATAGCACACTTTCCGGATAAATGCAAGCACAGATTTATTGTACTGCCTCTGTTTCTTCAGAATTTTCTGCAGGAGCTTCCTCAGGAGCTTCCTCAGGAGCCTCTGTTGATGGTGCCGATGTAGTATTTTCTGCAGTAACAGCCTCGGTTGTTGCTTCCTCAGCCGCGGTTGTATTCTCATCAGCAGCAGTAGTTTCTTCAGCCTCAGTGGTGGCCTCAGGCTCTTCCTCAGATGCGGTTGTCTGCTCGGGAGCAACAACGGGTGCCGAAGTGGTTGCTTCCGCTACAGGGGGTCTTGCTGTAGTTTCCTCAGCGGTTCTTACGGTTGTGGTTTCTTCCGCTGAAGTCTCCTCAGAGGAGGTTTCCTCTACTGTTGTTTCTTCATCGGTAGTTTCCTCATCCGTTGTTGCTTCATCCGTTGATTCCGTTTCAGTTGTGGTTTCCTCTGTTGTAGTTTCCTCATTTCCGTCAGAAAAGGCAGGTACAACAACAAACGCAATAATGAGAGCCAGCGAAACAGCAAGCATTATACCGAGAATCGCAAAAAGAGGAGTTCTTGATTTTTTGTTATCCTGATTTCCGTGAGATTCTCCTTCCTCAGCCACGTTGTCAGCATCTTCTGCTGTATCTGTGTTTCCTATTTCCTCAGTATAAAGCTCTGTATCATTTTTCTTTTCCGCAGTAACAATATCGTCTGTACTTTCAAACATAGAAAGAGCATTCTTTGCAAAAATATTTGCAATATCATCAGCGTCGTTTACCTCTGCAGCAGCCTCTTCAACAGCATCATCTGAATCTGTATCAGAAGCATCTGCCTCTTCGCTTACCTCAGAAGCTGCGTCAGCCTTTGCAGCAACTGCAGGCTCAGCATTCTCTTCCTTTTTTTCCTCGCTGAAATCAGGAGCGAAGGCAGGAGCGGCAATCTCTTCCTCAATATCGGTTTCAAGCACCTTTATAACAATTGCACTTACTGCCTTGTCACCGTCAGCTGCAAGGGCAACCTTGAGAATATAATTAACTACACGCTTTACCGAGCCATCGGAAATTCTGAGTATATCATCAATTTCCTTATCACCGAGCACTTCGGCGGCACCGGGACTTAAGAGGATAAAAATATCACCCTCACAGACGTCAGAAAAAACGGCACCGGAAAAATCCGCCGTTGTGTCAGCTACCTTTTCCGCAGTAACGGGAGAGGCAACTCCGAGTCTTTGTAAATATACTCTTGTTGCACCGTTAAGGGCTATAACAGCCCTTCTGCCGCTTGCATAAAAGCCGATACCAACAAGGTCCTCGGGCGAATGATCCGTATTGAGAAGTGCGCCGCGGCAGTCCTCAAAGAAGCCGCTGAATACACTCATAGGCTCTCTTGAACGGGCAAAAAGCCCTGCTCTGTCATTGAAAGCCGCAACGGATGCATCGGCAAAACCTTCGACAGCGGAAGACGTAAGAGCAAAATATACACTGCCGCTCAGAACACCTGAGCCCTTATATCCGTTTTTTATAACCTCACGGGGCATTACCTTACCGTTGACATTAACACTGTCTGTATTATAACCCGCCTCCGGTCTTTTCTGGGTTACAATGGCGGCTTCTACTTTCATAGGCATAAGGGGTACCTCCTTTATTGTAAAGCGGTGCCTTCACCGCATATTTTTAACATTTGTTCACGCACGTCCCCTGCAAGATACAGAGAACCGCATACAATAAGAGCATCAAATCCGTCAAGTGCGAAAAAAGCCCTTTCAATGCCGTCACAAGGGGCTTTACAGGGCTCTGCTTCAACACCGAACTCACTTACAACGGCTGCCAGCTCTTCACTTTTCATGCTTCTGGGATTTGAAGGCTCAACGGCAATAACCTTGCTGAAAAAAGGAACTAAATTACCGAGAGATTTTTTTATATCCTTATCAGCCATCATCCCCATAACGGCAAGAATTCTCTTCCCTTCAAGATGATTTTTTACCAGTAAGCCGAGAGCAGCTGTTGAGCCGTCATTATGAGAGCCGTCAAGTATCACAAGGGGATTTTTGGAAAGAAGCTCTATCCTTGCAGGTATACGGGCGGCTTCTATCCCATGCCGGACAGCGTCATCTGAGATTACAAAGCCGTTTTCCCTGAGCACATCAACAGCACCCGTAACAAGAGCCATATTATCGAGCTGATGCCTGCCGGGAAACGGTATTTCAAAACTGCCCACAGAACTGCTTACGGCAGTACCCGTAATATTTTCCGAAACAGCATCAAAAAGCTCCCCGGAATTTCTCAGAATAAGAGGAGAATTCATCTCTTCTGCAGTATTTTTAATTACATTCAGCACCTCATCGGGCTGCTCAGCTCCCGTAATAACAGGACGGTTTTTCTTGATAATACCGCACTTTTCAAAGGCAATTTTACCAAGACTGTCCCCGAGCACACCGATATGGTCAAATGAAACTGACGTGATTATACTGCATACAGGCTCTTCTATGATATTGGTTGCATCAAATCTGCCGCCGAGTCCCGTTTCAAGAACAACGACATCACACTTCTGTTCGGAATAGAAGAGGAATGCAGCAGCGGTTACAGCTTCAAATTCGGTAATTTTTACCCCCTCAGCCGACAGCTCCTCAATTGCATTTTTCACTTTTTCCGTACAGCTTATGAGGTTCTCCGGGGAAATCATCTGCATCTCAAGCTGAATCCTCTCACGGAAATCTATAACATAGGGGGACGTATAAAGCCCCGTTTTGTAGCCTGCATTATGAAGCACCGATGCTAAAGCCGTGCAGGTACTTCCCTTTCCGTTAGTACCTGCAACATGTATGAATTTAAGCTTTTTATGGGGAGAGCCTAGCCTTTCCGAAAGAAGTCTGATTCTTTCAAGCCCCGGCATTATCCCGAATTTTTCAAGTGAATGGTAATAATTTGCCGCTTCACCGAGAGTTGTAATTTTCATCATTAACCAAGCTTTGCAATACTTGCCTTAAGAAGCTCTGCCTTTTCGTTAAGCTTAACCTGATTAGCCTTCTGCTCCTCAATAACGCTTGCGGGAGCCTTTGCAAGGAAGCCCTGATTATTAAGCTTACCGTTAATCTGAGCTAATTTCTTTTCAACCTCTTCAAGCTCCTTGTTAAGACGCTTTCTTTCAGCCTCAAAATCAACAAGCTCTGCCATAGGAAGATAAATTGTTGCAACGTCGGTAACAACGCTAACACTTCCGTCGAGCTCAAATACACTTTCGTCATCAGAGGTACGAAGTGAAGTTGCCGATGCAAGACGCTGGAAATACTTTGCGCTGTCAGCAAAAAGCTCAACTTCCTTTGTAACAATATCAAGACTTGCCTTCTTTGAGGGAGGAACGTTCATTTCTGCACGGCGGTTTCTTACAGCCCTTACTGCAGTCATAATATGCTCCATATTCTCCTCATCCTTGGGGAATACGTAAGCTTCATCATATACGGGCCAGGGAGAAACCATAATGGATTCGCCGTCATGAGGTAAGGTCTGCCAGATTTCCTCAGTAATAAAGGGCATAAAGGGATGGAGAAGCTTGAGTGTATTGCTCATAACGTAAACGAGCACAGCTCTTGCATTCTTCTTAAGCTCCTCGTCGGATGAGGAAAGACGGATTTTGCAGATTTCAATATACCAGTCGCAAAGAATATCCCAGATAAAATCGTAAAGCTTCTGAACGGCGATACCAAGCTCATACTTTTCGAGGTTATCTGTTACCTCCTTAACAACGGTGTTGAACTTTGTAAGCACCCACTTATCCTCAAGAGCAAGCTTTTCGGGAAGACAGGGTGCAGGCTCATTACCTTCAAGATTCATAAGCACGAATCTTGCGGCGTTCCAGAGCTTATTGGCAAAGTTTCTGGATGCTTCAACCTTTTCATCTGAGAAGCGCATATCATTTCCGGGGCTGTTACCGGTAGCAAGAGTAAATCTCAATGCATCAGCACCGTATTTATCGATGATTTCAAGGGGATCAATACCGTTACCGAGTGACTTTGACATCTTTCTGCCCTGAGCGTCACGCACAAGACCGTGAATAAGAACGGTATCAAAGGGTGCCTTGCCCATCTGCTCGCAGGAAGAGAAAATCATTCTTGCAACCCAGAAGAAAATAATGTCGTAGCCGGTAACAAGAGTATTTGTGGGGAAATAATGCTGAAGGTCAGCAGTATTTTCGGGCCAGCCGAGAGTTGAGAAGGGCCAGAGTGCAGACGAGAACCATGTATCAAGCGTATCGGGATCCTGAGAAAGCTTTTCGGAGCCGCACTTTGAGCACGTACAGGGAGCTTCCTTTGCGACAATAACCTCACCGCAGTCAGCACAGTACCATGCAGGGATTCTGTGACCCCACCAGAGCTGTCTTGAAATACACCAGTCCTTGATATTTTCCATCCAATGGAAATAAATCTTATCAAAGCGTTCGGGAACAAATTTTGTTTCACCGCTTCTTACAGCCTCAATAGCAGGCTTTGCAAGAGGCTCCATTTTAACGAACCACTGCTTTGAAACCTTGGGCTCAATTGTTGAATGACATCTGTAGCAGGTGCCGACGTTATGCGAATAATTTTCAGTCTTGATAAGAGCGCCTTCAGCCTCAAGGTCGGCAACAATTGCCTTTCTTGCCTCGAATCTGTCCATACCGCTGTACTTTCCGTAGCCCTCTGCAATATGAGCATCGTCGGTAAAGGTATCAATAACGGGAAGATTATGGCGAAGACCGACCTCAAAGTCATTGGGGTCATGCGCGGGAGTAATCTTAACACAGCCGGTACCGAATTCCGGTTCAACGTAAGTATCGGCAACAATGGGAATCTCTCTGTGAAGAATGGGAAGAATAAGTGTCTTTCCTACCAGATGCTTATATCTCTCATCATCGGGATGAACTGCAACCGCAGTATCGCCGAGCATTGTTTCGGGACGCGTTGTTGCAAGCTCAAGATAACCGCTGCCGTCCTTGAGAGGATAGCGGAGATGCCAGAAATGACCTGCCTGCTCCTCATACTCAACCTCAGCATCTGAAATTGAGGTAAGACAAACGGGACACCAGTTAACTATTCTTTCGCCGCGGTAAATAAGTCCTTTTTCATAAAGACGTACAAATACCTCCCTGACTGCCTTGTTACAGCCCTCGTCAAGGGTAAATCTCTCTCTGTCCCAGTCGCAGGAGGAGCCGAGCTTTTTAAGCTGCTCAATAATTCTTCCGCCGTACTGTCTTTTCCATTCCCAGGCTCTCTCGAGGAAGCCCTCTCTGCCGAGGTCCTCCTTTGAAATGCCCTCTTTTCTCATTGCTTCAACAATTTTTGCTTCGGTAGCAATAGAGGCGTGGTCCGTTCCGGGAAGCCAGAGAGTATCAAAGCCTGCCATTCTCTTATAGCGGATAAGGATATCCTGAAGAGTATTGTCAAGCGCGTGTCCCATGTGAAGCTGTCCCGTAATATTGGGAGGAGGAATAACAATTGTGTATGTAGGCTTTTCAGCTTCGCACTTTGCGTGGAAATACTTTCCGTCGAGCCAGGATTTGTAAATTCTGTCCTCAACATTTTTAGGATCATAAAGTTTTTCAAGTTCTTTGCTCATATCAATAACCTCTTTTTTCAAAATGAGAGTATTTAACCAAAATATTATACCACTATTTTTAATTCTTGTAAATATATTAATATAACAAAAAGTCCCTTAAAGCGGAATATCTTTTGTTCTGTTTGTTGTTACAGGTCATTTTTACAACCTTTTCCTCATCGCCGACAACGACAAGTATTTTCTTTGCTCTGGTAACACCCGTGTAAAGCAGATTTCTGTACATCAGCTTCGGCGGACAGTCAAGAAGGGGCATAATAACAACAGGATATTCGCTGCCCTGACTTTTGTGGACAGTTACGGCATAAGCATGCTCCAGCTCCGAAAGATTATCTGACGGATAGTCAGCCACTCTGTCATCAAACTCAATTTTCATAGTGCCTGCCGCATAATTTATCTTTTTGAGAATTCCGATATCCCCATTAAAGATACCTTCACCCTCTTCATTACCCTTTTTCCAGAAAATATCATAGTTATTCTTGGTCTGCATAACCTTGTCGCCTTCTCTGAAAACTCTGCCGCCGGAGGTGCGAAGCTCATTTTTTGTTCTGTCCGGCGGATTGAGCACCGCCTGAAGCCGTCTGTTGAGATTCACGGTGCCGAGATCGCCCTTTCTCGACGGACACAGAATCTGTATATCGTCAAAGGGCGAAAAGCCGTATGCATCGGGCAGTCTTTTTGCGCTGAGCTGTACCACAGTATCTGCAGCTGCAGCAACATCCTCTCGTTTCATAAAGAAAAAATCGGAATCATTCACATGAAGCTCAGGCTTTTCTCCCGCAATAATACGGTGTGCATTCATAACTATAAGGCTTTTTCTTGCCTGACGGAAAATCTCGGTAAGGCATACAACGGGAAGAATTCCCGCACCTATAAGGTCATTAAGCACGTTACCGGGACCTACTGAGGGAAGCTGCTCGGAGTCCCCTACAAGAATTATGCGGCAGCCCATAGGAATTGCATCAAGCAGACTTGAGAAAAGCTCTGCATCAACCATAGACATTTCATCTACAATAACAGCACCTGCAACAAGCGGATCGGATGCATCTCTTCTGAAAACGGGCTTATCATTACTGTCCCATTCAACCTCAAGAAGACGGTGTATGGTTTTTGCTTCTCTGCCCGTTACCTCACTCATTCGTTTGGCTGCTCTTCCCGTAGGAGCACACAGAAGCACCTCAACTCCTCTGCTTTCAAGAACGTCAATTATACCTCTTACAGCTGTTGTTTTACCGGTACCGGGGCCGCCCGTAAGAATGAGAAGTCCCTTTTCAGCAGCCGTAAGGATTGCCTCCTTTTGCTTCTCGGCATAAAAAATTCCGTTCTTCATTTCAGCCTTTTCAATTTCCGCTGCTGCAAAAAGCACCTTCGCAGGGGGGAATCTGAGAATATTCTTCATTCTTTCCGCAATAGAGCTTTCCGCCATAAACATTTCGGGAAGAAAAACAAATTCCTCTCCGTCAAGCTCACGGGAAATAAGAAGCTTTCGTGCTAAAAGATAGTCAACGGAAATCTCTGTTTCCTCCTCTGATATTCCCAGAAGCGCTGTAGCGGGAGAGGCTAACTTTCTTCTCGGGATACATGTATGTCCGTTAAGAAGATTGTACCTTATAATGTGCAGTATTCCTGCGGAATTTCTGTCTTCGGCAGAAGGTGTAATATTCATATCACAGGCTAATTTTTCCGCTCTTTCAAAAGAAAAGCCCTTGACCGTTCCGCACAAAATATAGGGATTTTTTCTTACAAGATTCAGGGCATTTGCACCGAAATATTTATAAATAGCAGTACACTCCGTAGGGGAAATTCCCACGTTTTCAAGCTCAATCATAAGCTTTCTCATAGAGTACTGTCTGTTGAATTCTGCAGATATATTAAGTGCCTGAGGCTTTGAAATACCTCTTATGACAGCCAGCTTTTCCGGATCTGATTCAAGGATTCTTAAGCTGTCCTCTCCGAAATGCTCAATGATTTTCAGAGCAGTTTTCGGACCTATTCCCTTTATTGCACCGGAGGCAAGATATCTGTAAAGCTTTGCCGTTGTATCCGGAAGACTTCTTTCATAGGCAGCAATCCGGAATTGTCTTCCGAAAACATCATGAGAGCCCCACTCCCCGGTAAGCGTCATTTCTTCCCCGGGAGCAGGCTCGGAAACGGTGCCGACAGCAGTTACTATCTCACCGTTCATATTAACTTCAAGCACGGTAAAAAGATTGGTGGAATTGTGAAATACCACGTTTTCTATTACGCCCGTTATTCTCTCTTCATTAGGATTCTGACTCATCTTGCAGTTTTATTCTCCGCGGTCTTCTTCAGCTTTTTCTTCTGCAGTGAACGAATAACCGTCACCGTCAAAGTTCTTTTTATCTTTAAGAAGCATACCGATGCCCCTGGCTGCACATTCACCGGGGTTTTCTGCAACAGCTACCTTTACCTTTGTTTTATGGGAAATAAATCTGTCAATTCCGTAAAGGTTTGCGCTGCCTCCCGTAAGAATTATACCGTTTTCGGCAATGTCACCGCAAAGCTCCGGAGAGGCGTTCTCAAGCACTCTCATAACAAGTGACAATATACCGTCAAGACTGGGCTTCAGCACCTCGTATATCTCATCTGCAGTTACTTCAAGCTGCACGGGGAATCCGCTTTCTGTATTTTTTCCGCAGACAATAAGACCTATATCAACGGCTCTGGGAATTGCCGAGCCAATGGTCATTTTTATTTCCTCTGCCGTCAGAGCACCGATTTCCACCTTATATGTCCTTGCAATATACTCTGTAATGGACTTCGTAAAATCATTTCCGCCTATATTCACAGTGTCTGAAAGAGCAATATTTCCGAGAACCACAACACTGCAGTTTGTAACACCGCCGCCGATATCAAGCACCATATTTCCTTTTTTATCGGAAGGACTCACCCCTGCCCCGAGTGCAGAGCAGAGAGCCTCATCCACAAAGCAGGCACGTCCCGCACCGGAAGCCATAATGACATCATAAACAGTCTTTTTTTGCAAGGGCGTCACGGTACCGGGCACACACATCATAACGTCAGGCTTAAAGAGTCTTCCGCGGCAGATTTTATTTATACAGCTCTCCAGCATAAGTCCTGCCTGTCTGCGGTCAATAACTATACCGTCCTTTATGGGATTTACGGCAATCATCGAGCCGGGAAGCTTTTCACACATTTCTTTGGCAGCTCTGCCGGATGCGAGAGTTTTTCCCGTGTATTTATCTGTTATAACAACGGACGGCTCACTCATAACAATACCTCTGCCTTCAACGAAAACAGTAAAGCTGGTAGAGCCGAAATCAATGCCGATTTTAAGTCCGGGCACGGAAAAACACCTCTTTCTGCAGTCATAATATTTCATAATATAATAACATAATAAGAAAAATTTGTCTATAGAAAAAATTATTTAATTGCATTTTTCGTTTATCAGTTATGCACATAAGCAACTGCATTATTTTGTAAAATACAAACAGAATTTTTTACTTCAGCAGATTTTTGTTTTACTTAAAAATCTTTTGTGGTAATATTAATATATACGGATTAAAAGGAGAGAATTTTATGGCAAACACACACGGCATTTACCATTTCCCGTCTGCAACCGGCATTACCGATATTTTCGTGCAGTCCTACTGTCCTGAGGACAGAAGCAGCATCAAGAGCGTAATAGCAATAGTGCACGGAATGGCAGAACACACGGACAGATATATTGAAATTGCCGATTATCTCTGTAAAAAGGGCTATGCAGTATTTATGCACGATCACGCAGGTCACGGCAAATCCGTTACAAGCGATGAGGATCTCGGTTATTTTTCAAAAGAGGACGGCAACGAGAAAATCGTTGATGACGTAAAAAGCGTAATTGAAATTATAAGCAAGGAATTTCCCGGTAAGCCCGTTATTCTCTGGGGACATTCAATGGGCTCCTTTATAACAAGACGCTTTATTGCAAAATATCCCGACATTGCTAAGGGCGCCGTAATCTGCGGTACGGCAGGCGCCAATCCTGCAGCAGGAGCCGGCATTCTGCTTGCTCAGACAATCGAAAAATTTCTCGGAGGACACCACCGCTCCGATTTTCTCGACAAAATGGCATTCGGCGCATACAACAAAAAATTTGAGAAAAAAACAGGCTTCGAATGGCTTTCTGTTGACGAAAAGAACGTTGAGATTTACGTAAAAGACCCTCTCTGCGGCTACCGCTTTACCGCAAACGGCTTCAGATGCTTATTCTCTCTTCTCAAGAGTGTTTCAGGCAAGGAATGGTATAATAACACTCCGGACATTCCCATTTACCTTATTGCGGGCGACATGGACCCTGTCGGCAACTACGGAAAGGGTGTAGAAGAGGTTTACAACAAGCTTCTCAGAAGTGGTCACAGCAAGGTAAGCCTTAAGCTTTACAAGGGACTCAGGCATGAAATACATAATGAGGCAGCAAGATATGAGGTTCTTGATGATATTGTAAATTTTGCCGATTCAATTATTTAAGATACAAAAAAAGAGCGATACGGTTATCCGTATCGCTTTTTCATTTGAAATTCTGTTATTCGAGGTATCCCATTGCAACCCAGCCTGTGATTCCGCCGTAGGTTGTTTTACCCCAATATTTTGCATAAGCATTTGTTGCATCAGCATCGTGATAAACGTCAACAATTGTAATTTCTGAACCGAAGGGTACCTGAGCAATAGAGAGTGAGGATACGTTATGATCTTCACGCATATTGAGGTGAGGCTCTGCGGTTACAGTATATGTACCTGTTGCAAATGCTGAGCTGGGACCTGATGAGGTAGGCTCTGTGGAAGCAGCGGTAGTAGCCTCGGGTACTGCAGCAGCAGTTGTATTTTCAGGAACTGCGGGTGCAGTTGTTGATTCAGGAAGTGTGGTTGAAACTTCAGCAAGGGTGGTACCTTCAACGGGTGCAGTTGTAGTCTCACCGGGCGTTACAACGCTTTCAGAATAAGCATTTGCAAGGTATTTCATGGAAACCCATGCATCCCATCCCTTATATACGGTTCTGCCCCAGTACTTATAATCAGCTTCAGCCTCTGCGTCATACCTGATTTCGGTAATGGTAAGAAGCGTTGCATTGTCGATAGCAAGAATCTGTTCGCCGTCCTTGGAGGGCTCTTTTCTGAGATTAAGCTTTCCGCTGCCGCCTACGTTAACCGTATACTGACCGGGAGCATACTTTTCCGCAGGTGAGGTTGTGATTTCAACAGGCATTGTTGTTGTTTCATCAACAGGAACCGTTGTTTCCTCTTCCTTACCGGATTTGCTCATTGTGATA
This sequence comes from Acutalibacteraceae bacterium, assembly GCA_045533835.1. Lineage (GTDB taxonomy): Bacteria > Bacillota > Clostridia > Oscillospirales > Acutalibacteraceae > RUG806. Next base: position 52,489 of record JAZSIM010000070.1, read on the forward strand.
ATAACGGAAGCAAGAATCGCAATAATAACAACTGCAACGATAATTCCGGCAAGGCAAAGTCTTAAAAACTTTTCATTCTTACCGTTTTCGGGAGTTGCTTCTGCATTCTCTTCTGCTTCTTCAAAAATTTCTTCTTCGTAGTCCTTATTCATAGCTTTTCTCCTGTTATTCTATATTCTTTACGGAATTATTATACACGAAAAAAAGGTCGTTTTCAAGTGTTTTATACAATATCATTATAAGCAATTTTATTTCCCGTAAATTTATCTGCATCAAATTCTTTTCCCAGAAGCTTTACACTTTTTGCCAATCTCTTTGTTCTGACAAATTCATTTTTTCCGGGACAGAAGGGATAAATTCCGATTGTAGAGAAAACGTACCACAGAGCCATTGAGCCGTTATCCTCATCACCGGGGAAGCCGTCATCCTCAAAGGAGAATACCTCACTACACATTTTTTCTACCCAATAGGATGTTCTGTCAACGTCACCCATTTCGGAATAGATATAAGGCAGATGGAAGCTCGGCTGATTGGAAATAGCACACTGACCGAAGTCGGCAGCCGCCATTTCAGTCATTTCGTGGATTTCACAGCCGTAGCCTGCATTTTCATACACGGGAGGAGTAGCAAAAAGCTCATCAATCTTTTTAAGAAGCTCTTCCCTTCCGCCGTAAAGCGAAGCCAGTCCTTCCATATCGTGAGGCACGGCAAAGGAGTTCTGCCATGCAGAGCCCTCTGTATAATCTCTGCCCCATGCAACAGGACAGAAGCCGGGACGGAAGGAGCCGTCCTCAAATTTCGGACGCATAAAGCCCGTTTCCTTGTCAAAGAGATTCTTGTAATTGTCAGCTCTTAAATAATATTCCTTTGCAATATCATCCTTGCCGAGCAGCTCCGCAATTCCGGCAATACACCAGTCACCGTAAGCAGCATCAAGTGTAAGATTTACACTTTCACGGTGTGCTTCAATCGGCACGTAGCCAAGACGAACATAACTTTCCGCTCCGCTTCTGCCGTAATCATCGTCAGAAGAATTCACATTTGCATGCTTGAGCATTCCCTCAAGTGCCTGCTCCATAGTTTCCTTATCCATAAGCCCCTTAACGGCGGCATCGCAAAGAACAGCATCAATAAGGGTACTGGGCATACAGCCTCTTTCACCGATGGAGGGCCAACGGGGAAGCCAGCCGCACTCAAGATAATCGTTTACAAAGCCACGGCACATTTCTCTGTATTCCTCCTTTGCAACAAGTGCATAGAAGGGATAGCAGGTTCTGTAGGTATCCCAGAAGCCGTTATCGGTATATCTTACACCGGGCAGAATCTTACCGCTTGAGGGTGCATAGTGTATTTTCTCACCTTTTTCGTTTATTTCGTAGCACTTGTGGGGATAGAGAAAAGCTCTGTAAAGACATGAAACGAAGGTTTTCATCTGCTTTTCATCCACAGCCTCAATTTCAACACGGGAGAGATATTCCTCCCATACACATTCTGCTTCCGTCCTTATGCAGTCAAAGCACTTGCCTTCCGTATCCTGACGGAGATTTTCCTTTGCCTGCTCAAAGCTTATATAAGAGGTAGCAACAAAGGCATCAACTCTGTCACCCTTTACCTTCAGGTGAATACCCACCATATCGCCTGCAACGTTATTGGCTACGCTGTGGCACTTATCCGTACCGACAACATTTTCGTCTGCTGAAATCTGCCCCTCACTGAACTTTACAACGGTATACATTCTGAAGTTTACAGCTTTGTCGTCACCGCAGTTGGTTACAATGGCATAAAGGGTATTTTCTTCGGGTTTATATTCATAAGAGCAGTAATCTCTGAAAGGAAGAACGGAAAACCAGTTGTCTTCGAAGTCATCAAACTGAACTCTTACAGCACCGCCTCTTTCGGTAGGAGTAACCTCAAAAACGCTTCTGCTTTTAAGAAAATTCAGCTTCATATAAGAGGGTGTCATAACAGCCTCTTTCGGTCTGTAGCCCGACCAACGGTTTTCGCTGAAAATGGGATTTCTCTTCTGAGGCATAAACACAACAGTGCCGTAATCGGCAATCCAGGGACTTGGCTGATGTGTAATTCTCACACCCTCAAGGCTTTTTGCATCGGGATGAAAGAACCAGCTGTCTTTACTCGATGTTTGTGCCGCAAATGCGCACATAGCAAAGGGGCGCTGAATAAGGGGAAGGGTATTGCCGTTTGAAAAACGGTGCACCGAAGCACTTCCCTGCTTTATATTTACATACTGAGAATAGCTCATATTTTTGCCTTCTTTCAGAAAATGCCCGGAAAGGTCAGTTTTCCGGGCAAGTATACTTTAGTCAGTTATTTTGATATCATAGCCTTTCTGCTCAAGGAAGGGCTTGATACGCTGAGCGTGATTGAGAAGTGAGCTTATAGACATATCGTGATTGAGTGCATCGATAATAAGAGAAATGTACTTGGAAAGGTCAACCTCGCAGAACCATTCTCTTTCAAGAAGCTCGGGTGAACGGTAAATAAGGTTTGTTGTGAAAACCTTGCTGATCCAACCCTTTTCATAAGCCTCATCAAAGGAATCGAGACCGTTGCAGAAAAGACCGAAGGCACAGCAAACGTAGATGTTTCTTGCACCCATATCCTTAAGACGCTTTGCAACGTCAATCATAGAATCACCTGAGGAAATCATATCGTCAACAACGATAACATCCTTGCCCTCAAGGCTCGAGCCTAAGAATTCGTGAGCAATAATGGGGTTTCTGCCCTTGACGACTCTTGAATAGTCACGGCGCTTGTAGAACATACCGAGGTCTATTCCGAGTACGGATGAATAGTAAACACCTCTGTTAACTCCGCCCTCATCAGGGGAGATAATCATAAGGTTGTCCTTATCAATTTTAAGATCTTCAATATTATTAACAAGAGCCTTGATCATCTGATATGTAGTGTATACATTTTCAAAGCCCTTGGTGGGAATTGCATTCATAACTCTGGGGTCGTGAGCATCGAAGGTGATAATGTTATCAATTCCGTAGTAATCGAAAAGCTCCTGAAGCATTACTGCACAGTCAAGTGATTCTCTTGCTGTTCTCTTATGCTGTCTGCCTTCATAGAGCATAGGCATAATAACGGTAATTCTTCTTGCCTTGCCTGTCATTGCAGAAATGGCTCTCTTAAGATTAGCATAATGCTCATCGGGGGTGTAAGGTACGGTATAACCGTAAACCTCGTGTGTAACGCCGTAATTGAAGCAGTCACAAAGAATATAGATATCATATCCTCTTACTGATTCCTTGAGTGTGCACTTTCCTTCACCTGTTCCGAATCGGGGAAAAACAGCCTTAAGAATGTAAGAATCTCTTTCATACCCGTTGAAAGCTATTGTTGATTTGTGTTCACTTTCTCTCTCATCTCTCCACTGAACAAGATAGCTGTCAATCTTTCTGGCAAGCTCTTCGCATCCGGGAAGAGGAAGAATACCGAGAGGACCTGCGGGTATTGTGTTGAATTCATCTGTGTAAACCGGCATTAGCAATTCTCCTTTATTTTGCATAAATTCGGGTTACGGGCAATCAGCCGCAACCGCACAATAATATTTTAACTGTTTTTCGATTATTTGCAACCCAAAATTGCATTTTCGCCTAAAAATTTATCTACAATTTTTCGCCCTGAATTTGTTCATATTAACAAATCCGTATTCATCTTTAGAATATATTGAAAACAAGCAACAGTATACCAAGAACAACAGGCTGATGCACCACGTAAATATAAAGGCTGACCTTTCCGATTTTTTCAAGAAACGGGATTCTGAAATCAATAATTTTCAGAAGCTTTTCGCTTTTTCTCATAACCTTCCAAAGGAAAAAGCCGAAAAAGAACATAAATATCCACGGAAGAAGCGGATAATAGTCACTTGTTGCAAAGCCGTAAAAGGGAAAGCCGAGGGCAGCCGTAAAATAATTCCGGTAAAGCACTTCGGGAAATTCAAAAAGCTTTACAAAATACCAACCTGCATAATGGTGTCTGACTTCAAAAGTGATAAAAAACAGAATAAAGCTTATAATCGCACATATTCCGCCGGACAGCTTATCCAGATACTTCTGCAAGGGCATCATAATAAGTGAGGCGGCAGCCATAAAGGTAAGAATACCGAAAATAACTGGCATATCCGGCACGGCTATAAATGTAGCAATGCTGACAATAAGCGCACCGGCCGAAATCAGCAGGAATCTTTTTAACGGACGCTTTCCGAAATGCATGCATATACCCGCAAGGCAGATAAAGCACGATGCACCGAAATCCCTTATAACGTCAATTGCTATCATAAGATTTTCCGTTACGGGAACACCGAAAAATGCCACAATATCAAAAAGGGTATGATAAATAATCATACCCAGAATACAGATTCCTCTGATACTGTCAAGAAGATAATATCTTTTGTTAAGTCCTTCAGCTTCAGTTGTTTTCATCTGTTATACCCTTTAAGAATTTAAGAATATCACCGTAAACCTTATCCTTATCCTCTTCATTGAGAATCTCATGTCTGTCAGCAGGATAAAGGATAACCTCAGGCTCAATGCCGACATCAACAAGCGCATCGGAAACAGCAAGCACTCCCCTGCCGTTCATTCCGACAGGGTCCTTTGCGCCTGATATAATAAGCACGGGCAGCTCCTTGGGCAGCTTAGAAGCCCAGTCGGGCGCACTTGCCTTTACAGCAAGAATAAGCAGCTCCTTGGTAAGCGCACTTGTCAAAGGGAAGCCGCAAAGCGGATCCGCAATATAGTCTGCTATGTTCTGCTCATTTCTTGAAAGCCAGGCATATTCGCTGTTGCCCTTGAGCATTTTCTGAGTAAGCTTTCCGAAAAGGTTGGCAATTGAAGCGGGAGATGTTGAATTCTCCGCAAATTTATCCATAAGCGCTTCAACAGGGTCACGGAAAGCAAGCACAGCAGGAGGTAGCTGCCCCGTACCGCAGAAAATTGCCCCCGAAAGCCTTTCACCGAAGGCAGCGGTATAAATTCTTGCAAGAAAAGAGCCCATTGAATGTCCGAACAGAAAATAAGGCACGTCGGGATAGCGCCTGCTCATAATATTATGAAGAGTATTCATATCCCTTACCATATTTGCGTGGTCGCCCTCATATACGTAACCGAGATCGGCTTCGGATTCAATGCTTTTTCCGTGTCCCAGATGGTCATTTCCGCATACAACAAAGCCGTTATCTGCCAGAAATCTTGCAAAATCATCATATCTTCCGATATGCTCTGCAACGCCGTGGGCAAGCTGAACCACTCCGACGGGAAATTTTTCATCATCCTGCCAGATAAGCGCTCTGATTCTATTTACTCCGTTTGAGGACGAAAAATACGCCTCTTTTCTCACAATTGCCATTTTACACCTCTGTAATTATTTCCAGATATAAACTCTTGTTTCGTAAGGTCTTAAGGTAAAGCCGTTTTCGGTTACACCGCAGGACTCGTAGTTGTTGATGGCAAGCTCAGCCGTTGAAAGGTCGAAGCCCTCGGGAGCCTTGAAAGCTACCGCATTTTCATCGAAGGAGCATACGATAAGAGCTTTCTGTCCGTCAAGATGGCGGGAATATACGTAAAGGGACTTGCTGTTCTTATAATGCTCTTTATATGAGCCGTAAATCATAAGGTCATTTTCTTTTCTGAACTTTATGAGCTTTCTGTAGAAGTTAAGAATGGAGTTAGGATCATTCTCAGCCTCTTCAACGTTAATTTCCTTATAGTTGGGGTTAATATGGAACCAAGCGTCCTCTGCTGTTGTAAAGCCTGCGTTCTTGCCGGCCGACCACTGAACGGGAGTTCTTGCATTGTCACGGGATGCATACTGAGCAAGCTCCATTGCCTTCTTCGCACCGAGAAGTGACTTTGCAACACCGTAGTTGTTGATTGTTGAAACGTCTGTATAATCCTCAATATTCTCAAGAGGACAGTTGAGCATACCGATTTCCTGACCCTGATAAATAAAGGGAGTTCCACACTGACACATATACATAACAGCCAGCATCTTTGCACTTTCTTTTCTGAACTTTGGGTTGCCGTAACGGTTGATGATACGGGGCTGGTCATGGTTTTCAATATAAAGTGCATTCCATGCCTTGCCGTAAAGGTTTTCCTGCCATCTTGTATAAACCTTCTTGAGCTTCTTTAAGTTGAACTTTGTCTTGAACCAACTGTAGAAAAGACAGTCTGCAGCCATATGCTCAAAGTGGAACATCATATTAAGCTGCTGATCAGGCCCCTCGGTGATATGCTTGAGGGCATTCTTATAGGTCATCATGGGAGCCTCACCGACTGTCATACAGTCATACTTTGACAGGACATCTCTCTTGAATTCGGTAAGGTACTCGTCAAGATGAGGGCCGTGCATATACTGCTCAAAGCCTGTTGCAACGGGGAACCAGTAGGGGCTTGAGGGAAGACCTGCAGGCTTTGAAATGAAGGTAATAACGTCCTCACGGAAGCCGTCAACGCCCATATCGAGCCAATATTTCATAATATCCTTAACCTCTTCGCGCACCTTGGGGTTATCCATATTAAGGTCGGGCTGTTCAACAGCAAAAAGATGGAGATAATATTTCTTGAGATTCTCGTCATACTCCCAGGCTCTGCCTGCAAAGGTTGACATCCAATTGTTGGGATAACGCTTACCGTTCTTGCCCTTACCCTTGTACCAATGGTAATAGTCATGATAGGGGTTATCTTCGCCCTTCTTACTTTCAAGGAACCACTCGTGCTGATCGGAAGTGTGGTTTACAACAAGGTCCATAATAACACGGAGACCTCTTTCGTGTGCACCGTCAAGCACGGCCTTGAAATCCTCAAGGGTGCCGTATTCGGGCTGAATATTGCGATAATCCGCGATATCATATCCGTAGTCCTTCTGAGGTGATACGTAAAGAGGCGAGAACCAGATTGCGTCAACCCCCAGACTCTTTATATAATCAAGCTTAGAAAGAACGCCCTTAAGGTCGCCGATTCCGTCACCGTTTCCGTCACAGAAGGAACGGGGCCATACCTGATAAACGGACATTTCCTTGTACCATGATCTGTTAATTTCTGCCATTTCTTTTTCCTCCGATTCTTAAATTAATGCTTTGCCGAGTTCACCGATATTTTCAAAAGCTGCAGTTGCTTTTATATCCGATTTTTCATACATTTCGGGAGTTGTTACACCCGTATACACCAAAACTGCCTTAAGGCCGTTTTTTACACCGATAGCAATATCGGTTTCAAGCCTGTCGCCTACAAATGCTACCTCTTCCCTCTTACAGCCGATTCTGTTTGTAACATAATCAACGGTATAGGCATAGGGCTTACCCATTATAAGGTCGGGCTCTCTTCCGGTGGAAGCCTTTATAAGTGCCATATAAGAGCCGACATCGGGCATAAAGCCGTCCTTCAGGGGACAGTTGACATCCGGATGGGTTACGATATATTCCGCACCCCTTGCGATGTAGTTGCAGGCCTTGTTGAGCTTTTCATAGGTAAGCTCCGTATCAAAGCCGATAACAACAATATCGGGAAAATCCTGCGTAAGCGGAATTTCACCTTTTATAAAATCACCGGTAAGATTTCCGTTTCCGACAAGATATACCGTTTTTCCGGGACGGTTTCTTTTAAGAAAATCTATAGTAACGTGGGAAGAAATAATAACCGTACCGTCCTTGGCATCATATCCGTATTTTCTTAATTTTCCAAGACATTCTTCCTCATTATGAGAGGAATTGTTCGTAAAAAAGAAGAAACGCTTGCCGCTTTTCTCCACACATTCCGCAAACTCCTCAGCACCGGGAAGCAGCGAATTTCCGAGATAAAAGGTGCCGTCCATATCTACAATAAAGCACTTTATACTCTCGAGTGCCTCCATACAGCTCATAATAATCTCCTTTGAAAGTGAATATATATACATAGACATAATAAAATAATTCAGAGAAAAATGCAATAGATTTTTAAATTTGCGGCAGGTAATTTATATACATGTTCGGATTACTGTGAATTATTCACAATAATATAATTGTATTTTAGGTGCTTTTAACTCATTGAAGCCCTTTATTTATAATTTTTTGAAAATTTTTTGCTCAAACTATTGTATTTTTCTTTTTATTGTTTATAATAATCTATATTATATGTAATTTCCGGAGGTGTCTTAAATGGCCGGCCAGACAATGCCCATTAACTTGACAGAAAAGAAAGCTCAGGATATCAAATCGACGATCCGTGATGTTTACAATGCACTTGATGAAAAGGGTTATGACGCTATAAATCAGCTTGCAGGCTATATTATCAGCGAGGATCCCACCTACATCACCTCCCATAACAATGCCCGTGTCAACATCACACGCCTCGACCGTTTTGATATATTGACGGAAATACTGAATAATTACTTCAACAAATAACACACCATTTTACCAGGAAGGATAACACCAATGGCAACAGAATTTCTTACTTATAAAGGCTATCCGCTTGCAAGAAGCGGCAAGATAATTTACTTTGGCAATGCTTATGATCCTTATGTTGTTATGATACGCATTGCATCAATGAAGAAGGTCGGCGAGGTTGAAATGGCTGACAGAATTCTTCTTCAGCTCCAGAGAACCGATCCCACTCTCCCTCCCAATGAGGTTATTGCCAAGAATGCAGAAAGAAAAGGGCTTGGTGAAGCAATGGAGCTTGCAGCAGCATGGCTCGAAAAGGCAAACGCAAAAGCAAAGCAGTAACATAAAGGAATTTCCTTCGGGAAATTCCTTATTTTTTTGCAATACTAAGGAAAACAATATAATTGACAAACCCGGTATTATAATGTTAAAATATTAAAAGGAAATTTGTGTTCGGGAGGCATAAGCTTGCGGGATATAGGAATCAATGTTTCAAAGGACATCTCATTCGGCACGGAGGAATATATCAGCTGTCTTGCAAAGACAGGCTTTAACTGCATTTTCACCTGCGGAAATGATGATGACTTTGTTGCATTTGTAAGAAAAAAATGTCTTGAATACAACCTTGTTTATGAAACACTTCATGCTCCCTTTGAAGGAATAAACAGACTCTGGGATAAGGAAGAAGGCAAAAAGCTGATTGATATTCTCTGTCACAGCGTCGACCTTGCTGCCGATAACGGAATCGGAACAGTTATAACACATTTAAGCTCAAAGGAAAACTGCCCGCCGGTAACGGATGCCGGACTTTTGAACTTCGACAGACTTGTAAATTACGCCGACAGGAAAAATATTAAAATTGCCGTTGAAAATCAGAGAAAGCTCGGAAACATTGCAACGATTCTCGAGCAGTACGGAAAGGAAACAAATGTCGGCTTCTGCTGGGACGTCGGACACGAAAAGTGCTTTGCAAGAGGCCGTGAATATATGCCCCTTTTCGGTGACAGATGTATAGCAACACACATACACGACAATAATATGATTTACAACTGCGACGAGCACCTTCTGCCCTTTGACGGACAGATTGATTTCAGAAGAACCGCAGAGCTTCTGAATAAGTACAATTACAAGGGCTCGCTTATGCTTGAGATTGACCTGCCCGGCGCAAGAACGGACAAGTATATTCATTTTACTCTGCAGCAATTTGTACAAAAAGCGTATGCAGCAATAAACAGACTGCGTATAATTTCAGAATACTAAGAGGTGCCCTATGATTGAACTGAGAAAAAAAGAAGATTGCGCTTACGATATGATAGCTCTCGGAGAGGTAATGCTCCGTCTTGACCCCGGCGATACAAGAATCAGAACAACACGCTCCTTCCGTGCCTGGGAGGGCGGCGGAGAATATAACGTAGCAAGAGGACTTCGCCGCTGCTTCGGCTTCAGGACAGCGGTTGTAACCGCATTTGCAGACAATGACGTCGGAAGACTTATTGAGGATTTCATCCTTCAGGGGGGTGTTGATACCTCCTTTATCAGGTGGGTTCCCTATGACGGAATCGGAAGAAGCGTCAGAAACGGTCTTAATTTCACCGAGAGAGGATACGGAATAAGAGGGGCAAACGGTGTTTCCGACAGAGGAAATACTGCAATTTCTCAGTTAAAGCCCGGTGATGTGGACTGGGATTACATTTTCGGCACCCTCGGTGTCAGATGGCTTCACACGGGCGGTATTTTCGCTGCTTTATCAGAAAGCACGGCAGAGGTTGTTATTGAGGCTGTAAAGGCTGCAAAGAAATACGGCACTATAGTATCATACGACCTTAACTACCGTCCCTCTCTCTGGAAAACCATCGGCGGAAAGGAAAAGGCTCAGGAGGTCAATAAGGCTATTGCCCCCTACGTTGACGTTATGATCGGCAATGAGGAGGATTTCACCGCTTGCCTCGGCTTTGAAATCGAAGGCAACGATGAGAATCTCAAGGAGCTTAACATTGACGGCTACAAGAAGATGCTCGGAGAGGTTACTAAGGTATACCCCAACTTCAAGGTTATTGCAACTACTCTGCGCACAGTACGCTCCGCTTCAATAAATGACTGGAGTGCAATGGTTTATTCAAACGGCGAGGTATTCAAGGGTATGGAGCTTCCCGCACTTGAAATCTACGACAGAGTCGGCGGCGGCGACTCCTTTGCATCAGGTCTTATTTACGGCCTTATGACCTATGACGATGCAAAAATTGCTGTAAATTACGGCATTGCCCACGGTGCTCTTGCAATGACCACGCCCGGTGACACCTCAACAGCAGTGCTTAAGGAAGTTGAAAATATTGTTAAGGGCGGCAGTGCCCGAGTTAACAGATAAGGAGAATCACTTATGAAAATGACTTTTCGCTGGTATGGTCCCGATGACTGTATCTCACTCGAAAAAATAAAGCAGATTCCCGGCATGACGGGCGTTGTTACTGCTGTTTACGATACTCCCGTAGGTAATGTGTGGAGCAGAGAAACAATTGCCTCCATTAAAAAGATGTGTGACAACGCAGGTCTTGAAATGGAGGTTATCGAATCCGTTCCCGTTCACGAGGATATAAAGCTCGGACGCGGACGCCGTGATGAATACATCGAAAACTATTGTGAAAATATAAGACGCCTCAGCGAGGTCGGCGTAAAGTGCATCTGCTATAACTTTATGCCCGTTTTTGACTGGCTGAGAACTAACCTCAGAACAGTTGCGGCTGACGGCTCCAACAGCCTTTCCTACAACCATGAGGAAATTATGAGCCTCGATCCAAGAAATCTCTCACTCCCCGGCTGGGACGAAAGCTATACATCAGACGAGCTTAATGCCCTTATTGACAGCTACAAGGACGTTTCCCACGAGCAGCTTTTTGATAATCTTGTTTATTTCCTTAAGAAAATTATTCCCGTCTGCAACGAGGTCGGTATCAGCATGGCTATACATCCCGATGATCCGCCGTGGGACGTTTTCGGTCTTCCCAGAATCATATCCTGCAAGGAAGACTACGAAAGACTTTTTGCAGCAGTACCCGATGACACCAACGGTATCACCTTCTGTACCGGCTCACTCGGTGCCGGCAGGAACAATAACCTTATTGAAATGGCTTATGAATATTCAAAAAGAAACAAAATCCATTTCGCACATATAAGAAATATAGCATATTCCAACGAGCTTGATTTCAGAGAAACCGCTCACCTTACGGAAGCCGGCAGTCTTGACATCTACGGCATTGTAAAGGCGCTTGTTGAGGGCGGCTTCACAGAATATGTACGTCCCGACCACGGCAGAAACATCTGGGGCGAGCAGGGTAAGCCCGGCTACGGTCTTTTCGACAGAGCACTCGGCGCATGCTACATCAACGGACTTTTTGAAGCTATAGAAAAAGGAGCAAAATAAAATGAAACTTCCATTTAAGGTTGACTTATCAGATAAGGTAGTAGCCCTTACGGGTGCAGGCGGAGCTATAATCAGCCAGTTTGCTGAGGCTATGGCACTTTGCGGTGCAAAGGTAGCACTTCTTGACATAAACTACGAGGCAGCTAAGGCTGTTGCAGACAGAATCGGTGAAAATGCGCTTGCAGTTGAAACAAACGCACTTTCAAAGGACTCCGTTATTGCAGCAAAAAAGGCCATAAATGAAAAGTTCGGCAAGGTCAACTTCCTTATCAACGGTGCAGGCGGAAACAATCCCAAGGCCACAACAGACAATGAATATATGACTCCCGACATCGGCGAAGAGGTAAAGACCTTCTTCGACCTTGATGAGGCAGGTCTTAAGTTCGTATTTGATCTCAACATCACCTCAGCCTTCCTTGTAACCCAGGTTTTTGCAGAGGATATGCTCACTACAGGCGGTAACATCATCAACATTTCTTCAATGAATGCTTACCATCCCCTTACAAAAATCCCCGCATACTCGGCAGCGAAGGCAGGTATCTCAAACTTTACAGAGTGGCTTGCAGTTCACTTTGCACCTATGGGCATACGCTGTAATGCAATTGCTCCCGGCTTCTTCGTCGGCAATCAGAACAGATCTCTCCTTTTCGACAAGGACGGCAATCCCACTCCCCGTTCCCACAAGATTCTCTCAGGCACACCAATGAACCGCTTCGGTGATGTAAGCGAGCTCATCGGCTCCCTTCTCTTCCTCAGTGATGACGGGGCCAGCGGATTTATCACAGGTATAGTAATTCCCGTTGACGGCGGCTTCAACGCCTATAGCGGCGTATAAGAGGTGCATCATGACAACAAATGAATTTATCAGTCAGTATAAGGTAGTACCCGTTGTGGTATTCAACTCCGTTGAAGAGGTACGTCCCAAGCTCTCAGCAATGGTAAAGGGCGGTCTTCCCATTGCTGAAATCACATACAGAACGGCTTGTGCCGGTGAAGCAATCAAAATTGCTGTTGAAGAATTCCCCGGAATGCTTGTCGGTGCAGGCACGGTTATAAACAAGACTCAGTGCGAGGAGGCAATAAGCCTCGGTGCAAAGTTCATCGTATCCCCCGGCTTCTCAGAGGAGGTTGCAGCACTCTGCAACGAAAAAAACATCCCCTACCTCGGCGGATGCGTAACCCCCACAGAGGTTATGACAGCTATCTCCTACGGCTGTAAGACAATCAAGTTCTTCCCCTGCTCAAACTACGGCGGTCTTTCCACTATGAAGGCTCTCGCTGCAGCATTCCCCCAGGTAAACTTCCTTCCCACAGGCGGTATTTCAGACGAAAATCTCGCTGAATATCTTAAATGGGAAAAGATTTTTGCAGTAGGCGGCAGCTGGATGATGAAGGGTACACCCGACGAAATTGCAGAGAAATGCAAGGCAGCGGTTGAAATTGCAAAAAGCATATAAAACACTTATCCCCCGTTTTACCGGGGGATTTTTCATACAGCAAAAAAGCTCCGGTTTTTCCGGAGCTTCTTTTATTATGTATTTTCCCTTATGCGCTGAGAAGCGTATAAGCTGCCATGGCAACTCTTGCAATATCGGCGTTATAAAGAGGATAGCTGTGAAGAAGCATACCGGGAGTATAGTTTGCCATATACTCCATAACACTGTCAACGTCACCAACAAGTGCTGCTGCATATACGTTTGAACCCCAGCAGAATTCACTGGGTATATTGTAGCCTGCCCAGTCAAAGTTTTCTGAGAAGGTGTCATAAAGCTGCTTTGCACGGATGGTGTCAGCACCGATAAGACCGTGAACAATGGGGAAAAGCTGTGCAGTTGCACAGGGATAGAATTCATCCCACTTGAACTCAAATGCTGCGCTGCCGTCGGTGAAAAGTCCGGGCTCGTAATACTTGCCTTCAGCATTCCACATCTTGCTTTCAACAGTATCCTTAATCCACTGAGCTGCATAAGCAGTCTTTGTGGTTGTGATATCGTAGTCTTCAGACTCGGAAGAAATAACCTTAAGAAGCTTTGCAGCGCTTACACAGCCCTCATAAACCTCACAGTTATCCATAAGATACATTACCTTATAATCGGGCTTTGCATAGGTAAGACCCATCTGAAGAGTATAAAGCATAGCCTCTGCAACTCTTGCAATGTCCTTGGCGTTTGCAATAACGTATGCCTTGTCGCCTGTCTTTTCATAGTACTTGTTTACAACAGTAAGGAAGGTTGCTGCATAAGAGTCTGTTGAGTCATAAGAGCCCTTGCTTTCTTCCTTTACGATTTTACCGTTTTCAAGGGTAATATTGTAATCGTAAATAGTAGCGTCCATTCTGTTGTAATCAGTCTTATTGGTGTTGAGATGTGCGAAATGCCAATCCATATACTTCTTAACGTTTTCTGAATACTTCTCTGCATTGTCAAGAAGAGCAAGTGCGGCAACGTCAGCAAAATAGGGATTCATTGTAACAGTACCGTTGGGATTCTTTGTCATGGGAATTGCACCGTTTTCAAGCTGTAAGGAAGCAAGCCATGCAGTTTCTGTTTCAAAAACTGTTTTAAGAAGAGCCTTTTCGGTTGCGGTAAGCTTTACCTCATAAGCATCCTCAGCAGCTGCTAAATCAGCAGGTGTTGCGGCAAATCCGCCGAAGAAATTGGCAATAGCCATAACAAAAATAAGAAGAAGAGAGAAAATAGCTTTCATAATATCACTCCTGTATTTTAATGGTATTATTTTATAATAAAAATACATAAAAATCAAGAATATATTTTTAAATTAATTACGCAACAGAAAATCCAATAATCAGCTTACTTTTTAAGCAACGGCATTTCCGTCATTCTGAGCTTCGCACAGCCGCACGGACAAAGCTCAGTTTCCTGCATTTCTGTTAACGGAGCTCTTGATTTCGGTGTTTTTCTTGCGATGCTTCCGTAGGGGAATTTGAGTCCCCGCTCAATCTGCTGCATTTTTGCTTTTACGGTTACGGGGGGACGATCAATATATTTCTTTGCAGTATCATATTTATGATATAAGACAAAATTAAAAGAAGCACGATATTTCCGTGCTTCTTTTTTGCTGTCATTTAAGATATAAGCTCTACGAATTTCTTTGTTTTTTGCAGTACATTACATTTCAGAGCTTTAGTTTTTTCTGTTCATTCTGTCGGTGATTTTAGACTTAATTACCTTAATTTGCCGACGTTCTTTTCTACACTCCCAAAAGCTTCCTATAAAAATTAACACTAATACAAATGCAACAACAGTGTAGAGCACCGTTCTGTTATATTTCCAATTAGCAACAGAATTCTCCAGCTTTACAAGCTCACCGTCATCAGACGATAATGATTCAATAATTTGAAAGAAAATATTTTCTGAATATATAATATGATATTGCTGATCAGGCTTCAGCTGCTGCTTTAATATTGCGACTTCATCTTTGTCCGACGGAAGCAAAAAACTACCATCCTCAGTTGTGTTCAGGAAATATTTTTCATATCTGATGGCGGTTTCAAAGGTAATATCAGAAAAAGTAATATCTTTATGCTTCCATTTGTCGGGGGAAGGTGTGCTCAGAATAATACCTGCAAGAATAATCAGAATCAATCCGAAAGGCACAACAATACATGAAATTTTCATTAATATTAAAGCTCTTACTTTTTTCAAAGCAATATATTGATTTTTAATATATCCGTCCTCTTCTGCCGGCTTACGGTAATTCTGCATTTTACACCACCTACAAATTTTGATTGTTTTCAGGTTCATAGCATATCAAGACGTTGATACCGGATTACACGGCAACAAATTGAACAGTGCTTATATTTTTATAATTCTCCTTATTTCTTTTGCATCAATATCATTCAGGCTTCGTTTTTGTGAAACAGCTATGTACGCAGCAACACCCGCAGCCTCACCGATTCCGATGCAGATAGGCATGACCCTGAAATTTGAATGTGCCATATGTGTGCCTGAAATGTTTCTTCCGCAAAGCAAAAGATTTTCCTTGACCTCAGGCAATAAGCACCGATAAGGTATTGTATACCCATTATCCTGGCTGAAGTGCTTTTGCACACCTGTTTTATCAAGCCCTGCTCCTGTAATATTGTGCACATCAAAATTGAAGTAGGCATCCTTTACAACATAATCGTCAAAGATTTCGGCTTCCAAAATATCCTGCTCAGTCAAGGTATATTTGCCTTTGAAATGCCTTGTTTCACGAATACCGATAAGAGATGCGGAGCTGATGATATAACAGTTTTCGTACCCCGGAACAAATTCACGAAGATATTTAACTATATCATTCATCTGCCTGCGACAAGTAAGTGTGGCACGAGTCAGGTCATCTGCATTGGTGCCGTCAATATCAATTGCATTTGTCATATTGCATGTAACAACACCGGGGAGAGTTGATTCATAAGTGAGAATGTGTCCCGCAGGATAAGGGATGTGTTCTTTTGCAAGTGCCTGCAGTTCGCCTCGCGGAGTTTCATAGGTTGATTCAAATGAACCTAAAAATACTGCTCTGTCATAATCAACTCCGCCAACCTTGAACATAAGCGTTGCCGGCTGCATTTTGTTATCACTTTCTCTGCCGAGAATAAATTCCGCACCTGCTTTTGCGGCAATATCACCGTCACCCGTGGCATCAATCGTGATTTTTGCATAAATATCTGTTCTGCCTGATTTGTTTATGACGGTTGCTCCGAGAATTCTATCTCCGTCGCAAATTGCATCCTCAGCAAAGGTATAAAGCATCACTTTGCAATGAACCTCATAAAGCATTTCAAGATAGAGTGTTTTCAGCTTTTCGGGGTCAATCAGATTTGTGATTTTATTTTTATATTCACCTTCGTTGTTTTCGGCTGATCTTCTCAGAATTTCATAATACAAGGGGCTTGCGCAGCTGCCGGTCCAATGGCTCATAAGTCCGGAGGTTGAAATTCCGCCCACATCGCCGCTTTGCTCAACAAGAATTACATTTGCACCATTTTTAGCAGCGCTGTATGCTGCTGCAAACCCGGCAGGACCGCTTCCGAGAACAAGAACATCGGTGTGCAGTTCAGACCTGTCAATCATAATTAACATCCTTTCAGATTATCGTACTGATAATTTTATCACATTTAATCTGAAATTACAATCGGGGGCAGGTGTCCCGCCGGCACTTTTTCACTATTTACTGTTACTTATCACTTCCGACAAGCACCAAGAGTGAATGCTGAACGAAAAAAAGTAAAATCGACAAACTCCTTACGAAATTCGTCGATTTCTGTGTTTCCAACTCATTTTTGTTAAAGATTAAAACGGTTCAAAATCCACGCTCAATTCCAATCAACATCTGTGAAATACGGTGTTCCTATATCTTGTTCGTCACCTGCTGCAAAAACATATCTGACAGTCTGTGTCTTATCGTTGTAAGCAAAGAATAAAAATCTGTAATATTCACAAAAATCAGAATCAGAGTCTTTATCAATTTCTTCCCAAAAATAAACTATGCTCCAATCCCCTGTTTCTTCTTCTCTCACGATACCATCAAGGCTTAAAACTCTTTCTTTTTCATTATCATAATTATGTGAAAATAATTTCCATTCAGCAAAAATATCCTGAGAATAGCCAAACAGATCCGGTGAATATCTGTAATAATATTTTGTTGTATCAGAATAATTTTTACCTATGTGAGGAAATTCACTTTCAGCATCCAACGGAATAGCACGAGGAAAAATAAAAAGGTCTTCTGCACTGTATAATACGCTGACACCATGGTCTATTTTTAAATAATTATCCGGATTCTCTGTTCTGGATTCAAAAGAAAAAGCATGAAAGATAGCTGCGACAGGAGATAATAACAAGGAAATCGCAAATAAAACAACAAGAATAACAGAAATAACTTTTTTCTTATCCTTCGTTTTACCGATTTTTTTATTTATTCTGTAAATAACAAAAACAATAAAGCTCAAGGCAAATTGAACAATAAAAAGACTTTTGGTAAATGTAATAAATAATAATGAAACAACACTTTCAACTGACAGTTCATCAACATTTATACCATATTGCACGAAAGCGGGAAATCTGTAGTATCCTACATTAGATATTAAAATTAGAAAAATTGCAATTCCCGAGAATACCATACCAAAAACAGAGATTACGGTAAAAACTGTTTTATCTTTATGCTCTTTGGGCGAGAGCTCCATATCTTCTGCAGGGACTTTTTCGTTTTCTAAATTGCCCGAAAGCTTTTCGCATATTATTTCAATTGTAATATTTTCTTCATTTAAAAGCGTACTTATTTTTTCAATTATCTCATTGCTGAACTGAATTTTCTCGTTTGTCCTGTCTATATATTCTTTTATGGTTTTTTGTGCTGTTTCGCCCCCCTCTTGTAAGGCTTTAATTTCCGGAATTGAGAAATCGACTTTACGAAGCAAGGCGATATTTTTAAGTTGTTCAACATCATTTTCAGAAAAATCAATACTTTTTCTGCCATTATAATTTTCGTCATATTCGGGTTTTACAAGGTCTTTTTCGATATAAAGTCTTATTGCGCGGTCAGTAAGACCTGTTTTTGTGATAACCTCTTTAATTTTCATGGCTATTCCCCCTTTACAATGACGATTTTACATTTTTACCTTAGGTAAAAGTCAAGAGTTTTTCTTTGATTTATGTGTTAAATGTAACAAAATCATAATAAAAAGTCAAATAAAACAAAAATCCATGCAAAAAAATTATATTTCATCATTGCGAAAGCATTTTGATACACACCTGCGGTATGATAATATACCAAGTCTGTCGGCTTGGATAAAAAAACAAAGGACCTCCTGAGAAGTCCTTTGTTTGTGATTACAGCTTGTTTTTGTCAAAAATTGAGAATGTTTGGCAAAGTGGGATTTATCAAGCTGGATTATTCAGAAAACATCACTATTTCCGGTCTGTGCAAACAATTCACCAAATTTGATTTTCTTAAACAAGCCGATTTTATAAGGCAAGCCCACAACAACAGAATAGCCGTCCTTGTGCTCCAGACTGACAATTATTGCATCAGAAGAATTTCCGTCAGAAGAAGCTGTGCCGTTCCAGGCAATACCGCTGGCGATAATCTCGTTCTTCTGTGCCATCTGCTTATGTGAAGAAATCAAATCCCTGATAACACATTTGGAATCAGGAAATTCATTATCTGTATGTACTGCTGTAAGTGTCGCAACAACGTCATTTGTCAGGACCGCACCGATGGGATAAAACTCTCCGTTCTTTCTGAGAAGATTCTCCGAAGCTGAGAGCAGTATGTCAAGCAAGCCTTCACATTGTTCTTTGGGGGTCATAAAAAATCTCCCTTCGTCAATTTTTATTTATCAGGCTGATTATAAAAACAGAACCTGCGCACTTTTTAATGAGTGCTTAACCACCACTCGGTGTAGGCATCGGGGAAATTGGTTTTGAAGCCGGTTACGCCCATATCACATATCTGCTGCCACCATTCCGGATAATCGCCGAGATTTGAAAACACCTTGATTCCCATAGACTCAAACATATCCACGTCCTCTTTGGTAAATGCCTCGTTATTAAGACCGACCTCCCAGAGATCAGAGCGTTTAACAAAATCCATAGTCTTTTCATTGATAAAACGGATATTAGCACCGAAACGCAATCCCTCCGGCTTACCAACCTTACGGTAATGCTCCTGAATTTCTTCGAGCACCTCCCAATCGCCTGACATGAAAATGTACCTTGAAACATTTG
>JAZSIM010000083.1:0-5221 GCA_045533835.1 Acutalibacteraceae bacterium
CCCTCAAGAAGGTCGGTTATACCGATATCAAAGGCAAGAGCGCACTTATGAATAAAAGAAAAAGGTAAATCCTCAGCACCCGATTCAAAGGAAGCATACTGCTCGGGTGTAACCTCGGTTTTTGCGGCCATTTCCTCAACCGAATAATCGCAGATGGAACGCATCTCCTTAATTCGGCGTGCAACCTCAAAAAGCTGATTGTCTGTATTCGTTGTCGTCGGCATAGAAAAAAAACCTCCTTTATGTAATAAAAAAATAATCCGTCCCAAAGAAAAACCTTTGAGACGGAAAAAACTTTTTTCCGCGGTACCACTCAAATTGCAGAAAACTGTGTTTCTGCCCCTCGGGGAGTCCGACAACTCCTTTGCACTAACGGAGCATACCCGGGAAACACTACTGTTATTTCGCATTTCCGGCTCGGAAGCGATAGCCCCTTGAAAGAATCGTCTCACGGCTCACACCTGCCGCCGTGTCTCTGTAATCAGATAGATTTCGGACCTCTTCGTCACAGCCATTGAATGAATAATATCACAAGAACATATATTTGTCAACATAACAAATATAATAGAATACATTAATTTAATTAATTATGCGGTTACTATGGAGTCCGCCTTCTGAAGACCGAATTTCTTTACGGCATCCTCACGCATTTTGTACTTGAGTATCTTTCCTGCGGCGTTCATGGGGAATTCCGTAACGAAGTCAATGTACTTGGGCACCTTGTGCTTTGCCATGTGATCAAGCACGTACTGCTTCATTTCGGCTACGGTCATTTCCTCCCCCTCCTTAAGGATAATGCAGGCCATAATCTCCTCACCCATAGCCTCGTCCGGCACGCCTATAACCTGCACGTCGCTGACCTTGGGATGGGTATATATGAACTCCTCGATTTCCTTGGGGTAGATATTCTCGCCGCCTCTGATAATCATATCCTTGAGTCTTCCCGTAATACGGAAATTACCCTCGGGGGTACGGCAGGCAAGGTCGCCCGTGTGAAGCCAGCCGTCCTTGTCTATTGCGGAGGCAGTGGCCTTGGGCATCTTGTAGTAGCCCTTCATTATGTTGTAGCCGCGGGCTACGAATTCACCCGTAACGTTATCGGGACATTCCTCCCCCGTTTCGGGATTCACAATTTTACACTCAATTTCGGGCAAAGCTCTGCCGACTGTTGCAACCCTGACATCAAGGGGATCGTCCGTTGAGCTCATGGTACAACCGGGAGAAGCCTCTGTCTGTCCGTAAACAATGGTGATTTCCTTCATATTCATCTTGTTTACAACATCCTGCATAACACTTATGGGGCAGGGTGAGCCTGCCATAATGCCGGTACGCATATAGGAAAAGTCTGTGCTTTCAAAATCGTCGTGACCGAGAAGCGCAATAAACATTGTGGGAACACCGTGGAAGGCGGTGATTTTCTCGTTATTGATGCAAGCGAGTGCAGGCTTCGGGGAGAAATACGGCAGGGGCATAATTGATGCACCGTGGGTCATCGATGCCGTCATTGCAAGCACCATTCCGAAGCAATGGAACATAGGCACCTGAATCATCATACGGTCTGCCGTGGACAAATCCATTCTGTCGCCTATGCACTTGCCGTTATTTACAACATTGTGGTGGGTAAGCATAACGCCCTTGGGGAAGCCCGTTGTACCCGAGGTATACTGCATATTGCATACATCGTCCTTGTGGACCTGAGAGGCATAACGGTAAACCTCCTCCACGGGCACGGACTTTCCTCTTTCTATAGCCTCATCCCAGGTCATGGCACCCTCCATGGAGAAGCCGCAGGTAATAACGTTTCTTAAGAACGGCAGTCTTTTTGAGTGAAGGGACTTGCCGGGAACGGTGTTCTTAAGCTCCGGACACAGCTCTTTTACGATTTCCTTATAATTTGAATCCCTGTAGGAATCAATCATAATAAGGGTATGTGTATCGGACTGTCTGAAAAGGTATTCTGCCTCGTGGATTTTGTAAGCCGTGTTGACGGTTACAAGCACGGCGCCGATTTTCGTGGTTGCCCAGAAGGCAATATACCACTGTGGGATGTTTGTTGCCCACACGGCAACGTGTGTTCCGGGACGCACACCGAGAGCGATAAGGCTTCTTGCAAAGGTGTCAACGTCATCACGGAACTGTCTGTAGGTTCTCGTATAATCAAGAGTGGTGTACTTGAAGGCAATCTGATCGGGGAATGCCTCACACTGCGCGTCAAGCACCTGGGGGAAGGTCATATCAATAAGCTGCTCCTTCTTCCAGATGAATCTGCCGTCACCCGTCTTGTTTCTGTAAAGATGCTGCTTGTTCTTACGGGGATTGCCGTAGGATGAAATATGCGATTCAAAGAAGGTAAGAATTACCTCATAATCGTCAATTTCGGGAAGCCATTCGGTATTCCACTCAAGGCTTATGAAGCCGCCGAAATTAACGCTTCTGAGAGCATTTATCATATCTGCTACAGGCAGCTTTCCCTCACCTAAAAGCACGGGGCTTCCGTTTTCGTCACCGTCGCAGATTTTAACGCTCTTTACGTAAGCGCCGAGGTTTTTAATGGTGGTTTCACCATCCTCCATACCTGCGAAATACGTAGCAAACATATTCCAGCAGGCGGCAATGCTACCCGTTGCAAAGCGGTCGAGAAACTCGCAGAGAGTCGCGGAATTACTGTATATACCGTCTGTTTCAACAAGAATAACAACGCCCTTTTCTTTGGCAAGGGGCTTTATTTCAGACAGGAATTTTTCAGCGGTGTCACCGTCAAGGTAGGCTGCTGCTTTAACGTAATCAACACCCGCCTCTGCGGCTGTTTTTATAATGATTTTTGCCTTTTCAAGGTTTTCCCGGAAGCGTTCCTTATCGGAAATATCAAAGGGAAGGCAAAGCTGTGAGATATTCAGTCCCGTGTGCAGAAGCTTTCTTTTTGTTGAAAGCGTGCCTGCCCCCGTAAACGAGGGCTTTTCTCCGCCGAAGCAGGGATCAAATATATCGTAAATTTCAACTGCCCCGAATTTCTGCTCCTTTGCAAGACTGAGATATTCGGAAAGGCTCATTGGGGGCATATATCTTGTGGAAAAAGAGAGCTTCATTATCTGTTCTCCTCGAAGGCGATTTTGTTAAGGGCGTTAAGATACGCCTTGATGCTGGCTCCTATTACGTCGGTGGAAATACCGCTGCCCGAATAAAGCTTACCGGAATCCGAGCGCAGCTTTACAAGAGCCTGTCCCATAGCCTCTCTGCCCTCGGTTACGGACTGAAGACGGAAGTCATCAAGGTCAAAATGATGTCCCACAACCTGCTCAATTGCAAGGAAGGCAGCATCTATGGGGCCGTCACCCACATAAACACCTCTTAATTCCCTGCCGTCCTTTTCTATACAGAGATTTGCAGTTGCGGTAATAACGTTACCTGAATTTATTACGTAGCTTACAAGGCGGTAGGTTGAGGGCACCTGAATCGCAACGGATGCAATAATGGCCTCAAGCTCTCTTACGCCGATAATTTCCTTTGCCTCGGCTAATTTTCCGAATTCCTCAAACACGCGTGACATATCCCCGGGGCTTAAATCATAGCCCGTTTTTCTTACTGCAGCGGCAACGGTCTGATAATCGTCATCCTTATGCAGCTCAACGTTTTCGTCACTCTCGGAATTAAAGCCGTAGGGGGTATGCTTCTGATTTTTAGTTTCGGTAATTTCGGCAATTTTCTCGCATACGTTTCCGAGCTTTACGGTGTTTATACCGCATTTTACTCCGAGCTTCTCACCCTTTACGGAAAGATATGCCGAAACATCGCAGATATTGGCATAAGCCTTGCCTGCAACCGTTGTCTTTATTCCGTGTGCGCCGTTTTTGAGAGCAGCGGCAACGGATGCCGTTGACATATTTATGCTGTCGCACACGTCAACGTATAACTCCTTACCCTCAAGAGAGGGGCAATTCTCAAAAACACCGAGTACAAAGTCACCGAATTCCTCAGCATCGGTAACACCTGCATCCTCGGAAAGAGTCACGGAAGAAGCTCCGCTTCTGACAGCGCAGTCAATTGCCTTATATAAGAATTCCTTTTCCGCTCTCGTAGCATCAAGTGCGGTAAAGCAAACATCGGCAGTAAGTGCTCTTGCTAAGGCAACAAGCTCCTCAATGCGAAGAAGCATTTTTTCGGGCTTCAATGCACACATATACTCCATCTGCGCGGGAGATACGGGAAGGGCAACGTTGATAACGGGATGCTTTGCATCCTTTATACAGGTAAATGCCGCCTCAAGTGACTCCCTTGTGAAGCCTGCCGTAACGGAAAGCGCACTTTTTTCAACAACACTTGCAATATTCTTGATAAGAAGCACGTCCGCCTTTTCGCTCTTTATGGGGGGAAGCTCAATTACATCAGCCCCCAATTTATCAAGCTGCTTTGCAATTTCCGTCTTTTCACGGAAGCTTAATTCTCCCGTAAGACAGGAAAAGGTTTTATCTGTAATTCTTATGTTTCTCATTTGTAACTCCTTAACACAAAAAAATATGTCCCCGAAAAATTAATTTCAGGGACGATAAATATTCTTTACCGCGGTACCACCCGTGATTGCTGAAAACAGCCGCTTTTCCGGGCTCATACAAGCCCCCGGTCTTGGTAACGGGACCCTCCGCAGCTCCCTACTGCATTTTTCAGGAGCCGTGCTCCGATACGAGACAGACTGAAAATTCCGTTACCGCCTTACACCGGACGGCGGCTCTCTGAAAACGCTCCTTGACAGTCTTAATATCTTCACAGCATTTAAGTTATTAAGTGCATTTTACTAGAAGAACTCTTATAAGTCAAGCATTTTACAGAAAAGCTACAATGAAAAAAAACTAAGGAACCGATTATTAAAAATAATCAATTCCCCGTTTGCTTTAATTTTTGTAATAATTTTTGAGTCTTTCGTACTCCTCGTCGGTTATTTCAATAAATCTTCCGTGCTTGAAGCCGTAAGGGAAGGAAAATTCGCTGTCGGCTCTTTTAAATGCCGTATCACCGGGATATTTTGAAACAAAGGGAACGTAGCCCATCTGCTCCCCCGGACAGCCGAAGAAATCAAGCATAAGGCACCATCTGCCGTCAGGAAGGGTGTAGGTTGTTGCACCCTCATATGAGCCGCCGTTGGTATAGTATCTCACAAGAGCATCAAAGCCGTCATCGTGGGTATAAGGTCCCATAAGCTCCTTTGATGTCTCGTGCATATTTCCCG
>JAZSIM010000016.1:0-5075 GCA_045533835.1 Acutalibacteraceae bacterium
GCCGCTCGCAACTGTTGCCGCCGCAAAGGCATAAGGTACTGTTGTCACAACCATTAAGATTGAGAGGATGATTGATAAGAATTTTTTCATTGTTTATTCTCCTTTCGGGAAAGAGTTTTGGGTGTGTATCTGAAGTTCATCGAAAACACTTTGCACCGCCTCTTTTGCAACGGTTGCAAAATCAATTTTTTCGATAAAGCTGATTGCCTCGGTGATTTTTTCATCTTCCTCCTTATAAATACGCAGAAGCATTGTTACGAGTCGTTTTGCTTTTACTTCAATGGTAAAATATATACCGCAGGGTACTGTCATATATGCTCTCATAATGCCCATTGAAGCAATTTCAGTTTCGTAGAAGTCATTCCACGTAAATTTTTTAAAGGTTTCACTGAAGGAATCATACATCATATCGGTTCTTCGTTTAAGAACCTCTTCACTTGTTTTCGGCATTGAATAGCCTGAAAGGTAAAGGTTACGCATATCCTCACTCATTTCCGCCATATATAGCTGCAAAACCTCATTTGCTATGAAGATAAGCACTTTGTCGTCGGTGAGTTCTTTTGCGACTCGGTCAGATTTAGATGTTACGCCGTCAAGAAATTTTCTCACCAACAGGCACAGAATTTCCTCTTTGCTGTTCATTTCATAAAGTATCTTTGATTTAGGTACACCGGACAGCTTTGCAATGTCGGTTATTTTTGTTCGCTCATAGCCTTTCTGAATGAACAAAGCTGTTGCGGCTGTGAGGATTTTTCTGTGTAATGCTTTGGTTTCTGCTTCACTTCTAAAATTCGACAAATCATCGCCCCTTTCAAAATGTTTTAGCACAAAGTAAACCTGAGTACAATTTATCTTTATTATATTTATCAAAGGGTGCTTTGTCAATAAAATACGAAAAACACGAACAATATTTTTAATAAATTCCAACCGCTGAGGATTTTACTTCCCGGCGGTTGGTTTATTTATTGAGTTTTAGTTTACCAATGAGTAACTTCGCAATCACAATACCGCTGAATGCCAAAGAACTTATAGAAGAGTTCAGTCATAGAGAAATGTTATGTACTAATTTAAATCAGAGTTTTAAATTCTTCATAAGCCTTGGGGTTAGCAAAAATAATATCATTGGGGGTTGAAAGACTGATTTCTTTGCCTTCGTAGTTTTTTACTATGCCACCGGCTTCTTTTACAATCAGTGTTCCTGCCGCAATATCCCAGGGCCGCAAACCTTTCTCGAAAAAAACTTCACCTCTGCCGCAGGCTATCATACATATATCGTAAGACGCCGTACCGCTTCTGCGAATATCACGGGAAAGATCAAAGACTTTTCTTAAGAGTGCGAAAGTTTCGTCCGTATTTTCAGGATGATAGGGACATGTTCCGAATAGAGCAAGTCCGTCTGAAAGAGGGCGTTCACTTACATTTATTCTGTCGCCGTTCAGATATGCGCCCTTGTCTTTTTCGGCACTGAAAAGCTCGTTGGTGTATGGGTTATACACAATACCTGCAATAACCTCGTTTTCCTTGCAAAGAGCAACTGAAATACAGCTGCAGCGATAATCCTGCATAAAGTTTGTTGTGCCATCAATGGGGTCAATTATGAAACGCAAACCATTTGTTGAAAAATCATTTTCTGTTTCCTCGCCGATAAACTCAGCATCAGGGAAAGCCTTGCCAAGCTCCTCGAACAAGAAATTCTGCACGGCAACATCGTACTTTGTTACAAAGTTTTTCTTACCTTCTTTGGCAGTTACACTGTCTTCCTGATTATGTGCAGAAAGGATAATCTTTCCTGCTTCTTTTACTATATCGGTTATTTTGTTGACCATAATATATCATCCCTTATTAATTTTCACTTTTTTATTCAGTACCGCCGAAACAAAACAAAGAGCAAATGAAACAGCAGTAAATATCAAAATACAAACGAACACATCGTTCCAGCCCTTTGTATCTGCGATTTTGCCCAGCATTGATGTTGCAAGAGTGCTTCCTATATAGCAGAAAGTATTGAGAAGCCCTGCTGAAAATCCCGAATCAATTTTATCTCTTGAATAAAGCGGTACAACACTTGTTATAACATTATTCACTGCTGACATAAGGCAGGCAATGCCGCCGAAAAGCATAAGGGTAAGGGGTACTGATTTAAGGTTAAGTGTCAGTATTATAAGCACAGTAAAAATTATTGTCACGAAGTAGAAAATTCCGTTAAGAGCATTTTCGTCCTTCTGTTTTTTATGAAGTACATTTACTAAAGATGTACCGAAAATTGACAGCACCGGAAGAAGCAGAGTAACAATTATAGAAAGTGATGAAGGTACACCGAATTCCTCTTTCAGAATTGAGGGCACCCAAGTTGTTATGCCGTCTTTTATGAAACCGTTGGATATTGCCGATATGAGTATAACAGCGATACTTATAATAAATATTGGTGTAAAAGACAAGCTGCTTTTTACTTTTCTTTCGGTAACCTCTTTTTCTATCTTTTCGTTTTTGACGGTACTCATACCGATAAACCACAATACTGCCACAGCACCCACAAGCACTGATGCAACATAAAATATAGTTGTCCAATCAAGTCCGAGATATGAGAAAAGAGCAGCAAGACCATAAGCGGAAAATGTACCTGAGGCGACAGTAGTACTCATAACCATAACTGCTTTTGAAAGCCTACTGTCGGCAAGATTATCCGATAATGTTTTGATGAGGGAAGACCAGAGAATTGACTGAAAAGCACCGTTCAGGAACCAAAGATATTTCATAGAATCTATTCCCTGACAAAAGGTCATAGCAAGGTTGATAATGCAGGATGCCGCTAAAGCTACGGTAACGGAATATTTGGTGTTATATTTTTTCGAAAGCAGACCGTTTATAAGCTGACCTGCACCGTAAGCGAAAAAGAAAAATGAACTGACAGTTCCTGCCGCCTCTTTAGTTGTGCCCATCTGAGACAGAATTTCAACCATTGAAGCGTTATAGTTAAGTCTTCCTACATAGGCAACCGTATAAGCGGCCCAGCAGAGAAAAATAAGAAAATTCGATTTTTTATTGCTTAAAGAGTTCAACATCTTATTCACCTGTACCCGTAATTACCTCTTTGTCAATTTTGCCGACGAATATATTTCCCTCTGTCAACAGTTTACTCTCATCGGGATTTTCAAATATAATTCCGTAGCTTGGCGAATCGGTTTCTTCGGGAGCAAGAAACGCATTGTTTCTGACTGTGAGGTCATAAACCATAGGTCTGAAGAATATGTAGCCTCTGCTTTTACCGATTCTTCCCGAGGGTCCGTCAAAAATATTGTTTTCAATAAGGATATTGTGGTGATCAATATCTCCGTGGTGACCAACTCCGGGGAAACCGTCACATTTGAAAATGTTGTTTCTGATTACTATATTACGGCAGACAGTATCGTCACTCTTGAAATCAATGAGAGCTCCGTCACAGTTATAAACAGGACCGTATGAACCGTGACGTGACATATCGAGCTGAATCTGTTCATTAAAAAGAATATCTGTCTTGAATGTGTATGACGGACCGTCAAAAACACAGTTTTGAATAGTTGTGTTTTCCGTTCCGTTAATTTCAATACAATGCCAATGGGCACAATGACGGAATCTGCAATTTTCAATGGTAATATTGCTACAATGAACTGTGTTCACAAGGGTTATACTTTCATCAAGATTTTTGTTACCGTCAAAGATACCGCCTGAAATCACAACATCGTGTGTACCTTCATAAGCTCCCCATTCAGGTTCGGAATAGGAAGCAAGAAGATATCTTGTCAGCGGTTCACTTTTGTCGCTTCTGAGAATGACTGCATTATCCGAAAACTTCAGATGCTGATACGAATAGAAAATAAGTGCAGCAGAAATAAGATATGTACCGTCGTGGAAATAAACTGTTCCTCCGTCTTTCAGTTCATCAATGCACGCCTGCAGGGGTTTTGTATCGTCGTGGATACCGTCAGCGAATACATTTTTGTTATCTGTAACCTTTATAAAGTTCATATTTAACTTCCTCTTTTAAATAATCATTATCTCTGTCTTCACGGTTTATTACGCGGGCTCTGATTCGTGGTGCTTTTTTGAAATTCTCGGTGCCGCACCTGTCAGATGTGAAATATCACGATAGTCACATTCATAATCATTAAAAAGCCTTTTTGGAATTTGTGAAGTCCAGCCCTTTTCATCAAAGCCGGGAGCCTCTATACCCATAGCATAAAGGACAATAGCTGCAAGGTCACGGATATTCATTTCTTTGATTTCACCGCTTTTTATATTTTTGCCGACTGCGGCAAAGGTTACATATTTCTCTTCATCAGTCCAACCGCCGTGAGTACCCTTGCCTTCTCCGTTATTAGTACCGCCGTGGTCTGCAATAACCATAAAGAGTGTATCGTCAAGTATGCCTGCGCCTTTAATCGCAAAATAAACATCGCCGATAAGTTTGTCAATTGCATTTATAGCTTTGATGTGATTTTCTGTTCCGTATCCGTTACTGTGCCCTGCACCGTCAACGCTGTCAAAATGAACAAAAAGAAAATCCGGCTTCTTCTCATAAATATAATTACAGATAAGAGGCGTCATCTCCTTATCCTTTGCTGTTTTCTTCTCTACTCCAAGTCCTTTTTCAACGATACCCTTATTAATAGGATTCCATTCACAGTAAGCACCGAGCTCAGCCTTAGGGTAAGCCTTTCTTATTCGGCGGAAAACCGTAGGATGCTTCGACCATACGGGATAAGGCAAAACTGTAACCCGTTTGTTAGTAAGCCTATGCACCTCAGGACCAACGCCGATAAGCATTGAACCCCAGCACTCTGCACTTATGGTAGGCTTTGAAGAAAGTGCATTGTATGTAACGGCACCGTTTTCAAATATTTTATCAAAAAAAGGTGTGTCGGCAATCTTAAACCAGCTGCCTGCTCCGTCTACACCTATAACTATTATATGCGAATATTTTCTTTCCACTTATATTTCTCACCTTCCGAAAAAATGCAAGCCTCCCCGCAAAAGCAAGGAGACTTCGCTTTTTTAGTTCCATTCCTTGTTCATTACAACAAATGTCATTCTTTTGC
>JAZSIM010000074.1:0-9719 GCA_045533835.1 Acutalibacteraceae bacterium
CACAGTTTTGTCCTTCCAAGGCACTTCAACAACCTCCTTTTGGGTTATTTTTAATGCCTTTATTATATCACAAAACTGTATACCATCTTATTGCACAACCTGTTACCTATCATACTGCACTGTACAGTCCTCGACGTCCCGTCAGGTCTGAAGGATAATTACAGAAGCTATGAACCTGTGAGGCAGCATTGTAAGATACCACGGAACAAAACACAGACAACTTATTTTAGCGAAGCGGGATGTCGGGACGCCATCCCCTACAAAATACAGGAAAATTTATTCTTCTCGAAAAAAAAGTGCAACAAAAAAGACGGTATCACGCGATACCGCCTCATTTTTTTATAAAAAACAAACTAATAGTTATATTACAATCTTGATAGCTAGTGTATGATCGGATGTATTTTATCTATACTATTGGTTATAGTATCATCTTTAAGGAAGTGTATTGATGAAGCTCAACAGTATAGGTAAATACGTTAGAGAATCAAGAATTGCAAAGGGCTTACGCCAGGAAGACCTTGCCGAAATGATAGATTTGTCGTCTGTTTATGTAGGTATGCTTGAGAGAGGGGAGAAGGTTGCATCATTGGAAACATTAGTGAAAATTGCTAATGCGCTTGATGTATCATCTGATTATCTTCTTTGCGAAGTTCTGAATCACGGATATAAGGTAAAGGATTCCGTGCTTAATGAAAAGCTTGATTCTGTGTGTGATGAAGACAGAGTTAAAATTTATGACGTTATAGACACAATGATTTCTCATTCAAAGAAAAAATTGAAATAAAGCTGAGCTCCGTATTTTTAATACGGAGCTTTTTTGTGTAAAAAAGTATGTGTCCTTTATAATAGAACAAAAAACGACGATGAAAATATGATATAACATAACCAATGGTTATGATATGTAACCAAAAATAAAGAGAAAGGACATGAAAATTATGGACAGTGCGTTTTTAAGAAAAATAGCAGATGAATACGGTGTTGATGCTTATCAGTTCAAAAGAGAATCGGAAGCTGCAATCCGTATTGCGGCTGATAATCCAACACCTTTGTGGTTGGAAATGTTCGGTGAGGGGCATATTCCCACTATTGATGAATTCCTGGAAAAGGTGAGAGAAAAAATTCAGGTGACAGCATAAAAATCAGAGACGGTATCTTATGATACCGCCTCATTTTTTGTTCCGTTTTTAACCTGCAATGAAGGATGCGAGGTCGCTTACAAGTGAGCTGTTTCTTGTCATTGAAACGTTATTCATAAAGATGATATCGTTTACTGTATGCTCTGAAAGGAAGCTTGAAAGTGAGCTGTTGTAGTGTCTGTAGTCAATTACATAAACGGTCTTGTAGTGATATACAAGGAAGGGAACGAATGCATTACCGAAGCTCTCCTTTACAACAAGGCAGACCTCACCGTCAGTCTTACTTTCATTTGTGATGGTTGAAAGGGGATTGTCGCCGCAGATGAACGTACCGTATTTATAGGAAGCAGGTGCGTTTGTTTCATCGTAAAGCATAGGCATGGAGGTTGTGCTTCCGTTTTTGTCCGTGATTGTCATTGAATACTCGCAGGGGGGCTTGTAGGCATCAACTCTGTCGGGAGTATTTCCGAGAGCAGGATCCTTTCCGGAATCGTTGTAGAACGTGCCGAGGAAGCCCTCAAAGCTCCAGATCTCATAAGCGCTGAGGGGGAGGGGAGCTATACCCTTTGCCTGACAGAAGGTTTCATAAGCATAATATGCAGCAAGTGCTGTCCAATGGTGGTCTGTGCGGAAATAAACATATTCATCTCTGTGCTGCTTGATATTGTTGAAGCAGTTGAAGGTCTTTACTCCCGTTGCGGAGCCGAGCATATAGTCAATAGCCTGCTTCTGATCGGAAACGGAGAGCTTTGCTCTTACCTTTTCGTTAAGCGTGATGTCTGTGCTTGTGGGAACAACGGTTGCATATACGTTAGCGATTGAAGAGAATTTAGCGCCTGCGGTGTTAAGTGCCTTTACGTAGTTATCGGCAGTTGACTGCACGAAATTATAGTATTCAAAGCCTGCGTTGTCGCAGATTACTATGCTGCCGAGCTGTTCAACGTGCTGAGCCTCACCCTTGTCTGCAGGATAGGTGATTTCTTCGGGGGCAAAGGTTTCAGGCTCGTTTGTTGTGTTTTCGGGAGCTGTTTCACCCTCGGGAAGTGTTTCTCCGGGGACGGGTGTTTCGGGAATTTCGTCACCCTGATTGCCCTCGTTGAAGCCTGCGAGAACACCGGATGTGCCGAGGAAGTTCTGCATTTTGGAATTTAAGTTCATAAGACCGTCCCTGAAGGGCATCGTGTCAGAGAACCATGTGGAAAGGTCTGCGAAATAGTCACCCGAGAAAAGAGCCTGAGCGCTGAATTCGGGGAACTTTGCAAGCTCTCTCTTTTCAGCTTCGGAAACTGTTGGTCTTAAGGGTATTATAAGACAGATTGCAGAAATTATAAGCACGCTGACAAATGTGACGGCAAGCTTTATTTTTCTGTGTGTTGATGCGGAAGGAAGTTTTTTCACTGCTTTTGTCCTCCTCTCAGAACTGGAAATAAAGGAAGGGATTGTAGGAGTCGCCTACAAGGGAGATTGAAGCTAAAAGAATCAGCACAAGGGGAAGTGCGATATCAAGCGTTCTGTATGCGATATTTACGGGACGGCTTTCCTTGCCGTACTTTATGAAAAGCTTCTTTATGGTTTTCATTACGGGTGTACATGCAACGCAGCAGATGATAAAGAAGAAGATGTAGCCCGAAACAAAGCTTGTTGCCTCATAAGTGGAAGCAGGGTTGCCGTTAAGACCGAACATACCCTTGAGTACCGTTCCGAGTATTGTGAAATCGGTGAATTTGAAGAGAACCCAACCGAAGTATACGCTTACAAGAAGATAGATTCTGCTGATAAGCTTGTGCTTTTCAATAAGCTTGCCGAATACGAATTTTTCGAGGATGAGAAGCACGAAGAAATAAAGTCCCCACAGCACGAAGTTCCAGGATGCACCGTGCCAGAGCCCCGTAAGTCCCCATACTGCGAAGAGGTTGAATACCTGACGGGCCTTGCCCTTTCTGTTGCCCCCGAGAGGGATGTAAACGTAATCTCTGAAGAAGGAGGAAAGGGACATGTGCCATCTTCTCCAGAAGTCCGTAACGGAATAAGCGGTGTAGGGATAGTTGAAGTTTTCCTTGTAATGGAAGCCGCACATAAGGCCCATGCCTATGGCCATATCGGAATAAGAAGAGAAATCAAGATAAATCTGAAGCATATAGAATGCCATGCCGACCCAGAGCGCAAGTGCTGAGCGTGAGGTTATTGCCGCAATGTTATCAGCAAGAAGCGCACCGTTGCCGATAGCCGCATCCGTAAGAAGAAGGGTATCTGCAACAGCACCGCAGCCGTTTGCAAGAATTGCCTTCTTTGCAAGACCTGAAGCGAAGCGTGTAAGTCCCTGAGATATTTCGGCAAGGTTTTCTTTTCTTTCCGCAATCTCATTTGCAATGTCCTGGTAACGGACAATGGGACCTGCAATGCACTGATGGAAGAGTGAAGCATATAAAAGCACGTTCCAATAGCTTTTCTGTGCAGGAACATCGCCTCTGTAAACGTCAATTACGTATGTTAACAGCTGGAAGGTATAGAAGGATATACCGATAGGAAGAGTTACCTGCGGAACCGCAAAAAGATCCTTTCCTATCAGGGCGTTTACGGATTCAATCGCAAAGCCGATATATTTGAAATATCCTATGGAGCCGATGCAGACTGCAACTGCTGCTGCAAGCCACAGCTTCTTTTCGCGGTCGCTCTGCGAGGTATCTATAAGCCTTGCGAATAACCAGCAGAACAGTGCCATAAGCACAAGAATTGCGACGTAAACGGGCTCTCCGAATGCATAGAAAAATAGAGAGAAGAGCAGAAGAATGATGTTTTTTGTTTTTACGGTTTTGCACAGAAAGTAGCATATAAGCGTTGCCGGCAAAAACGCAAACAGGAAAAATAAGCTTGAGAAAACCATTTTTCAGTATCCTTTATTTTTATTTTGCGCAGTTTAATTCTTTACGCAATAACTTTTCTTATTATCACTTAAAATAAAGAAAAAAACAAGGGAAAAAAATAAAATCGGGAAAAATTGTAGAAATAAACAAAATAATGTTGTTTATTTTATAGTAAATTAAAGGTATGGTAACAATTAATATAATATGTTTATATTGTAATTTATATAAATTTGTGGTAATATAAATAGAATTAATCTGTACGGAGGCGCAGAATGAAAAAGGTTTTATCGATGCTGGGACCGCATAAGGTTCCTCTGATACTTTCAATATTTTTTGCAACGGTGAACACCGTAATGCAGATTTTTATTCCTTATTATACCAAAAATATTCTCTCTGAGGGCATTCTTGCTTATAATATGGAGCGTCTTTGGGAGCTGTGCCTGCTGCTTCTGGGCTTTACCGTGCTCAGCATCATAAGCTCAATTGCAAACACGTATTTCTCAACAAAAACCTCTGTCGGCTATTCAATTACCCTCAGAAATTATATCTTTGACAAGGTTTCCCGCCTTTCGCAGAGCGATATTGACAAGATAGGTGTTGCCTCTCTTGTAACAAGAACCACAAATGACGTGCGTCAGGTGCACGATGTTGTGCTGTCAACCCTTAAATCTCTGATTCCCGTGCCCATTATGTTTGTGGGCGGTCTTGTAATGGCATTTGTGCTGAATCCCGGGCTCGCAAGGTTTACACTTCTTTCAATTCCCGTACTTATGGTTCTTGCAATTATCATTATAGCAATCATTGTGCCTATGTATTCAAAGGTCCAGAAGCTTGTTGATAAGATGAATCAGATAATGCGCGAAAAGATAAGCGGTATAAGAGTTATCAGGGCCTTCAATAAGACGCAGTATGAGGATAAACGCTTTACGGAAACAAACCTTGAGCTTACGGGTCTTGCTCTGAGAGCTGCCCGTATTATGGCGTGCTTTCTCCCCGTAATAACAATGCTTCTGTATACACTCATCTGCTATGTTGTCTACAAGAGCGTGGATGCAGCTAATTACCTTGATATTGAAACACAGTACGAGGAAATCCGTGACACCCTTCCCAATATGTATGCCTTCATTACCTTTTTCGGTCTTGTAATCAGCGCAATTACCTCTGTTGTTTCGATTATTGTATCAATTCCCCGTGCCGCAATTTCAGGCAGGCGTATAAAGGCAATTATGGAGGCTGTTTCCGATATCGAGCTTCCCGAAAATCCCGTAACTCCCCGTGAAGAGGATGCAGGTAAGCTTGAATTCCGCAATGTTTCGTTTAAGTATAAGCCCCGTCCACCCGAAAAGAAGAAAAAATTCAGTCTTAAGAAAAAGAAGGCGGAGGACAAGCCGCAGAAGCTGTTTGAGCTTAAGAATATAAATTTTACCTCTGCTCCCGGTGAAACCACCGCAATTATAGGTATCACGGGCTCCGGTAAAACCACCCTCTGCAATCTCATTCCCCGTCTTTATGACGTAAGTGAGGGTGAGGTCAGAATTGCAGATGTTAATGTAAAGGATTTAAGCCCCGAGGAAATCGGAAGACGCATAGCATTTATTCCGCAGACGGCTTATCTTTTCAGCGGCACCATAAGAGATAATATCTGCTTCGGCAAAAAGGATGCAACCGATGCCGAAGTCTGGCGAGCTCTTGAAATTGCTCAGGCAAAATCCTTTGTGGATTCGCTTCCCGACGGTCTTGACTCCTTTGTTTCCCAGGCAGGTAAGAATTTTTCGGGCGGTCAGAAGCAGAGGCTCTCAATAGCCCGTGCAATAGTCAAGGGAGCCGAGATTATCGTGTTTGACGACTCCTTCTC
Source organism: Acutalibacteraceae bacterium (assembly GCA_045533835.1). Taxonomy (GTDB): domain Bacteria; phylum Bacillota; class Clostridia; order Oscillospirales; family Acutalibacteraceae; genus RUG806. Next base: position 5,856 of record JAZSIM010000074.1, read on the forward strand.
TGCTCTTGACCTTGCAACGGATGCCCGTCTTCGTGCTTCGCTTCGTGAAAATCTTTCAGATGTTAATATTATAATTGTTGCACAGCGTGTCGGCACCGTGCTTAATGCCGACCGTATAATCGTCCTCGATAACGGTGAGCCCGTAGGCGTGGGCACTCACAAGGAGCTTCTTGAAGACTGTGAGCTTTACCGCGAAATTGTTGTTACCCAGCTTTCGGAGGATGCACTGGAGGAGGTGAATAACGGTGAGTAAGAAAAAGAAGCTTTCAGTCCCCGAAGAGGAATATCAGAGCCGTTATTCAGCCTACCGTACCGACCGAAAGGAGGAGCAGAAGCCCGAAAACGCAAAGGGTACGTTTTTCCGCTTCCTCGCTCTTATAAAGCCTCACTCGTTGCCTATGGTATTTGTTGTGCTTTTTTCAATGGCAAGCACGCTTTGTAATGTTATCGCCCCTGACTATATGGGTGATATACTCTCAATTCTGCAGCAGCAGATTGATGCAAGGCTTGCAGGCGGAACAATTGATTTTTCCGCTACGTATGGCCATCTTGCAGCTATTGCAGGGCTTTATGCCGGAGCAAGTATATTTACCTTCCTGCAGGAATTTGTTTCAGCGGGAGTGTCCCAGCGTCTGGTGTGCGGGCTGAGAGCTGACCTTAACAGCAAGCTTTCACATCTTCCCTTAAGCTATTATGATAAGCAGACCAAGGGACAGGTAATTTCAAAAATAATAAATGACATAGAAAACGTAAGCGGAAGCCTCAAAAGCAGTATTCTTACTGTTATGACAAGCATTATTCAGGTTGTCGGCTCATTCATTATGATGTGCCGCACGGGAAATATTCCTATGACCCTTGCCGCTATCTGCCTTGTTCCCGTGTCTGCCCTTGTTTCCTATAAGGTTTCAAGAATTTCCAAGGTTTGGTTCAGACGCTACTGGGATACTATGGGTGATCTTAACGGACATATTGAGGAAATGTATGCAGGTCATACAATTGTTCGTATGTTCGGCCACGAGGATGAATCCGTAAAGGAATTCCGCATAATAACAGAACGTCTGGGCAGGAATGCCTTTATGGCGAATATGATTTCGGGTATACTCAGTCCCGTTCTTACACTCGTTCAGAATCTGAACTACGTTTCCCTCTGTCTTCTCGGCGGTATGTTCTTCATCGGCGTGAAGACCGGCACAATGTCCCCCTCGTCATTCGGCGGTATCGGTGATATCTCCAAGTTCCTGTCATATTCATCAATGTTCTCCGGCCCCATTGTCAACGTTTCCAAAATTATAAACAACATTCAGTCCTCGCTTGCCTCCGCCGAAAGAGTGTTCGGTATGCTTGATGAGGTTGATGAAATTCCCGACGACTGTACCAATGACCATCGGGAGGTGCTTCACGGTGAGGTTGAATTCAGGGATGTTTCCTTCCGTTACGTAGAGGACAGACCTCTTATTGATGACCTCTCATTTGTGGCAAAGCCGGGCAGCATCACCGCTATTGTAGGTCCCACGGGAGCCGGTAAAACCACAATCGTAAACCTTCTTATGCGATTCTATGACGTAAATTCGGGTACTATCACCATTGACGGTACCGATATTTACACAATGTCAAGGGATGCGCTGCGTGCCAACTTCGGCATGGTGCTTCAGGATACCTGGCTTTTCAAGGGTACGGTCCGTGAAAACATCAAATACGGAAAGCAGGATGCCACCGATGAAGAGATGGTTGAAGCTGCAAAGGCTGCACAGATTTACGATTATATAATGAGCCTTCCCGAGGGCTTTGATACAAAGCTTACCGAGGATGCAGCAAATATTTCTCAGGGACAGCGTCAGCTTCTTACAATTGCCCGTGCGGTTCTGGTTGATCCCAAGGTGCTTATTCTTGACGAAGCAACGTCCTCGGTCGATACTAAAACAGAGCAGAAGATACAGCTTGCCATGAATGAGCTTATGAAGGGCAGAACAAGCTTTGTTATTGCACACCGCCTTTCAACAATCAAAAATGCCGACAATATCCTTGTTATGAAGAAGGGTGCAATTGTCGAACAGGGTACTCATCAGGGGCTTCTTGAGGCAGACGGCTTCTATGCTCTTCTTTACAATTCACAGTATACAGACGGTATTCCGCCTGAAGATTGATAAAATTTATTTTTTCCGGAGGTTTTTATTATGCTTAAAGGTATTCCCGCTATTATTTCCCCCCAGCTTCTCAAGATTTTATGTGAAATGGGTCACGGTGACGAAATCGTTATCGGTGACGGTAATTTTCCTGCAGCATCCTGTGCTCAGCGTCTTATCCGTATGGACGGACACAATGTTCCCGAAATTCTTGATGCTGTTTTACAGCTTTTCCCTCTTGATACCTACGTTGATGCTCCCGTAGGTCTTATGGCTACCACAAAGAATGACCCCACTCCCGAAATCTGGGCAACCTATCACGAAATTGTGGACAAGAACAACGGCAAAACCGCATTTGAAGAGGTTGAGCGCTTCGAGTTCTATGAAAGAACAAAGAAGGCTTATGCTGTAATTGCCACAAGCGAAAAGGCTTTATATGCCAACATCATTCTCAAAAAGGGCGTTATTTAATGGAATATTTATATTTCCTCTTTCTTGCCGCTGAAATTGTCCTCGGATATCTTTATATAACACATCCGGGCGTGCTTAAATATAAAATGGCGGCATCCGTCCCCTTTGTTGCGGCGGGAATATATCTTACCGTAATTTCGGGCAGGCTGACGTTTCCCTATGCACTGCTGATTGTCGGCGGACTCTGCGCTTCATTTATCGGCGACTGGGTGCTGAAGTATGACCTTTTCGGTATGAAGGGCTTGCCGGGAATTATTTTCTTTGCACTTGCACATATCCTCTATATAAGTGCATTTTCCGTAAGGGTACCCTTTGCCGCCTATGACTTATGGCTTATTTTCCCTTGGGTGGGAATGCTTGACGCAGAGATAATCCTCAAGAAAAAGCTGAAAATAGACCTTGGTCCCACAGCCCCTGCGGTGCTCATTTATGCCATGATTATCAATGCCATGGTAATTCTCGGCATAAGAACGGCCATACTGACACTTGATGGCGGTATATCGGTGCTTCGTTCAGTTGTTCTTATTCTCGGTGTAATAATGTTCATCGTTTCCGATGCAGGAGTATGTCTTATGATGTTTGACGGCCGAACGGAAATAAAAATCAAGGGAAGAGCAATCAAGCTTGATCCCGTAAATATAGTTAATTATTGCGGCGGACAGATGCTTATAGCCGCAAGCGTACTTGTTTAAGGAGAAAAATATGAAAAAGGTTCTTGCATTTGATTTTGGTGCTTCATCGGGCAGAGCAATTCTCGGTACCTTTGACGGCAATAAAATAACACTTAAGGAAATTCACCGTTTTTCCAATGACCCCGTAAAGGTGGGCGGTACGTTCTACTGGGACGTGCTGCGTCTTTTCCACGAAATAAAGCAGGGTATACTCAAGGCAAAGGCAGAGGGCGGATTTGACTCCATCGGTATCGATACCTGGGGTGTTGACTTCGGTCTTGTTGACAAGGACGGCAGACTTCTGGAGAATCCCGTTCATTACCGTGATGACAGAAATACGGGTATGATTGAGCGCTCAGCCGAATTTATTGACAAAAAACGTCTTTATGAGCTTACGGGTATTCAGTTTATGGATTTTAATACCTGCTTCCAGCTTTTAAGCCTTAAATTAAACCGTCCCGAGCTTCTTGAAAGAGCCCATAACCTTCTGTTTATCCCTGACCTTCTTTCATATTTTCTTACGGGAAAGATGTGTGCAGAATATTCGATAGCAACCACATCTCAGATAGTTGACATAAATAAGAGAGAGTGGAGTGAGG
>JAZSIM010000023.1:0-15672 GCA_045533835.1 Acutalibacteraceae bacterium
GTACGGCTGATATTTGATATGTATGTCAACAAAAAGGGATATACGGAAATACTACATGCTCTTGATGAACGTGGTGTGGTTTCAAGAACAGGTAGCCCATTTTCTAAAAATTCGATAAGCGAAATTCTTTCCAATGAAAAATACATCGGAGTATATACTTACGGACGACGAACCGGAAAAGATGAGCATGGCAAACGTAATTCCCATAAATATAATGAGGAAAAAGATGTCGTCAGGATTCCGGGCGGAGTTCCGGCTATTGTTGATAAGGATATTTTTGATTTAGCACAAAAAAGAAAAGAAGAAAACAAGCACGGAACAAAAAGCAGAAGAGAAAAAGAAGATTATCTGCTGACTGGCTTGATTTACTGTAAGGAATGCGGACATGCCTTTACGGGTAATAGAAGATTTTCAGGACGTAATAAAACAAAATATGTTACCTATCGTTGTACGAATCACAATAAAGGTGAAAAATGCAACTGTAAGGAGGTAAACAGGGATTATCTTGAAGCCTTTGTTATTGATACAATAGTAAAACATATTTTGGGAGACGAAAATGAGATGCGTCTTTTTAATGATTTTCGTGACAGACAGATTAAAGGAAACAATGAACATAACAACAGAATTGCTTCATTGAAAAAGGAAGTAGCAATTCTTGAAACACAGAGGCATAACATTTTATCATATATTGATAAAGGGATTGCTACTGATGATCTGCTCATACATCTTCACGATAAAAAAGATGAAATAGAGAGAGCTCGTGCGGAAATTGTTGCATTGGAAAATTCAGCCCCGAAATTAATAAATGAGAACGAGTTCAAGGAGCTTATTAAGGCAACAAAAGAAACAATCGCAAGAAGGTCGCTTCCTGATCTGAGAAGATTAATTGCTTTTTATGTTACTAAAATAGAAATAGGAAAGGACGACATTTTTGTCGTCCTTTCCTATTATAACATTGTGTTACAGTGTGGTGGAGGCGAGGGGAGTCGAACCCCTGTCCGAAAAACCTTCCTCCCAACTTTCTACGAGCGTAGTTGTTTATTTAATCTCGTCCTCTTCTGCGGGAAACAACACCCTCGGAGGAGGACCAGCCCTTTAATGCGTGACGGAATACAAGGCTATTTCCCGTACACGTTCACCGCTACATGACGCCACGCACCGGGCCGCGGTACTCCCGGGAATGACGGCTGAACTGCGATTAAGCAGCAGCTAAAACTGTTTTATTGTTGTTATTTATTTTTATAACATGAAGCTTTTATAGTGGTGCCCCGCCACTGCTCGCTTATCAAGACTCGGATTCCCCGTCGAAATCCTTTCGCCCCCATGGGGCAGATTTGTCGGGCAAATCTGCAGTTATATATTTTGCTTCGCAAAATGTTATATTTGCCTTCGGCAGAGTGAAATACCGACTTCGTCGGTGTGATATATCTGACCGTGTCAGATGTTGAAGGATTGTTTGTGCTACAATTCTTCGGGAAGGTAATTATATATTATTTTTCCGAAGAAATCAAGGGTAAATTATTGACATATTTCTATTGTAATCACGGTGCCGTCTTCGGCTTCGATATTCAGAATTTCCCCTGTGGCACCTTCTTCCGTAAGCTCAAGAATCTCCTCCATCTGTGCATTGCTGATTGCATTGTTTCCGAGGATTCCCGAAATACCGTTGCCGATTCTTGCGATTTTCTTTACGAGAGCGGCAGGTACGGTTATATTTGTGGGCTTTTTGCCCGGAGAGCTTATTCTGATTTTTAATTTAAGGCGACTGTTATCTGTTACCGTGATTTTTGGTTTTTCTGTTTCTTTTTTTATGCTTCCCGTCAGCAGCTCCTCAATTGATACTCCGAGAATTTCGGAAATCTTAGGCAGCAGAAGTATATCGGGACAGGATAAATTATTTTCCCATTTGGATATTGCCTGGGGTGTTACATCAAGATGCTTTGCAAAATCATCCTGCGTAAGTCCTTTTGCTTTTCGTGCGGCTGCCAGTCTTTCACCGAGAGTTCCGGATGTTTCATTTTTTTCTCTGACAGGGTTTTCGTTTTCTTTTTTCGTAAATAATGTCATTTTCATTTTCTCCTTTCGGCATTTGCCGTTTTGTCAATTCTATTCTACGGGAAAGACCGTAAAAATTGAATTGAGCAAAGGTTGAAATGAAGGGATTTTACTAAACGAAAGGTTGTTTTTGTTAAAAACTATATAAACTAACGGTTGTTTACTGGTTTTTGTCGCCGCGCATGGAGCGTTCAATATCGCGGTTGGCGGCTTTTTTAGCGGCGTCCTCACGCTTATCGTAGAGCTTTTTACCCTTGCAGAGTCCGATTTTAAGCTTTGCTCTGCCTCTGACAAAATATACGCTCAAGGGAATAAGGGCGTAGCCCTGCTGCTTCATAAGACCGAAGAGCTTATTTATCTCCCTTTTGTGCATAAGAAGGCGCTTGGGACGCAGGGGGTCGCGGTTGAAAATATTTCCCTTTTCGTAAGGGGAGATATGCATACCGTTGGCAAAAATTTCGCCGTCCTTTATGTGGCACCAGGAGTCCTTGAGGTTTACTCTGCCCTCACGGATGGATTTTACCTCCGTGCCGTAAAGCTCCAGGCCTGCCTCATAGGTTTCCTCCACAAAATAATCGTGATAGGCTTTTTTATTCTGCGCTACGGTTTTTTCTGTATTATCTGCCAAAGTATCACCTCAAAATCATAATTCAGTGACGCTGAATTATGATAGTTAATAGGTAATAGTGAAGAGTTAATAGTGCCCCTGTCGGAAGGGCTTCGCCCTTGATTATATTATCAGAGCGAAGCGGAGTAAGACGCATCAGCGTCTTCCTTTCTTCTTCACTATTCACTTTTACTTTTTACTTCAATCAAAATTTGTGGGGCCAAAGCCCGCACAAATTTTGATTACATCTTCTCGGGTGCGTCAACCTTGAGAAGGCCGAGGACGTTTCTGAGAGTTGTTGCTGTTGCCTTGCAGAGGGTGAGTCTTGCATTCTTGAGCGCTGTGTCCTCAATGTCGCAATGGCAGGCATTGTAGAACTTATGGAAGAGGGTTGCAAGGTCAACTGCATAGCGTGTGAGCTTTGAGGGATCAAGAAGCTTTGCTGCATTTTCTGTTTCACCCGTAAGGGATGCGATGAAGCGGATAAGCTCCTTTTCCGTGTCGTTAGTGAGAAGGTCACTCTTTATATCGGTGTCAATTACAAAGCCGTTTTCCTCCTGCTTTCTGAAGATGGAGCAGATGCGGGCGTAGGCGTACTGACAGTAGTAAACGGGATTCTGTGAGCTCTGCTCAACTGCAAGGTCAAGGTCAAAGTCGCAGTGGGAGTTTGCCTCTCTCATATTGAAGAAGAAGCGGGCTGCATCAATCGGCACCTCTTCAAGAAGTGTTACAAGGGTGATAGCCTTGCCTGAACGCTTGGATGCCTTGATAACCTCTCCGTCCTTGACGAGTCTTACCATCTGCATAAGCACAACCTGAAGTCTTTCGGGATCGCAGCCGAGAGCCTGGAGCGCTGCCTTAAGACGGGGTACATAGCCGTGGTGGTCTGCACCTAAGATATCAACCGCAAGGTCGAAGCTTCTTTCCTGAAGCTTGTTGTAGTGGTAAGCAATATCGGGAACGATGTAGGTGAAGAAGCCGTTTGAGCGTTTGAGAACGAAGTCCTTGTCGCAGCCGAACTGCTCAGCCCTGAACCAGAGTGCGCCCTCGCTTTCATAGGTGTAGCCCTTTTCGGTAAGAAGGTCAACTACGTTCTTTGCGGCACCTGAGTTGTGAAGAGTGCTTTCTCTGAACCAGGTGTCGTATCTGATTTTGTACTTGAGAAGGTCGCGCTCAAGTCCCTCGATGTTAAGGGGAAGAGCGAAGTCTACGAGTGCCTTTCTTCTTTCCTCTTCTGTAGCCTCAATGTATTTGTCGCCGTTTATTTCGGCAAAGCTCTTTGCGTGGTCGATGATGTCCTGACCGTGGTAGGAGTCCTCGGGCATTTCAATGGGGTCACCGAAGTGCTGACGGTAACGGATATCAAGGGAAAGACCGAACTTTTCAATCTGATTGCCGCCGTCATTGATATAGAATTCTCTTTCTGTTTCGTAGCCTGCCCAGGAGAGTACCTCTGCAAGGCAGTCACCCATAGCACCGCCTCTGGCATTACCTACGTGCATGGGTCCCGTGGGGTTTGCGGAAACGAATTCAACGAGAGCGCGCTTTCCCTTATAAAGGTCGGAGTGGCCGTACATATCGCCCTTTGTGAGTACGTCTGCGAGGATATCGCGGTAGTAGTCGCCCGAGAGGGTGAAATTCATAAAGCCTGCGCCTGCAATTTCGCACTTCTCGAAATAAGTGCCGCCCAGGTCAAGATTTTCCATGATTGCCCCTGCAATTTTAACGGGGGGAAGACGGAATGCTCTTGCGTGTGCCATTGCGGCATTCGTTGAGTAGTCACCGTTTTTTCTGTCGGCGGGGATTTCTGTCTTTACGGGGAGAAGCTCTGCCTCGGGGAGCTGTCCCTTTTCTATAGCCTTTTTAATTGCCGATACTATTGCAGCTGCCAGCTGCTTTTCTGCTGTTTTTACAAGTATGCTCATCTTAATCCTTCTTTCCGACGACGGGTCTTCCAACCGTTACCGTCATTTCCTTTGTCTGGTTTATATCTCCGTAAAAATCTACGGTGTAATTCATTTTCAGTCTTAAAAGTGTACCCATTTTACGGCTTTCGAAGTCTGTTGCGGTAATGCCTACCATAAGCTCACCGTAGGGGGTGGAATATGCACAGTTGTGACGGACGCCCTTTTCAATGATAAGCTCCGTATTTATCGAGCCTCTTCTTAAGAGGTGTGCGCATTTTCCGTCCTTTACCCGAAGCACCGTGTTGCTTTTCATATCCTCTGCAAACAGCTCATCAAACTCTATTGTGTAGTTTTTATCGTCACCGTAATATCGGCAGGTAGTTTCCATTTCCACGGTATCTGTATCCGTGCCGTCAGAGGAAACGTCCCTGATTTTCAGTAATCTTTCTTCTGTCATTTTTTACCTCATAGATAAATAGTCATAATATATTATCATATTTATACAAAAAATGCAACAAAAATTTGACAATAATGCGAATAGTTAAAGGGATATTCTGACGGGATTGCGGGCGGTTATGCTGTCGGGAGTGACAATGCTGTCGAATGCAAGGATTTTTACACCTGCCTTTTGCGCCTCAAGAAGTGCATCGGCAAATTCCGGGTGCATTTCACGGTTCGGGGTGAAGGTATGCACCCCGGTCATCTGGATTATGAAAATTATGTATGCGCCGAAGCCCTGATTTCTTGCTTCAATAAGCTCTCTTACGTGCTTTACGCCTCTTTCCGTCGGAGCGTCGGGGAAGAGGGCAAGCCCGTCCCTTTCCAGGGTGACACCCTTTACCTCCACGAAGCTTTTACTGTCACCGTCAGTCACGCATATATCAAAGCGTGAGGAGCCGAATTTTACCTCTCTTTTTATTTCTGCATCAGGTGAGAAAAGACCTGAAAGGGGGAGAAAATCGGCACAGCAGGCGTTGGGAATCTGCGAATCCGCATTTATAAGTATTGCCCCGTTTTCTGTTTCCTTTACAACCGAAACGAGGTCATAGGGAGTTTTTCTCTGAGGATTATCCGATTTTTCGAGATACACCGTACATCCCGGGACAAAAAGCTCACGGCAGCGCCCCGTATTTTTCACGTGGACGGTTTCCTCCTTGCCGTCAATAAGCACTTTTGCAATAAAGCGGTTGGGACGGGAAAGAAAAATTCCCTGTTTTATGTTCCGATATTTCATATTATCACCGCGGTAATTATATCACGTTTTTGCGGGAAACGGAATAATAATTTATAAAAAGGACTTGCAAAACGGATATTTTTATTATATAATAACAAAGCTGATTATAAGTCGGCTGAAAAAGAACATAATATTTTTGGATTTTGCTTCTGTCATGCGGTGTGTTGGTCCTGTGCGACGGAGCGCCGCGAACCATGTCAGGCGGGGAACCGAGCAGCATTAAGCGGTCAGCCCGTGCGACACAGTCCGCCTGCACACCGTGTGACAGAGGCAAAATTTTTTCATATCGGGGATATGAAAAAATAGTGAAGAGGTAAGAAGTAAGAGTGAAGAGGTAAGGAAGGCTTACGCCTTGTTCCGCTGACGCTCTATAAATTTTAAGGGCGAAGCCCTTCCGACAGGGTTACTGTTTACTATTTTTATGTCGGAAATATGAAAACAGACAAGAGGTAAAAGTGAAGAGTGAAGAGGTGAGGAAGGCTTACGCCTTGTTCCGCTGACGCTCTGCAGGGGTGTGTAAGCTGACCTTTAGCTTGTAGGGGATGGCGTCCCCGACATCCCGTTGAAAAATAGAATTACAAAAGTTATGCCCCTATGAGGCACATTTTTAACTGCCGGGGAAATTAAGTACAACAATTTGTTCTTATCGTTGCGGGACGTCGAGGACGCCGTCCCCTACAGGATGAATCCGGAAAAAGGAGGTAAAGGAAAGTTATGTACAGAGTTTTATACAGAAAATGGCGGCCTAAGGTGTTCGCTGACGTTATCGGACAGCCTCAGGTTACAACAACAATTGCATCTCAGGTAAAGGAAAACAGACTTTCCCACGCCTATCTTTTTACAGGCTCGAGAGGTACGGGCAAGACCACCTGTGCCAAGATTTTCTCGAAGGCGGTAAACTGCCTTAATCCCGTGAACGGCGACCCCTGCAACGAGTGTGAAATCTGTAAGGGCATAGATGCCGGCAGTGTGCTTGATATAGTTGAAATAGACGCAGCCAGTAACCGAGGAATTGAAGACATCAGAATTTTAAGAGATGAAGTGAATTTCACTCCCTCGCAGGCGAAGTACAGGGTTTATATAATCGACGAGGTTCACATGCTGACAATTGAAGCCTTCAATGCGCTTCTGAAGACTCTTGAGGAGCCGCCTGAGCACGTAAAATTCATTCTTGCAACCACAGAGGTGCATAAGCTTCCTGCGACCATACTTTCACGCTGTCAGAGATTTGATTTCAGAAGAATTGAGCCTCAGTTCATAGCGGAAAGACTGAAATACGTAGCAGGGGAAGAGGGTGCAGAGCTTTCCCACGATGCGGCAATGCTTATTGCCCGTATTGCAGACGGCGGTATGCGTGATGCTTTGTCGCTTCTTGACAGATGCATAAGCGTGTCCGATTCTGTGACGGTTGATACCGTATCCGCCTCGGCAGGTCTTATGGGCCGAGAGCATATTTATTCTCTTGTACGTGCGGTGGCAGACGGTGATACGGCAAGGTGTCTTATGATACTTGACGAGCTTCACAAGGGCTCCTGCGATACGGAAAGGCTTGTGACGGAGCTTATTGACCGCTTCAGGGGCTTTCTTATTGTCAAAACAGTTAAAAATCCCGAGAATCTTCTTGTCTGCACAGACGAGGAGCTGGGTGAAATAAAGGAAATAGCGGCTCTTTTCACAAAGGAAGCAGTTCTTTATGCGCTGAACATTCTGACCTCATCGGCAGACGCCATGAGAAAGACCCAGAACAGAAGAATTGAGGCTGAAATGGCACTTATACGCCTGACCCGTCCCGAAACGGATGAATCCGTATCGGCATTGACGGTGAGAATTTCTCAGCTTGAAAGGGAAATAGAGCTGCTCAAACGAAACGGTGTAAGAGCGGCTGAACGCAATCCCGTGAAGACGGGAGGGGAGACCCCTCCCTTGCGAGAGGAAATTCCCTTTGACGATGTACCTCCTTTTGAAGAGGCGGGAGGGGAAACCCCTCCCCTACGAGAGGATTTACCCTTTGAAGAGTCCGACGGATTCGATGAGGCACCGCCTTTTGATGATGTGCCTCCCTTTGACGATGCACCGCCATTTGACGATGTTCCGCCTCCCTTTGAAGAGGCGGGAGGGGAAACCCCTCCCCTACGGGAAGATATGCCTTTCGGAAATGCTCCGAAAACCAATCTCGGAGAGTTCAAGGGCTTCGGTGAAGAGGGCGGAAGCCGTATGTTCGATTTCTCTGATGACGGCGACGATGCTGACGAGTCCTTTGATTTTGATGCATTTATGAAGCAGCACGAGGGCAATCACAGGAAGGCAGAGCCTGAGGAAAAGCCGGCTCAGTCTTCAGCACCCGAGGAGCCTGATCTTAATAAATATGACGCACTTTTTGAGGATACTCTTCCCGAGGACGTGGGCGGAGATAAGATTGATAACCACACCTGGGGAAAGATTGTGCTTGAAACGGAAAAGCTTTTCCCTCCGCTTATCGGACAGCTTACGGGCTCAAGTGCAAGAATTGAGGGCGGCACAATTTATATAAGGCTCGGAGAAAAGAATCTCAAGGTGTTTGTAAAAGAAGAAATACTGGGTAATTTTGTTACGAAGGCGGCTGAAGCCGTCCTCGGAAAGCCCTATAAAATAAAGATTGATTAAGGAGAATTATCATGAAAGCAAGAATTCCCAACCAGAACAATATGTCCAGAAACGCAATGCTGGAGAAAATACAGAAGATGCAGGAGGATATGGCTGCCAAGCAGGCTGAGGTTGAGGCTTCAGAGTTTACTGCTTCTGCAGGCGGCGGTGCAGTTGAGGTAAGAGTCAGCGGTAAGCACGAAATTCTCGGTATCACCGTAAAGCCCGAGGTTGTTGATCCCGATGACGTTGAAATGCTTGAGGATCTTCTTATTGCTTCTCTCAATGAGGCTATAAGAAAGGCAAACGATACAATGGAAAGAGAAATGGGAGCATTCTCCGCAGGGCTTAATATTCCCGGACTCGGTTTTTAATTTATAATTTATCGATTGATATAGTTATCTGAGGGGCTGTGTCGCCGCCTTCTCTTGTAGGGGATGGCGTCCCCGACATCCCGTTTTAAAAGCAGAATGTATGATTTAAAGAATCGTAAACGATAAAGCGGTGCCTTTCAGAGGGATGTATTCTGCATTTTTATTTTAGTGCAGGCGGGTCGTCGAGGATGTCGAGACCTACAATGTAAAGGCGACTAAGTATCTGAATTGTGATTTACGGTGTTTTATGGAAAGTGCAGTTTCTTTTGAAAAATTAATTGAACAGTTCAAGGCTATGCCCGGGATCGGTGCAAAGACAGCGATGCGCCTTGCTTTTCACGTTCTTTCTCTTTCCAGAGAGGAAGCATATGAGCTTGCGGACGTGATAAAGGAGGCTGCGGATAAGATTCACCGCTGTCCTAAGTGTGCGAATCTTACGGATGAGGAGCTTTGTCCCGTGTGTAAGAATCCGTCCCGTAAGCATTCCGTTATCTGTGTTGTGGAAAACGTGGAAGCACTTATGGCCATTGAGAATACCAATGAATACAAGGGTGTATACCACGTGCTTCACGGCGTTATTTCCCCGCTTGATGACGTAAGCCCCGAGGACCTTACGGTGAAGGAGCTGCTTTCCCGTGTCGGTGAGGGCGGTACGGATGAGGTAATTATGGCAACGGGCTCCTCGGTTGAGGGTGAGCTTACGGCTATGTATATTTCGAAGCTTCTGAAGCCCCTGGGTGTGAACGTTACAAGGCTTGCCTACGGTCTTCCCGTGGGAAGCGACCTGCAGTATGCAGACAGCGTGACGCTGATGCGTGCTATAGAAGGAAGAAGAAGCTTATAAAAGTTTTATTCGCACCTGCGGTGCGAGTTATATTGTGCATAGCACAGTTTTATTCGGCTTCGCCGAGTTATATTTTTGCTTCGCAAAAGTTTCGGAAGCCTGACGGCTTGTTCCGCTTCGCTCTGTTTGTAAAATCAAGGGCGGACAGCCCTTCCGCAGTATTTTCCGAAGGAAAATATATCACTTATTCCGCAGGAATAAATATCACTGCCCGAAGGGCAATATCACTCATAGCGAAGCTATGAATATCACTGTCACAAGTCAGATTTCTGAATTGTGACCATGGAGGAGATTTAATATGTACGTTATTACATTTGACATCGGAACGACCGGTGTGAAGACCTGTGTTTTTGAGATTACCGACACAATAAAGCTTCTGGGAAGTGCTTCGGAGGGCTATAAGCTTTACGTTTTCCCCGACGGCGGTGCAGAGCAGGATCCCGATGAGTGGTGGGCTGCTATGTGCAACACCTCAAGGAAGGCTGTAGCAGAGGCAGGTATTGATGCTTCTCTTATTGAGGGTATTTCATTCTGCTCACAGATGCAGGGTCTTGTGCTTGTTGATAAGGACGGTGTGCCCGTCCGCCGTGCGATGAGCTATATGGACCAGCGTGCCCGTGAGGAGCTGAAAAAGGGTATTGCCCACGGCTTCCAGATTGCAGGTGCTAACGTGCCGAAGCTTCTTAAGTCGATTATGATAACGGGTGCCGTTGCGGCTTCCGTAAAGGACCCCGTATGGAAATATAACTGGGTGAAGAATCACGAGCCCGAGAATTTCAAGCGTGTACATAAGTGGCTTGACGTAAAGGAAGCACTTATCTGCCGTATGACCGGCAGATGTGTTATGACAAGGGATTCTGCCTTCGGTGCACTTCTTTATGACCTCAGAAAGGGTCACGAGTGCTGGAGTGAGAGCCTTTGTAAGACTCTCGGTGTTGATATAAAGCACATGCCGGAGATTATCAATTCAACGGATGTTGTAGGACCTCTTCGTGAGAAGCAGGCTGAGGAGCTGGGACTTAAGGCAGGTATTGCCGTTTACGGCGGCGGCGGTGACGCTTCGCTTATCGGTGTAGGTGCCGGTGCGGTAGGCCTTGGCGATACTCACGTTTACTGCGGTACCTCCGGTTGGGTTTCTACTGTTGTTGACAAGTCCATTGTTGATGCCTCCGCTATGATTGCGGCTGTTATCGGTGCTGTCCCCGGAATGTACAACTATTTCGGTGAGCTTGAAACGGCAGGCAAGTGCCTTGAGTGGGTAAAGGACCATCTGGCGCTTGACGAAATCAATATTTATCTTAAAAAGGAAGACGTGGCAGACAGCTACGAAACCGAATATACTAACCTCTATGACTATATGACCGACGTTATAAGCCGTGTGCCTGCAGGTGCGGGCGGAGTTATTTTCACTCCCTGGCTTCACGGTAACCGCTGTCCCTTTGAGGATCCCAATTCAAGAGGTATGTTCTTCAACATCAGCCTTGAAACCGGCAAGAGCGAGCTTATCCGTGCCGTTATTGAGGGTGTATGCTATCATCTCCGTTGGTTTATGGAGGCAGAGGAAAAGAAGGTCAAGGCCTCCGACACAATCCGTTTTGTTGGCGGCGGTGCGCTTTCATATATGACCTGTCAGATTCTCTCTGACGTGCTGGGCAGAAAGGTTGAGGTTGTTGATAAGCCTCATAACGTAGGTGCGGTAGGTGCAGCCGTTACGATTGCGGTAGGCTCCGGCCATATCTCCGACTTCTCAAAGGCAAAGAGCCTTATCCCTGCTGTGAAGACCTATACTCCCAATCCCGACAACAAGGCTGTTTATGATAAGCAGTATAAGGTATTCAAGAATCTTTATAAAGCAAACAAAGAAAATTTTGCCGCACTCAACGGCTGAAAGGACAAATAAATGGAAAAAATTCAGGTACTGGAGCTGTTATACAATAATATCTCCGAAACAATGACACAGTGCGGCTTTGCTCCCGAATATAAGGAGGGGATGAGAAAGACCGGCTGTCCCGCTTACGAAAGAGGCGAGGCTGTAGTTATGGATTTTGCCGGTGACAAGGGTGTTGCCCGTTTCGTTTTCAGTGAGGACAGAATCCATATGCTTTTCGCAGGAAACGATGCTCCCCGTGAGGATGACTCCGCGTTCACAAAGGACAGCACCTATCTTTTCGTGCTTGCCGAATACACAGAGCGTGACGTAAAGAGCATTGCAGGCGAAGTAAACGAGTATATGAACGAAACCTTCATCATAAAGAAGAAGACTGCAGTCAAGACAAAGAATATCTCTACCGTCTCCCGTTCTGCTGCAAAAAGCGGCGCTCTCGCTTACGATCCCATCACATTTGCAACAAAGCTCAGCGGTGTATATCCCGAGCTTAAGGATGCTATTACGGAAAACATTGAAGCCTACGGTGAATTTCTCTGTGAGGATTTCTTTGTAAAGCACGCTACGCCCTGCATTGAAAGAACAATCCGTGAGAATAATCCTCAGAAGATGAAGCGTCTTTTCAATATCATCTGCGAAATTTACGAGGACGGCACAAACGAGGTACAGAGTCTTGTGTGTGTTACGGCTCTGGGCTTTATTCAGAATGATCCCGAGCTTATGCAGAGAATTCTGCCTTATCTTGCAGACAGCATGGTTGAGCCCGTGTTTGCGGTTTCAAAGAAGCTTAAAACCAGCAAGAGTGCAAGAATGCGTCTTGAGAATCCTCCCAAGTACAAGCCCAAGAAGCAGAAGAAGCCCGGCTTTTTAAGCCAGCTTATGGGCGGCGGAAACCCCGGAATGCCGACAATGTAATCATAATTTACCGTGACGGTAAATTATGATAGTGATATTCTTGCTTCGCAAGAGTGATATTGCCGTTGGCAGTGATATACCGTGACTTTCACGGTGTGAAATATTTTCCTTCGGAAAATGTTACGGAAGGGCTTCGCCCTTGTTCCGCTGACGCTCTATATATTAAACGGTTGCTTGTGCAGCCGTTTTTTTCTTTTTGTTTTTGAAAAATTCACAAAATTTTTCAACTATTGATTGAATAATTGTTAAATATGATATATAATTGATATATAAATAAAGGGAGGTGTTCCCCATGGGAAAATATCTTTTGGTTAATGCCGATGATTTCGGTATGTGTAAAAGTGCAAACGAAGCGGTTTTTGATCTGTTCAGAGATAACAAATTGAAGTCGGCTACAATTATGATGCCCTGTCCGACAGCTAAGGATGCGGTTGACTTTTCTATAGAAAATCCCGAATATGCCATAGGCGTGCATCTTACAATGACTGCAGAGTGGAAGGATTACCGCTGGAAGCCCCTGACTGACGGCAAGAGCCTTGTTGACAGCGAAGGGTATATGTGGCACAGCGCCAAGGATGTAGGCAAGTACGGCAAGTACGAGGAGCTCGAAAAGGAAATGCGTGCGCAGATTGATTTAGCACACGAGTGGGGAATGAAGCCCTCGCACGTGGATAATCATATGGGCTCGCTGTACGGACATCTTACGGGCAGATTCTCTCTTCTCAAGATGACCCTCAGGGTATGCGGTGAATACGGCTATGCCTACAGAATGTTCCTTGAGCATGACAAGCGTATATGTCCCCGCGGTGTGCCTTATTTTGCTTATGCCGCCTGCACTAAGATTTCTAAGCTCTGGGGCAAGAAATACGGAGTTATTATGCCCGATTACCTTTTATTCCCCGACTGGGGTGTAATGCCCAAGGATTCTTATGAAAGCTACAGAAAGCGTATTCTTGAAATATGGACGGATATACCCGAGGGAATTACGGAAACCTTTATACATCCCGCTCTTGAAAGCGACGAATTGAAGTCCATTACGGGCAACTGGTGGCAGAGAGTTTGGGAATATCAGCTGATGAAGGACCCCGAAACGGAGAAATACCTGAACGAACACGGTGTTGAGCTCATATCCTACAGAGATATTGTTAAGATGAAATCGCACTAAAATATAATTTACAGAAGCAATCTGCCTTTACCTTGTAGGGGTCGGCGTCCTCGACGACCCGAGATAGCGGCAGACAATAAAAATACAAAAAATTATTCCCCCACAGAGGCACATTTTTGTATACTACGGAAATTAAACACAGACAATTTATTTTGTAAACGGGATGTCGGGGACGCCATCCCCTACAATGTTAAATGCACGCTACTGCCTCTCGGGGAATTTGTTAAATTATAATTTATGACGGGAGAAGGATTATGAACAGAAATAATACTATAGACAGGTTCAGGGGAATTGTTATATTCTCTATGATTATTTTCCAGTTTATGGCAAATTTTGCAGGATTGGGGGGGGCTTCCACAATTAGTCATCACGCTCCTGATGCGGATGCTTATTATATGCTCCCGAACCTTGCCGTTGCCGATATCGTGGCACCGATGTTTATTCTTGCTATCGGTCTTACATATCTGCCCTCCTTAAGAAGACGAATTGAAAAGGACGGCAGGAAAACCGCAATTATTCATTTCCTTAAGAGAAATCTTATGATTATCGGTATCGGTGTTGTAATGAACGGCATCAACGATATTCTTGACGGACACATGGAGGGCTTTCTCAATCTTTCCTTTGTAATTCCGACGGTCGTTGTGCTTGTGCTTTCAATTGTGATTCTTGTGCTGAAGGCCGTGAAGCTTAAGAAAATTTCTGCTCCCTTAGGTAAGTTCCTTTCGTGGTTTGTAACCGCATTCGGAGTTTACGGTGTGGGTGTAGCTTTGGTGAATGCAGTTCTGCTTGTTGCAGGAAAGACGGGGGACAGCTTCGGTCATTGGCTTGTTCTTCATCACATAGGCTTTGCAGGACTTGTTGCCTTACCCTTTGCACTTATCAAGGGTAAGTACGAAAATATTATAAGACTTCTGGGCGGTTTTGCCCTTCTCGGACTTTTCGGTCTCTTCCATTCGGGCGACCTCCCCAACGATATGTTTGCAAATAACCGCGACCTTGTAGACTGTGTTGCAGACGGCGGCTTTATCGGCGGCTTTGCCTGGGGTGCAATGCTTATAATTTATCTTGCATTTTCGGATATTTATATGAAGAACAAAAAGCTGTTCTTCGGTGCCGTGGCAGGCTACGGTGTTGTGACGGCTGCACTCGTTGCAGGTATTATTGCAACTCTTCCCGAGGGCGCAGGCTGGATTGGTGCAAACTCAACCTTTATGGCAATAAACAAGCCCAGCGTCAGCCCCTCCTTCGTAATTGTAACGGTGTTTATCTCCCTTCTTGCATTTACAATCACGGAGCTGTTCTCCTTCTACAAGCTTTCCTTTGACCCCTTTATGTGGTGGGGAAAGAATCCCATTCTTATGTACTGCCTTGAATTCGGTCTTGTGGGCGGTATCACCGTTGCAGGCGAAGATTTCTTCAAGGAGGCTTCCGCTCCCGTGGCAATAGTAATTGTAGCGGCTATGGCTGTGCTTCTGACGGCAATTGCTTACATCTGCAACAAGAAGAAGATTATAATTAAGATTTAAGAGGATAAGGCTATGAAAAAAGAGCTGAAATTTATGTTACTGGGAATTTATATCGCAGTAATAGGTATGGTTTGTCTTATTGCGGCAACCCACAGCATTGACGGCTTCGGATTCTTTGAGGTGGCAGGGGTTGCGCTTCCTGCGGTGTCGTTGCTTATATTTATAAGAGGCTTTACCTCGGATTTCAAAAAGGACGAATAAAACTAATAAAGGACGGGGCTTCGGCACCGTCCTTTTTTGTGTGATTTTGCCGAGAGACAGTATTTCTGCCTTGCCTTGTAGGGGAGGGCGTCCCCGACCTCCCGTATCGCAAAAAACATATTGTCTGTGTTTGATTTTCGTGGCATATAAAAATGTGCCTTTTGTATAATTTTTCACAAAATCAAACTTACTTCTGCGGGACGTCGAGGACTGTACAGTGCAGTATGATAGGTAACAGGTTGTGCAATAAGATGGTATACAGTTTTGTGATATAATAAAGGCATTAAAAATAACCCAAAAGGAGGTTGTTGAAGTGCCTTGGAAGGACAAAACTGTG
>JAZSIM010000046.1:0-20953 GCA_045533835.1 Acutalibacteraceae bacterium
TGATTTAATTGGTTAATTCTGCTTCAGAAAATCCGTTTAAAGATAAATACAACGTGATTTATAAGCCGCTCAAGAGCACCTCATACGAAGCAGAACAGACGGATTGAGAAATACTTTGCATAGGTGTTGATATGCTCAAACCGATAAAATACGGTGTTAAGTGGAGAATTTTTCAACAAACTCTATAATAGGTGTATTGTCCTCCAGCCCGTGGGGATGGTGTGCACAGTTTGCCCTGCCGATGGAAACAATTATTCCGCCGTTTTCACGATAATACTTTTCAAGAACAGCACCGTTTTCTTCGTAAGGAACAATGTTATCGGAATCTCCGTACAACAGTATAACGGGGATTTTGTTCTCCAGAAGCAAGTGCATTTTATCAATAGGATGCTCTCTGTAACAGATAAGCTGCGACAAATCCATGCCAGTCGCCTCTAAAAATTCCGTCAGCATTTCATCATTTGCTTTTCCGAAGCCTGCAGGACACGAAAGAAGATTCATCACCGGCGCATCCAGATAAAGAGCCGAAACACATTTCGGATATTTTGCTGCGAATTTGCTTGCTATCAATCCGCCACAGCTCATACCGACGGGAACGCATTTTTTATATAAGCCGTATTTTTTCGACAAATATGCGGCAAAACGATTTTTTGAATCAAGGTCTTCATCAAGACACCAACGGGTAATGTTTTCTACAAAGGCAAGATGCCAACCCTTTTTTAACATTTCAATTTCAAATTCCGGAAAAGCGCCGAAATATTCGGTTTTCAACAACCAATTTTTGTTTTCGTTTGCATTTTCGGGAAAAACAAGAACAGCTTCTCTTCCTTCAAACAGAAAATCAAGTCGCTTAAAGCCATTCCAGATTGATTCAGTCATTCAGCCACCGCCTTTATTGAAATACTGTTTATTTTTTCTTCGGGACACAGTATTATATGTATTTTTCAATAACCTTCTGTAATTCTTCTTTAATAATATGATGTCCTTCGATAGTGGGATGAATACCGTCAGCGGTCCAATAAGCTGTGTTACCGTCAGCGGATAATTCGTCAAATCTGTTCTGAAGCGGAACAAAATCAAAATCATATTTTTCTGCAACCTGCTTTGATATTTCAGCCATTTTTCTTACTTCGGCAGTGAAATCATTCAATAATTTTTCTGTGCAGGCTCCTTTTAAGACAAAAGGCTCTAATATTATAATTTTGATTTCAGGCAGACTTTCCTTGATTTCATCAATAAGCATCTCGTAAATCATTCTGAATTTTTTCGGACTGACACCGCAGTTCATAGTCAGCTCGTGAGAAACATCGTTGACACCTATGAGGATTGACATACAGTCGGGTTTTAAGTTTATGATATCTTCCTTGATTCGGGCATAAACATCTGTAATTCTGTCCCCGCTTTTACCGCGGTTAATGAATCTGATATTTTCTTTGTTCTTCTTTTCAAACTCAGAAGCTATGAAAAACGCATATCCGCAGCCTAAGCCGGAATTGATAATCTCCTCATCATCTCTGTTTGCGTCTGTTATTGAATCACCTTGAAACAAAAATGTTTTCATAACAAAAACTCCTTTTTCACAAGCTGTAATACACCGAATAAAAACACCTGAATCAAAAAAAATCTGATATGCGAAGTTTTTTATGGTGTATATATCGGTTATTTATTGATGAACTGTGAGTCTGCGATTTCCGCAATCTCTTCGGCAGTTGTTGCAGCCTTCATTCTTTCTGCCACCTTACTTCTTCTTTCACGGAGTTCAGCGTACATCTGATCACGGTTTTCCGCTGAAATAGGATAGAAAAGCTTGGGTATTATACCGAGAGCGCCTGTGATACGGGGAATGCCTGTACCGAGAGCGAAAATCCACCATTTTGTTCTGTCCGCCTGAGTGCCGACAGTTGCTCCCTGAACGTAACCGATACCCTTGAGAATAAGACTGTTAATACTGCCCATGACAGCCATCTGAAGCTTTGCGATTGTTAACTGCGCAACGCCTATCATTGCCTCAGCACGGTAACCGTTTTTCCATTCGCAGTAGTCCATTGTTTCATTACTGATTTCTGCGGGAATAACTCGTCTTAATCCGTAAACGCACATCTCGAAGATTTCTTCAATTGCCATAAGCGGTAAAATAATATGCTTTTTCTGGAAGTTGTTATTGATTGACCCTATACCGAAAACAGCCAACCACAGGAAGTCTGTCCAGGCGTCTTCAAAAATCCACAAAGCTTTTGTTGAGAATTTCTTTCTCAGAGGTTCAACAAAGCTGTAGCTGATAAACTTAACCGGGAAAGCAGGAATACCGACAATGGTCTGCCAGGTAATAGATCCGATAACATCAATATAGAAGTTTGTTCGGCCTGTGCCGACAGCGAAGCCTCCGAGGAAATTTGAAAGCACACAAACAAGCATAGGTCTGTTTGTGACGATAGCCTTCAGCCCCTGAATTACGCTTGGTTTTTTAATGGTCTGCGGAACTCTTTCTCTTGTGTTAAGGAAGAAAAACAGACAAAATGAAGCACTGATAAGTGCAAATGAAACACCGAAACTTGCGAAAAGCTTCGGAAGCCTGATTTTAATCTTGTTGCTGGTTACAAGGTCATAGAGGAAACCGAATACCAGATTTGGGATATCTTCAAGGAAATGCGACATAAGGTTTGCAGTTGCAATAAGCCTCGAACGCTCCAACGGCTCGGGAGTTATCGTTGAACCGAAGCCCGAACGGGCAATGCCTGTAAAAGTACCGGCGGTTTCGGTAATGAGTGACATCGCAAAATAGAAAATCCATTTCGGAAGGTAATCTCCCGGAGTGTCGGGAAAGATAAACGGAATCAACCAATACCATAACCCCAGAATAGTAAGCGGAAACTGACCGAGAAGAAGATATGGTCTGAATTTACCCCAGCGGGTTCTGGTCCTTTCAACAACAACTCCGATAAAAGTGTCGTTAATGGTATCCCACACGGTTGCAACAATGTTCTGAATAGCAAGATAGTTGAAATCGATTTTTACAACATCATATATATATCGCTCTTTGAAACTGTCGATATTCAGGCTTTGCGCGGTATCTTCAAGAACGAAAGCAACAGTCTCTTTTGTGCCGACAAATCGTCTGTTTTTGAGAGATTCAGAGTTGTCAGCTATTTCAATAATTTCTCTTTCTGTTGACATAATTTCACCCGACTTTCTTAAATTAAGTGATTTCAAAAATGATTATTGAAATTACACTGATTAAAAAGAATCTTTATGACTGCGTTATATCCTCACAGGCTTTCAGCCATTCGCGGGCAATAATCATATGACCCGCTATGGTAGGATGAGTGCCGTCCCAGATAAAATATTCCATTCTCGATCTTTTGGCATTTTCTTTGAATTTATCATACAGAGGAACGAAAATGCAACCGAATTCCTCTGCAGCTTTTTTTGCTGCCGCCCTGATTCTTGCGTTTGCCGCTTCACGGTATATAAAGGAATCTCCGGTATCCTTGCTGTCAGGTCTTTCGAAAGGTCCTTCCACTCCGTCGGGATGCGGTGTGAATTTATAGGAACAGTCCGAGTTATCAAGCGGAAAATAAAACGGCTCACATACTATGATTTTTATATCACCGAGCTCATTTCTTGTTTTTTCAAGAATTGCACGGAGGTTCGTTTCATAACGCTGTGCCGTTTCGTCGGGAGTGAGTTCTGTGCAATAACCGTGTCCGCCGTCATTTGCTCCCACAAGAATGCTTAAAACGGTCGGCTTGTTATCGATGACATCCGTCTGCCATTTTCTGAGAAGCTCCTCTGATCTCTCGCCCGAATAACCCCTGTTTATGAATTTGGGCATATTTTCTGCATTTTCAAGTGCAAGCTGTGATGCAACGATGTACTGATAGCCGTGACCCATAATGTGGTTGCAGTCCATACACCTGCCTCGGTTTCCGTCGGTTATGGAGTCGCCTGAAAACAGAACAACATCATTTTTGTTAAGCTTCATAAATGGAGTCTCTCCTTCTTTCTCATCTGTCAGCAGTGTATTAATGATTCTGAACGCACTCTCTGTATTTTAAATTTTATCATTTTGTATAGAAAAAATAAAGGTCATTATTAGATGAAAAAGTGTCCTTATTTGCAACAAAAAGATTTGAAATCCCATCTGCAATAAGTTATACTGTATGTAACAGGCGGTGATTGTTATGAGAGATGATCTTATAGAAAGACTTATCATGCACACATATGAAAATCCTTCTTTTTTGCTTAAAAATAAAACTGATGATGAGAAAATCATCATTGAGGGCTCCAAGTTAATGAAAAAAGAAAAGCTTATTGCGGTAAGAGCCGATACAAACACTAATCATTTTCCGGAGCACAGCCACGATTATGTCGAGATTATTTATATGTATAAAGGAACAAAAACCAATATTATAAACAATGAAACCGTTGTTCTTAATGAGGGAGATATCCTTTTTATGACCCAGAACTGCAGGCAGGAAAATCTGCCCTCAACCGAACAGGATATAGCGGTCAATTTCGTTGTTTTGCCTCATTTCTTTGAAAAAGCTCTTGAAATGTTGAACAGCGAGGAATCATTGCTGCACAGTTTTATAATTCAATGCTTGCGAGGCGACAACGGCAAATCAAGCTATCTCCATTTCAAGGTTTTAGATGTGTTGCCTGTGCAGAATCTTATTGAAAATCTTATCTGGAATTTGCTTGATGACCGTCAGGAGCAAAGAAATATAAACGAAACAACAATGGGGCTTATTCTGCTTCAGCTTCTCAGTCATATTGATGACCTTGATTATAACGGTGACGACGGCAGCCTTATATTTCATGTGCTGAAATATATTGAGGCACATTTTGCGGGCGGAAGCCTGACGGAGCTTTCTCAGATGCTTTTTTACGATTTTAATGCACTGTCAAAGCAGATAAAAAAATTGACAGGTAAAACCTATACGGATCTTGTTCAGGAAAAAAGAATATCTCACGCTTGCTTTCTTCTTGAAAGCACTAATCTCGGGATTTCGGAAATTTCGCAGCTTGTAGGTTATGAAAACATCAGCTATTTTCACCGTGTTTTTCGTAAATTCCATTGCATGTCGCCAAAAAAATACAGAGATAAAACGGTTAGCAAATAAGAAATTACGGGTGTAATAAAGAAGAATATTGTATACGATAAAAAGAATTATTTTTCCTGGTCGGCTGACGGCGCGCAAATCACCTTTGCAAACGGTGTTATGAACGTAACAGGCAATACGGAATTCACCTTATGCCCCGCACTCAATTATGAATCGGGCAAAAAATTTGAAGATACCGATAATGATTATTCCGATTACGGTATGATGAGCTTTTTAGTTCGCAACAACGGCGGTGCAGACGTTGAATTGAGCGAAATCAGAATTATAAAGAAGGCACTTGAATGGTATTCGCCTGCGGTTAACGGCACAAAGGGTGTTGAAGCAACAATCCCTGCCGACGGTCAGTGGCACCTTGTAACCGTTGACCTTAACAGACTTTATCTTTTCGGCAATGAGGGCGGAGTAGGCAACCCCTGCCGCAAGCTCAATAAGGTTGAGGAAATCCGTTTTGCTTTTGCAAGCGAAGCCGATACTGATATCAGCATTGATAATATCCGTTTTGCTCCCGATACGTCCGATGGAAGAATGCAGTTTGATCCCGATATAAGCACCGCAGATACAATAATTGAAAAAATCTCTGCCATATTCATAAAAGCTATCGGTATGATCATATCAATTTTCAGATAAAACACAACGGCTGCTTCGTTTGAAACGGCCGTTATTCTTTATAGCGTAGTTAGACTGCGTTCTGCAGTACGCGTAACCGAGTTCCGATACCTCTTGCAAAAAGGCTACAGCGTGAGCTCGAAAAATATTTATAAAAATCAAGAACATTTTTGTAGTGCTGATTACCATACTATTAGGGGCGATTTTGATATGTGAAAACTGCCCCCACAAATGTGAGAGCAGCAAAGTCACTTGTTATTCTGTAATGTCATTCAATAGTTTCTTTTGTTTATACTTTGGAAGTTTACCGACAACGGTCACATAACTGTGATCTGCCATTTCAAAAATCAACTCATCAGGAATTTCACCAATAGGAAAGGAATTAAAATATGGCTGTTGAACTGCAGGACAATGATATCCTCTGACGATAACTCCCGGATACAACTGTCTGTAAAAATCTCCTGTCATTCGCTCACAATTCAAAGTAGCAGTTTCTACACCTTTGAGAACAAATAACTGTGCAAAAATTTTACCTTCAACTTTAATTATATCGCTTTCAGGACCAAACGGATGGTCAATATATGCTCCGTTTTTTGAAAGACAATAATTGAGTAATTCTGAATATGTCATTAGAAAGCACCTCAAAAATTATAACATCCTTCGCATAATAACTTGTCCGTTTTCTCTTGCAACTTCAATAAAACCTGCTTTTTTATACAGTTGCACAGGACCTTGGAAATCAAAATCATCTCTGTTTTCGGAAAGTTTTGCATAACCTTCAACAGCGATATATCCCTTTTCTTTTGCATCATTGCATACTCTGTCAATAAAAGCAGAGGCAATTCCTTTACCTCTGTATTCAGGTGCAATTTCAAAGCAAACAATAGAAACAGTCTTTCCGCAAGTATTCTCTTTTGCAAATCGAGGGACAAACCCTGAATAGCTTTCAATATCTGCGGCGTTGCACCAACCGATAGAAACACCTCCATCAAAAGCTAAATAACCGTGTATTTTATTTTCGTTAAGCATTTTTACCGCATACTTGCGGAGTGTTTTCTTAACACCAAAGATTTTGAACTTTTTAACCATCTTTTTAATTGTTTCTTCATCCTGATTCGGAGAAGTGCAATAGCATGGTCCGTTAGGGTTGCCATCGGTAAAAGCTCGATTATCAAAAAAATCGAGATAAGCATTGTTCAATTCTGAGGTTAAAGGTTTAATTGTGATTGTATTCATCAGAGATTCTCCCTGTATTCATTGTAATTCAATGTTTTCAATCATCAGTTCTTTACATTTCCATTCTTCTCCTAAAACGGAATATGTTTCTGTTGTATCAAGAATTACATCTTTGAAACCTACTGATTTGTAGCAGTAATAGGCAGATTCATTATTCTCAAAAACACCAAGAGTTACCTTTTTTGCTCCGTAAATCTCAAATGCAAATTTTAATCCCAACAGAAGCATTGCTTTACCGTATCCACATCCTCTCTTTTCAGGATCAACAACTACAAACCCAAATCTCAGTTCGTCAAAGTTTTCTGACGGTCTTCTCATTGTGAAAAATCCTACTATTTCATCATCTTCAATTGCTGTAAAAGCCATAAGATTTTCAACAAAACTGAATTGCTCTTTTGTAATGGGATACTCTCCCAAAATACCTGCAGACCATTTATAAAAAGCTCTTTCATCATTACTCCACGAAAGAATTATATCTGCATCATTCGTATTATAAGGTCGTAATCTTATCATTTTAATTTACCTCCGAATAATAGGCTTATCGTTCTGATTCTGTTAGAGCGTTATCCAAAATCTCTTCAAATTGCGCTTTCTGTCTTGTTCATATACGGTGGTTTCATAAATACCACCATTGTTAAGTATTGTTTTTTCGCTTCCGATATTGTTATCAATACAAGATATAAGTATTTTATCAAGACCGATTTCTTTGCAATAAGGAAGAACAGCTTTCAACATTGATGTTGCATAACCTTTTCTTCTTTCGTCAGGTTTTATTGAATATCCGATATGACCGCCAAACTTTGAAAGCCAATCATTGAAATAATGGCGCACCTGTATCATACCCACAAGTCGATTATCAGCCTTGCGGATGTAGAAAAATTGCGTTGACAAAACCCACCCGTCAGGAAGTGTTTCGGGCGATGTGTATTTTCTGCACTCCGAAATATATGTAAGTGAATCCTCGCATCTGCGAAGAGGACCGCAACCATCCATGGATGAGTCTGCATCCAGAAAAGCCTGCTTATATTCAGCAATCTGCTCTGCATATTCTTCA
This sequence comes from Acutalibacteraceae bacterium, assembly GCA_045533835.1. Taxonomy (GTDB): domain Bacteria; phylum Bacillota; class Clostridia; order Oscillospirales; family Acutalibacteraceae; genus RUG806. Next base: position 8,020 of record JAZSIM010000046.1, read on the forward strand.
CTTGGTTCAACTAAGAAGAAATCTCCTAAATCTATTTTTATCATATTTTTCACCTGTTAATCATTTGATCGACATCAATTTAATATCTTCCATCATTTCTTCATGCTGTTTGCAAAACAGTTTTGGAGTGTCGTTTATGGGGAAATATTTAAGCTCAAGTGTTTCATTGTTATCGCAATAAAGCTCGCCTCCGATGGCCGTAAGCTCGTATGCGATACAAACACTCTGATATTTATCACCATTGGGACATACAGCATCAGTGTCGGTATAAACACCGATAAGCCGTCCGACTTTAACATCTAAACCGGTTTCTTCTTTTACTTCTCTGACGGCAGCCATCTCAGGTGTTTCGCCCAATTCAAGAGCACCACCGGGAAATCCCCACATATTACAATCGCCACGGCGTTGTAACAGCACTTCACCTTGCTCGTTGAATATACAACCGCCTGCGTGAACTAAGATTATTTTTTCGTGACCGACTTTATTGCGAATCCATTGTATGTAATTCTTTTGTTTTTTGACTTTATTAAACATTGCAACGCATCCTTTTGGGTTAGATGAACAGGGATTTATTTAATTCCCTCTGTTATGTCCTCAAAGAAACTATTCGTGTATCTATTCATTTCTTCGCATAACGGAATTGTTTCGGGCAAATAACAGTTGTTTTTATTTAAAACATTTCTCTCCATAAATTTTAATGTGTCAATCAAAGACTGACCTCTGACAGAGCCTGTAATTAGTGTTTTAACAACTAAATAAGTCTTGCCACCTTCCAAAATATGAGCATCATGTAAAATTTTGCCCTCTATGGTTTCGGGAATTTCGCTTCTTTGGGATTCCCAAGCGATTTTGATTGTTTTGGAAATCATTTCTTCATTATAATTCTGTTCAATCAACCACTGTCTTATTTTTTCTTCATCACTATATATGAAGCCGTGAAAATATGTTGCTAATTTTAAGGCTTCTTCATCAACATCATAATCACTAAGAGACAGTATTCTGTTTATCATTCTTTGCACCAGTTCAATATGCCACATATTATGCATAATATCTTTATCTTCATAATACGGACTTGCAAATTCAAGTAAAGCTTTTTCATTAAACATATTATTTCCTCTTCAAAGTTTTATTTGAGATACTAATTATATCACACCCTCACCAAACAAATCAACCCGAATACATAACAAGCTTTGATTTTGTCAGTAACACACATAAAGCAAAAAATTGAGTATTCATAAAGGAATCCCCTATGAATACTCAATATGGTGCGGATATTCATAACACAAGTAGTTCTCCGGCAATACATATTCTATCTCTCGTACTCTAATATATTTCCTCAGATACGGAGGAATACATAATGTCAAACATCATTGAAGATTTATATTACGGCAAAAAGTAATATGTTAGGTTTTGTATCAAGCTTCAGGCTTGATGCTAAATTTACATGCGGTGCTTTTATAGGGAAATAATCAAAATCGTAGTTCTATCTGTTGTCGGAGAGCTGACTTATTTTTCCGTCACGTACTTTGATTTTGAAGGTTTTATGACTATCGACACAAGAAGTTCCGACAGAAACCGTGTAATCACCGTTATGCATACCTAAAACCATACGGCGGTCATAGTAGCAGAAGGCTTCGTTGGGAACAGGTATACTGATTTGAGCTTTTTCTCCCTTTTTAATCTCAACACGCGCATATGCTTTCAGCTCCTTCAGGGGCATTACAACATCACAGTTAATCCCCGTCAGGTAAGTCTGAATAACCTCCGCACCATCAAAGTCACCGGTATTCTCAACCGTAAGATTTATCTTAAGACTGTCCGCCAGATTGATACATTCAAAATTATCAAGTTTAAAGTCTGTATAGCTCAGTCCGAAGCCGAACGGATAAAGCGGAGCTCCGTCATTTTCAATATAGCCGTATCCTCTTCCTGACGGCTTCATCGAATAGAAAAGAGGAAGCTGTCCGACAGTTTTCGGGAATGTTATGGGAAGCTTTCCACTCGGAGAAATCTCTCCGAAAAGAATTTCACATATAGCTTGTGCACCCTGTTCACCCGGGAACCATGCTTCTAAAACAGCACCACAGCCGTCCTGCCACGCAGTCATATCTACAGGTGAACCATTAAGAAGCACAACTGCTGAATTTGAATTTGCTGCAGTCATTCTGCGTATACTTTCCTCCTGATCCGTTTTGACGGTGAACTCAATTTTGCCCACAATAACCGCACTGTTATCTTTTTGTTCCGTTCGCGTAATACCGGGAAGACGGATATCCGAACGGTCAAGTCCTTCACCTTCAACAAGTGCAGTCATATATATTGCTGCATCACACTCGGCGGCAACCTCTTCGATGTAAGCATCCTCCGCGAAAACAACCTCAACGGCTCCGTCAAGATATTCTCTGAGATACTGTAACGGTGTTTTTGCATCCTCAGCCGTCCATTTGACTTCGAAAGGACCGGAATAGTTTTCTCCGACCGGGAAAACATCCGCACCCATACCGAACACAGCCAGCTTCTTCATTTTTTTCTTATTAAAAGGCAAAACGCCTTCATTCTTCAAGAGCACCATTGATCTGCGGGCTGCTTCAAGCGCCAGTTGCTTATGCTCGTCACAGCGCACAAGGCTCTGAGCCTCATTTCTGTCTGCAAAAGGTTTGTCCATAAGACCGATGCTGAACTTTGCGGTCAACACACGCAGAAGTGCACGGTCAATATCAGATTCATCAATCCAACCTTCTTTGTAAGCAATCATCAAATCATCATAAGAGTTTTGTGGCAAATCAACATCCAGACCTGCTTTGAGGCTCGCTGCCTGAGCCTTCCATTCTGTATCAAAAAGTCTGTGTGCTTCCCAAACGCCCTCAACCGAATTGTAATCAGAAACAACAAAGCCTTTAAAGCCCCACTCGTTACGCAAAATATCGGTTAGGAGCTTTTCGTTACAGGTGCAGGGAACACCGTCCCAGCTGTTATATGCAGCCATAACAGACATTGCTCCGCCTTGCTTGATACACTTTTCAAAAGGCTTAAGATAAACTTCTCGCATTGTCCTTTCACTTGTATCGGAAACATTGGAGTCTCTTCCTCCATAAGAATAGTTATCTGCATAATGCTTTGGTGTGGCGATAACACCGTTTTTCTGTAATCCTCTGCAAATTGCAGCACCCATATCTCCGTTCAGGAGCACATCTTCACCGAAGCTTTCAATTGTTCTCCCCCAACGACAATCCCTGACAACATTTACTACCGGAGTAAGAGCCTGCCTTACACCTACAACGGCACACTCCTTTCCTATAACGTCGCCTATCCGTTCAACTAAATCCTTATCAAACATCGATGCCATACCTATCGGTTGTGGGAAGCAGGTTGCCATACCCCACTGTGCTCCGTGAAGAGCCTCTGCGTGTTCAATGGGCGGAACAGACAGCGAATTGCACTCCATACTACGACGTATATCTCGGTTAATTTCATCAGCAACTTCCGCAGGAGAAACAGGTTCTCCTCGCTGCTCGTGCATAAAATGTCCGGGATTACGGAAATTACCGAAACGATATTCTCGCCTTTCTTCGTAATCCTCGCGTATAGGATAGAGCATCTGACAAGAAAGCTGACAGATCTTTTCTTCAAGGGACAGCTTTTTCAGAAGTTCTTCTGCTCTTTTTTCAGGTGATTTATTCATAAGGTCAACTCCTATTAATGTGCTTTTATGATAAGATATCCGCAGACAGGCAGTGTTATTTTGCCGGAAACGCTTTCGTTTTTAAGTGTATCTGTATACTCTTTATCAAGAACGATTATTCGTTCTTCATCTGCAAAGTTCATAATAAAAATTATGTCGCCACGCTTTCTTGAGAAAACTCCGTCACTGAGTTTTATGTCCGCATCGGCAGCAACAGCATTTTCGGCAATAAGCATTTCGCAGAAATCATCGGCAAAAGTCCCGTCGTTTCTGAAGGCGGCATAGTATGCCTTACCTTTTCCGAATGCATTTTCTGTAACGCAGGGCATTCCGCAGTAGAAATCGCTTTTATATTCGCCCAGAGTTTTTGCTCCGTTCACATGGATGATGTCACAGATGTGGTTTACTTCATAGTCCTTGCCGTTGAATCCGGCCTTGCCCGTAATATCCTCGGGAAGAGAATCCGTTTCCTCACACCATATGCCGAAAACCTCCTTCAGCCTTCCTGCAGGGAAACCGCCGAGTCTGCAAAGGTCATCAGTATCGACTATGCCTAAGAGATACGTTGCAACAAAATTACCGCCGTTTTCAACATATTCCTCAATCCGTTTTTCCGTGCCGTTCTTAAGCATATAGAGAAACGGTGCGATAACAATATCATATTTTGAATAATCATCCTGCATGGAAATAACGTCAACGCTGATGCCTCTCTTATAAAACGGAGCATACCATTTTATACATTCTTTCACATAATCTCTGCGGATGTTGTTATACCCCCGGAAAACATTGACTGCCCAGCCGTTTTCCCAGTCATATATAACCGCAACTCTGCTTTCGGTTTCGCTTCCGACAGCGGAATTCAATTTTTCAAGTGTTTCTCCAAGCCTTGTTACGTTTCTGAAAACTCTTGTGTTTTCGTGTCCGCAATGGTCAATAACCGCACCCTGAAATTTTTCGTCTCCGCCTCTGCTTTTTCTCCATTGGAAATACTGTATGCTGTCCGCACCGTGTGCAACAGCCTGGATTGATGCAAGCTCATGTATGCCCGATTTTGGGAGCTTGTTGACATCCTGCCAGTTTACTAATGACGGTGTGCTTTCCATAAGGAAAAACGGCTGACCGTTTTTTAATGAACGGAAAAAATCGTGTAAAAACGCTGTTTCAAGTGCCTCATCGAGATTTTTACCCTTGTCCCATGCAGGATAACTGTCCCAAGATACAAGATCAACATAATTTGCGAACTTTTGATAATCAATTCCGTTATATCTTTTCATAAAGTTGGTGGTTACGGGAGTATCCGGTGTAATTTCCCGCAGAGGTGCAATTTCGTTTTCAAAAAAAGAAATGTGGCTGTCGGTTATAAAACGCTGCCATGCAAGATTAAGAGCCGATGCACTGTCTTCTCCGTTTTTTTCGGGCGGATTAATCTGGTCAAAATCGTTGAAGGAATGCGACCAGAATGCATTCCACCATTTGAAATTCAGCTCATCGATATCGTTGTGATAATATTCTCTGAGCCATTTTCTGAAAGCCTCGCAGCAAAGCTCACAGCGGCATTCTCCGCTGTATTCATTTGAAATATGCCACATTTTCAGGGCAGGATGGTTTTTGTATCTTTCCGCAAGTATTCTGTTGATGCTGCGGACTTTTTCTCTGTAAACCGGGGAAGTGAGACAATGATTGTGTCTGTCACTGAATTTGCGGCGTATCCCGTTTTCGTCTTTTCTTAAAACTTCGGGATATTTTTCGGCAAGCCATGCAGGCCGCGCGCCCGACGGAGTGGCAAGGATTGCGGCAATACCATTCCGATGCATTTTATCAAGTATAGTATCAAGCCATTCAAAATTATAAACGCCTTCTTCAGGTTCAAGTGTTGCCCATGAAAATACGCCGACCGTTGCACTGTTGATATGGGCAAGCTTCATCAGACGCATATCCTCATCCCATATTTCGGGCGTTCTTATCCATTGGTCCGGGTTATAATCTCCACCGTGGATTATATAATCAAAAAGCTTTTTTGCCATTGCTTTTCTCCTTTTTTGGATTTAAATGACCCGAACTGTATTCTGTCCGGGTCATTCACTCTGCCACAAAGCTCAGTAAACACTTCGTGTGTTACAGTTTAAATTTGTTTTATTTTTTAACTTCAAAACCTTTAAGGGTTCAGGCTTTTTACGAGCTCATTTAAAGTTGAAACGGTTGTTGAACCTGCAGAGCTTCCTGCTGAAAGCATTTCCTCATAATGTCTGTGGTAGGGACCGAAAAGCTTATCGGCACCGTCAGCATCCCAGAGCATGTCTGTTATAAAGTGTGCATAGTCATTATCGGGAAGAATGTAGCCTATAGCATCGTTGCAAAGACCCATAACAAGAACGGTTTTTTCTTCGGGGATAAGCTTCGCGGTTGCTTCATAGGTCCATTCCGTACCGCGATATGAGTCTTCCGCCGTAACAACGCTACCGTAAATGAGCTGCGGAACAATTTCGCCGGGTGCAGTAAGCAAAACAATATCCTTGCCTATTTCTATGTAACCCGCTTCCGTAACGATTGAATAGCCCGTCTTACTTGCAGAATCTTCTACGGTTGTTGTGCCGATAAAGCCTTCGGTAGCACCGTAAGCGAAAAGACCTGTTTCAAGGCTGACAACATACTCAGTCATTCTGACATTGAGTATGGGTTCAATTTCTTTTAAATTATCCTGGGCTTCCAGAATAAGTCTTGCGTATTCATAGCCGTAGAGGATGGCTGTCTTATAATCTTCTGCAGTAGGATTGACAGCGACTTTTTCATCAACCTCACCAATGGTTGACGCCGGAACATCTGCCCATTTGTTAACAGAAACAGGTGCTTGTGCACCCTGAATAAACATAAAATTCATACCGGCACCGTTGATTTTTTCTTCCATAAATGCAGGAAAGTCTGCAGAAAGAAGATTTGTTTCTTCATCAACAATTGTTGGGTGTGCGCCGATATTGGTAAAGATTGTTGCTGCTGAAGTCTTGTTGTCGGGAACAAATTTGAAGCAAGCAAATTTGTGCTGATAGCCCTCGGTATAGTATCTCTTGTTGACAAGATACGGGTATTCATCATCGGCATACAGACCGTGCTCGTCATCCTTGCCCATACCTGCTGTTTCGAAATAATAGAGCGAACCGGTTTCGATATTCATATATGCTTCAACAATCGCATCGGATGCACGGTCAATCATAACCTCAAGAAACTCAGTATCCATTGACCTGCCTGCTCCGCCGAAGAAACTGAGAAAGATTTTAGGCAACAGGTCAAGACCTATACCCTGAGTATCAATAACCGTATGGCAGTGTGTAGCGTTGATATTGATGGCATTGATATCGCTGTCAACTTCCTTTTCTTTGAGCTTTTGCTCTACAGCACTTCTTATAGCGCGGACATCTGCATTGGCAACACCGATACCGTCGATTGAAGCAAAGATTGTTGTGCCTCTGCCCGAACCGTCGTTGAGGGCAATTGCAACAGCCTTCTGATCGTCGAACACACCGTTCACCTTCTGGGTAAAATATCCGCCGGTGTAGTATTTTTTGCTTCCGTCACGAAGATTGTCGGGAACAATGCTTTCCTTTCCGAAGCCGAGAGACCATTTTGCTCCGTCTGCAGCATTGTCAATAAAGCTTTCAGTTCCTTTATAGAAATTTTCACTGTCTGAAGCAAAGTATTCTTCAACCGTCGGGTAGTCAGGCGTGGGAGTAAGAACACCCAACAGTCTGATCAAGCTGTCAATAAAGCCTCCGAGCACAGTTGTTGCAAAGTAGATGGGGTTGTTACCCTGCTCACCGATTGCGAATGCCGTTATTGAATTTGCGGAAAAAAGCATAGTAAATACAAGAAGAATTGCGATAAAAGAACGGGAAAGTTTTTTCATTTTTTACATCTCCTTATTAGTTAATTATAAGCCGATTTGATAAGCTTTTCTGTTTCTTCAAGAATAATTCTACCTGTTTCGGGGCCGGTTGAGTTTGTTTCTTCGTAGTGGTCTCTGTCCATATCATCAGTAGCCTTGTTGATATATGGCAGGGTCTCATTAAGCAGAAAATCATTTTCAGCAAGAATGTAGCCCAACTCATCGTTGCAAAGCCCGACAACAAATTTGTGCTTGCACTCTGTCATTTCGGAAAGGACCGTTTTATAGCTTGCCCTTCTGTGGTTTGCACTGTCCTTTTCCGTCAGAAAATCACCGTTATAGAGCTCGGGGAAAAGCTCGCCGGGGATCAGAAAGACGGCAACGTCCTTATCACCAAATTCCATATATCCTACTTCCGAATAAATACACGCCTTGTTCCTCTTTTCGGTTCTTCCGATATCGTTGTTGAGAACATTAAGATATCTTGCAAGAATCAGCACCGTGTTTTCACCCGGAATTATAATGCTCTTGGATTTAATATTGAGAATTGGTTTCAGCTCTGTTTCATCCTTAATTGAAAGAGCGATTTTACCTAATTGTCTGCCGAAGTCTTTCATATATGCTTCACAGTCAATCGAATCTCTGTAAACCTTCTTTATTTCTTTTGCGGAAATCATACCGCCTACGGCGCCGTTGAAGAAAACGGCATTTGAGCCGGACGCGCTTTCCTCAATTTCCTTGATAAGGTATGCGGGAAAATCGGCACTGACAAGCGATGTTGTTCCGAGCAGCTCTGCGTGAGAAGCAAAATTAACTATGTAGATATCGCCTGATTTGTCGTCGGGTGAAAAGCGAAATCTTGTCAGATTTTTGTCATAGGTTACGGGAGTTCTGACATCAGCCTGCATATCTTCAACAGGAGCGAAACCATAATAAAGCTTCCCGTCTTTTCTGTTCTCAAAAGCTGTTATGACAGCCTGAACCGCGGATTCTTTGAGTTTATCCATAAAAGCTTTGTCTTTACCGCTTTTATAGATCTTTTTACCCCAAAGCCCCTGAGTATCGATTCCTGCGTGCGTATGAGTTGAAGAAATGTTGATTGATTTAACCTTTTCGAGCCTTCCGCTTTCAACAGCAAGCTTTCTTATGTCATTTATATCCTTTCTGCTGATTCCGACACAATCAAGTGCACAAAAAATCACACCGCCGTCACCTGTATTATCATCAAGATAAACTGCTCTTGCATACAGGTCATCAAGTACCCCTTTTACGGGATTATCAGAATCATAGCCGGCAATATAATATGTCTTATGGTTATAATCATCAGGGGTGTATGCTTTTTTACCGAAACCGACAGTCCAATTTTTACCGGGTACGGAACGGAATTTTTTGTCTCCCGTAAGCATAAATTCATCCGAGCGTTCCTGTGTTGTAAAATACCTCTTCGGCATAGTTGAAATAATTAAATTTATCAAGGATTTTACTGATTTTTTTGTCAAACTATCCTTAAATTTCATAGCAATTACTCCCAAAAACTGTATATCTTAACTATACACTTATTTCAAAAAAATTTCAAGTAATTTATTGCTTTTTTTAATTCATTATGATAATCTATTCCTGTAAACCGGATTGAGGGTGGTGATATATAATGGTATCTATCAGAAAATATGAGGAAAAGGACCGTGCTGATATGCATTTCGTGTGCGATAACAGTGAAGGGCCCGAGGAAGTGCCGAATTATTTGACCGGACTGTTTTATCATAACACATTCTGCGATTATTACATTGAGCATGAACCTGAGAACTGCTTTGTGCTTGAAGATAAAGACAAAGTGGTAGGTTATATAATCTGTGCAGAAAACTTTGACAGATTCAAAAAGATCTTCGACAGTGAATATCTTCCTCGCTCGGACAGTTTCGGAGATGACAGATACGAGTGGGCATCGACAGCATATAATGTTCCCGAAAGATTCAAGGAAGAATATCCTGCACATTTTCATATAAACATTCTTCCCGAGTATCAGAGACTGGGGCTGGGCGGTAAGCTCATTGACACTCTGTGTGACCATTTGGCAAAAAAAGGGGTCTGCGGAGTCTGTCTTACCTGCGGACCGAGAAACGAAAGAGCGATGGGCTTCTACAGAAAATACAATTTTACACTTTTGTCTATAGACTACGACGATGCTTGCTTCGGCAAAAAAATTAATGTTTAAGTATTTATGAACAGGAGAATATACTATGGCATCACCTGCTTTGGTTGAACAGCTTTATCAGGCACTCCCTGATGAAACAAAGGAATTTTTAAACACAGCGATTGAAAAGGTTATAGAAGTAAAAAAACGCGGCGGTAAGGTTGCAGCTGTTATAGGAAGCGGTCCGAATCTTCACGAAGGTGTTACAACACTTATTGCTGCTCTTATTCACGCAGGTCTTATTGACGGCGTAACAACAAGTTCTGCAGTAATTTCCCACGAAATGGGCGGCACCCTTGACAGAGTAAAACGCTTCGATGCGGATATTCTCGGCGACAAATGTCCCGAAAACATCCGTTGCCGCGGCAATATTTACGAGCTTACACAGCTCAGCGAGGAGGAATGGGCACGAATTCGTTCGGAGCTTCCTCTTGACGAAGAGCTTGTTTCCGTCTGCGAACAGGCAGAGGGTAAGGTTATCATAAAGGCAGCAGGCAATATGGCTTATCCTGTCGGTTATTTCAATGAAACGGTTTCAACAGAAATTATGGTTGCTGCACAAACACTCGGAGAAAGCTTTGAGTATGTTGCAGGTCTCGGTGCTGACCCGAACACAATGATCGGTGCGGGTGCAATCAAGGGTGTTCCTGTCCTTGTCAGTGTTCCCCAGCTCATCGGCGGCGGTCAGGTCGGTCTTTGCATATCTGACAGTATTCCCGTAAGTCAACGTTGCAAGCGTATTGCCAAAATGCTTTCTGAGGCTGATGTCATTATTGAATCTGCTGTCGCTCTTACTCAAGAAATCCACGACGGTCCCTTTGAAACATACACAGGTCACGGTATATGGGCTTCAATGAATGGTCTTCCTACATACAGCCTCAAGGATAAGACTCTCATCCGTTTTGACCTTGATGAAAACCTTAAGCGTTCATGGGATCTCAACAAGCAGAGCGAGCTTATACAGAAAGCAATCAATGAAGGTCTTCCAAAGACAAAGCTCACAAAGATCCCGTTCCGTATGGAAATGTCAGCATTTACACGCCTTGAAAACAGCATTCCCGTTATCGGCGATATCGGTGAGCTTTGGCCGATTTTTGTTGACCGCATCTGTAAAGAGCTCGGTGTAACTCTTGAATTCACCTCTGCTCCGCAGAATACCGATGAAGGCAAAGAGATGCGTGAGCGCATCTGCGATGAAATCAAGCCGTTCTCTCTCAACAAGATGAGAAACGCTATCCGTGAAAAATACAATTTTTAATTAAAGGAGATTTTGATATGAGCGCTAAAGTTTTAGGTGTTATACCTGCCCGCTACGGTTCTTCCCGTCTTCCGGGCAAGCCTCTTAAGGATATATGCGGAAAGCCTATGATCCAGCATGTTTATGAAAATGCAAGCAAGTCAAAGGTACTCAGTAAGGTTGTTGTTGCAACTGATGATCAGCGTGTTTATGATGCTGTTATCGCTTTCGGTGGCGAAGCTGTTATGACAAGTGTCAACCATCCCACAGGATCGGACAGAGTTGCAGAGGCTGCAAGCAATTACGACTGTGATTATGTTATCAATATTCAGGGTGATGAGCCTCTCGTTCCTCCCGAAATAATTGATGATATCGGTTCTGCACTGATTAACAGTCCGGACTGCGTTATGGCAACAGGTAGCCTGGAAATTACGGGGGATGAAAACTATATTCTCAACAACACCGTAGTCAAGGTTGTCAGCGATGTAAACGGAAATGCAATTTATTTCTCACGTTCACCTATTCCGTATCCCCGTCACGAGGAAGAAGCAAGATATTTTGAGCATATCGGCATTTATGCATATACACACGATTTTCTTAATACATATACCAAACTTGCTCCCACTCCTCTTTCAGAGGCAGAGTCCCTCGAACAGCTTAAGGTTCTTGAACACGGATATAAAATCAAAATCGTTCCCGCACCGGCTCATTACAAAGCTGTCAGCGTAGACACAGAGGAGGACCTGCAGGAGGTTATCCGTATTTATAAAGAGCTTCACGGCTGTTGATAACAAGTTAAAGCCCAAAATAAGGATACTTCGTTTTTGGGCTTTATACTATTTATTACTTTCTGACGAGGAGATGATTCAAATGATTAAGGCAGAACTTTTATATCAGGAATACCTTGCAACCGAAGGTATCAACGAAGAAACTGGAGAATGTCATGCAGCCACAGTTGCTATCTGCGACGGTAAACCCACAGCCGCCTGGTTCGGCGGTATCAAAGAAAAGAATCCGAATGTGCGTATATGGTTTGCTGAGCGTAACGGAGAATGGAGCACGCCGGTACCCGTAACTCCGGATGATGGCGAGGCGGACTGGAACCCGACTCTTTTTGCTGAGAACGGTGTTCTTACGCTGATTTACAAAAGCGGTATTGATGAAGGTCATTGGTACTCAATGAAAACGGTATCTTTTGACGGTGGCAAAACATGGACAGAACCGAAGGAACTTGTCCCGGGTGACATCGGCGGAAGAGGACCCGTTAAAAATCAGATGATAAGGCTTTCAAACGGTACACTTCTTGCTCCCGGCTCAACTGAGGATTTGTGCGACCGTTGGGAATCCTGGACAGACTGCAGCGAAGATAACGGAGAAACATGGAAACTGTCTGCTCCAGTTGCATTTGAACTTCCCGACGGCACGATATGCAACCGTAAGGAAGAACTTCCCAAGGACGGTGAGGGCCTGATTCAGCCTGCGATATGGGAAGACCAGTCACACGACGGCAGAGTTTATATGCTTGCGCGTACAAACCTTAATTGGATTTATCGCAGCGAGTCAACAGACTTCGGACGCACCTGGTCTGTAGCGCGCCCCACTGATATGCCCAATAATAACAGCGGTATCGGTGCCGCGATGACCGATTGCGGAGTTCTTGGTCTTATTTGTAATCCCGTAAGCGAAAACTGGGGTGACAGAACGCCTCTCTGCCTCTTCCTTTCAGAGGATAACGGCGCAACGTACCCCGTCCGCATCGATCTTGAAACTCAACCCTCAGTTGAATTTTCTTATCCCTCAATTGTAGCAGAGGGAAATCTTCTCCATATGGTATATACCTGCGGACGAAAGAAAATCGGCTATGCGGTTGTTCGTGTAGAAAAGAACTAAAACAAAGAAAGGGTATTGCATATGGAAACTCAAAATATATTTGCTTTTCTGGCAATC
>JAZSIM010000080.1:0-36713 GCA_045533835.1 Acutalibacteraceae bacterium
TGCTTCAATCGTCGGATCCACTTCAGAAGCAAAGCTTGAAGAAAACCCCGTAATCGTTAAAAAAGGTAAAAAGGTTTTCCACAAAATCACATTATAATATAAATCCCGTAAGAAAAATCATCCCGTAAGAGAAATCTTACGGGATTTTTCATTATCAGGTATTCATACTGTTTCCCCAAGCAGTTATTTAGAAGTGTTGTAAATTCCGATTGCACCGATTGCCGCCTGAAAGGAAGCTTTTAGGGGATAGGCTATTACGCAAAACAGCCTTTTTTTATTGAGTTTGTTTGAGATAATTCACACCGTACTAAAAGCAAAGTCACCTTCGTCAGAAGACAAAGGTGACTTTTAATGGAGCGGATGACGGGGCTCGAACCCGCTACCTCCACCTTGGCAAGGTGGCGCTCTACCAGATGAGCTACATCCGCATTTTTCGGAACAAGTGGTATTATACACATAAAGGGCACCGATGTCAATAGTTATTTTTGATTTTTTCAGGTTTTTTCTTTTTTTAATCCGAGGATAAAATCTGCCGATACATTGTAATATTTACAAAGAGCTATGATGTGACGCACGGGTATTTCGTTTTCCCCTTTTTCATAACGGGAATAAACCTGCTGTGTTGTTCCGAGATATTCTGCTATTTCTTTTTGAGTTTTATCATTATCTTCCCGTAAATCCCTGATAATTTCAACATAACTTTTCATAACTATCTCCTTAATATCTGATAGTTAAATCTTACAGTACACTATTTTTGGTGTATTGACTTTACACCTAATGTGGTGTAGTATTATGTTTAGTATATGTATTTATACTGAATGTAATCGGAGTTTTGCATCTTTGGTGAAAATAACTTCAGTTGGCGCACTTTTTTATTGCGAAAGCAACAAGGTTCTCGAAGGCCAAAGCGTGAGAGGTTCTTATTTTGCGGGTAAAATGGTGCAGCATTGAGAAAGGAGAAAAAGAAAAACATTCTATAATATGTAAAATTATTGCGATGCTCCGCCTGTATGCTAAATACGGCAATTATGCCGAGGTTGGCAGACAAATAGGCAGAAGTGACTCAACAGTTTCAAAATATGTACAGATGAAAGGCGTGCCGCAAAGCATCAAACTTGCGGTGCAGAACTTATCACAACAAAAATAATAATTATGAGGTGTAAAAAATGAAAAAAATATTAGCTTTATTCTTGTTCGTTTTATTGTGCTTTACACTTTGTGCTTGTGGAGCTAAAAAAGCACCGACAAAGGAAGAAATGTTATCAAGTGCAGTCGAAGTTAATGCATCAGATATTAAAAACGATTCAAGCGAAAATATTGTTGGTGCTAAAGGAAAGTATTGTAATAAAACATTATTGCTTTCAGGCTATGTCAGAAATATAAAAGAAGACCACATTGAATTGTCATCTGACTATGGAGCTAATTATATGATAGATGTTTATCTTTCAACTGAAGAATTAGCCCTTCTTCAATCAGAACAATTAATTACAGTTGTTGGTAATACAACTGATGAAATAGTTGAGACAACAGAAAATACTGGAGGTATATCTTTTGATTATAGTCATTATCAGATGCCTGTTGCATATCTCGTAAAAGACAGAGTTGAAGTGATTGGTATACTTGGAGGTACAAACAGCAGTTTTTCACCTGCTTATAACATTAAGGTGGGTTCGAGCGAAAAATCAGATTTAATATTTTTTGCAGATGATGTTGATACGACTAAATTAAAACTAGGTCAAGAAATTAAGTTTTCAGCTAAAGCAACTGCAGGAAGTGTCTTTTATACTTATTATGATGCAGAAATAATAGAGTAATACTTTATGGCGCGGGGTACAATCTTCGCGCTATTCTTTTGCTCTCTTGGTGTTTCAATAGGGTATAATCTAATCAAACATTTTATTGCAATTTACGCGCAAGGCGGGCAAGGCAAACAGGGGGTCGGTGGTTCAAGTTCACTTGTCTTCACCGGAATATAAGACGGTTCGTGTGAGCCGTCTTTTTTCTTTGTCCTTTTCGCTTTTTTCCGTTTTATGCTTCTTTTTCAGCAGAAAGTGATGTGCGGGTGTGACATTTTTTTTGTTATCCGTGGGGTATATTTATTTTGATTAAAAAACAAGGGATGAAAAAAATGGAACAAGTGAAAATCAGGACGGAGCGTTTTATAGGCAAAAGCACAGGGGAAATAATAAAAGCTGTCTGTATGCAGGCAGGGCATTTTCTTTTAAGCTTTCTTTTCGGGGGAATCTCCTTTGCAGGGGGGCTGTCGCCTTTTGCATCGGGATTCTTAGGAGGAGCAGACACAAATTACATAATCTCCGCTGCTTTGGGGGCGGCTTCGGGGTACGTCGTTTTCTTCGGGCTTTCGGGAGCCCTGAGGCTTGTAGGCGCGGTGGTAATAATCACAATACTGAAGCTTTTTATACAGCCGAAGGCAACGGGCAGCTACAAGGCTCCCGTTACGGCAGGAATTACGGGCATAGGCTCCTTTGCGGTTTCCCTTTGCATTTACCTTGCCGTGCCGAGGGAGGGAAGCTTTCTTTTTATCTCTTTAAGCGAGGCAATAATAGCCGCTGCCTTCTCACTTTTCTCCTCACGGGCTACAGATATAATAAGGGACAGACGGAAGAGCATTTTCTGTAATCCCTCCGACACAGCATCGGTATTTTTCACGGGGAGCATTGTGCTTTTAGCCTTTGACAGATTCGCGTTTTACGGCTTTTCGCCGGCGAGAATGCTCGGTTTTTTCGTGCTTCTGCTTCTTGCCCTTTACGGCGGACAGACAGCAGCGGCAATAACGGGAATCTGCTGCGGACTGACCCTGGGCTTTAACGAAGCCCAGCCGCAGCTGATATTTACCTTTATTCTTGCGGGAATAATGACAGGCATCACGGGAGGCTACGGAAGAATCCCCGTTTCCCTCAGCCTTGTGCTGTCCTCGGCTCTGACGCTGATACTTAAGGGAAACCCCGATACCGCACTTATCGCACTTGCCGAGGCTATGGTGCCTGCGATACTCCTTGTGCTTATTCCGAAAAAATTTCTGTCCGTATTTTCCGATTTTCTCACTCCACTTAAAAATGATTTCAGCGGAGAAGAAAGAATCCGCACTCTGCAGTTTATGCTGAAGCGCACGGGCAAGGCAATAAAGGATATTTCGGGAAGCGTGGGTGCTGTTTCGGAATTTTTAGAGAAATCGGACAAGCCCTCCTATGAGGAAATCCCCTCCGCCGTAAGAGAGGACGTATGCAGAGCCTGCAACAAATACGAATTCTGCTGGAACAAGTGTAAGGATTTATCCGAAAAATCCTTCCGCGAGGCGGCATCGGTGCTTACAAAAAACGAAGCTATCGTTTCCGAGGATCTGCCCGAGCGCCTGACGCTTATTTGCCGTATGCCCGACAAGGTGGCATCGGGCTTCAACAAGGCTTATCTTGAAATGAATGCCCGTATTCTTGCACGAAGCGACGTATTTGAGGCAAAAAAGGCGGCAGCGAATCAGTTTTCCTGCATAGGCTCCCTTATTGATGCGACGGCTGACAGCATACAGTCCCTTCCGCCCGTAAACACGTCCGTTACGACTGCCCTTGCTCCCGTTTTCCGCGATATGGGCTTTGAGGTTACGGGCATCTGCGAATACACAGCACCCTCGGGAAGAAGCCGTCTGCAGGTTTACTGCAGCCGTGTTCCCGTGATTCCCGACAAGACACGGCTTCTTGAAGCAATATATGAAGCAACAGGTAAGGAATATCTTGCTCCTGTCATAGACGAATATACGGAAAACGGCACGGTAATGTGCTTTACTGAGGAGGGAAAATTCAGAATTTCTTATCACACCGCATCACATACGGGTGCCGGTGAGCAGTTTTCGGGGGATACGCTGAAAAGCTTCTATGACGGTCAGGGCAGCTTTTACATAGTTCTCAGCGACGGCATGGGAACAGGCACAAGGGCGGCAATTGATTCCGTTATGACCGCAAACCTGACAGCAAGGCTTCTGAGAGCAGGCTTTTCTCCCGAAAATGCCCTCAGGACGGTAAACTGCGCTCTTCTCATAAAATCCGCAGAGGAAACCCTGGCAACGCTTGATATTCTCAAAATCGACCTTGAAACGGGAAGGGCAAAATTCTACAAGGCGGGAGCAGGCTTTTCGGTTATAGGAAAGTCCGAAAAAACCCTGATTGTTGAAAAAAGCTCCCTGCCCCTGGGGATACTTGAAAAAACGTCCTTTGAGAAAAGTGAAATCGACCTCTCTCCGGGAGATACCGTTATAATTATGTCTGATGGGGCAGGCGTGATTCCTCACAAGCAGTTCAGGGATATTATAAAAAATTACAGAAACGAGGGGATGAGGGCTCTGTCTGAGGCTGTCGTAAAGGATGCTCTCACCCACTCTGTTTCGGGAAAGCACGATGACATTACCGTTTGTGCGATAAGAATCAGGTGATTTTTCAAAAAAAAATGTATACAAACACCGAAATATCTGTTAAAATAAGGATAATATCTTTTAAGGAGTAGTGAAAATGAAAAAATTACTCAGTATTATTCTCTCGGCTATGCTTGTTTTCTCGGCATTTTCGGTAATATCCTTTGCGGATGAAAAGACGGCAGATCTCGGCTTTGCGGTTGCATCCGACCTTCATTACAACGTACCCGAGGAAGAGCTTACAAAGACAAACGACCACGAAATTTTCTGGTACGCTTCAAGACGTGCCGCTATGGATAACGAAAGCGGTCTTATTATTGATGAGTTGCTGCGTCAGTGTGCAGAGGATAACAGCGTGGAATACCTTCTTATTCCCGGTGACCTTGCAGACAACGGCAGAACCGTATGGCAGGAGCATTATGACGTTGCGGCTAAGCTTAAGGCATTTGAAGAGGCTACGGGCAAGTCTGTTTACGTAATTCCCGGAAATCACGATATGGGTGCGGCGGATATTGATTTCAAGGTTGAAAACTTCAGAGAAACCTATGCTGATTTCGGCTATAATGAGGCTCTCTCTCAGCGCGAGGACAGCGCCTCCTACACCGCAAATCTCGGTGACAGATACCGCCTTATTGCCCTTGACAGCAACGACCCCTCCAAGTCAACAGAGGACGGACTCAGCACGGATGAGGTTTTCTGGGTGCTGGAGGAAGCAAAGAAGGCAAAGGCTGATGGCAGATATCCCGTGCTTATGATGCACCACAACCTTCTTGACCACCTTCCCATGCAAAGACTCATAAGCCGTAACTTCATTGTAAAATTCCACTACTCGACAGCTACCCTCTTTGCTGATGCGGGAATAAAGCTTGTTTTCACGGGTCACGAGCATTGCTCTGACGCAACAAGCCTTACAACACCTCTCGGCAATGTGATTTATGACTTTGCAAATACCGCACTTTCAATGTATCCCTTACAGTACAAGGTATTTTCTCTTACAGATGAGGAAATCACATACAAAACAAAAACAATCGATAAGATTGACACCGAACCTCTCAGAGAAATTGACGGCTACACCGAAGAAATGTTCAGCGCTATGAACGCAGGTCTTAACGAGTACGCCAAGGGATATCTTAAGGCAGGTATTCAGTACAGACTTGAATTATCCCTTTCAATGGAAAAGCTGGGAATTGCAGAGGACTCAATCTTCTATCCTCTTGTGAATACGGCTGTGGGCGGTCTTACAGAGCTTCTCAGAATGCCCCTTTACGGTGAAGGCTCTGTTCAGGAATTGGCCCGTGAATACAGCATTGAAATTCCCGATTCACAGTATGAAACAGGCTGGGACCTTGCAACAGAGCTTGTTTCCTGGCATTATGCAGGTGAGGAGCCATTTGAGGTACAGAGCACAGAGGTTAAAATTCTTCTGAGAACCGTTTCCCTTATACTCAAATCCGACCTCAGCACCGTAAGCGATGAAATATTCCTCGGAGCCGCAAATATGCTCCTTCAGCATCTCGGCGGCACGGGCGAAATGACACAGGATGTCGCAAAGCTTGCAGGTGAGGTTTTCGGAGGCATCACCGCAGGAGAATACTTCATCACGGCTCTTATCTCTCCTCTTCTTTATGAGTTTGCCTTTGACGGCGACGGTGTTCCCGACAACAACGGCACAATCGCAGGCTACGGCGTTCATACAAACAGCGACAATGTAGTTGCAAATATTTCGTATGTCGTAAATAAGTTTATGCTTTACCTTAAGAATTTCATTGTGATTTTTGCAAAAATCTTCGGTATCGGCAAATAAAATAATAACAGGCACGGAAATTACCTCCGTGCCTGATTTTTTTGCAGTCAGCTTTGTCTTTTCTTTTTTATAAGCACTATACCTAACATTATAAATATGACGGCCTTGATGAGAGGAATGACAAGCCCTGCTCCGAGAGCAATTCCCGTTCCGGTGATAACCCCCGTAGCGAAGGCAGGCAGCGGAGTAAACATATTCACAAAGAATATCACCATAATTACTATCTGATACACCCCGTATACTATTGACAAAATACCTAAGGGAATCCGAAGCCTGCCGAGAAGCTCATCTGCCCTATCGAAAATTCTGTCAACAGCTGTCTTTTTTTCTGAATTTTCCGTAAATTGGACCCTTATAAAATCATCCCTTGTATCATCAAGCAGAAAATCCGTTGTAACGGAAAATATATCGGCTATTGCTTTAATCTTCGTTATTTCAGGGAAGCTTTCTCCGTTTTCCCATTTTGATATTGCCTGACGGGATACATCAAGCCTTTCTGCCAGCTCCTCCTGATTCATCCCCGATTTTTTTCTGAGAGAAAAAAGCTTTTCGCTTAATATCATAACACATTCTCCTTTCTGCTTAAAATATACATCCACCGCAGGCTTTTGTCCATATCCGACCCCTTACAATTGCGCAACCGACGGTTGCAAAGCTGCGGCAAATAAGTTTTTCCGTAAAAGCATACAAAAATCTCCTCAAAAATTTTTTTGTATTGAAAAATGCTTTTTTCGTTTATATACTGAAGATAAAGGGAGGTTTTATTATGAAAAAACCGGATAAGAGATTTATTGTGAAAGCTATTCTGACTGTGTTGGCTGTAATAATGTCAATTGTGGGACTTTATTATTTTAAGGGCGAATATGTTTGGTGGGGAAACATTCCCATGGTCATTACGCTTTCTGCTCTTTTTATATCAGGCTCTGCCCTGCTTGCAGGTGTTTTTGCCGCACGCAAGGGCAATAAAAAGTCAGCTGCGGTATCCGCCGTTACAGCCGCTCTCGTTGCAGGCTTTATAATATGGGGAATTACCTACATTATAAATATTATCATCGGCAAGGGACAGATGAACGTTATTGCGGCTGATGCTGCTACGGCTGCGGGATGGTTATATTTCGGCATTCTTGCCGGTCTTTGTCTGTCAACCTTTTCCGGGAAGAAGGCCTTACGTATACTTCTTCCTGTTTTCTGCATCGGTGTATGTACGGTTGTTTCATATTCCTTCGCAGATACGGCGATAATCAGTTTAGCATATAATAATTACAAGGCGGTTTCTCCCGTATTGGGTGAGCCTGAAACAGAAAGGGGCAGCACGATGACAGACTTTGATTTTTACGTAAGCACCGGGGGCTCCGACGAAAACGACGGTACAAGGGAAGCGCCCTTCCTTACAATAGAAAAAGCAATTGAAGCTGTAAGAAACACCGAAAAAGCGGGCAAGGACGGAATAAGCGTATGTATAAAAGAGGGTGAATACCGTGTTTCGTCAATAGTCTTCACTAAAGAGGATTCGGGCAAAAAGGAATGTCCCGTGACCTACTATGCCGACGGTGAGGTAATCTTAAACGGCGGCGTTACTCTCTCACCCTCGGATTTCGTATCCGCAGAAGAATATCCTGAAATTGCAGACCGCCTTTCCCGGGAAGCAAAGGAAAGCGTAAGGGTAATTGACCTTAAAAAGGAGCCTTACTCTCTTACAGCCGAAGACTGGGGCAAAATTTTCGCTATCGGCTCCTATAATACGGCAACACAGTATGACGGCGACTATACGGGACCTCTTTACTGTGAATTGTTCGTAAACGATAAAAGACAGACTATTGCACGTTATCCCGACGAGGGCTTCCTTTACACGGAGGAGGTTGTGAAGACGGGACTCGGCAAGGAATCAGACGGGGCTGCCACAGCTGTGGAAAACTGGTACGACATAAGAAATCCCGAGCCTGACGTATACAGGGTAAACGAAGAGCTTGCAGGAAGGATCGGCTCATGGAAAACCCTCGATGACGTGTGGATGATGGGCTATTGGAAGTACGACTGGGCAGATGCATCCACACTTATAGGTAATTTTGAGGAGGAAACGGGAATACTTTCTCCTAAATTCGTAAGCCTCTACGGCACAAAAACCGATGCTCCCTACTACTTCTTCAACGTGCTTGAGGAGCTGACGGCAGAGGGAGAATGGTACCTTGACCGCGAAAACGGTCTTCTGTGTCTTTGGACAACAGAAGACTTCGCAGATGCTGAAATTGACCTTTCCCTTTCACTTGATGCAATAATTGAGGCGGATGCCGATTACCTTACCTTCGACGGCTTTACCGTAAAGGGCACAAGAGGCGATGCGGTCAGAATAACAGGTGACGGAAATACCGTTCAGAATTGTCTTATAAAAAATGTTGCGGGAAATGCTCTTTATATGAAGGGCTGCAGCAATCTTGCTTACAGCAATGAAATTACGCGCACGGGCAAGGGCGGTATTTATATTGACGGCGGCGACCGTGAAACGCTCACTCCCGGAAACAGCAGAGCGAACAATAACTTTATTCACGACTGGTCGGAGATTTATCTTACCTATCAGCCTGCGGTGACGCTTTCCGGTGTGGGAAATGTCTGCTCTCATAACGAAATGGCAAATTCCCCTCACGAGGCAATTACCTGGTCAGGCAATAACCATATTATTGAATATAACAATATTCATGACGTGTGCCTTCTCTCCGACGATGCAGGTGCAATCTACTCGGGCAGACGCTGGGACTGGTACGGCACGGTCATAAGATATAACGCAATTTATAACATAGGCGCTGACGGTCACAGCCCCGACGGCATTTACCTTGATGATGCCTTATCGGGCATTGAGGTTTACGGTAATATTCTTATCAATATCCCGAAGTGGGCGATTCATCTGGGCGGCGGACGCGACCTTGAGGTATGGGGCAACATCATCATAAACGCAGGCGAGCGTGCTGTTTCCTACGATTCACGTGCCCGTGAAGGTGCCCTCGAAAACGGCTGGTTCAATCACGCCGTGAAGGATACCGGAGATATGTGGCAAAACCTTTACAGCTCCCCTTGGAAATCTGAGGTTTGGCAGGAGGCCTTTCCGCAGTATAAGAATTATACTGATGATTTCAGCCGAAGCGAGGAGGCAGGCTTTGTACCTAATCCCGGAAACAGTAATGTCCGCGATAACCTTATTTTCGACAAGGCCGCCTCAATCGGCAATATTTCGGAGGCAGCAGACCGCTTCAGCAGCATTTCAAGAGAGGGAATATTCTCTCTCGGAAGGCTTGACAGCTTCTTTACCGATGCAGAAAACGGTGACTACAGCATAAAGGATATTGATGCCCTCAAGGAAATCCTTCCTGGCTTTGAGGAATTTTCTCTTGATGAAATCGGCAGAAAATGAGTTGAATTATCAAGTTATTAATGGTATTATAAAATAAAAGCAATAAGGAGAAGTGATATTATGAGTGAAAGAACGTATAAGTCCTACTGGGAGTGGGATGCTCCCTCAAAGCAGACAGAATACACCGAGCCTACCCGTCTTCTTGACTATGACGGTACTCTTCTTGCAAAGGGCTGGGCAAGGCATAACGTTTTTGACTATGACCGCACCTGCTCGAATCCCAGATACAGAAAAAAGGAATGGGACTTCTATCAGCTTGGTAACGAAAACTATATGGTGCAGATTTCTTTTGCAAATATCTCCATCGGCGGCTACGTTTCCGCTGTTATCGTTGACTTGAAAAAGGGTGAAAAGCTTGCTGACGGAACAGCTCTTTTCATCGGCGGAGAAAGCAAGTATATCCTTCCCCCCAAGGGCGACGTGCCAAACTACTTTGAAGCAAAGGTCGGCAATGCACACGTAATTTTCGATACCCGTGAAAATAAGAGAAATCTTTACTTCAAGAAGCCCTGGAAGGGTTCCTTCATAGAATGTAACTTTACTATGGATATCCCTGAGGGACTTGAAAACATCACAACTGTTCTCCCCTTTGAAAACGAGCCTACAAGATACTTTATGACCACAAAGCAGAACTGTATGCCCTGCGAGGGTACCTTCAAGGCAGGAAACACCGTTTACGAATTCAGGAAGACGGATACCTTCTGTGCACTTGACTGGGGCAGAGTAAACACTCCTCACGAAATGGTGTGGTACTGGGGCAACGGCTCAACATATCTTAAGGATGCAGAAGGAAAGAAGCATCTTTTCGGCTTTGAAATCACCTGGGCTATCGGCGATGAATCCAATGCTACCGAAACCTGCCTTTTCTATGACGGAAGGGCTCACAAGATTGGTGCCGTTGACGTTGAAACCTTCCCCAAGCCTGACAAGTTTATGAATGACTGGAAGTTCGTTTCCGAGGACGGCAGATTCAACCTTACAATGACCCCCTATTACGATCACCACTCCGACACCAATGTGCTGAATCTTGCAAGAATGCATACACATCAGGTGCACGGACTCTGGAACGGTGACGTTACTCTTGACGACGGCACAAAGCTTGAAATCAAGGATATGTACGCCTTCTGTGAATATGTAGAAAACAAGTGGTAAAGACAAAATAACAACACACGGTGCAGGCTGCAGAAAAGCATCCTGCACCGCAGTTTTTATGATAGTTATATTCGCACCGATGGTGCGAGTTATATTGTGCACTGCACAGTTATATTCGGTTACGCCGAGTTATATTTTTGCTTCGCAAAAGTTTTGGAAGCCTGACGGCTTGCTCCGCTTCGCTCTATTAATATAATTCAAAGGGCGAAGCCCTTCCGAAACATTTGCCGAAAGGCAAATATATAACTCATTCCGTAGGAATGAATATCACCCGTCGCAGACGGATATCACCGACAACAAGGTTGTCGATATCACTATCATAATTTAGCCGCCTTCGGCAGCTAAATTATGATTTACAGCATCACCGCATAGTCTGTAATTTCTGCCGAATACCGAAAATCTGTTTACAAGAAATTTCAGTTATTCTAAAATCAAGCTGAAAGGAGGAAAATATTTTGAAGCTTAATGTTTTTGTCGGCAAAACAGAAGAAGAAAGAATTGATATCTATGTTAACGAAAGAAAGCAGATTGTTGATGATATACAAATGCTGATTTCGGAAAAAAATGAGCTTTTCTGTCATAAAAACGGGGAAACTTATAAAATCGGCTTTTCCGAAATTGTCCTTTTCACCGTTGAAAACGAAAAGGTGGCTGTATTTACGGAAAAGGATAAATTTTTCGTAAAAGAAAGGCTTTATATGATAGAGGAGAAAATGCCCCCGGCTTTCGTAAAGCTCAATCAGTCTGCTATAGGAAATATCAAAAAGATTAAAAAATTTGACTGCTCCGTTTCCGGTACCTTAAAGGTCACCTTCTCAAACGGACTCACAGACTTCGTATCCCGAAGACAGGTAAAAGCAGTCAAAGAAAGGTTAGGTTTATAGTATGAATATTTACGTAAAAGAATTTATCAGGAGAGGCTTTCTGTTTTCGGGTCTGGGACCTGTTACTGCGTCAATTGTGATTTTTATTGTTTCTCTGTTTGAAAAAAATCTGCAGCTTGACGGTCTGCAGGTGCTTATAATGGCTGTTTCCACCTATATTCTTGCCTTCGTTCAGGCAGGTGCTACGGTTTTCAATCAGATAGAGCACTGGTCTGTGCCCAAATCCCTTGCCTGTCATTTTTCTTCTCTTTATGCCGTGTATGTTCTTTGCTATCTTGTGAACACGTGGATTCCCTTCAATATCAACGTGATTTTAACTTTTACCGCTATTTTTGCAGCCGCATTCTTTGTTATATGGACTGTAGTTTTTCTTACTGTCCGCCGTTTAAGCAAAAAGCTTAATAAAAATTTACACGGATTTATTTGACATCGTTTTTTCCGTTCTGTATAATTTATTTCAGAATAAAATAAAGGAATCGGATTTATGGAACAGGAAAAGAACGTAGTTGAGCTTGAAATATATCTCATACGCCACGGGCAAAGCAATGCAAATGCCGGCATTAAGGTAAGAGAAACACCCACAATTCAGGATAGGGCGGACCCGTATCTTACCGAAATCGGCGTCTCTCAGGCAAAGGCTCTGGGTCAGCACCTTTCGGACGTGGATTTTGATTATGTGTATTCAAGCGCCCTTTTCCGTGCGGAAAGAACAGCAACTGAGATTATAAACGCACAGAAAAAACCTCAGAAATTAAGAATTCTTCCGTTTCTTACGGAAAACGGAATGGGAAGAGATTACGCGGGAGCCTCCTGGGAGGAGCTGCACGCGATTAATCCCGATGCTCACTTAGCACCCGATCTCCCCGGGGACACAGAAATTCTCTGCTACTCTGACCACGATGACAATGCCTCTCATTACATAAGAGCTGAAAAAACCATAGAATATCTGCGCGCACACCACAATAACAAGGAGAAAATCTGTGTTGTGTCCCACGCGGCATTCATAACCCACGTTGTTTTTTATCTTATGGGCTTAAAGGAAGTTCCCTTATTCGACATAAATTTCTCCAACACGGGCGTGACAAAAATCATATTCTACAAAAAGGGCACAAACAAATACGGAGATATAATTTTCGACTACATAAATTCCACGGCACATCTTAAGGATTTACCCGAAACAAAATAGAATAAAAGCGGATGTAAAGAGCTGTATTTCTTACATCCGTTTTGTTTTTTATTCTGCTTTATCTTTTTTTCTGTAGCGGTAAAGAGCGATAAGTGCGGAAACGATGCCGGCCAGCTGCGCAAAGATTCCCGTAGAGCCTAAAATTCCGTGATAAATTGTCCACGACGTCATATTTGCAAGAAGACAAAGACGGATATTCTGCTCCTTCTTCTGCAGCATTGCAACCATATAGAATACAGCGGCAAGAATTGCGAGTATATCGAGAGGACCCGTATAGCTCATAACACCCACACCGACGTAAAGAGCGAGGAAAATGATTTTTTCAATAAGGCTTTCCTTTGTATTCCTGCTTTCGTGCCAAATAGCAACAAGAATCTGTGCTATGGCAACGAAGTTTACCGTAACTCCCGAGCCCAGCTTTCCGTCAAGCAGAAGCACATTCAGTGCGCCGAGCATATTTACAAAAAACGAAGCCCAGAGAATCTGCCTTCTGCTTTTGAGCTGCTGGATAACAATAACCGTTATTGTGACGAAAATTCCGACAATCTGACCTGCAATATACATATCCCACCATAAAATTCTTAAATATTTGTCCGTTCTTCAGAAGGGCAGATATATTCTATTGCATAAGAACTTTTATGTCAACAAAAAACACAATTGACAGACAAAGTATTTCTTTGTTATACTGAGGTTAGTAAACAAAAGGAGGAACTAAATTATGTTCAGAGCAATAATCCGCATTCTTGTATCTTTTCTTCTTATGCTTTCCCCCTCTCTTCCCGGTCTTTTAGACCTTCCCGTTCCCGCTTCGGGTCAGAATCTTGATCTTGACAGCCGATTTGAGCTTGTATGGCAGGATGAATTTGAGGGCACGGAGCTTGACAGAACCAAGTGGCAGACCGAATGGTGGGTCACCGAAAGAAAGGGCGGCTTCTGGCACGAGGATATGGTAAGTGTTGCAGACGGCAACCTTACAATCACAACAGCATAT
Source organism: Acutalibacteraceae bacterium (assembly GCA_045533835.1). GTDB lineage: Bacteria > Bacillota > Clostridia > Oscillospirales > Acutalibacteraceae > RUG806. The sequence continues at coordinate 13,844 of JAZSIM010000080.1, forward strand.
TTTGACAAGCCCCTTGAGAACAGATATCTTGAGCAGTGGGGTGATGAAATCGACTTCAAGCCCTATAAGGAAGGCTGGTACAATGCCTGCATCTCTACTCAAGGTCTTCACGAATTCAAGTACGGATATTTTGAAATCAGCTGTATTCTTCCTAAGTCCACAGGTATGTGGTCCGCATTCTGGATGATGAACGGCGGCGTTACAAAGGTTGACGGTTCAGGCAAGGACGGAACAGAGGTTGATATTTTTGAATCAATGTTCTATAAGGATGAAATCTGGGGCTACGGCGACTGCGTGCAGACAGGCGTTATCTATGACGGCTACGGTCCCGAAATGGTAGGCACGGGTCTTGGCAAGTACTACGCAAACAATCCTTACGAGGAATATAACACCTACGGCGTTGAATGGAACGAAAATGAATACATTTTCTACATCAACGGTGTTGAAACCTGCAGAACAAGCGCAGGCGGTGTTTCACAGAATCCCGAATGGCTTCTTGTTTCCTGTGAGGTTGCAGGCGACAACGGTGTAGCTTATGCTGACCGTCACGGCACAGGCAAGATGAACATGAAGCCCGGCGACACAGCCGAATTTATCGTTGACTACGTAAGAGTATATCAGTATAAGTAAGAATAATAACGGGGGCTGTAAAACAGCCCCTTATTTTTTTACATTTTTGATTCAATTACATTTACGAGGTCGGCGACGGTTCTGATTCTTTCGCGTTCTTCTTCGTCAATTTCCGCCTCGAATTCATCCTCAAGGTCCATAATCATTTCGATAATATCAAGGGAATCGAGTCCGAGCTCATTCATAAGACTCATACCGGGGGTTATTTTATGACCTTTTCCGATAACGTCCTCTATCATCGCTGTTATTCTGTCAAAAACCATATATGCTCTCCTTTACTCTTTATCAAAAACTATTACTATGTCCCTTTTGTTCCTTACGGGCACGCGGATGGGCACAAAAATCCTTTCCCATTGCTCACGGGAGCCTCTGAAGCATATCTCCTTAAGAGAGGGGAGAAATACGTAGGTTATTTCCTTGAAGCTCTTTACACTTGCAGGAACAGACAGCCTTTCAAGAGAATCGCAGCCCTTCAAAGCTTCGGTATCTATTTCTTCTGTGCCGTCGGGGAAGACAAGCTCCTTCAGCCTTTTACAGCAGGCAAAGCTGCTCTCACGCACTGCCCTCAGACCATCAGGCAGGATAAGCTCTTCAAGGGACTCGCATGACATAAATGCATATTTTTCGATAAGCTCAACCGAACCGGGTATGGTGATGCTTCTCAGGGATATGCAGTCCTCGAAGCGGGATGGTGCAATTACCGTTTCCCCATCGGGAATACGTACTGCGACAAGAGCATGCTCTCCGCAGAAGCTGACAGAATTAAACTGCTGAGAGGTAACGGACACGGAAGCTTCCTTTCCGCTTTTATAAAGCTCTGTGATTCCGGGCTCTGCGTCTTTTATAAGAGAGGGGAAATAATTCTCATCCTCATACCCCTCGGGCATAAGAAACACACATTCTCCCAAAGGGGAGCTTATAGCGGGATTGTTCTCTTTCATAATATTCTCCTTATCGCAATTATGCCGTTATTTCAGCTGCAGCCTTCTTTATTATTTCACTTGTCTTGAGGGCGGCAGCCTCTGCACCCTCCTCCGACAGATGAATCGTATCATCACCGATATATTTATCAATATCGGAGGCAATCAGGGAATAAAGGTCGTTTATAATAATACCCTTTTTTTCAAAAACAGGGACAATTATCTCATTGAAGCGTTCAATATCCGAATTTCTGTTATGGATATTTTTCTCGCTTACGGGTGTTGTGGTTGCAAAAATCACCTTTTCATAACGGGAAAGCAGAATATCTGCGATTCTTGTCATATTTTCAAGGTATTCCGCTTCACTTGTAAAGGTGCCGTCACCGAAAAGATTGCAAATATCCCACAGACCGCAATTGAAATGGACAATGCGGCTGTCCTTCATAGCACCCTCCCAGTCAAAAAGACCTCGGAGAGTATATTTTGCAAAGCGGCAGTTATCCTCCGGCTGGAAAACCTCGAAGCCGTCACCTAAAAGCTCCTCGGTTTTTTTACCGTAGCCGAGAAGTCTTATGGAATCTCCCAACAATGTTATCTTCATTTTACTCATCCTTTTCCGACAATTCCTCTGCTGTGGGCATTGAGTTTTCGGCACCTATCCGACTGACGGCTATAGCCCCTGCCTTATTTGCAGTATCGCAGGCCTTTTCAATGTTTCCCGAGCGAACGTATTCAAGTGCAAGTGCGGCGGTGAAGGAATCCCCTGCCGCTGTTGTATCAAGCACCCTTGCCGGATACGGAGCAAAGAATTTTATCTCTTTTCCGTCATAAAGGGAGCAGCCTCTGTCACCTAATTTCAGGACAATATATTTTGCACGGCTTCTGTCATACAGAAGCTGCGATGCCTTAAGTGCCTTTTCCTCATCCGAGGGGAATATGCCCGAAAGGGCTTCGGTTTCGTTTTCATTGGGAGAAAGAATTGTCATTCCCTGCATTTTTTCAAGGGCGAAATTCTTGGCAGGTCCGCAGTCAACTACCGTGGTGACACCTGAGGCTATTGCCTTGTTCACACAGGCTGTCACAACCTCCTCCTTTGTTTCAAACTGCACTAAAAGAACGTTCAGCTCCCCGGTTATATGAGAGGCGGCCTCCTCGGGAACAATTTCCGAATTTGCGCTTTCGTAAACGATAATTCGGTTTCGTCCGTCCCCGTCAATTAAAATCGCGGCAAGACCCGTGCTTGTTCCGTCTGTTGCGATACCCGAGGTATCAACACCGTTTTTTCTGAGATTATTTATAAGGCTCTCACCGTTGGCATCCGCACCTACCTTGCCTATCATTTTAACCTCTGCGCCAAGACGGGCAAGACCGATGGCCTGATTTGCTCCCTTACCTCCGTGGGCATAGGAATAGGTGCTTCCGAGAACGTTTTCTCCTACCTCGGGAAGCCTTTGGGCAGAAAGAATAATATCCGTATTTATGCTGCCCATAACGGCAGCCTTTATATTATTATACATAATACACTCCGATCAAAGAATTGCTCTTAAATTCTCTGCGGCATCCTTCATATCCTTATCCTTCAGGAATAAGGCACTTGTGCCGAGAACAAAGATATCCGCTCCTGCCTTTGACATTTTCACACCGTTTTCGGGGCTTATGTTACCGTCAACCTCAATGAGAACGTTTTCCGCACCGAGAGAATCCAGAAGAGCTCTCGTGTCCCTTACCTTTCTTTCGGCAAAGGGGACGATTTTCTGCCCTGCGAAGCCCGGATTCACGGTCATAACAAGTGCCATATCAAGAAGCTCTGTAAGGTATCTGTAATTTTCAACAGGCGTTCCGGGATTTATTGCAAGTCCCGTTTTTATGCCCTTGCTTCTGATTTTTTCAAGAGTGCGGGCAATGTGCAGCTCCGATTCATAATGCACACAGAGAATATCGTTTTCCGTGAGCTTCATAAGATCAATAAGCTTTGATGGCTCGTTTACCATCATATGCACGTCAAGAGGTATATCCGTGACTTTTTTGAGGGCATTTATAAGGTCAAAGCCGAGAGTTATGTTGGGCACAAAGCTGCCGTCCATAATATCAACGTGAAGGAAGTCCACCCCTGCCCTTTCCAGGTCACGGATTGATTTTTCCATATTAAGAAGGTCCGCACACATAATTGAAGCGGATAAATATTTTTTCATATCAGTTCATCTCCGAAATATATTGTGTCAGCGCATTCCAGCCGTTTATCATCATATAGCCCTCCGTGCAGGTGACGGGTTCATCTGCTCCCTCATAAATGAGAACGGGGGACATTCCTGCCTCACCGGAGCCTATAATATCGGGGAGCATACTGTCACCGCAGTACCAGCACTCCGAGGGGGCAAGCCCGGCATAGGCTGCCGCCGTAACAAAAAGAGAGGCGTGAGGCTTTGAAAAAAGCAGGTCTGCAGAGGTAAGACAGAATTCAAACTCCGAGGAAGGAATCCATCTTTTTACAGCGAGAGCAAGGCTTTCTCCGCTCATTGCATTATTGCTGATTACGGCTGTACGGATTCCCTTTTCCTTAAGAAGTGCAAGCAGCTCAGGGATTCCCTCCTTTACCTCACGGGTTGAGTTGAAGCGGTCAAAAATCTCCTCCTGAGCGAAAATATCAATGCCGAATTTCAGTCCCGCTCTCATAGTGGCTGCCTTAATCATAGCAGACAGAGGATATTCCGGGGAGGTACCGCTTACTGTGCGAAAGCTCTTTCCGAGCTCCTCAAGATAATCATTCCAGAATCCGAGAAGGGTGTCGTCATCCGTAATGTCAGGATTCAGGGCATATTTTCTCAAAGCGGAAAGTCCGTCGCGGAAATTACATTTTCCGTCACGGAAAAGCGTTCCGCCCACGTCAAATAATATCATGGAGGGTTTATTCATATTTATCTCCCGTTCTGCAAGTCTTGTTTTTATTTTATAATACCCCAGATGGGTTTTTCTGTCAATACAGACGACAGCAAAAGAAAAAAGGGCGGGAGTAGGGGTTGTGCTATTAGGGACAGTCAAAAGCTGTGCAGAAATTTTGCACAGCATTTTGAATTTTTATGATCAATACTTGAAGAAATACAACAATTGTGTTATAATACAAAGTAATATTATAAAATAGTGAAAGGAGAAACAAATGGCAAAACCGATAAAATTTATAGACTTGTTTTGTGGCATCGGTGGCATCCGTTTAGGGATGGATTCGCAAGGGTTTGAATGTGTTTTCTCCAGTGATATAAATACAGAATGTCAGCGTACCTATAACGAGAATTTTGGCGAGGAACCGTTTGGAGATATAACTCAGATTGACGAAAAGTCTATTCCAGACCATGACATTCTGTGTGCTGGATTTCCTTGTCAGCCGTTTAGCATTTCTGGAAAGCAAAAAGGTTTTGATGATACCAGAGGAACACTGTTCTTTGACATTTGCAGAATTCTCAATGAAAAGAAACCCTCTGTTGTATTTTTGGAGAATGTAAAGCATCTCGTTCATCATAATGGCGGCAAAACATTACAAACCATTCTCGATAAATTAGAGAACCTTGGCTATTCCGTATCTTGGAGAGTTCTCAATGGTTCAGATTATGGTGTACCCCAGAATCGTGAGAGAATCATCATCGTTGGTTCTTTGTACGGTAAATTTGATTTTGATAAAATCAAAACTGTTCCGAGAGGTCGCTTACTTGAATACCTCGATACTGAGGGGGAGTTTGAATATCTTGACCCTGCAGACTATACACTCATTGAAAACCCGAAACAGCAACCTGGTTCTGGTTTGATTTTTGCAGGATACAGAAATAAGTCTATTCGAAAAGTCGGCGTAAGACCTGGCACAGAGCATTTGTCTCGTGTGCATAAGCAACCAAACCGCATTTATTCTGTTCTTGGCATTCATCCGACATTACCATCACAGGAATCCTCTGGTAGATACTTTGTACTGACCACAGAGAATCGTGTGAGAAAATTAACCATTAATGAATGTTGGAGAATCATGGGTTTACCGGAAACCTATATCAAAGTGAGTTCTGTTGGAGAGCAATATAAACAACTTGGTAATTCCGTTTGTGTTCCTATGATTAAGGCAGTTGCGGAAGAAATTAATCATCAATTCTTTGGAGGTGAGCAGAATGCCGAATCATAGTGAAATTATAAGGGACGTATATGATAGAGCCTTGGCAGAAACTTCTCAAAATGACTATACAACCACACTCAATACAGATGTTGACAACTGGATTAAATTACTTGTTGACCGTTCTGAAGGAAACAAGGGAATGGTTGCAGTTCTGACTACTTTGCTCATTCATAAAATGGTTGACCCTGCACAGGATATTCGTAACCATCAAGCACAAATCGCAAATGGCTTTGCAGGGCGAAATATTGACAAACAATCAATAACACCATTTTTGAAATCTGTAAGTTTTCCAGCAATGTCAGAGGCAGGATGGTTAACTCGTTCTTTTGAACAACCTCATCCATATACCCTTGATTATCCAGGGAAAATTACTCCTGTTGCAGTGAAAACTGCATTTTTGAATGTGGTTGACCAAGTACAAGTACATGGAGTTGATCCCGACAGTGTGCTTTTATACTTTTTCAAATTGTTAATTAAAAAAAGAGATAGCATGAACATCGAACTCGCAAAACCGCACAGACTGTCCATTTCCAAAATCATGAAACTGCTTGAAAAGCATTTTACTTATCGTTATTCTTGCCATGGTGCATCCCGTCTGCCAACATTGGCAATTTATGCAGCCTATCAGTGTATGATGGGGCAGGTTGCACGATATGATGGAAAATTTCTGTGTACTCTTGCATCTCACAACTCTGCAGACACTCAGTCTGGCCGTATTGGCGATATTGATATAAATAACGAAAATGACACAGCATATGAGGGTGTAGAAATCAAGCATGAAATTCAAATTACTCCTCAGTTAGTTCGTGATGCTTATGAGAAATTTAAAGTTTATAACACCGACCGTTATTACCTGCTGACCACTGCAAATATGGATTCTGCGGACTGGGATGCAATTGAAACGGAAATTCAGAGAATTGCTCAAATTCACGGTTGTCAAGTAATCGTAAATGGTGTTTACACCACACTTAAATATTATCTCCGTCTTGTGATAGACCCTGCCGAATTCATTGACAAATATGTTGAGTTGCTGAAGGTCGATGAAACAATCAAGTTTCAACACAAAGTGGCATGGAATGAGATTGTCAGTCAAGGAATATAATAAATTATAGTTTGTCTCACACTGTAACAAGCAGAGAAAATGTACGGCACTTTTTCCAATTCTTAAGGATATCCTAAAACCTTATAGCAAAAGGCAGAAACGAAAAAATCGTTTCTGCCTTTTTAACTACTATCCTTAAGAGTACAATCCCTACCCGCCCTTTCTTTTATCCTATTGTCAGAAGCTTTTTGGGAAGCATCTCTGTTTCGGTGTATTCCTTCGTATAGAACGCTCCCTTTTCCAGGATGCCGTCGGTAAAGTACAGCTCAAGATAGTATGCCTCAAATTCCTTGTAGCTTCTTACTGTTTCACCGTAAAAATACACTCTGTAATAGGTTTTATACACTCCGTCCTCAAGGTATTTTCTCTGAGTGTAAACAAGACCTATGTCCTCACCTAAGAGTCCGCTGTCGTCACCGAAGCGGGATACAACATCCTCTTCTCTGTCACCGGGCTTTAAGGAGTAAACAAATTCCTTTGCTATGTTCAGTTCATCCTGCCTTTTCCAGATGCCCGTATCCATATAGCCGAAGGTTTTGTGTTTACTGCTGAAAATATACCCGTTAAGATTACCCACGGCGACACCCGTAACAATACCGTCCTCAACTTTTATTCCCACAATACCCTGCCCCTTAACATGTCGATAGGGGGAGAAATATATATTATAATCCTCTCTGAACTCCATTTCCTCAAGCTGACGGTCAAGCTGCTTCTTTCCTAATTTATCCTGAAAGCTACGGTATAATGGGACGGACTGAATGGCATATTCATCCATAACCGATTCTGCATATTCCACAGTATCACCTATGCTTATTCTGTTGTAAACGTCCTCGGTTTCCTCGGAAATATACAGGTCATAGGGAGTAAAGTATACGGGGTAATCGTCATAATACTTAAAGCCCGTTTTCTGCAGCATACAGGTGACAAACATTACGGAAAAGCAGATGCAGGCGGCAATAATGCTTCTTCTTCGGGGATTTTTTACGTCGTGAATTTTTCCTGTCTTCAGTAAAAGCGACGCAATAAGGGGATAAAGCGCAAGAATTGCCGGCACACCTATGAGGAAAACCCACAGCATTGCTGTTTCTGCCGGAGTGCTCCAAACAACAAAGGGAGTGAAGCGTTCAATAAGATATATCATATTGTACCACATAGAGTAGCTTACCATCTGCGGATAAAAGCACCACAGGAAAAAGCCCACTATGGTAGCATTTGAAAGCCCTATAAAAAACAGCATTTTTCTGTATTTCTTAATACGGGCAAAAACGATAAGTCCCACAACTGCAAAAATCATAAGAAAGCTCATAAAGGCTCCGAGGGGGTCGGGGTCACGGTTGGAATCGACAGATGCAACCCACAAGTCAAGGGGGAAGCACAGAATATTCAGCGCCCATATAAAAATGCCTGCAAGTATGCCCCATATTGTTTTTTCGTAATAAAGCTCCTCGAATTCCTTCCTGATATAGCTTTTCATATCCTCGTCCGTGCCGAATTCCTCAATTGCCTTATCAATACTGACACTCTTTTCATAGCCTATATCCTTATAATGGTCTGCCTTGTCAAGCAGGTGGCAGGTAAGCTCCTCCTTTAGTGCCTTTGCCTTTTTCTTCGGAAGGTTTTTGGGGATAAAAGAATCAACAAAATCGTTTATTCTGTTCATAGCTGCACCCCCTTATCAGGCATTGGCGGAGGCAGGATTTACGTCAATTACCTTCTTTACGGCGTTGGTGTATGCAGTCCATTCTTCCTTTGCTTCCCTTAAGGTCTTAAGTCCCTTTTCGGTGATTTTATAATATTTTCTTACTCTTCCCTCTGTGGGCACGGTGTAGGATTTTACGTAGCCGTTGGCTTCAAAGTTATGAAGAATGGGATAAAGCGTGCCCTCCTTGAAATTGAAGGTGTTGTCGCTTCTTTCGGATATGCGCTTGATTATCATATAGCCGTATAATTCTTCCTTTTCGAGAACCGACAGCACAAGCATTGCACTGCTTCCCTTTGTAAGCTCTTTTTTAATATTCATTTTTCATCGCTCCTTATACATAGAGTTTCGATACATAGAGTATCTATGCATAATATAACAGACATATTGCCGTTTGTCAAGAAAATTATTCTTGTTTTTTTTCTGTTCTTCCATTAGAATGTAATTACAATTTTATAAGGAGAGTTTCTTATGGCACAGATAACCGCATTTTTTACAGCCCTCTTTATGTGGCTGGGTATTATTTTCTGTCCCGGGGAGGCTATAACCCCCGTTTTCGGTGAAAACGATGAAAAAGTCAAGACAGAATTCAATGAAGGTGAGTTCGTTATGGGCAAAAATGACCTTATTGTTTCTCCCGACGGAAGCGATGAAAACGAAGGCACTGCCGCTTCTCCCCTTAAGACAATTGAGGGCGCAAAGGAAAAGCTGAAGGCAAACTCCTCCGACGAGGCTGTTACCGTATGGTTCAGGGAGGGCACCTACGTTATTTCCGAAGAAATAATCTTCAATTCATCGGACAGACAGAACGTTACCTATCGTTCATATCCCGGTGAAAAGGTTGAATTTTCAGGCTCAAAAGCAATTTCAGGCTTCAGTGAAACCGAAATCAACGGCGTAAAGGCTTTCGTTGCAAGCGTTGAAATAAACGGGGAAAAGGATTATTTCCGTTCTCTTTTCAAGGGTGAAAAGAGTCTTCCCCGTTCAATTTACCCCAAGGAGGGTATGCTCAAGATTGCAGACCCTGCAGCAGATGAGGGAATTCCCGGCTCACACGCTCCCGACTTCTTTACACATTCCGTTGCATTTTATGCACACAAGAGTGACGTCCGTGATTTTGCAAACGCAAAGGACGTTGAGGTTAAGGTAATGCACTTCTGGTGCGACGAGCATCTTCCCGTTTATTCCGTTGATACGGCAACCGGCAGAGTGGAAACCACCATCGCATCTGCAATGAGATTAAGAGTTGACGATAACTACATTTTTGAAAACGTAAAGGAAGCTCTTTCTCTTCCCGGTGAATGGTATCTTGACCGCACAGAGGAAAAGCTCTATTACATCCCCGAGGAGGGCGACACAGCTGAAAACACCGTGCTTTATGCAGGTGTGAACGAAAAGCTCCTTACCGTAAAGGAAGCATCAGACATAAGCTTCCAAGGTATTGATTTTATCAACACAGGCTGGGACTATGTAGACGGTAAGCACACAGGCATCCCCTTCCCCGAAACACATCCCCTTTACAAGAACATTGAATACGGCACGGCACACCCCCAGGCTGCATTTGAGGTTCCTGCCGCAATTACCGTTGAGACTTCAAAGGAAATCAATTTCACGGACTGCCGCTTTGAGAATATCTCCTACACAGCCCTTAAGTTTGACAAGGCTTCAACAGACTGTGACGTAACTACCTGCTATTTCAACAACATTGGTGCAAACGCAATTTTCATTCACGGTGATTTCGTGGTACCCGCATCAACTCAGAGAATCAATGTCCGTGACTGCCATATAGGCTACTACGGCAGAATCTTCAATAACGCTATAGGTATTCTTCTTACCCACGCTTATGACTGCGAGCTTATGAACAACGAAATCCATGACGGCTGGTACACGGGTGTTTCCGTAGGCTGGAACTGGGGCTATTCAGACAACTCCACAAACAAGATAAAGATCTGCGACAACCTTATTTATAACATCGGCAACGGCTGGCTTTCCGATATGGGCGGTATCTACACCCTCGGCATTCAGGATGAAACCGTAATTTCAGGAAACATTATCCATAACGTAGGCTGTGACGAGGGCGCTTACGGCTACGGCGGCTGGGGTATTTACCTTGACGAAGGCTCAAGCGGAATGACCGTTGAAAACAACCTTGTTTACGACTGCTCTTCACAGACCTTCCATCAGCACTACGGCAAGGATAACATCATAAGAAATAATATCTTTGCCTTCGGCGGTGAGGGTGCATTCAGAATCACAAGGAATGAGGAGCACAACTCCCTTACCCTTACAAACAACATTCTTGTAACGGATAACGCAACAATGTATGCCCTTACAACAGAAAGGGATTGGTTCATTGATGACGCAAACCTTTACTGGGACTATAAGCACGGCGCAAATGTTTACTCAGGCGACGGCATGGGCTTATTCGAAAGAAAAACCCTTGTAATTATGAAGACCCGCGGCTATTACAACAATGCGCTCTTTGAGGATCCCCTCTTTAAGGATGCACAGAACCGTGACTTCACATTAGCCGAAAACAGCCCCGCAATTGCACAGGGCTTCGTTCCCTTCAGCTATGATGCAGGAACGATTACTCAGTTCTGATAAAATCAAGGCATAAAAAATCAGCCCCTTCTCGGTTAAGAGAGGGGCTGAAAGTTTTTATAAGACTTAAAGCTTGGAATAGCCGTGACTGTTGATAAGAGCATCGAGCTTCAGACCCTGCTTGCAGAAGGGACACTCGTGGGGACGCCATACATCATAGCCGTCAAGGTCATTGGGATCGAAAATGGAATGAACGGGATAGCCGATGCAGTCCTTTTCTGTTGAGAAAATTGAGGAAATACCCGTAACAGTACCGCCATAGTATCTGATAGCATCAATTGCGGCAAGGACGGTTTTACCTGAGGACACGGAAACAGCAAGAATCATAACGTTCTTGTCCTTTATCATGGGAACGATGTTATCACGGAAAAGAATCTGATTGCTGTTTGTATATTCGGGGGAAACAACGTAAATTGACTTATGTCTGTTAAAGTTTACGATGTTGTCGGACTTTGTAAGGAAGTTTGCAAGGCAGGCACCGATAACCTCTGTGCCGTCAAGGCAAAGAATAGTATCAACCTTTGTGTCTGCATAATAATAGGAAGCAAGCTCCTCTGCGACTGCCTTTGCCTCGGAAAGACGGCTCTTCTGGGAAACAACGTCGATATAGTAATTGGTGTGGCGGTTGCTTGTGGCAAAATGGCCGAGAGCTACGCGCAGATAAAGATTCTTACGCTTTGTTTCATATTTGATGGTCTGTAAATCTGACATTGGAACCACTCCTCTTATAAGTATGTTCATATTATACACATAAATTAAGCTACATTCAAGCATAAATCATAAATTAACGGCAGAAGCCGTTAAATTATGATAGTGATATCGACAACTTTGTTGTCGGTGATATCCGTCTGCGACGGGTGATATTCATTCCTTCGGAATGAGTGATATATTTGCCTTTCGGCAAATGTTTCGGAAGGGCTTCGCCCTTGATTATATTATTAGAGCGAAGCGGAATAAGACACGGAGTGTCTTCCTTTACATTTTCCGTAGGAAAATATATCGAATTCCGCTTTTGTGGAATATATCGAAAATGCGTAAGCATTTATATAGAATTTGCGTAAGCAAATATATCGCATCATAATTTAGCAGTCTTTGGCTGCTAAATTATGATTTATGTAGTTTCGTTTTCGTAATCCTTTACGAAGTCCTTTGACCGTACCATATATGTCTTTACATTCCAGGGGTCGGCTTCGGTGACATCAACTATACGTCCGCCTCGGAGGTCGCCGTGGCAGTAGCCGTCATAGCCGATGCCTGCGTCATAGGTAAGCCTGATTCCCAGATACTCACCCTCGCAGTCGTTTATGTGGTCGTGGCCTGCAACCACCGTCTTTATGTCACCTCTCTGTGCCATAGTGGCAAGAAAGCCCGAATTGACGGGTGAGCTTCCCACATATTCGCGGTGGCTTCCCCTGAAATCCGTTTCCTGAACATTCCTCGGAAGAAGCACGTACTCGGGGAGGGCTATGTGCATTGTCATAAGCCCCGGAATCCTGCCGCCGTTTTCACGCTCAATTCTTACTGATTCATTCCAGTACCACATCTGCTGAGTGAATTTCACCGCATCGTAGCCCGATGACATATATAAGGGGTCGGAAAGCTTTGTCCTCGTGTCACGGGGGAGCCCGCAGCAGTCAAGAAATTCACCGATGCCTCTGCCCGAATCAAGTCCCCATACGCAGTAGACCGTTTTGTCGGAGTGCTCTGCCTTTATCTCAAGCACCCAGTTTCCCGTGCCGTAAACCTCCTCGGGGCCTGCCGAGGAAAGACAGCCCTCAATTGACTCATAAACCCTCTGCTGATCCTTTGTAAGATAGCCTCTTTCCATATCGTGGTTGCCGAAAACGTGCGCCCAGGGAATACCTCTGTCCGTCAGGGGCTTCGTGACCGCCGACATAAATGCCCTTAAGGTATCCTCATTCTCCGCACCGTCACGCCAGACGTTGTCACCGAGAAAAAGCACAAGGTCAGGGGCTGTACCCTCTGTTATTGCTTCAATGTCACGGACAACACGTGTGTCAAAGTCCTTTATTCCGTGGGAGTCGGAAAAGCAGAGTATCCTGAATTTTCCGTTCCTGAATCTTAAATCTGTCATATCATTCACCGTAATAGTATGCTTTCAGAGCCTTTATGTCCTCGTCCGTGAGGGCCTTTTTCAGCACCATAACGTCATCAAGTCTGAAAATGAAGTCATGGGAAATGTTATTATACGCGCCCCTGCCGTCATTTCCGACGGTGAAGAGGTAGTCCGTATCATAGCTTATCAGATATTCCTCGGGTATCTTCACCACGTGACGGAGCCTGAAATTATTATAGAAGCGTATTTCCTTATTTTCCCTGTCAAAGGAGGCTGCAAAGTGAAGCCATTCGTTCTCTGAGCCCTCGGGGAAGGGAATCACCGTATCAAAATGACCCTCACCCATAGAAGCATTGAACATAATATCGTAATTTCTGAGGGCTACGGTTACGCCCTTCTTTTTTCTGTTCTGCCACCACCAGTCCTGATTGCTGAGAATTGCAGGTGCTTCGGTGATTGAGGTATCCGTCTGCACCCAGAAGGCAAGGGTGAAGCTTTCCTCACCGAGGCTTACACGGTCTGCCGTCACAAAGCCCGTCCTTCCGAATTCACCGCAGGCGGAATTTACGCCGTTGGAGTAGAATTTGACCGTACCCGTTTCCTTTATGCTGCTTATTCCCGTCATATCCGTAAGGTCATTGTCAAGATGCATAAGAAGCAGGAAATCCTCACGGGGTATGTAATCATATATATTGCCGGGAGTTTCTCTTGAGGGAATGACCGTCCTTTCGGGGGGCTTTCTGTAGTAAGGCTTTGTTCCCTCCCAGATATTTTCGGGTATCTGCGAGGTAAAGCCCTCCTCGTTATACCCGGGAAGGGGAAGTCCCAGAGCCGCAAGGACTACAGCCGCAATGTCCTTGGTTTCGGAGTAGGGGATAAGACCCGGCTTTACGCCTTTGCCCGTAACGGCAAAGTAAACGTATTTCTCCGTGTCCGTATAGCCGCCGTGACCCGTTCTTACACCGCCGTGGTCGGCAATTACCATAAATAAGGTATCGTCAAGAATACCCGCCCTTTCGTAGGCTTCATATATTCTTCCCGTGTAGGCATCCGCACGCTGAATCTCCTCAAGGTGCTTTTCACTTCCGTAGCCGCCGGAGTGTCCCGCACCGTCAACGTCGTCAAACTGCACGAAAAGGAATTTCGGCTTTTTCTTTACGCATTCAAGGATTATTTCCGTAAGCTCGCTGTCATTCGGTGCCGTGTGCTTGTCCACTCCGAAGCCGTCCTCAACTATACCGTGGTTTATGGGATTCCAGTTCACGGCAGATGCCAGATAGCAGTCGGGATCAGACTCTCTTATGATTCTGAAAACAGAGGGGAGAGCATCATTGGTGTATTTCTCATTGCTTACCCTGCCGTTTGTCAGCTTATGCACAAGGGGAGTGGCTCCCAGAAGCATTGCACCCCAGTTTTCTGCGCTTATGGTGGGATTCATTGAAAGGGCTGCCCGGTTAACCGCACCCTGAGCGAATATTCTGTCAAGATTCGGTGTTTCGGTGCGGAAATTGAAATTACCCATTCCGTCTATGCCGATAACGGCAACGTGCTTGTATATCTGCATAAAAAATCACCTCGTATTGTATACTTTAGCACTGATGCAGAAGCCATATTCCTATATAATGTAATATATATTTACAAATAAATCAAGTTAAATTAAACAGTTTTTATGTAAACTCACGGACATTTTTGTAAAAAAAGTTACAAATTGTTAAAAAGAAACTTAAACTGTTGCATTTTAGATGCTGTTCGGTTAAAATACTTATAACTGTTTTTGTGCCGTTTTTTCATTACGGCAAAAATGAGAGGAGTTAGCATATGACAAGATATGTTGTGAAGCGAGTACTGCTTGCTGTTGTCACAATTCTTATAATTTGTGCAATCACGTTTTTTACCATGCATGCAGTTCCCGGCGGTCCCTTTAACAGTGAAAAGGCTCTTGACCCTCTTACTGTAAAGGCACTTGAAGAAAGATACGGACTTGACCAGCCGCTGTATATTCAGTTCTTCAACTGGATGAAGGGTATTATTCAGGGCGACTTCGGCGTTTCGCTTAAAAACGGACGCGAAATCAGCGCCATCATCGGGGAATCCTTCCCCATTTCCGCACGCCTCGGCCTTATGGCAATGGCTGTCGCAATGTCCTTCGGTATTGTTTTCGGCAGTATTGCGGCGCTTATGAGGAATAAGCTGCCTGACAGAGTAATTGTTTTCTTTTCAACTCTGTTCACCGCTGTTCCCTCCTTCGTGCTTGCAACGCTCCTGCTGCTTGTGTTCTGTATAAAGCTGCAGCTGATACCCGTATGGAATGCCAATAATCCGAATTACATCCTTCCCGTTATAGCACTTGCCGCATACCCGATGGCATATATAACAAGACTTTCAAAGACCAGCATGCTTGATGCACTCAGCCAGGATTATATCCGTACCGCAAAGTCAAAGGGTGTTTCCCGTATAAAGGTTATTTTCAAGCACGCACTCAGAAACTCAATGATTCCCGTTATCACATATGCAGGTCCCCAGATTGCGTACATCATCACCGGCTCAATGGTTGTTGAAACAATCTTCACAGTCGGCGGTATCGGCAGCAAGTTCATCACTGCCATCAATGACCGTGACTATACAATGATAATGGCAACAACTGTTTTCCTCGCAACAATCATGGTTGTTGCAAACCTTATCTGCGATCTTCTCTATAAGGCTGTGGATCCCAGAATCAAATTCGACTAAGGAGGGTATACAGATGGAAAACAACAGCAATCACCTTCCTAAGAGGAATTTCCTCAGCACTCAGATTGACCTTCGCAAGTTCGAGAAGGCAACCGATGCCGAAAAGGCACAGCAGGACATAATGAGCGAAAGCACCACCTTCTTCAAGGACGGTATGAAGCGTCTTTTCAAGAATCCTCTTGCCGTGCTCAGTATCATTCTTCTCATACTCATCCTTGCAACAATAATCTTCGTCCCCATGATAGTTCCCTACAGCTACGACGAGATTCTCAAGGTTGACGGCAAAAGAGACCGCGGTGCGCAGAACCTTGCTCCCTTTGAATACAGCGAGCTCGAGCAGGAGTACATCGCAAACGGCGGAGAGCGCTTCCCCCATATCCTGGGAACGGATGAGCTTTGCCGAGATTACTTCGTCCGTGTCATCTACGGCACGAGGGTTTCCCTTGCAGTCGGTCTTTTCGCCAGCATCATCGTTCTTATTATCGGTCTTGTCATAGGAAGTATTTCAGGCTACCTGGGCGGCAAGGTCGACCTTGTGATAATGCGTATCGTCGATATAATTTATTCACTTCCCGATATGCTTATCATCATTCTTCTTTCCGTTGTTCTCAATGAAATCCTTGTTTTCAAGCCCGGCACCATACTTGCAGAGCTCGGAACGAATATGATTTCAATTTTTATAGTTTTCGGTCTTCTCTACTGGGTAAGCATGGCTCGTCTTATCAGAGGACAGATTCTTTCCATCAAGGAAAACGAGTACATCCTTGCAGCACGCTCCATCGGCGCAAAGCCCACCCGTATAATCAAGAAGCACATTATCCCCAACTGCTTGTCGGTTATCATAATTTCCGTTGCACTCCAGATTCCCTCCGCTATCTTCACGGAGAGCTATCTTTCCTTCGTAGGCCTCGGTGTAAAGGCTCCCATGCCCTCCCTCGGCTCACTTGCAAATGCCGCACGTGACGGTATTATGTCATATCCCCATAAGCTTATTTTCCCCGCTATTATGATTTGTCTTATCGTTCTCAGCCTTAACCTTCTCGGTGACGGCCTCAGAGATGCGTTTGATCCTAAGTTGAAGAGGTGATGAAAAATGAATAAACCTCTTATAAGTGTTCAGAATCTGCACACGTCATTTTTCACCGATTCAGGTGAAGTGTGTGCAGTCAACGGTGTTTCCTTTGACCTTGACCACGGAGAGATACTCGGTATTGTAGGTGAGTCAGGCTCAGGTAAATCGGTTACGGCATATTCAATTATGCAGATACTTGCCGCTACGGGTAAAATTGTGGACGGCAGCATATACTACAAGGGTGAGGATATCACAAAGTGGTCCGAAAAGCAGATGCGTGAGTTCAGAGGCAAATGCTGCTCCATCATCTTCCAGGACCCTATGACCAGCCTCAATCCCGTTTTCACAATCGGCAATCAGCTTGTTGAGGCAATTACTCTTCATACGGATAAGAAGGGAAAGGTTGCAAAGGCACGTGCCGCAGAGCTTCTTGAGCTTGTAGGCATAAACGAGCCCCTGCGCCGTCTTAAGCAGTATCCCTATGAGCTTTCGGGCGGTATGCGTCAGCGTGTAATGATAGCAATGGCACTTGCCTGCGAGCCCGATATTCTTATTGCCGACGAGCCCACAACGGCTCTCGACGTTACCATCCAGGCTCAGATTCTTGAGCTTATCCAGAAGCTTCAGAAGGAGCTCGGAATGGCAGTTATCCTCGTTACCCATGACCTCGGTGTTATCGCTCAGCTCTGTGATAATATCATAGTTATGTACGGCGGACGCATCTGCGAAAGAGGAACTGCTCACGAAATCTTCTATAATCCCAAGCACGAATACACAAAGGGACTTCTCCGTTCAATCCCCAACGTTTCAAGAATGAAGGAGAAGCTTGTTCCCATTCTCGGCACACCCATCAATATGCTTAATCTTCCCGCAGGCTGCTCCTTCTGCACACGCTGCGACAACGCAATGAAGATCTGCCTTACGGAAAAGCCCGAGGAAATAAGCATAAACGAAAATCACAAGGCATCCTGCTGGATTAACGTAAGAGATGCGCTTATGGCGGAAGGAGGAAATACTGATGAGTGATATCCTGCTTGAAGTAAATGACCTGAAACAGTATTTTCCTATCCGTACAGGATTTTTCAAGAAAACTCCCCTCAAGGCTGTTGACGGTGTTTCCTTTACAATCAACAAGGGTGAAACCTTAGGTCTTGTTGGTGAATCGGGCTGCGGTAAGACCACAGTCGGCAGAAGCATCTTAAGACTCTACGAGCCCACAGGCGGTCAGGTTTTCTTTGACGGCGAAGAGGTTACGAAGAGCAACATGGATTCCATGAGAAAAAAGATGCAGATGGTTTTCCAGGATCCCTACTCCTCTCTCGACCCCAGAATGACGGTTGAGGACATTATCGGTGAGCCTCTTGACGTTCATAATCTCTATTCCAACAAAAAGGAAAGAAGAGAAAAAATTCTTGAGCTTATGAACTACGTCGGACTCAACTCCGAGCACGCAACAAGATATGCGCACGAGTTCTCGGGCGGTCAGCGTCAGAGAATCGGTATCGCAAGAGCGCTTGCGGTTGACCCTCAGTTCATCGTCTGCGACGAGCCCGTTTCCGCACTTGACGTTTCAATTCAGGCTCAGGTTATAAATATGTTCGAGGAATTGCAGGAAAAGCTCGGTGTTGCATATCTTTTCATTGCACACGACCTTCTTGTTGTTCATCACATTTCTCAGAGAATTGCAGTTATGTACCTCGGTAAGATAGTCGAAATGGCTGACTCCGACGAGCTTAACGAAAATCCTCTTCACCCCTACACTCAGTCGCTTCTCTCTGCTGTTCCGATTCCCGATCCCGACATCGCAAGAAGCAGACAGAGAATCGTTCTTGAAGGTGACGTCCCCAGTCCTCTCAATATGCCTACGGGCTGTCCCTTCAGAACACGCTGCAGATACGCTACAGAGCAGTGTGCTGCGGAGTGTCCCACACTCACCGACAGAGGCAACGGACATATGTCCGCCTGCTTCAACAGGTAATTTCCGTATACTTCCCGGCTTTTTGTCGCGGCGGTTCTTGAACTCTTCCGCCGTACACCAAAAAAACGGGGTATAATAAAAAAATTGTTTCGGAGGAAACCAAAATGAAAAAGTTATTAGCAATGCTCCTCGTTGTTGTTATGGCTTTTGCTGTTTGTTCTTGCGGCCCCACAGGTAACGAAGAAACAACAGCTCCTAACAATACCGACACATCTGCTGCAGGCAAGCTCCTCAGCGATGCTTTTATCGACCCCGTCAATGACTGGGCAAAGTACGATGCTCTTATCGACGCTATCAGAGTTGAAACAGATAAGGCAAAGCGTACAGAAATGATGCACGAGGCAGAAGACATCCTTATGTCCAACGGTGCAGTTATTCCCCTCTACTACTACAACGACATCTACATGGAAAAGGACTACGTTTCCGGTATGTACGCTAACCTCTTCGGTTACAAGTTCTTCCAGAACGTAACTCTTGCAAACGGTTCCAAGACACTCCGTGTTAACCTTGCAAGTGAGCCCGATTACCTTGATCCCGCTCTCAACTCCTCAGTTGACGGCGCATGTCTTGCAGTTAACTCCTTTGCAGGTCTTTACACCTACAATGCAGAGGGTAAGACAGTTCCCGATCTTGCTACAGGCTACACAGTAAGCGAGCCCGCTGAAGACGGTTCCGTTACTTTCACAGTAACTCTTAAGGACGGTCTTAAGTGGTCCGACGGCAGCGATCTTACAGCTGCTGACTTCGAGTACTCCTGGAAGAGAGCTGCTGCTACAGCAACAGGTTCTGACTACGGCTACATGTTCTCAACATTCGTAGGCTATCCTGACAACCTTGCAGTTCTTGCTAAGGACGCAACAACTCTTGAGTTCTCACTCGTAGCTCCCTGCGCATACATCGAAGGCCTTATGGCATTCCCCACCTTCTTCCCCGTAAAGCAGGCTGCTGTTGAAGGCTATGCTGACTGGCAGACATCTCCCGGTGGCTGGTGCACAGAAGCAGGCTTCGTATCAAACGGACCCTTCGTTTGCACAGGTTGGGATCACGATGTATCCATGACTTATGAAAAGAACCCCAACTATCACGATGCAGCTAACGTAACAGTAGATAAGCTCGAGTTCATGCTTTCCGCTGACGATACAGCTATCTACGCAGCTTACAACGCAGGCAACGTTGATATTATCGACACAGTTCCCACAGACGAAATCGCATCTCTTCTTGCTGAAGAAAACAAAGAGTTCAAAATCATCGACAACCTCGGCACATACTACGTTGCATTCAACGTAAACAGCGAGCTTTTCGCAGGCAAAACTCCTGCTGAAGCTGCTTGCATGAGACTTGCATTCAACATCCTTATCGACCGTAACGCTATCTGTGAAACAGTTGGCCAGACAGGTCAGGGTGCTGCTTCCTCTTACATTCCTCTCGGTATGGCTGACGGTAACGGCGGCATCTTCAAGCCCACAGCTGAAGATAACTCCTACTATAACGTAAGCGGTATCAATGATGACTTCGACGCAACAGTAGCTAAGGCAAGAGAGTACCTCGAGGCTGCAGGCTTCAAGTTCGGCGAAGACGGCAAGCTTTCCGCTGAAACTCCCATCGTTATCGAATACCTCACAAACGACGGCACAGGTCACGTTGCAGCTGCTCAGATCATGCAGCAGGACTTCGCTGAGCTCGGTATCCAGATGACAATCCAGCAGGTTGAATGGAACACATTCCTTGAAGAAAGAAAGAACGGCAACTTCGACATCGCTCGTGAAGGCTGGCTTGCTGACTTCGATGACCCCATCAACATGCTTGAAATGTTCCAGACATCCTCCGGTAACAACGACTGCCAGTTCGGCCGTTTTGAAGGTTGGGACACAGTAGCTGAAGAAACAACTGCAGCTGCTGAAGAAACAACTGAAGCTGTAGCAGAAACAACAGAAGCTGTTGAAGAAACAACTGCTGCTTAATTTGCTGACTGCTAAAAAAACAGGTTGAGGCAGAACATTCGTTGATGCTTAAACAATAATTTTTCTTCCCGTAAGTGCGAAAGCTCTTACGGGGAGTTTTTTTTATAGGATATTGCCCGTATTGTGAGTAGTTTTCTTATATCGGGAAGCAAAGGCTCAGCCGGGCTTAGGGGAGGGGAGATAAATCATGAGAATATTTCTTTTTTTTCGGTGCCCACCTGTCCCCAGGTCATCCCTACGGTACCCACCTGCCTCCAAGAAAGCCCTTTGGTACCCACCTGCCTCCAAACAAGTCCCCCGGTACCCACCTGCCCCCAAGCAAGTCCCTTGGTGCCCACCTGCCTCCGGGTCATCCCGACGGTGCCCACCTGTCCCCGGGTCAGTCCGTAGTCACGGTAAAATCTCCCGATTCCCGAAGCCTAATTATCATTTTTCCTTTGACATTATTTTTATATGTGCTATAATATATTCTTGTGGAAAATGAAGGTGGTAGATTATGGCTAAATTAGGTTTTGACAATGAAAAATATCTGAGCATGCAGTCACAGCACATCAAGGAGCGCATTGCACAGTTCGGAGGTAAGCTTTACCTTGAATTCGGAGGTAAGCTTTTTGACGATTTTCACGCATCCCGTGTTCTCCCCGGCTTTCAGCCTGACAGTAAAATCAGGATGCTCTATGAGCTCAGGGACCGTGCGGAAATGGTTATCGTCATTTCAGCGGACGCTATTGAAAAGAATAAAAGAAGAGGGGACCTCGGAATCACCTATGATGCCGACACTCTCCGCCTCATAGATGCCTTCAGAGAAATCGGAATCTTTGTAGGCAGCGTCTGTATCACCCAGTTTGCCGAGCAGGCAGCAGCAGTCAGCTTCCAGAAAAGACTCGAAAGCCTCGGCATCAAGGTCTACAGACATTATCTCATCCCCGATTATCCTGCAAACATCCCCCTTATTGTAAGTGATGAGGGCTTCGGCAGAAACGATTTTATTGAAACTCAGCGTGAGCTTGTTGTTGTTACGGCACCGGGCCCCGGCTCCGGCAAAATGGCTGTCTGCCTTTCTCAGCTTTACCACGAATACAAAATGGGAAAGAGTGCAGGCTATGCCAAGTTTGAAACCTTCCCCATCTGGAATCTTCCCCTGAAGCACCCCGTAAACGTTGCCTATGAAGCCGCCACAGCCGACCTTAACGATGTCAATATGATTGACCCCTTCCACCTTGAGGCTTACGGCGTCACTACAGTAAACTACAACCGCGACGTTGAAATTTTCCCCGTGCTCAATGCCATTCTCACCAAAATCTCGGGTGAGTGTATCTATAAATCCCCCACGGATATGGGTGTAAATATGGTCGGCAACTGCATTTTTGATGACGAAGCCGTGTGCGACGCATCAAAGCAGGAGGTTATCCGCCGTTATTACGAGGCCGCCTGTCTTGCCCGTCAGGGAATAGGTGAGCCTGCCGTTGTTCACAGAATTGAGATGCTTATGAATCAGCTCGGCATCTCCGTCAAGGACAGACACGCTGTAGGTGCCGCTCTCGGCAAGGCTGAGGAAACAGGTGCGCCTGCCGCCGCTATGGAGCTGCCTGACGGTGAAATCGTAACGGGTAAGACCTCTGACCTGCTCGGTGCATCCTCTGCTATGATTCTGAATGTAATCAAGCGTCTGGCAGATATCCCCGATGACGTGCTTCTTCTTTCCCCCTCGATTATCGAGCCTATACAGAAGCTTAAAACCGATTCTATGGGCAGCGTAAACCCCCGTCTTCACGTGGATGAGGTGCTTATAGCCCTCTCAATCTGCGCCGTTGACAACCCCACCGCAAAGAAGGCGCTTGAGCAGCTTCCCGCTCTCAGAGGACTTGAGGCACATTCCTCGGTTATGCTTGCAACCGTTGACGTGCAGACCTTCAAGAAGCTCGGTGTGCGTATGACCTGCGAGCC
>JAZSIM010000017.1:0-10815 GCA_045533835.1 Acutalibacteraceae bacterium
TCAAGGGCGAAGCCCTTCCGAAACATTTGCCGAAAGGCAAATATATCACTCATTCCGAAGGAATGAATATCACCCGTCGCAGACGGATATCACCGACAACAAAGTTGTCGATATCACTATCATAATTTAGCCGCCTTCGGCTGCTAAATTATGATTTACGGAAAGGATTCAGTATGAAAGAATTAATAACAGAACGTAAGCTTCCGTCTCTTCTTTCACGAGAAGAGATGCTGGGGATTTTACAGAGAGAGGAATACGGCTTTATGCCTGCGCCTCCCGAAAAAATCAGCTTTGAAAAAAGAGAAATGCGAAGCGATAACGACTTCTGCGGCAAGGGAAAAATGTGGGAAATCACCATTACCTGCTGTGTCAGGGGCAGGGAATTTTTCTTCCCCGTTTCCCTTATGCTTCCCTCAGGCGAGGGACCGCATCCCTTCTTTGTGAATATAAGCTTTGAAAAGAACGTGCCTAACTTCTATTTCCCTGCGGAAGAGGTGCTTGATAACGGCTTCGGTGCTTTCAACCTTTATTTTAAGGATATAACCTCGGATAACGGGGATTTCACAGACGGACTTGCAGGCATTTTTTACCCCGACGGGAAGAGAAATGACACCGACTGCGGAAAAATTGCACTCTGGGCATGGGCTGCCTCCCGTGTGCTTGATTACGCGGAAACAGAGCCGAAGCTCGATATGACAAGAGCCGCCGTCTGCGGTCACTCAAGGCTCGGAAAAACAGCCCTTGTTGCAGGTGCCTTTGACCATCGCTTCCGCTTTGTTCATTCCAACGATTCGGGCTGCTCGGGAGCTTCAATCGCAAGAGGCAACACGGGTGAAACCGTATCGGACATCTGCCGTGTTTTCCCCTATTGGTTCTGCGAAAGCTACAAAAAATACCCCGAAAATGAAGAAAATATGCCCTTTGACCAGCATTTTCTGCTGGCTTGTATAGCCCCCAATTTCGTAACGGTGGGCTCAGCCTCTGAGGACGACTGGGCAGATCCTACGGGTGAGCAGCTCTCCTGCTTTGCCGCCTCCCCTGCCTTTGAAAAGGAGGGGATGAAGGGCTTTGTCT
The DNA here is from genome assembly GCA_045533835.1 of Acutalibacteraceae bacterium. Taxonomy (GTDB): domain Bacteria; phylum Bacillota; class Clostridia; order Oscillospirales; family Acutalibacteraceae; genus RUG806. The sequence continues at coordinate 1,075 of JAZSIM010000017.1, forward strand.
GTGACAGAAAAGCCCAAATCGGAGATTGCTTTTTTGAGGGCAGTATCGGATACTTTTTAAGAAAAGGCAGACACTTTTATTCAAGAGAAGATTGGAACAAGGTAATCACCTTTATAAAATCAAAAACATAAAAAACGGAGCATAAGGCCGACTGTAAGCCTTATGCTCCTTAATTTTTCTGCAAAACTTATCTTTTCTCTACCTTAATTCTGAATTTTTTTCCGCAATTTCTGCAGTTGCACTCCTTTTGCAGTCTTGAAACACCCGTCATTCTTCCGCATACGGGGCAAGGAATTTCTGCAACGCCAAAAAACTGATACACCCCTGCAAGAAACAGAGCGGTTGCGGCAAGAAAAATTGCAATTCCGAGAAGCTTCAGAAGACCTATATTAAATGCATAAACGGCTACGGCAGCACCTGCAAGACACAGTATTATCCCGAGCAGAAAATGTCTTTTATAAGTAAGCTCACCGTTTGTTTCCCGGCCGTCAGAAAGCAACCGGAAAAAATATCTTTTATCTTTCATAACAAAGCTCCTTTCACCGTATTGCTGTTTGCCGTCAGCCTTCAGCAATTCAAATATATCAGCTCTGACAATACAAAAAAAGTCTTTTTCCCCAGTTTTAACATTAACTTAACAAAAAGAACATATTACTGTCAGGATCTTGTCCCGTTTATTAAGAATTTTATATGCGGTTTTCTTTCAATTAACCCTTGAAATGAGTTTATAGTTAATATATAATATACTCTGTATAATTGTAAGGGAAAGCAGTGTTATATATGGCATACGAAAACGGAAAGAGAGATTTCGGTAAAAGAGATAATTTCAAGGGTGACAGAGAGAGAAAGCCCTTCAGAGATAATAGTGAGAAGCCTAAAAAATCCTTCAGGGATAAGGATAACGATAATGACAGAGAGGACGGCTTCAGAGCAGAGCCCAGAACCGACCTTGTCATCGGCAGAAATGCAGTTAAAGAGGCTCTGAAGGCAGGCAGACCTGCCGATTCGCTTCTTGTTCAGAGAGGTGAGCTTTCGGGAAGCATCCGTCCCATAATTGCAGAATGTAAGGAAAAGGGCATTATCGTAAAAGAGGTTGACGGCAAGAAGCTTGATTTTATGTGCGGACATGCACACCATCAGGGTGTTATTATGGTTGCCGCCGCTCACGAATACTCAACCGTTGAGGAGATTCTTAAAAGGGCTGAGGAGAAAAATGAGGCTCCCTTCATCGTCATCTGTGACGGACTTGAGGATCCCCATAATCTCGGTGCCATAATAAGAACTGCCGATGCCGCAGGTGCACACGGTGTTATTATTCCCGAGAGAAGAAGCGTAAGCCTTTCGGGTATTGTGGGAAAAACCTCGGCAGGCGCACTTGAATACGTGCCCGTAGCAAGGGTAAAGAATATAACAAACACCATAAAGGACCTTAAAGAAAAGGGGATCTGGGTCTACTGTGCGGATATGGACGGCACTCCCTACAGAAAGGCTGACCTTTCGGGTGCAATAGCACTCGTTGTAGGCGGTGAGGGCTCAGGTGTCAGCAGACTTGTAAAGGAAAACTGCGACGGGGTGCTTTCAATCCCCATGAAGGGCAACGTAAACTCACTTAACGCTTCCGTTGCCGCTGCGGTGCTTATTTTCGAAGCATCGCTTACACGATAATCTGAATGGGAAGGATGAGAAAATATGAGCGAATATAACAAATTTCTGAAAATGTTCAATAAGGCTCACGCCGAAAACGAGGACGCTTCCCTTTCGGAAAGAGAGGACATAATCCCCGTAAGGAATGCTCCCTCAACGGATATTCCCGCAGAGGCTGTCCCTGCAGAGGAAAAGCCTGCTGAAAAGGCGGAGGCTACAGAAGAAAGGTCTGAGGCAGAAGATATATCCGATAGTCTTCCCGCTTCCGGAGAAGCCGCAACGGACAACATCCCCGGACACCGCTTTATAAAGAAAAACGATGCGGAGTTTATTTCCGTAAAAAAGACTTCCGACAAGGATGTTCCCACCGCCGCAACAAAATATACCGACAGACTTCTGCCCGGTATTCCCGAAAAAAAGCCCGTCCTTGAGGAAGAGCCGAAGACAAATACTTATGCGGAAAATCACGCACCCAGAGATAATGAAAGAAAGATTATCCCCGTCGGCGATGAGGAAAAGGCAGCCGCAAGAAAAACGGCATCAGAAAAGGCCACTCCTGCCGCAACGGCAGAATCTCAGACAAGAATTATCCCCTCTGTTGTAAAAAATGAAGAAGAGGGGGACCTTGAGCCCAAGGTTATTCTTGAAAAAATTCCCGAGGGTGTACCTACAGACGAAACAAGACCCCTGCAGGAGAAGGGTAAGCTTTTAAGAGAAATCGCAAAGACAAGCGACGGAAATCTTCCCGATGACGACCAGCTTACAATGGAGGGCTTCGGTGAAGAGAATAACGATAAAATCCCCGATATCACAGCAGAAGACGAGGCTCTCAGCGAGGAGCTTTCAAAGGTAAGACAAAAAAGGATAAACAGCTTCCGCTTCTGGACAAAGGCCGCTGCGGAAACAGGTGAAAGTGCGGATAAGAGCTTTTCCCCCTCACGCGAGGAATTACAGCTTCCCTCTTTTCTTCTTAAAATCCGTGAGAAATTCGAGCATCTTGATACGGACTTCACTCCCGTGGGTGAAGAGGAATATCAGGACCCCTCAAGAAGAAAGGAAATCTTCTCCCGTCTTATTGAGGCAAGAAAGAATACCATAATCAAGGCCTTCATCGCGGGCATCATAGGTATCATTGTTCTTATAATCAACCTTGCGGCAAGCATTTCTGCCGAAATGAACAACGGCTTTTTCTCTCTCTTCGGAGGCTCTGCCGTAGCCTATAACATTGTAAACCTTGTGTGTCTTCTCTCAGCGGGCGTTATAGTGAGGGATGAGCTGAAAAAGGGTATCTTCTCAATTCTTAAGATAAGACCCAAGACGGACAGCGCACTTCTTATTATGTATCTGGGCGCTCTCGCACAGAATATTGCCTCATTCTTCACACAGCTTAAAACCGAAAGCGAATATCATCTGCTTACAGGTGCGGTTATAATACTTTCCGCAGCAATGCTTGCGGCAAAATCCTTCTATTTTGACAGCACCAGACATTGCTTCAAGGCAGTAGGCACCACAAGCGATAAGTGCTATTTAAGAAAAATCTCCGATGAGGCTCTGATTTCCCAGCTTCTCAGAGAAAAGAATACAACCGAAACAAACGTTGTTTATACGGGAAAAACAAGATTTATTTCAAATTTCCTGAAAAGAAGCGCATCTGCCGCATTCGCAGGTCAGGTATCCTCCCGTGTGGTTATAACCTCCGCCGTTGCATCCGTTGTATCCGGTGTTATCGGACTTATTATCACAAAAAGCCCCGTTTATGCCTTCGGATGCTTTACGTTTACCGCAGCATTATCCTTCCCCGTAAGCTGTCTTATTTTTACGGGCTTTGCCCTTTCTGCGGAAAACAATGCACTTTCCGTGAAATCCTCCTTTGTGGGAAGCTATAACGATGCATACGGCTTCTACTGTATTGACGATATTATTTTAAAAGGCGAGGACATTTTCTCTGCCGAGGTTGTTTCCTCTGCCTGCAACAAGAACGTTTCTCCCGCTCAGGCAGAATTCTGTGCAGCCGTAATTTCGGACAAGGCAGGCGGAATTCTCGGTAAGGCATTTTCCGTATACTCGGGAGGCAATGAGGACAGATATCCCGAGGTTGAGGATTTAAGCATCGAGGACAAGCTCGGTATCTCCGCCTGGATAAGTGACTGCAGAGTGCTTCTCGGAACGAAGCAGCTCCTTGAAAACCACAATGTTGAGCTTCCCAAGGAAAACACCGTTCCCTTTATGCTTGAGGAAAACTCAAGACCTCTTTTCCTTGCAATAGAAGGACATTTTGCGGCTGTTTTCTGTATAAAATATTCCTGCCATGCGGGCGCGGCAAAGAGTCTGCGCTCTCTTGCAGCCAATGGCGCAAACATACTTGTAAGTATTCTTGATCCCAACATTACCGAGGAATTCGGCGAGGAAATTCTCGGTCTTCCCAAGGAATCCCTTCGCATTATGAAAAAGGATGCAAATGAGGATTTCATAAAGAACAAGAATACGGTTACGGATTCCGAGGATACCGGTATTGTATTCTCAGACTCCTTCGAGGCATTCTCACGCACAATCGAGGGTGCCGTAAAGCTCGAAAAATTCAGACGTATTTCAAAGGCACTCTGCGAGGCAGTAAGCCTGGCGGGTATGCTTTTAGGTATTCTTCTTACCGCAACAAGCGCACTTTCTCTTATGTGCGGCTGGCCCGTTGTATTCCTTCAGGTATGCATGGTGCTTTTAAGCTTTGTTGTGACTCCCGTTATGGCGGCAAGTGCGGTGAAGAAAAAAATCGTTATTCCCGAAAATCTTGCTCAGCAGCTTAAGACTGATACCTCCTCTGACGATAAGGATCTTTTCGACCTCTACGGAGAAGACGATGAAGCAGAGGAAGAAAAAGCAGAGGCTGAAGCAGCAAAGGATGAGCCGACAAACGAAGCAGCAGATACAACCGGTGATGATGCTTCGGATGATGACACTCCTGACGATACCTCTTCGGATGACGGAATTTTCGCGGAAGAGGCTCCCGGAAAGGTAAGGAAAAAGAAAGCAGCCGGAAGAATCAGAAAAATACTGAGTGCCGTAGCGGAAATGACAGAGGACGGCATCGAAGAGGAAGACGAAGGCGAACAGATGATAATGCAGGGCGCACCCTACACCGAGCCGCCCGAGGTAATTGATTTATCAAAAATGAAGCCTCAGGAGGAAGAGCCTCAGGAAGACAAGCCCGTTTCAATAACAGACGATATACTTGACCTTTTTGCAGAAGAAAGTGACAGAAAACCGGTCACAAGAAAGGCTCCCAGAAAGAAGAGCATCTTCGACAGATTTTCCTATCAGGAAGAAGAAGACGAAGAAATCGAAGAGGTACCCAACGAAAAAGAGGAGAAAAAACCCTCAAGGCTCTCCCTTTTCGCAAATGAAGAAAAAATGGCTCCCCCGCCAAGATATGATCTCAGCAAAAAAGACGAGGAGGAAGATGATCCGCTGAAGGCGACCTTCGTGCCGCCCGAAACAGATGACGCCTCCACTCTTTACAAGGATGACTTCTTCTCTTCCTTTGATACGGAAGAGGACGATAAGGCCTTTGCTGACATCAGAAGACAGCGCGAGGAGGCAGAGAACGGAGGTGCTGACGAGTTCGATTTCTGGCCTTTGAAAAAAGAATAAACGGTTCAGCCGTTTTAACAAGTAATATTCAAGTTATAATATAAAAGGAGTGCCTTTTAATGAACGTCAAATCAAACGGCAAGCTTGACATCAAGAAAACCATACTTACAGGCTTCGGTTTCCTTGCAACGTCAATCGCATGGGCTATTTATGACCCCTATATCACAAAAATTCTCAACAAAATTCTTTCAGAAAGTGAATTTATCACAAACCTCAGTAATTCTCTTGCAAACGCAATTCCGTGGATCGGAAAGTTTGCAGAGGCTCAGGGACAGAGTACAATTTCCGCAACGGGCGGCTTCTCTCTTGTTCCCCTTTTCATCGGTATTATAATGACCTTCGATAACATCTTCGGTGTTATCTTCCAGCCTACCTTCGGTAAGCTTTCCGATAACTGTCATTCAAAGCTCGGTTAGCGCCGTCCCTTTATCGTAAGCTGTGCCCCCATTTCTGCTGTGCTTTTCGCACTTATCCCCATTGTTGCACTCAACACCTCGGGCGCACTTCAGCTTCCCCTTGTAATGATAACGGTTATCCTCTTCGTTTTCTCAATGTCCTTATGGAGAGCACCCGTTGTTGCGCTTATGCCCGACCTTACACCTCCAAACCTGCGCTCCGAGGGTAATGCAGTCATCAACCTTATGGGCGGTATCGGCTCGGCAGTCGGTATGGTTGCAGGTACAATAGGTATCGCACTCTGCACACTTATTGCAGGCTACAGCAAGGCTGAAATCACAGCTGACGAAACAGTTTCCTTCCCCTACGTTTTCTTTGTAGGTGCTCTTGTTATGATTATCGGTATGCTTGTTCTTCTCTTCTTTGTAAAGGAAGAGGACACCAGCATCAGGCTTAAGGGTGAAATGAACCAGTATGCTGACAGCAAGGCTCTCAGGAAGGCACAGAAGGAGGAGGCAAAGAAAAAGAAGGCAGAGCTTAAGGCTATCAAGCTTTCAAAGGGTGAAAGAAAGAGCCTTATATTTATGCTCGGAACTCTTTTCTTCCTTTTCTGCGCATCAAACGCAATCACCACCTTCTTCTCCCTGTTTGCTCAGGAAATCCTTCATATGATTACCTCCGAGGCAACCTTCATTATGCTTATCTTTGCAGTATGCTCCGGTGTGGCGGCAATTCCTGCAGGCAAGATGGGCAAGAAGATGGGCAGAAAGAAGACCATTATTGCAGGTCTTGCAGTATTCCTTGCTGCGTTCATCGTATTCTTCGGTGTGTTCGTAGGTATGCTCGGCAGCAAGGGTCTTTCAATCAACAACTACGTTACCGTAAACAATGCTTACATAACAATTGACGAAAACATTAATGCACATAACGCTGAAATAAGCGCAGCTGCTCAGGACGAGGGCAGAGCTCTTGCTGAGGAAGAGGTTCTCAGCATTGAGGGCTTCCTTGCATACAAGGCAGGCGACGAAATGTCAGACGCGGTAAAGGGCTATTACGAGGCTTATGAAGCAAAGCTCAACGCTTCTCTCGGCGACGCTGTCTATTCTGACATTATTAATGTTGCAAACGATGTTCTCGCAACGGGAACAGAGGATTTCGTTACCGCTCTTTCAGCTATTATTGATACGGTTGATTCCGTAACGGGCGTTCTCAGAATCCTCATTTACCCCGTTCTTATCCTCGGCGGTGCCGCTAATATGTTCATCACCGTTAACACTCTTCCCCTTGTTCTTGAAATCGGCGGTGTTGAAAAGGTCGGTACCTTCACAGGCTACTACTACACAGCAACCTTCTCTGCTCAGATTGCATCCCCCATTCTCTACGGCTTCATAAGAATGTTCGCAGGCACATATATGTCGCTGTTCTACTACAGCCCCGTTATGTTCGCTCTTGCAGTTATTCTTATCTGCTTCGTTAAGCACGGTGAAGCAATCCCCGATGAAATTATCAAGGAAGCAGAAGAGAACGACTAAACAGAATTTACGGTATCCTTCAATATGAGGGATACCGTTTTTTTGCTGTATAACAGTAATTTTATAAAGCATAATTTACAGTAGCGTTTTGCCTTTTATGCTCGTAGGGGAGGGGTCTCCCCTCCCGTCACATAACTTTTGTAACTTTCGTTTGTAAGAAAAAAATTACAACTCTTCTGAACGGGCGGGATGTCCCTCAGAAGCATAGTCGTCTTGCTTCCCTTGGAGCGGTCGCAATACTCCTTGTTTCTTCACCTCTTTCGTGTGTCTTAATCTGCCCCCGGCAGCGACACACTCATACGCCCCCGCCCCTACCGTACTCGCATCTCTCTCGATAAATTATGATTTAGCTAAGGAGATTTATGAAGATATTAAATTATAAAACCGTTTTTGCGGAAAAAGATTACGAAAGAGCAAGAATTCCCGGTATAGTCACCCTGCCCTCGGGTACGATTATTACATACTGTGAATTAAGGCAGGCCTCAGACGACTGGGCGGTAACAGATATCGGTATGAAGAAAAGCCGTGACGGCGGAAAAAGCTTTTCCGGGCTTAAAATCCTTGTATCGGGAAACGGCAGGGATACAGTCAATAATCCGCTTATGATTGCAGACGGCAATACGCTTCACTTTCTTTACTGCATAAACTACCGCCGTGTGTTCTATATGAAAAGCACTGACGAGGGGGAAAGCTGGACGTCACCGGGAGAGCTTACGGACTGTATAAAGGAGCTGACTGCTCCCTTTTTCTGGTCATGCATTGCAACGGGACCCTGCCACGGTATAAGCCTTTCTGACGGGACTCTTCTTGTACCCGTGTGGCTGGCGTACAATAAGGATGATGAAAAAAGCCACCATCCCTCGGTTATCGCACTTCTTTATTCCCGCGATAAGGGCAAAAGCTGGAAAATGGGGGAAATTTCCGATGAACTTTCGGATCCCAGTGAGTTTTCCGTTTCACAGCTTCCCGACGGCAGAATATCTGCAAATATCCGTCACGAGGGAAAAGAGCATTGCCGTGCTGCCGGGGAAATAACGGAGGATTTTTCAATTAACAATATCCGTCTGTGCAGATGCCTTCCCGATCCCGTGTGCTGTGCAGGCTTTATTGCAAACGGTGACGGCTTTCTTTTTACAAACTGCAATTCCGTATGCGAGCGGGAAAGGCTCACTCTCAGAGTGCTTGACGCGGATTTTACAGTAAAGCAGGAGCTTTTTCTGTCGGCAGACGGCGGCTACAGCGACATTGCCGTTTCTCCCGACGGCAAAGCCGCATACGTGCTTTTTGAAAAAGGGAGGCTTTTGGAGCTTTGTGTTATTGAAATGTAAGCAATTGTATGCTATTATATCAGTAACAGAATTATAAGGAGATGTTTTTATGTGGATGCTTTTTAAGGCTTTTTTCTGTGTTGTGCTTACATTCCTGAATATTTTTACCTGGCCGGTATTCGGCTTTTATGCAGGTGAAGACAATTACGAGGTAAAGGATGATGAAATTCTTCTGAACTTTGCCGCAATCTCCGATATTCATATGACGGACGAGTGGGCTCGTATGCAGGTGCTTGAATGCGGCTTATGGGATATGGAGCACGCTCAGGATAAGCTTGACGCTCTTGTTCTTGCGGGTGACCTTACGGATAACGGACAGGCTCACGAATACGAGAACCTCAAAAAGGCATTTGCCCCCTATACCCCTGCAAAGGAAATAATTATGGCTGTCGGTAACCACGATACCTGGACGGACGAGGACGACGAATACGGCCCTGCAAAGGAAAATTTCCTGAAATATTCAAAGGAAATTTCGGGCAGAGATCTTGAAAACGCATATTACACAACTGAAATCAACGGCTATACCTTCATTGTAATGGCAAGTGAGGGGACACATACATCTGCCACAATCAGCAAGACACAGCTTAAATGGTTAAGAGAGGAAATGGATAAGGCTGCCGAGAAGGAGCTTCCCATATTTGTTATCTCCCATTGGCCCGTAGCTGAAAGCCACGGACTTCCCGAAACCTGGGAGGCAGGCGAAACAGACCCTCTCAAGGGCAGCTTCGGGGATCAGAATGACGAGGTTGAGGCAATTCTCAAGGATTACGAAAACGTATTCCTGATTTCGGGACACGTGCACAACGGCTTTGTAAATGACAGACAGAAGGACATTTACGGCTACGTTTCCGTTGAATCTGACGGTGCCTTCCATTCAATCAATCTTCCTTCATTTATGTATGTCAATTTCCGCGGAAGACTCGGAAACGGCTGCGGCTACAGTATTGAGGTGTATGAGGATGAGGTGCTTATCCGCGCAAGAAGCTTCACCGCAGGTGTATGGTATACTGACTATGATGTAACAATCCCCGTTAAATAAAAACGGCAAGAAAACAAGGCCGAGACACGTAAAAACTGTCTTCGCCCTTTTTTTTATACATTCATACTATGCGCTTTGAAGGTGCTGTAGTAGTATTTTGCAAGATATTCAGCTTCTGTCTGTACGGGAGTTTCGCAGTTGTCCTCAACCCACTTCA
>JAZSIM010000075.1:0-19076 GCA_045533835.1 Acutalibacteraceae bacterium
CGTGCCACAGGTGCACGTTCTCGATGACGATCTCAGCTTTTGCCTCGCCCTCGGTGGCGGCAACCATGTTGCCCTCGGCATCGGAGATGGTGTAGCGGATGATCTGACCGTCCTTGGCGTTGGTAACCCAGCTCTCCAGTGCCACGGTGGCCTTCTCACCCTCCACGGTGGGGGTGACCATCATGCCGCAGCTGCCGAAGAAGTCGAGGTCAAAGTGGCTCTGGGGCACGCAGATGACATTCACATCGCGGTAGAGGCCGCCGTAGAAGGTGAAGTCTGCCATCTGGGGATACACGAAATCGTTGGGAGAGTTATCTGCCGTTACAACAAGAAGGTTTTCGTCCTTAATGTCGGCATTGTCTATTTTTACGCGGAAGGTTGAATAACCGCCGTGGTGTGTGGTGAGCTTCTTGCCGTTGAAGAATACCTCGGCAGTTGAGTTTACAGCCTGAAATTCAATGTAAGCGATATCGTTTGCAGTCAGCTCCTCTTTTGTAAGGGTCTTTGCAAAATATCCCTTTGTGCGAAGGTAGTTATTGCCGCCGTCCTGACCGTCCTTGCCGTTCCAGGTAAATGGAAGGTCAAGCTTTTCCCAGTCGGCGGGGAAGGAAGAGGGAATTTCCTTGGCTGAAAGCGAAAATGCCCAGTCTTTGTTGATATTTTTAACCGTTCTCATAGTATTCCTCCGTTGCATTTTATTCCAGTTTATATTTTACTAAAAAGAAAAATAAAAATCAAGAAGTTTCTGAAAGGCACATATTGCAGCAGGAGCAGTTTTCGCCCCCGTTCAAATGTGCGGAAACCAATGTAGGGGCGGGGTTTCCCCGCCCGCATCATAACTTCAGTAATTTCAATTTATTAAAGTTAGAACCCTTTTGAACGGGAGGGATATCCCTCAGAAACATAGTCGTCTTGCTCGTTTGGAGCACTTCGCAATACTCCTTGTTTCTTCACCTCTTTCGCGTGCCTTCATCTGTCACCGACAGCGGCACACTCATTCGCCCCCTCCCCTACGATACTGATTGTTTCTCGGGAGATAACCTCTTCGCTATTCACTTTTACCTGTTACCTTGCCTCCGGCTGCTCCTCCCCTACGGCATGAATTACATCCTCTTATGCGGGAGGGGAAACCCCTCCCCTACCGTAATTTGTTCTCCGAATTCCGAAATCCGAATTATCCGAATATTTCTTTAATCAGCTTTTCCGTGTATTTGTTCATTTTCTCAAAATCCATAGCACCGATGTAATATCCCTCAAGGCGGTCATGGGCGGACTTTGCCTTGATGAGGCACTCAGAAGCACCTGCAATCATCTCGCTTTCGGAGCGGTTATTGAATGCAATTCTGTTTTTGTGCCGTGAAAGCACGGTGCTGTCATAAAAGCGCATACAGTTGACGGTGAGGCTGCCGCTCTCGTTTTCGCGGGGCTTTGCCTTCACACGCTGAAGACTGAGATTGAAGGAGGGCAGAATAAGAGCCGTGGGAGAGGAGGAGGGATTCATAAAATCATAGCAGCAGTAGCCCTCTGTCCCCTTTTCGGCGGCACGCAGAGAAAGGAATTTAAGAATCACGGCAGCGGCACAGCCGAAGCTGTCATAAAGAATAACCTTTTTTTCGGCAAGCGCACCAAGGGTTTCGGAGAAATCCCTGACTCCCGCAGGGGTCACGGCAGATATAATACGCTTTTTCATCCTTACGGGAGTATCGCAGACACCGCTCAGGAGCTTTTCGGAAAGCTTCTCCGAAAGCTTGTGAAGAGCATCAATTTTCATTGCGGGAAGCACCACAGAGGCGGTATCGTTACGGCAGGCGAGGGCGGCAAGGAGAAAATCCACGCATTTTTTATGATAAAAGGAATTCTCCTTGGCAGTTTCTATGATTTCATCACGGAAGGAGGAAAGCCTGCTGTCATCACGGAAAAGCCCTAAATCCACAAATTTTTCGCATACTCCCGGATATTTCGGCTCTATGACGTGAGGCGGTGTGCCGTCGGCAATACTGATTTTAAGGGACGGTATAATCACCGCGTCAAGGCTTTCGGGATCAGAGGAGCAGCAGATTTTCTCGCAGAAAAGTCCCCTTCTGTCTGCAGCGGAGGCAATTCTCTTCATAAGTGTGGATTTGCCCGTGCCGGGGCCGCCCTTTATAATGTAGAGCCGCCAGCCGTCCTCGGGAGAATAAAGCTCGGAAAAAAGAGAATAAAAGCCCTCGGGCGTATTTGCACCGAGGAAAAACAAAGCATTATCGGTAGTTGTCATAATATCACCCCATAGGTATATTATGCACAAAACGGGAATGGTGATACAACAGCTCATAATTTGCAGGCAAATTATGAATCGGTATATTTGCTTCGCAAATGCGATATACCGCATTTTGCGGTTCGATATATTCCTCAAACGGAATTCGATATTTTTCCCTACGGGAAAATTGTCGGAAGCCTGACGGCTTGTTCCGCTTACGCTCTATGAAAATTTGTAATTTTCTCGTTTGCCGCAAGGTAAACATATCGTGTTGCGAAGCAACATATCGAAAATGCGGCAGCATTTATATCGAATTTTCCGAAAGGAAAATATATCGTGCCGTTTACGGCTTTTTAGTGAAGAGTGAATAGTGAAGAAGTAAGAGGTACAAAAAAAACAGCTCACATTACTGTGAGCTGTTTTCTTTGTGCCGGCGACGACCTATCTTCCCGGGCGGCTGCCCGCCAAGTATTTTCGGCACGATTGAGCTTAACTACCGTGTTCGGGATGGGAACGGGTGAGACCTCAATGTTATAGACACCGACTTATCTCTTGGGGTATTCCCTCAAGCGCAAGAGGGATTATAACAGATGAAATCCCTCTTGTCAACACTTTTTTTAAAAAACTTAAACTTTTTTCAGAACCGTTACGATTTCACCGATGAACATACGGTGATAGTCCTTATTCGGGTAATTATCGGAATCAATGCTTTCGTCAATAAACCAATCGGGCTTTATGTCCCCGTTGGCAATTTTTCTGCAGATGAAAACAAGCTGAGCCTCCTCGGGGTAAACAACACCCTCCTCTGAAACAGCGGTAAAGCCCGACTCCTTATACTTGTCAACATCCCTGCCGCTGGCTCTGCCGAAAACAGTCATTCTCTTATGAAGCTCCTTGCTCATAACGGCAAGAGAGAACATCTCTCCGTCATTCATAAAGCCGTAGGTATGGCGCTGAGGACGCACGAATGCGAACACAACGGGCTTGCTCCAGAGCACACCCACGCTGCCCCAGCTGACGGTCATGGAATTGAAGCCCTTGTCGGACACACCCGTAAGTATGCCCCAATCCTCTCCGATTGCCTCAACGGGCGAAAAGCATAAATCATTTACGTTAACTTTCTCGAATGCCATAAAAACCTCTCCCTTCATTAAGATATATACTACCACATAAGGGAGAATATTTCAATATTATTTGCACTTTATTTACTCTTTGACTGTAGGGGTCGGCGTCCCCGACGACCCGCTTTCCGTTTGTAAAGAAACAGAAGATACAACCCTGTGAGGCACATTTTTATCTGCAACGGAAATTAATGCAAAATTTATCTTTTTAATCAGGGCGGGATGTCGGGGACGCCATCCCCTACAAGGTTAAATTTACGGTACAGCCCCTTGAGGGCATAGCTTCTGCAAATTTATTGCCCCGTTCAGGCACCCAGCCTTGCGGCGATGAGAGTGACGAGAAGTGTGCAGACTGCCTGAAGCACCGATATCACAACCGACACATTGAATTTTGATTTAGAGTCGATTTTCTCCCTGATGTACCGTAAATCCTGTCTTATTGTGGCAAAGGCGGTTGAGCCCTGAGCCAGCTCCTCACGTATCCCCCTTGTGCATTCCGCACATTCCTTACGGGAAATGAAGGTTTCGTGAAGGTATTCCTTGTCCTCATTTGTAAGATTCATTTTTCCTCCTTACGGGCATAAATCATCTTCGATAATTTATGCAGTTATATTCATTCCTTGCGGAATGAGTTATATTGCCCTTACGGGCAGTTATATTCACCTTTGGTGAGTTATATTTTTGCTTCGCAAAAGTTTCGGAAGCCTGACGGCTTTTCCGCTTCGCTCTGTTAAAATGCCGACCGCAGGTCCCGAAACATTTCCCGCAGGGAAATATATCACTGATGCGAAGCATCAATATCACTGCGAAGCAATATCACTTTTTGCGAAGCAAAAAATATCACTGCAAGAATTGTTTCCTAGAAACAATTCTTGTCCGTGGGGTTATTGAGTATTCCGAAGGCAATGAGAATTGAGCCCACGAAATTTACGATTACGTCAAAGGCGGCATTATCGATACCGATTTTCTCAAATACACCGAGGGAGTTGAGAATCACACCCACGGCACCGAGCACCGAAACCCAGACAGCCCATGATCTGAGGCGTTCCTTTATACCGGTCTTATTTTCCATCCTGCACCTCCTGACCCGAAGAGAAACGAAGAGCCGAGCGTGCATCGGCGGCGGTAACGGCACCGTCACCGTCAATGTCACCTCTTTCGGGGTCGGTTTCCTCAAGCCCTACGGCGGCACGAAGAATTGTACGGGCATCCTCTGCAGTTACCCTGCCGTCACCGTCAACATCTCCCTTAACCGCGGGAGGGACGAAGGTAAGCCCCATATTCTCCATAAGCGACCTTGCTATGCTCACAGCAATTTCACCGAGCTTCTCATCGAAAACGGCATTGTCCTCAGAGTTATCTATAAAGCCTGCCTCAAGAAGACAGGAGTGCATTTTCGTGTAGTTGTTCACCGCATAATCACGGTAGGCGGGAGCGCCCTTTCTGACACCGCGGTTGCGAAGACCCGTGACGGCACATACGCCGTTTACAATATTCTCTGCCATGGTGTAGGTTTCTCCCCCGGTCTGCACACCCGAATAAACCCACGCCTCAACGCCTGTGGCTGCCTCGGGAGAAAAGGCATTGCGGTGAACGGAAAGGAAGTAATCCGCACCCCAGCCGTTTGCCCTTTCACAGCGTCTGAGAAGGTCGGGGTCGGTATCATCCTCACGGGAGAGCATTACTTCAACACCCTTCTGCGTAAAAAGAATATCACGGACGGCAAGAGCGAGCCTCAGGCAGTCATCCTGCTCAAGCCTTCCCTTATAGGAGGCACCGACGGAATCTCCGCCGTGCCCCGGGTCGATGAAAATTTTTATCATAATATCATCTCCTTGTAAAAGCATTTATGTTGATTTGTAAAATAAGGCGGAAGATAATTTATCTCCAGCGTCCGATGAGGTGAATATTCAGTCCCACGGTTTCGTTTAACCCGAGGCCGCTCTGACCGCCGTCAGCGGAGGACTCGAGCTTTATATATACCTTCACAACAGATTCCGTGCCTGTAAGAGGATAAACCTTTCTTATCTTTTCCGCGTTAGCCGTGGGCTGAACCGATACATAGTAATCGTTATCCATGAGTGCAAAGGGCAGAACCAAGTCAGTGGAAAAGCCGTCGCCTGCTGCAACCATCGTGCTGTGAAAGACGGAAAAGTTGCCCCAGAGCTCGGCAACACCCGAATCCCACAGATGATAGAACCAGCCTGCTCCCGCATTCTGCTGCATAACGAAATCTTCGGGCGCCTCCGTCAGGTCATTGTAGCGGTGGGTATGGTTCGTGTTGCTTTTGCCTGCAAGCTTTCCGTTGATCTCCTGCATAACGATCGCATAGGCAGTATCCCTTAAGCTCAGCATGTTATTATCACTCTGCTCCTTGGTATAGTAGCGGTTATCATGGTTATGAGAGCTCAGCTCCCCGGAAAGAAGTGTCTGAACATCATTGATAAGCAGGGAGGCACGGTTTTCCGCCTGACTTATGAGGCTGTCGGTTTCAGCCTCGGTATAGTATAAATCGTGGTGGCTGTGGTTTTTATTGCTCTTGCCCGAGAGCTTCTCTTCGGTCTGCGCCTCAAGGTCAATGACAAGGCCCTGGGCATCCCCCAGCACCTCCTCCTTGGCGTCGCCTATGAGAACGGCGGCATCCTGCGCGGTGATATAGGTATCCCCGTGAGTGTGATTCTTATCACTCTTGTTCCCGAGTCTTAAGTCCATTTCCGAGGAAAGGTCAAAAACAAGAAGCTCAGCATTCTGAACTGCCTGACTTATGAGGTTGTCGGTTTCAGCCTCGGTATAGTATAAATCGTGATGGCTGTGGTTTTTATTGCTCTTACCCGCAAGCTTCTCTTCGGTCTGCGCCTCAAGGTCAATAACAAGGCCCTCGGCATCCCCCAGAACCTCCTCCTTGGCGTCACCTATAAGAACGGCGGCATCCTCGGCGGTGATATAGGTGTCCCCGTGGGTGTGATTCTTATCACTCTTGTTTCCGAGCAAAGCCTCAGTTTCTGAGGAAAGCTCTGCCACAAGAAGCTCAGCATTCTGAAGAGCCTCAGCTATGAGGTTGTCGGTTTCAGCTTCGGTATAGTATAAATCGTGGTGGTTGTGGTTTTTATCACTCTTACCGGCAAGCCTTTCGGCAGTCTGCGCCGAAAGGTCAGAAACAAGCGCCTGAACCTCACCGAGAGCCTGATTCTTCAGCTGAGCGGCTGCGGTATCCGTTTCAGCTTTGGTATAGTAAAGGTCATTGTGGTTGTGGGCGGCGGGCTTAACTGCGTTTAACAGCCCGTCTACCTCGGCTTTTGTGTAATATATTTCCCCGTGGCTGTGCTCACGGTCTGCCTTGGCTTCAATATATTCAAAGACCAGAGCAAGACTTTTCAGTCCCTCGTCCGGGACGGGAATGCTTTCGGCGCTGTCAACTGAGGGACCTACGGGAAGCTCCGTAAGGGGGCTTTTTGCAATAAAGCCCGTGTCATCCCACACGTAAAGCTGACACAGGAGAATTCCCCTGCCGTCGGTAAGGGAGGAGGGAATAAGGTATTCCCCCTCACCGTTTTCGTAAGACAGCTCTCCCGTAAAATATATGTTCCCGCGCGGTGTTATAAAACCAAGCTTCGCTTTTTTGCCCTGAAGCTCCCGGGGGAGAGAGAAGAAAAGCTTTCTTGAAAGGCTCTCTCCGCTCTGAAGACGGGTAAAATCAGCTGTAATTTTCATTTATTTTCTCCTTATAAATTCTTATAATCTCCGTGGAAAGGGCGGCGGCTGTGCTGTCAGGATCTCCGTCACAGAGGGCATTGTCACGGTCGCAGTCAATGAAGCCTGCCCTAAAGAGATAGGCATTTTCATTTTCCGTATGACGAAGGCTCCCGAAGGGGCTTTTTTCCGTGGCGGTGTGAACACCCCTGTAGCGCAGTCCCGTTTCGTTGCACAAAGCGCAAAGCAGGCGGTAGGCGTTGTACTGAGTACGGGCAGAGGCATTTTCGGGCACGGTGATGTCCGCCCCTCCCGAAATACCGTTTTTCTCCGTTGTACCCTTGTGAAAGATAATAACAAGGTCATCCCCGTAAGGCTCCTTAGCTCCCTCGGTGATTTTCACGGGAAAGCCCTGAAGGCAGCGGCTTACAGCCTCAATAAGACTTCTCATCTCCCCGTATTCCGTTCTCTTTCCCCATACTCCTCCGGGGGAACGGGGTGTGTGGCCGTTATTAAGATTAATCAAGCTGTCACCATACCTTCTGCTTCTTAAGAAGTCTGTCATAGTATTCCTCAAGCTCACGGTTGCCTGTATCCGCACCGAGAGCGTTCAGCTTTGAATAATCCCCGTATTTTGCATAAAGCTCTGCAAGGCTCTGCTTTTCCCTGTCCGTAAGACGGGAGGTATCAATACCCAGAGCCTGAAGCTTCGAGTAATCACCGAATTCGGCAAAGAAGCGTGCCAGGCTCTGCTTTTCCTTATCTGTAAGCCTTGAGGTGTCAACGCCCAGAGCCTGAAGCCCCGAGTAGTCGCCGTATTTTGCAAGAAGCTCTGCAAGCTCCTGCTTTTCGCCGTAAGTGATTTTTGAGATATCCATTCCCAGAGCCTGAAGCCCCGAGTAGTCACCGTACTGAGCAAAGAGCCTTGCAAGCTCATAGTCCCTGTCCGAGTCAATGCGGGAGGTGTCGATGCCAAGCTCCTGAAGCCCCGAATAGTCACCGTATTTTGCGGAAAGCTCGGCAAATTCCTTAAGCTTCTGAAAGTCATCGTCCTCCGGCTCAATGCCAAGCTCCCTGATAAAGGAATCGTCCCCCATGCCCGAAGCCAATACTGCAAAGTCGAGAGCCGCCTTTTTTCTGTCCTCCTCCTTCTTCTCCTCATCGGTCATAAGAGAGTAAAGAGAGTAAAGGCTGTCAAGCTTATCCTTGTGTCTTTTATATGCCTTTTCCTCAAGCTCCTCCTCCTTGCCGGCGGAAAGAGCCGAATATTCGGAAAGCTTGTCGGAGGCAATTTTTGCGCCGTAGGAATTGCCGTAGCCGCCCGTAAGGGTTGAGGCTCTGCCCATAACGTCCTCTGCAGCACGCCTTCCCTCCTCGGAATACTGCTTCTTATACTGAGAAAGCAGAGGGTCGGTTCCCGGGTCGTAGGAAAAGGAGGAATTCTCCTTTATAATGCGGTTTGCGATATTCTGTGTCATAAGAGAGGGGGTATCAAGGGGAAGCTTCCCGTTCTCCTCCCTGAAAACGTATCTTGCATCAGCGGATGTGATTTTACCGTCAGCATCAAGGTCAGCGGACATATCCTCGGGGATAAGCCCTGCCGCCATTTTGATAATCTCATCAGACGAATATTTTTTAGCCACCTGTTTTCACTCCTTTCAGTTCGTTTTTAAGTGCCTTCACCTGCAGGGAAAGCCTCGTGACCTCCTCCTTCAGCTGTAAAAGCAGGGTGTATATTCTTTCGTTATCCGTATTCTTATTCAATGTCCCTCACCTCACCCGTAAAGCCTGCAACCGCCTCGAAGCCGTGAAGGGTAAGCTCCCCTGCCCCTTCAAATCTGAGGGTGAAGAACTTACAGGGCGGAACTCTGACGGTGCAGGAGAATATGCCGTCGGTTTTCTTGTCAAGGTAAAAAAGCTCTCTGAAAGAGGGCGCGGAATCGGGCTTTATAAGCACCCTTAAATATGCGTCCTCCTGAAGGGTAAGCGAGAAGCGCAGAGCCCTTATCCTTTTATTGTATGATGTGATACCGCGGCAGAGCCTGCCCGTTTCGGCATACCAGCTGACAGCAGGCTCCTCAGAGGGGACAAAGGCAACCTCACCGAAAAGGGGTAAAAATCCGTTCCCCTCGGTGATTTTTCCGCTGTCACGGACGAAAACACGGTTATTGTCACGGCAGACGTGAAAAAGATTGCCGTTTCTCCCGAACATGCAAAGAGTATGGAAATCGTCATTCTCTTTGTGCCACAGACCGTTTTCCGTATCGTAGACATACACGGCTCTCTCCCCCGAGGGGGAGGTCATGGCGGCTATGTATTTTCCGCCCGACGCACCGGAAACGGCATCCCTGAAGCCCGTAAAGGCACCCCTTTCGGACACGGTAAAGGGAAGAGCGCCGTCATACACGGTAATTCCGTCCGTGCTTTTATAAAAGAGCCTTTCACCGAGATTCACAAGGCTTCCCGACTGTCCCTTTTCAATGCCTCTGCCGGGGACGGTGTAAACGGTAAACTCCGAGGGAGTGCCGCCAAGCACCCTTATAAGACAGTCCTCCTTGAAGAAAACCACCTCGTTGCCCACCTTGCCTGCTCCCGTAAATTCTCCGGGACAGCCGAGGCTTACGGTATAGGAGTCCGTTGAAATACCCTGAAAGCTTCCCCACTCTGTCGGGTCGCCCAGCTTTGAGGCATAAATTTCGTTGACGAAGCTGCCGTCATTACTTTCACCGCAGCGGCACGCCCAGAGGCGGTTGTTATGCTCCACGGCAAAATCCATTGCAGGTATCTGCCTTGAAAGGATGACATCCTCTATCCTGCCGTCGCAGTTGATACAGCCCGAAAGCACAAGGGAGTCATTGAACACGGTTTTTACGGTGTAGTAGCCGTCCCTCAGGAGTCCGCCCCTGCTCTTTATATGAACGGACTCCCCTGCATTTATGCCCGTGAAATCAGAGGGCAGGTCAATGCGGAAATAAAGCTCCTGCTCCTTAAGCCATTTATCTCCCGTGTATACCATAAGCTCCATTTTTGTGCCGTCGGAGAATACGTAGGTGTCCCCCGTTGAGGCAAGGGAAGGCATTTCACCGGAAAAGAGGGGGAATACGTCTGTGCCGTCCTCAGTGCAGAAGGTAACGGCAGCCTCGTCTGCCCTGTGGCTGAAGTTACAGCGGCTTGCCGTCACACCCTCGTCCGTGCATTTTATGAACACACCGTCGGGAGCAATGAAGACGCTTCTGCCCATAAGGATTGCCTGACGGGAGGGGATATTTCCCTGAAGCACGGCACCCTCAACAGGCACTCCGTCAAGGTAAGCTGCTGTTTCGGCGCAGACAAGAAGACCTGCGGGAGTGTCAAGGACAGCAGTAACGCTCTCACCGCCGAAGGAGGCAGGGTAAGAGGAGCAGTACTGCGCCCTCTTGTCCCTTACGCTCATAAGGGGGAATTTATCCCCCGTGAGGTTAAGGCAGTCGGAAAAGCAGCCGTCGGGGACGCTTTCGCCGAAGACAAGGGAGCCGAAGCGGCTGACGGAAAGAATTTTTTCCTTATATGCCTTTAATTTCGGAAAAAACATATAATCCCCCTCACGATATATTTATTCTCGTACCCGGCATCCCGTGAGTACGGTTGTAGTGCTGCATAAACGAAAGGTAAGCGCTGTTATAAAGGGATGCGGCATTTACGTAGCCCGTAATGTTGCCCGAGTGAAGCTCCATTTTCATAATGAGAAAATCCGTGTATATGTCGGAATACTCCTCACCCAGTATAAGCTCACGGTCGGGAGCCTGCATTTCCTCCTCGGGTACGGCGGGAGGATTGCCGTATCGGCTTAAAAACTCCTCGCTTATCTCCTTATCGAGCCTGTAAAGCCAGCGCACCTTCATGGGAAAGGGAAACACGTTGGGAAACAGCGCGTCCGTCCTTGCGATAACATCCGATGCTGTCATAGCGCGCCCCCCCCTTAGCCCTCGTTGGAATTGGAAAGAATGAACTGCTCGGCAGCCTCTGACTGGCGGCGTGAGTTTTCTATTACCTCGTAGAATTCACGGGGTACCTGCACCGTTTCGCCCTTTCTGATGAGCATTCTCTTGCCGTTGACCGCAACGAACAAGGAATCGTCATTCTTGTGAAGCTTCGGAATAAAAACGGGATAGGTAGTTGTTGTTTTTGTTTTCATAATATAATCGTCCTTTCAAAAAAATAATGACTGCACAAATTTCCGCAGGACGGGGGCATTCACCTTCTCTTGTAGGGGTCGGCGTCCCCGACGACCCGCCCTGATGAAAATAACAATTCACGTATTATTTCCCGCGGTTTATGATTCTTTATGTAGGGGACGGCGTCCCCGACGTCCCGCCTTCGCAAAAATATATTGTCTGTGTTTTGTCCCGTGACAGATAAAAATGTACCTCTAAGGGTCTTAACTTCTGTAGTTTTATTCCCTACCTGCGGGACGTCGAGGACGCCGTCCCCTACAAATAATTACAACCCTTTTAAACGGGTCGTCGAGGACGCCGACCCCTACAAGGTTTAATTTACGACACAGCCTCTGCGGGAAATTTAAGTTTTAATTAGCGTTTGTTGTGGCAGAGAACTCTGAGCCTGACTCAACACGGATGATGTACTCCTCAAGAAGGCGCTTTGCAACCTTGGTTGCCTTCCAGCCGATGGAGCTTCTCTGATTGAGGGGGTCATTGCCGTAGCCTCTGGGCTTGACAATATGCTCAAGACCGCCGCCCTCAATGTCCGTTACACCGTAGGCATTTTCACCGAGGAAGAGGGTTGTGAAGACTGCGGAGCCGTCCTTGCCGCCGCCGATACCTGCGATGATATCGCCCTTTTTAACAGTTACGGCAGAGCCGAGAGTCACCGTGCTGCCCGAAACCTGCTTGACGGTATTCATTTCACCGTTTACATACACGCTGACAGGCTCTGAGAAGCTGTGGTCGCCGAGATATTCCTGAACGGTAACGGTAGCGGAGCCGTTTACGTCGGCGGAAACGGTCATACGGGTGATACCCTCTGCAATTTCAGCGGGGCCGAAAACCTTAGCCTCGGTGCTTTCAACGAAGCGAACACCGCCGAGAGTGCCGATTTCACCCTTGAGGAGGTTATCGGGGCTTAAGTATTTCTGGATGCTTACCCACTGGTCGCCTGCCTCCTGCATAAGGTCATAAGCCACATAGGGGTGTACGATTGCAACATAGGCACCGTTAATCTTGGGAGCATTTACGCTTTTAAGCTGTGCAGCAGCTCTGAAAATGTCCTTTACACGGAGCTTGCAGTCCTTTGTGATATCCTCACGGCTTAAAATCTCGGTTTCCTTGCCGTCCTCTGTCACAAGGGGAGCATACATAACGTTTGTACCGCCCACAAGCTCGTTACGGACAACGGTATCAAGGGTTACGCCTGCCTGGGAGGCAAGCTCCTTGGTTGCCTCAACAATTGTGTTGTCAACGGCAGTAAGCTCAAGCATATCGGTCTGCTCGATGTAGTCACCGTACTGATCGACGGTACAGCTGACGGCAGTTACATTGAACTTGTTGCCGTCGGGGGTAACACCCTCTGTGATGGGCTTCAGAGCCTTGGGAAGGCGTGAGAACTTTCTGAATTCGATAGTCTTACCGCCGTTCTTGGGAATGGGGCGCTTCTGACCGAACTGCTCGTGAATGAGGTTTGCACCTGCAAGGGTGATGAGTGTCTTGTCATAGAAGGTCTTCATCTCAGCGCTGAGGCTGTCGGGATTGGTGATAACACCCTTCTCCACGGTACCTGCCGTGGTATTAAGCACCTCACCTGCTGAAAAATGTGTAAGTGTGATTTCTGTTGTATTTGCTGTATTTGTTGTATTCATAAATTTTCTCCTTTAATTTTGATTTGCTTTTCCCCCGGGGCACTGATTTTGCCTTACCTTGTAGGGGTCGGCGTCCTCGACGACCCGCCCCCGCAAAAATATATTGTCTGTGTTTTGTCCCGTGACAGATAAAAATGTACCTCTGAGGGGCATAACTTCTGTAGTTTTATTCCCTACCTGCGGGACGTCGGGGACGCCGTCCCCTACAAATAATTACAACCCCCGGGGAACGGGAGGGGAAATCCCACCCCTACCGTAAAAAGTGCCTCTCGGGAAATTATTCCGGATTCCGAAATCCGAACTCCGGATTCCGAATTCGTTCTGCGTTCTGCGTTCTGCACTCTGCACTTAAAAAGTTATTCTTGCGCCGTTGCTTACGTCCGTGATGATTTTTCTGATGTCTGCCTCGGTGAGATTATTCACATCCGTGTGCTTACGGCTTGCGGCACGGTCGGAAAGTGAATTTTCCTGAATACGGGTGCTTCGTCTTATGCTTTCTGCAGCCTCAAGCCTTGCGCTTATCTCAGCCGCGCGGACTGCCTCAGCCGTGATTTTCTCAAGGTTTACAGCCTCGTATGCACGGCGAAGCGGTACGCCGGCCGTTATAAGACGGCGCATATCGGGAGAAGAGGAAAGCTCCCTTTTAAGGTCAAAGGACGGGTAGAGCCTGCGAAGCTCTGCGGCATCTCTTACAAGCACGTCCCTTACACGCTCTGCCGCCTTGTATTTTATAAGGTGACCGGCCGACTGAAGAAAGCTATGGGGCACGGAGTATTTTTCGGTTTTTGCGGCGGGTGTAAGTTCTGCTTTTCCGAGATAAGCCGAAACGAGAGCCGCGGTATCATCCTTACTTATGTGGGGGAACTGCGCTTCAAGGTGTTCCTTTAAGGGCGCGAAAGCTTCAAGGCTCTTTTCCATAGCCTTCATTTTAGAAAATCTCTTGTCGATTATCCCCTGAACACGGTTCCTGAAAGCATCAGCGTATTTTCCCTTTATAAGCTCCTCGAACTCTCCTTCGGGTGTTGTGTTTTCCGTTACGGGAGCGTCAATTTCCTCACCGTCGGAAAACGTCTGCAGAAATAAATTCATCCTCTGACCTCCTCTCTGTTTTTGTTCATCGTCTGTTCCGAAGTGTCATTATCATTATCCCTTTCGGGAAAATCAAACGAATATAATGAAATATAATCGGGGTACTGTCTTTCTATCAGGTCGAGACCACGAGCCAGCATAAAAACCAGACTTTTTACAATGTCATTTGTCTGTTCATCCTTTATTCTGCGGATTACGCACTGAAACAGTCCGTCACCCGTTTCTATAAAGACCCCGTCCGTGTAATCTCTGTTTGTTATTAAAATAAGCGACTCGAGAAATGCCGAGGTAAGTGCCGAAACACCGGCACAGACTATGTCCTGACCCTTGGGGGCGTAGCCTGCGTGACCCTCAATACTCACCGTATAGCTTCTGTCGCCGTAGCCTATTTCTGCTTTAATCATTGACATAACCTCCCAAAGCCGCATTTTCACGGATAATTGACTTGATTTTCTCCTTGTTCTCCATGTCGATAAGCTCCATACAGGCAAGGGATTCCACGGCACGCTCGGGGCTGAAGAAGCCGAGATTATAGAAATTCAATGCATCCTGATTCTGTGCGCTTCTCTGATAAGCGTTCATCTTGTGCGCCTTGACCTTTACGTCAAAAACGGGAGCGCGAAGCCCGTAAGGCTCACCTGCCGTAAGGTCTGAGTTATCAAAGAGGGTGTAAACGTCCTCACCGCTCTCCCCCGTGATTCTCATGGTACGGGGGATGGTGTAGAACTGACGCATCAGCTCAATCACAAGGGTACAGACTGCAGAAAATGCCGTGTAGGTGGAATTTATCATATCACGGGAAAGCTTATTGCCTGCCTCCTGCAAAGCGGTGATTGCCGTGCCTGAGGTAACTCCCCCGACGGTACCGCCCTGAGAAAAATCACGGTTACCGCTGGTTTCCTTAAGCTCGTTGATTTTATTGTTAAGCACCGTGATGTAGGTTGCGGGCATAGGCGTGAAGCCGATTTCCCTTATGGATTCCTCTCCGAGGGAGGAGCCTGCAACGTGTACGAAATCACGGTTGAAGTCGGCAAATTCCTCCTCGTTTACTGCACCCTCAACACGGGTAAAGTAACGCTTACGGGAGCCAAGGCGTGCATTGCGGACAATTTCGTTGCTGAGGATGTCGATTTCCTCCTGAGTTTCCTTCATAACATCTATAAAGCCGAAGCCCGTGGGTGTACCCTCCTCCCTGAAAAGGGGGTCGAATACGAAGGGATAAAGCCCGTGGTCATACCAGCCTGTGTCACGGTAGCGCTCATCGTTTTCCGAGGCATAGAGAAGACAGCCGTTGACGAATTTTGCGTAGTGAAGAAGCGTTCTGTTTCCCACACGCTTTTTGTAGTACCAGTCCACAACGGGGGACTTGTCCGAGGTGTCAATGCTGCTGTCATAGGTGTAGGCTACGGTGTCCGCACCCTTGCCGAGCTTTCCCTCAAGAAAGGGATATGCCTCAAGAAGCAGGTCATTGTCCGCAAGGTCAACGGTGAAGAGGTTACGGGACTTCTGGATGTCCCTGACCCCCGGCTCCCAGAAGATATTCAGAAGGTCAATGCACCTGATGTCAATTTCACCCACACCGCCGTATGCCTCGCTGTTCCAGAAAACACCCAGCACAGCCGTGCCTGTTTTCAGCTTCTTGTAGGCGGCATCGGAATACACCGTGTGCCAGCTGTTGCGCTCAAGCACAACGGGGATAACCGCGGTAAGGCGCTTTGCAAGCCCCGCATCCCCCGACTCTCTCGGAAGCACCGTGCATTCGGGAAGCTGATCCATAAAGTCGGCGTGCTTGTTCACAATGGAGTTGAAAAGCCAGGCGGAATGGCGTCTTTCACGCTCACCCTCCTTCCTCAGCTGACCCCAATGGCGCAGTCTGAACCACTCCTCGTTTTCAAGGACTCTGGCATCAAGCCTTGCCTTCGCCGCCTTGTAGCGGGAAAGTATCTCCGACGCACGCTGCACGTCCTTGTCGGTAATCATAAAATCTGTTTCCATATATACTCTCCTTATATGTGCCGTTTCCACGGCAAAATTAAAAATAATATGTGCCGTAAAAACGGCGTGATATATTTTCCTTACGGAAAATCCGATATAAATGCTGACACATTTTCGATATGATGCTTCGCATCCCGATATGTTTACCTTACGGTAAACGAGAAAAATCTTTTCCCGAAGGGAAAAATATCGAATTCCGCTTGCGGAATATATCGAACCGCAAAAATCGGTATATCGAATTTGCGAAGCAAATATATCGCCTGAAAATTTATCAAAGATAAATTTTCGGTCAATAGCTGAATCCTCTGTATCTCGTTCTCTGGTCAAGGGGGTCGTCACCGTGGGGCATTCCCGCGGGCTGTACTCTCGGGCTTATGGGTCGGGACATACAGAAATACCTGAAGGAATCGGCAAAATGGTCCTCGCCGTCGGTGTCAAGGTCCTCGGGGACGGTATCGGAAAACTGAAGAAGCGGAAGCGTCCTTATTGCCGCCTTGCAGGTGTTAAAAAAATACACCATGGGTCTGCCCTCCGTGTCAAAGCTCATACGGTAGTGGCATTGCATCCAGCCGGGGATGCGCTTGTTGTCCCCCCGTGAAAAGTAGACGAAATGGCGGTCGGCAGCTTCAATTATGGCTTCTCCCCGTGAAGCGTCCCAGATTGAGGGGTCGGCAACACCGTCAATGCACTTACCCTTAAGCCAGCGATGCTCTGATTCAAGCCGTCTTATTTCCGAGAAAATCCTGTCGGGATGCCACTTGAGTCCGTCATTGGGGATATCCGTACAGCCGTAAAGCTGTAAAATCAGATATGCCCTGCCCTCGTAGTCGATTGCCCACCAGTCGCAGGAGAAGGGCTTGCGGAAGCCGAAGTCGAAGCTCCTGACAATCTTCCAGTCGTGGGGGATTTCAAAGGGCTCAATGACGTGGGTGAAGCGCCTGTCCTTATAGTGGTCGGGGTCATCGCGAAGCTCCTCGAAGAACTGTCCCTCAAAAATATCCCAGTCACCGTGAAGCCACGCCTTTTTAAGCTTTGGAGGCAGGGATTCCAGCTGTCTTACGTACTCGGGGTCTGACTCCATCAGCGCGTGATTGTCGGTGACAAGGCTCTTTATAAAGACGTAATCGTCGGGATTCTCCGTTTCCCTGAAGCGTCTGTCAACGAAAAGGCGCTTGACAAAGCCGTGTCCCACTCCCCCGGGATTGCAGGTAAGGTATATGCGCTTGGGAAAGGGATTCACGCCTCTGACGCATGCCTTGAAGCGCTCATATTCCTCCTCGGTCAGCTGAGTTGCCTCATCAAGGAAAAGGACATCAACCTCGGTACCCTGATATTTGTCAATGTCCGTGGCGTTGGCACAATGGCGGAACATAATGACGGAGCCTGTGGGAAAGGTAATCTCCTTGGTGCTTTCCTTATAGACTGCCGTGTCCCCGAGTAGGGACTTAAGAGGCTCAATGTGATTTGCACGAAGCTCGGGGTAGGTACGGCGCACAATCATAATTTTTATGCCCTGATAATAAAAGGCAAGAAGCACCGCCTTTACCCTCACCGCCCAGCTTTTTCCGCCGCCTCGGGCTCCACCGAAGGCAACGTATCTGTGGCTGTCCGTCAGGAATTCCCTCTGCCTTTCCGACGGCACTCCCAATGTCAATGTTTTCATAAATCTCTCCTTTTTGCATTAATTCCCGTAGTCTGCCTCGTAGGGGCGGGGTTGCCCCGCCCGTTACATAACTTCTGTAACTTTGGTTTATAAAAAATTACAACCCTTTTGAACGGGAGGGGAGACCCCTCCCCTACGATACATAACTGCCTCCCGGGAAATTATCTCCGGATTCGTTCTGTGTTCTGCACTCCTCACTCCTCACTCCTCCCTCTTCCCTCTTCCCTACTCCCTCTCCCTACCTTTCCTTTTTCTTAAAGACCGGCACCTTCTCCCGTGCTCTGGCTTCTGCACGGGCAATGTCATAGGAAGCATCAGGGTCGGGAGCGGACACGCCCCTGCCACCCGAGGCATTCGTTTTCTGAGCCTTGTAATCCTTCTTCTCCTTCGCCTTTACCCTCTCCCCGTCACAGGAGAAGGGCGGGAGAAGTGTAATCAGAAGTCCGTTTCTGCCCATATTCTCGGTGCTGATGCCTCCGTCAGAAACAAAGCGCTTAAGAGCCGTGCGCACACCCGAAAGGCTGACTCCCGACACCTCGGCAATCTCCTCGTACTTCATAAGGCATTGCCCGGGCTTTACCGTGATACCGTTCACCACCGCCGTGTTGTACCTGGCATTAAAGAGAATAACCTCACAGACAAGAAGCATCTGCGGTTTGCTTATGTAAAGCTCAAAAATTTTACGGGAATGTAAATAATATCCGTTCATAAGATTCACCCTTTGCTTCCGTTTTTCCGATTATTTCATAAGCTCCTCATCGAAGCCGAAGACGATTCTGATACCCTCGTCCGCCTCAGCCTCGTTTTTCCCGAGTGCAGTAACAACGCTTACGGCTTCCTTCACCGCAGCCCCCACATCCTTAAGAAGCTTCGGATCGGGCTCATTCCCGTCCTCCCTTCTCAGCTCACGCTTTACCATTTTCAGCACCTCGGCTGCAAGAATCCCTGCCGCTGTGCTTAAGCTCTCCTCTGCCTTTTTCTTCACGGGCCTCACCTCTTTTCTTTTTCAGGCAACAAAAAGGGCGGACCTCCCGAAGGAAGTCCGCTGTCCGCTTAATACTGTTCAGTTGTTTGTAAATTAAGTTTTGTGAAAAAAAGCGCCGACCCGAAAATACGGGTCGGTTGTCAGCTCTTTCTCTATTGCGCCCTTAGTATACCACATTCGTATGGCAAAAGTCTAGTCTAAAACCGGGGTTTTTGAAGAAAATATCCTGTGATTATTTAACACATTTTTGTGCAAAGTGAACAAATGTTCGATAATATTCATCAAAAACCACCATTTATCCTACATTTTCAGCATTTTTGTCTGATATTTTCAAGTTATGTATTTCGGGCACACCGAAACGACGTAAAAGCCTGTGCGGTTCACACAGAACATCCCCCCGGAGGAAGTATAATAAATCTGACCTTGTAGGGGATGGCGTCCCC
>JAZSIM010000025.1:0-50549 GCA_045533835.1 Acutalibacteraceae bacterium
TGTGCATACACTTCCCAAATTCCCCAAGGATACAACCGACAGAAACAGAACCTCTCCCTTTGCTTTCACGGGAAATAAGTTCGAGTTCAGAATGCTCGGCTCATCCAATACGATTTCAAACTGCAATGTTGTTCTTAATACCGCAGTTGCCGAAGCATTAAGACAATTTGCCGATGTGCTTGAAAATGCCGTAGATTTTGAATCTGCTCTTCACGAATTTATAATTTCTACAATTTCAAAGCATAAGAGATTTATTTTCAACGGCAACGGTTATGATGATGCCTGGATTTTTGAGGCTGAAAAGAGAGGGCTTCTAAATATGAAGACCACTCCCGATGCGCTTCCGTGCCTTGTTGCCGAAAAGAATATAGAGCTTTTCACAACTCACAAGGTATATTCTGTTGAAGAGCTTAAGGCGCGTTATGAGATACTTTCCGAAAATTACTGCAAGATTATCAATATCGAAGCACTCACAATGCTTGATATGGTTAATAAGGATATTTTACCTGCTGTAAGTGCTTACATAAAAGAGCTTGCAGGCACAGCCCTTACCAAGAAGAGCATTTCTGCAGATATTCCCTGTGAATATGAAACAGAGCTTGTTAGGGACCTTTCCGTGCTTCAGACTGCTGCCTTCTCCAAGAAAAAGGAGCTTGAGGGCTATATGATTGAGGCACTTGAATGTGCTGATAATACAAGTCTTGCTCTGTTCAGTAAGGATAAGCTTCTTTCCGTTATGACAGAGCTTCGTATTCTTGTTGATGAGCTTGAAACGAAGACACATTCCGAATACTGGCCTTATCCCTCTTACGGTGATATCCTTTTCAGTGTAAAATAATTTATGGCGGACCGATAGTTTCGGTCCGTTTTTTATTGCCTGTACGGATTATTTGTGTTAATATTATAATGAGGTGATATATGATGCCCGAAATTAATTTTCAGTATTTCAAGAAATCGGCAGATTTTGTCAGAGATATTATAAAGGACGAGCCTGATATCGGTATTGTTCTCGGCTCGGGACTTAAAAGCATAGCAGGGAGAATTGAAAATCCTGTTGTAATTGATTATAAGGATATTCCGAACTTCCTGGTTTCTACCGTTGAATCCCATGAGGGCAGACTGATTTTCGGTAAACTCGGCGGTAAAAAGGTTATATGTATGTCGGGAAGATTTCATCATTACGAGGGGTATCCCTTTGAAATGCTTACGCTTCCCATAAGGCTTTTTAAGCTTTTAGGGGTAAAGAAAACTATTGTCACAAATGCCGCAGGTGCTGTTAATACGGAATATAATGTCGGTGATATAATGATAATAAAAGACCATCTGAAGCTGACGGGAGCAAGCCCTCTGCAAGGGAATAATATAGAGGAATTCGGTCCTCGCTTCTTTGATACTACGGATATGTATACTAAGGCCCTTCGTGATGTTGCCAAGGAATGTGCCGAAGGCTCTGTTCTTACCTTCCGTGAGGGGGTATATATGTATTTTACGGGCCCTCAGTTTGAAACTCCCGCAGAAATCAGAGCCGCAAGAATTCTCGGCGCAGATGCTGTAGGTATGTCAACCGTTACAGAGGCGCTTACTGCCGCACATTGCTCTATGCCGCTTCTTGGGCTTTCCGTTATGACAAATATGGCGGCAGGTGTTCTTGACAGAAAGCTTACGGATGAAGAGGTCGGGGAAACTGCAGCCCGAATCAGCAAGCCCTTCTGTGATTACGTCGAAAAACTTATAAGCAGGTTATAATTATGAAAGTATTATATAAAAATTCATCAATATTAAATTTTGTTGACGGAAGGCTGAACGTTATAAAGAACGGCTTTCTTGCCGTTGACGGCGATATTATTTCTTATGTCGGCAGCGAAGAGCCAAAGGAAGAGTTTGACTGTGTAAAGGATATGTCGGGAACAATAATTATGCCCGGTATCTATAACTGTCACACTCATTCTCCTATGACTCTTCTGAGGGGTGTGGGAAGTGACCTGCCTTTAGATAAATGGCTTTTTGAAAAGGTTTTCCCGGTTGAAGATAAGCTTATTGCAGAGGATATTGAGGCAGGCTCTTATCTTGCTTTGCTGGAAATGATAGCTTCGGGTACCGTCAGCTTTTCCGATATGTATTTTGAGCCTGAAAGAACCTGTGAGGCTGTAGGAATGGCAGGTCTTCGTGCTAATATTTCCCGTCCCGTGCAGTGCTTTGATCCTGCTGAAAAGCCTGAGGACTCCTACAGAATAAAGCAGTCAATTGATTTGTTCGACAATTACAACAAGGCATTTGACGGCAGAATTCTCGTGGATTTCTGTATTCACGCCGAGTACACCTGTGATGAAAAAACAACCCGTTATTACAGCGCTCTCTGCAATGAACGGAAGGGTAATATGCACATCCATATTTCCGAAACCTTAAAGGAGCATAACGAGTGTATCGCAAAATATAATATGACACCGACCAAGTGGTTTGAAAGCCTGGGGGCATTCCAATCCCGTGCCTTTGCCGCTCATTGTGTATTCCTTACGGAGGAGGATGCTGAAATTTTCAGAAAGCATAATATTTCCGTGGTTCACAATCCTACAAGCAATATGAAGCTCGGCAGCGGCTTTGCGCCGGTTGAAGACTACATTTCAAAGGGTATTAATGTTGCTCTCGGAACGGACGGTGCGGCAAGCAACAATAATCTTGATATGCTTGAGGAGATGCATATTGCTTCTCTTATTCATAACGGCTATCACCGTGATGCAACAATTATGAGCGCGGAAAAAATTCTTAAAATGGCTACCGTCAACGGCGCACTGCTTCAGGGCAGAGAGGGCTGCGGCAATCTTCTCCCGGGCTATAAGGCGGATTTTGTTGCAATAGGAACAGATTCTCCCAATATGATACCCTGCCTTGATGAGGCGGCTCTTGTTGTGTATTCTGCCGGCAGAGGTGACGTAAGGCTTACTGTTGTTGACGGTAAGGTGCTTTATGAAAAGGGTGAATTCCTTACACTTGACAAGGAAAGAATATATTATAACGTAAAAAAAGCGGTTGAAAGGCTGTATAATTAAGGTGAAAGATATGGAAAGAGCAGATAAAAGCCTGGCATTTATGCTGCAGTATGAAAACATTGCGTGGTATGAAAACGGAACCGTTAAGATTCTTGACAGAAGAATTTATCCTCTGAGAACAGAATTTGTGACCTGCCGTAATCATCTTGAGGTCACAAAGGCAATAAAGGATATGGTAACACAGTCGGCAGGACCTTATACCGCCGCTGCCGCCGGAATGGCAATTGCCGCTTATGAGTGCAGAGATAAGAGCGAAGCAGAGCAGGTTGCTTATCTTGAAAAGGCCGCTTTCACAATTTCACACGCAAGACCCACAACGGCAAACCGTATGGGGCTTATAACCGGGGGATGTCTTGAAGCCGCAAAAAAGGCTATGGCAGAGGGAAGAAGTGTTCCCGATGCTATTGTGGAATATACGGTTGCAATCAACAATATGAGATATAACAAGGTGTATAAAATGGCAAAGTACCTTGTTGATATGATACCTGCACACGGCGCTGTTATGACACAGTGCTTCGGAGAAACCATTGTAGGTCAGATGTGCAGGGTATTGAAGGAGCAGGGAAAGGGAGATGTAAGAATCTTCTGTCCCGAAACAAGACCCTATTTTCAGGGTGCAAGGCTTACGGCAACGGTCTGCAAGGATATGGGAATGGACGTTACCGTAATTACTGATAATATGCCTGCCTTTGTTATGAAAAATGAAGGCATTGACGTGTTTACCTCCGCTGCCGATGCTATATGTATGGACGGTTATGTTGTAAATAAGGTAGGCACCTTCCAGATTGCAATTGCAGCTAAGTATAATAAGATACCTTATTTTGTAACGGGTGCACCCGACCACGTGCATCCCACAATAGACACCGTTAAAATCGAAATGAGAGATCCCGATTTTTCCTTGCAGGCACTCGGAACAAAAACTACTGCAGAGGGTGTTAAGGGATATTATCCCGCTTTTGATATCACACCTCCCGAGCTTGTAAGCGGTGTTGTTACGGACACGGGTATTTATGCTCCTTACGATCTGAAGAGATATTTTGAAAACGGAAATCTCGGCGAATATGAAATGGTAATTTAAGGAGAGGATATTATGCGTCTTATTCCTCAGCCCTATATGCTTGAGCTTACGGGCGGTACGTGTTCGCTTCGCGGAATAACGGTAAGGGAAACGGCTGATAATTTCAGCGAGGAAGAGTATGAGCTGATAATCAGCCCCGGAAGCATTACTGCAAAAGCAAAAACAGAAAGAGGCTTTTACTATGCCGGTGTTACAATGAAGCAGATTGTGACACTTTACGGTACCGTGCCTTGTATGATAATAAAGGATAGGCCGAGGTATTCCCACCGCGGCTTTATGATAGACTGTGCAAGACATATTTTTACCGTAGACGAGCTTAAAAAAATGATTTCAGCCGCTGCTGACGTGAAATTCAACAAATTCCATTGGCATCTTTCGGATGACCAGGGCTTCAGGATTGAGCTCAGCGCACTTCCTGAGCTTACCGAAAAGGGAAGTGTAAGAGATTGCGACAGCTTCATTAACTGTAAAAACAATAAGCCTTATTCGGGCTATTTCACAAAAGAAGAAATACGTGATATTGTTGAGTTCTGCCGTGAAAGATTTATTGATGTTATCCCTGAGCTTGATATGCCGGGACATCAGAGTGCTTTTCTTCACGTTTATCCCGAATTTACCTGCTCGGGTGAAGCGGTTAAGGTCAAGACCTCACAGGGAATTTTCAAGGATATTATCTGTGCGGGAAATGCCGATGCAAAAGAGCTGCTTAAAAGGATTCTCGATGAAATATGCGAGCTTTTTCCTTATGATACGGTTCATATCGGAGGTGACGAGGTCCCTAAAGCAAACTGGAAGACCTGTGAGAAATGCAACAAAATTATGGCAGAAAACGGACTTGCCGATTATAACGACCTGCAATGTCTGTTTATAAATGAAATGGCTCTATACCTTAAAAACAAAGGAAAAAGGTGCATTGTGTGGAATGACTGTCTTAAAGGCAAGGGGCTTTTATCTGATATAGCCGTTCAGCACTGGCAGAAGGGACCTGAACGCACCTCGTCAGAAGCAAATTCGGGAAGAAAAACCATACTTTCACCCTTTACTCCGTTCTATGTTGATTATCCTTACGGAATGCATCCGCTGAAGGCTGTATATAAATATGAGCCCGAAAAGCTAAAAGGACTTGACTCTGACGGGAAGAAGTCAATTATCGGTGTGGAATCTCCCATATGGACCGAGCATATAAACAATAATGACAGACTTGAATATATGTGCTTCCCCCGATGGTTTGCTGTTGCGGAATGCGGATGGACGGCGGAGCATAACAAGAATTATGATGAATTTTACGAGGTTCTTGTAAGACTTTGCAGGCTTTACAGAGAAAACGGGCTGAATGTTGCTCCCGAGGATGACTGGAATCCTTCCGTTTTTACAAGACTTGCAGAAACTATAAAATTCTTCATCCCTAAAACATGAATAAAGACCGTGCTTTATGCACGGTCTTCTTCTTTTATCAGAAGGGGTTACATCGTGAGCAGGCTGTGTAGCCTTCAGAGATTGCTGAATCAACAGAAGCGAAATAGATTCTGTTTTCTTCCTTGGGAAGGGATGAGCAGGTTGGAACATGAAGCTTCTTTGAGTTGATATTTCCGATGTATTCTCCGTATTCTTCGGGAACCCCGGGGATCGGATCGTCGGGTGCTTCAGGTATGTCGGGAACGTCGGGAGTGTCGGGAACGGACGGAATTGTGGGATTGGTTTCTACGTCCTGATTCTTTTCGGTTGTTACCGTAAGATTCTGCCCGTCGCTTTTAATTACTATATGACCCTGCATATCAGTTCTGTATACCTTCACATCAGCATCCCTGAGCTTTGAAAGCACTTCTTCTGTCGGATGACCGTAGCTGTTATCATTGCCGACGCTTATAATGGCTATTTCAGGCATAACCTCTCTCAGGAACGGATAGGTTGTGGAGGTTGCTCCGCCGTGATGGGCTATCTTCAGAACATCTGCTGATATATCTCTTCCGGTTTCAAGAATGCCCGCCTCAGCATCTCTTTCTATATCTCCTGTAAACAGAAATGATGTTTCTCCGTATTCTATTTTTGCCACAAGTGAGGTGTTATTAGTGCCGGGCACGGTTTCCGAAAGGGGTGTTATGAAGGTCAGTGTGCTGCTTCCGAAGGAAAGCTCAGAGCCTGCCTCGGGAACGGTCAGAGTCAGCTCCTGAGCAGCAACGGCTGACAGAAAATCCCGGTAGCAATCTGTGTCAGCACCTTTTTCGGGGGCAAATACGGTATTTGTTACGGTGAACTCGCTAAGCACCTCACCAAGTCCGCCTACATGGTCCTCGTGAGCATGTGTGCTGATAACGTAATCGAGCTCTTCAATGCTTTGCTCTTTAAGATATGAAACTATAAGATCGCCGTCGGGTACGTTGCCGGCGTCTATCAGAAGTGTTTCTCCGTCGCAGATAATAAGAGCGCAGTCAGCCTGACCTACGTCTATGAAATGTGCTTCAAAGAAGCTTTCTTCTTCCTTTTCTTCTTCAATATAAATATTTTTTTCCAGACCGACAGCCATCCTGAGAATTGTCCTGGCATCGGAGGCGTCAGTTTTATTACTGAAGTCAACGTCGCTGATAAGCTGCTGTTGATCGTCAAACTCCTCAAGTCCGACGGAATAACGAAGGGCAAGCCTTGCGTCGGATGCTGTGACGCTGTCGTCACCGTCAATATCGCCTGCAAGCAAGGAGGATGCATGCACGTTCACGGGTAATAAAATCATAACCGCAGTCAATAATGCAATCAAACGAAGTGCATATTTTTTCATAAAATCACCAACTGTATAAATTTCTAAAATTAATTATAGCATTATAATTCTGTTGTTGCAATAGCCAAACATTGTTGCACACAATTTGTCCTTACTGAATAGTATGAACCGAGGGAAACCTCAGAATATTTTCAGAAGGAGAGATTATTTAATGAAAAACGACTGCGGTAAAGACTTTGACAGCTTTACCCCTCTTGTACCTCTGCCTGCAGATGCCGTAACCACTATGGCTTACGTGCCCTTTCAGACAGACAAAACAGTTTTTGAAGCAGATGTTGCATTGAAAAAAGGTACGCTCTTTACGGATCTCTATAAGCCTTTCTTAAGAGGTGCATTAAAATGAGCACACACGATAAGCTTTTAAGAACTCTTTCTTCGGTGCAGTTCGCACTCTGGGAGCTTCATCTTTATCTCAATACACATCCTAACGATCTCAGTGCACTTGCTATGCACGAAAAGTACACTCATAAATTCAGACAGCTCAAAAAAGAGTATGAGGAAAGCTACGGCCCCTTATCTCCTAAAAGCGGAGAGGGAATTGAGTGGCTGAAAAATCCCTGGCCCTGGGACGTAGGAGGTGATTGTTGATGTGGGTTTATGAGAAAAAGCTTCAGTATCCCGTTAAGATTACAAGATGTAATCCTAAGCTTGCACAGATCATAATTTCACAGTACGGCGGCCCCGATGGTGAACTCGGTGCTTCGCTTCGTTATCTTTCACAGCGTTATTCCATGCCTTACCCCGAGCTTAAAGGCTTACTTACAGACATAGGCACGGAGGAGCTGGCTCATCTTGAGATGATCGGAGCTATTGTTTATCAGCTTACAAGAAATCTCTCGAGGCAGGAGATAGAGGCTTCGGGATTCGATAAATATTTTGTTGACCATACAACGGGTGTTTATCCCGTTGCTGCATCGGGTGCTCCCTTTACCGCCGCTTACCTTCAGTCCAAGGGTGATGTCATAACCGACCTTCATGAAAACCTTGCGGCAGAGCAGAAGGCAAGAACCACCTATGACAACATTCTCCGTTTTGTTGATGACCCCGATGTAGCTGATCCTATAAAATTCTTAAGAGAAAGAGAAATCGTCCATTATCAGCGCTTCGGTGAAGGACTTCGTCTTGCAACCGACAGACTTGACAGTAAGAATTTTTATCAGTGCAATCCCTCGTTCGATAAGAATTGTAAGTAAATTAAAAGAAGAGTATTGCGTTTTTTCTTCGCAATACTCTTTGCTTTATTCATCTGTTTCAATCTTGCCGTCATTATGAAGTTCCCGAAGCATTTTTTTAAGTTTTTCGTCGTTTCTTTTGGTGACGTCGAAGCCCTCTGTGCTTTCCTTGCTGAGAAGGATTCTGGCAGTCATAATTATAAGCTTGATATCAAGGAAAATTGAATAATTTTCTATGTACATAAGGTCAAGCCTCAGCTTGTCATATGCGCTTGTGTTGTATTTTCCGTAAATCTGGGCATAGCCCGTCAGTCCGCCTTTAACCTTAAGACGGTACTCGAATTCGGGGATTTCCTTGCAGTATTTTTCCATATGCTCGACTCTTTCGGGACGGGGACCGACAATGCTCATATCACCCTTGAGAATATTGATAAGCTGGGGGAGCTCGTCAAGCCTTGTTGCACGGATAAAATCGCCGATCTTTGTGATTCTGGGATCGCGCTCTGTTGCAGGGACAGCATGTCCCTCTGCTTCTGCATTGACTATCATACTGCGGAATTTCAGGATATCAAATACCTTGCCGCCGATTGTGACTCTTTTCTGCTTATAAAACACGGGACCTTTGTCCTCAGCCTTTATTGCGAGAGCAATAGCAAGCATAAGGGGAGATAACAGGATTATTCCGATGAGGCTTATGACAATATCCGTTATGCGCTTAAGGAAGCGCTGACCGAGATTAAGACCTCTGCTTTTGACGAGAAGCATAGGGGTATCGAATGCATTTATGGGAATTGCGCCGCGCATTAAAATATCGGTGATTTTAGGGACAACGTAGGTTATAATTTCATTTTCAAAGCAATATTTCAGAAGGTCATTGCAGAGCTTTGAGTCAATATCATTTATTATAACGGATTCATATTGACTTATTTTCTTGCATATTTCGTCATAGCCCTTGTCTGCGGAAATGAGCTCTGCAACCTTGTACTGCTGTTTTTTACTGTCCATTTTGATTTTCATGCGCACTGCATTGTCTGAGCCGAAAACCATAAGCATTTTGTGAGCAGTATAAAGCTTTCTGTGAATGAAGCTGAAAACTATTACAAAAAGCATTGAAAGGACAATTTCAGAAATAAAAAGAAGGATAATAGGCAGGGGAGTTATAACCTTGTTTGCTATAAGGCACAGCTGGAAATACGTGATAACGTTTGTGATTCCCATTCCTATCCATTGTGCAACGCAAAGCT
Source organism: Acutalibacteraceae bacterium (assembly GCA_045533835.1). Taxonomy (GTDB): domain Bacteria; phylum Bacillota; class Clostridia; order Oscillospirales; family Acutalibacteraceae; genus RUG806. The sequence goes on from JAZSIM010000025.1 coordinate 9,315, forward strand.
CGGATACCTTGAGGTTACCGAACTCAAAGCCGTCGGAATTCTTTATAAGAATCCAGGTAAGTAAAAAATAAATTCCGAAAAGAAGAAGCTTGCCGACAGTTATAAAATCGGGAAATGTATTTTCGTCAAAAAGGTAGTAGTATACTAACATGTATATTATTGAATAAACAAAGACCTCAGCCACGGATTCAATGAATCGGAAGGTTGATTTTGTGTCGATGTTCATGTTGTATTTTGAAAACATCCGTAGGTATCTCCCATATATTTTTGATACTGTTTTGTAACCTTTTTGTAATTATACATTATATAAAAATATATGTCAACTTTTATTATAAATAAGAGCTGTAAAGAAAAGAGGCTGTAAAATTACAGCCTCAAAAAATATGTTGTCAGATAATTCTTATTGCGCTGACACCGGGGATTGCCTTGAGCTCCTCGATGCAATCGTCAGTAATTTCATCGTCCGTATCAAATATTGCATAGCCTACGTCTTTTCTTAAGCCGCATGCCTTTGCTTTTATTGTTACGTTCTGAGCCTCGATTGCCTTTGCAACGTCACAGCAGATATTGCCTGCGGTTACAACGGTAATTCTGATCTTACCTGCCTTTTCAAGGGAAACTGCAGGGAAGTTAACAGAATTCTTTACGTTACCGCTGAGAAGATAATCCGAAAGCTGACATACAGCCATAACAGCACAGTTTTCCTCTGCCTCGGGTGTGGAAGCACCGAGGTGGGGAATTGCGATAACGCCGTCAACACCTAACTGGTCATCGGTGGGGAAGTCAGTTACGTAAGAAGCGCACTTTCCGCTTCCGAGAGCTTCAATAATATCCTTGTTATCAACAAGCTCAGCACGGGAGAAGTTAAGCACACGGACACCGTCCTTGCATTTTGCGAGGTTTTCCTTGCCTATCATTCCTCTTGTGCTGTCATTGAGGGGAGCGTGAAGAGTGATGTAATCGGCAGCGGCAAAAATGTCGTCAAGGTCTGCGGTAACCGTAATATCAGCGTCAAGGGAAGCTCTTCCGGCTTCTGAAATGAAGGGGTCATAGCCGATAACCTTCATGCCTAGCGCCTTTGCTGCATTTGCAACCTTGATACCGATAGCTCCGAGTCCTGCAACACCGAGAGTTTTTCCGAAAATTTCGGGACCTACGAAATTGCCCTTGCCTTTTTCAACAAGCTTTGAAACTCCGTCGCCGTTGCCCTTGAGGGTATCGCACCACTTTGAGCCTGCAACGATTTTACGGGATGCTAAGAAAAGAGAGCAGATAACAAGCTCCTTGACAGCGTTTGCATTGGCGCCGGGTGTGTTGAATACGCAGATGCCGTTTTCCGTGCAGCGGTCAATGGGAATATTGTTTACGCCGGCACCTGCACGTGCTACTGCAAGAAGGTTGGGCGCAAATTCCATTTCGTGCATTGCGGCACTTCTGACAATAATTGCATCGGGTGACTCAAGGTTATCTGCACAGGTGAATTTATCAGCGTCAAAATTTGAAAGACCGCTTGCAGAAATTTTATTTAATGTGAGAATATTATACATTGTAAAGGACTCCTTTAATTTCAGGCATTTTCTGCCTCAAATTTCTTCATAAATTCAACGAGCTTTTCAACACCCTCGATGGGCATTGCGTTATAAACGGAAGCTCTCATACCGCCTGTTGTTCTGTGACCCTTGAGGTTGATGAAGCCTGCAGCGGTTGATTCCTTGATGAATTTTGCATCAAGCTCTTCATTTCCCGTAACAAAGGGAATATTCATAAGAGAACGGTCTTCTTCGGGAATAACGGTCTTGAACATATTTGATTCATCGAAGAAATCGTAGAGGAGCTTTGCTTTTTTGATGTTGTTTTCTTTAACTGCTTCAAGACCGCCCATATCTTTGATCCATTCAAGGACAAGCTTGCACATATAAATTGTGAAGCAGGGGGGAGTGTTGTAAAGAGAATCGTTGTCTGCGTGAATTTTGTAGTTAAACATTGTGGGAGTGATATCCATAGCGTTGCCGAGCATATCCTCTCTTACAATTACAACGGTAAGACCTGCAGGGGCAATATTCTTCTGTGCGCCGCCGTAAAGAACAGCAAACTTTGTTACGTCAACGGGCTCTGAAAGGAAGCAGGAGGAAATGTCTGCAATGAGGGGTACATCGCCTGTTTCGGGAATGTAGGGATACTTTGTACCGTAGATTGTATTGTTCATACAGTAGTAAACATAGTCTGCTTCGGGGTCAATATCTTCCTTTGTTACCTTAGGAATATAGGAATAAGTCTTGTCTGCGGAGGATGCGATTACTCTTGCGTTGCCGTAACGCTTTGCCTCCTGGAATGCCTTCTTTGCCCATACGCCTGTTTCAATGTAGTCTGCCTTGTTGTTCTTGTTCATAAAGTTCATGGGGATTGCTGCAAACTGAGATGATGCACCGCCCTGAAGGAAAAGAACCTTATAGTTGTCGGGAATGTTCATAATCTCACGGAAAAGTGCCTCTGCGTCCTTGATGATCTTGTCGAAGACCTTTGAACGGTGTGACATTTCCATAACGGACTGACCGCTGCCTTCATAATCTAAAAGCTCTGCCTGAGCTTTCTTTAATGCTTCAAGGGGAAGCATTGAGGGACCTGCTGAAAAATTGTAAACTCTTGCCATATAAATTATCTCCTTTGAGTGATATTACATTAATTATATTCTTGAAACACCGCTTTTAACAGCGGCGTCTGCTACTGCTTGAGCAACTGCTTTGCCTACTCTTTCATCGAAGGCGGCAGGAAGAATGTATTCCGGGGAGAGCTCCTCGTCGGAAACAAGAGCAGCTATTGCATTTGCTGCTGCAAGCTTCATCTCCTCGTTTATATCGGAGGCTCTGACGCTTAATGCACCTTTGAAAATGCCGGGAAAGGCGAGAACATTATTCACCTGATTCGGGAAATCACTTCTGCCTGTGCCGATAACTGCGGCACCGCCTTTTTTAGCAAGCTCGGGCATAATCTCGGGAACGGGATTTGCCATTGCAAAGACGATAGCGTCCTTATTCATGCTTTTTATCATTTCCTCGGAAACAATACCGGGAGCGGAAACTCCGACAAATATGTCGGCACCCTTCAGTGCATCGGAAAGCGTACCGCTTATGCCGTGTCTGTTTGTGATTTCAGCAAGGGCAAGCTGAGCCTCGGTCTGTGCACCGCGGTTTTTTTCGAGAATGCCTTCCTTGTCGCAGACTATAACGTCACCGATTCCGAAGGAAAGAAGCATTTTTGCTATTGCCGTACCTGCAGCACCTGCACCGCAGATAACTGCCGTGCTGTCTTCCTTGCATCTGCCTGTAAGTTTCAGCGCATTTATTATTCCTGCTGTAACTATTATTGCCGTGCCGTGCTGATCATCGTGAAAGACGGGAATATCACATTCCTTTTTCAGTCTTTCTTCAATTTCAAAGCAACGGGGAGCGGAAATGTCTTCCAGGTTGATTCCGCCGAAGCTTTTTGAAATGAGCCTTACGGTTTTTACTATTTCATCGGGATCCTTTGAGTCTATACACAAGGGAATTGCATCTACGTCTGCAAATTCCTTAAAAAGGATGCATTTGCCCTCCATAACAGGCATTCCTGCAACGGGACCGATATCACCGAGTCCCAATACAGCCGTACCGTCGGTTATGACAGCAACGGTATTCCAACGGCGGGTAAGCTCATAAGAGAGTGACGGATCTTTTTTTATTTCAAGACAAGCCTCTGCAACACCCGGAGTGTATGCAAGGGAAAGATCTTCTTTAGTTCTGACCGATACTCTTGATTTTATTTCCAGTTTTCCTTTAAGCTGTCTGTGAAGCTCAAGGGATTTTTGTTTTATATCCATTTTTTATCCTTCTGCCGGGTCTTCCCATTTCATTGCGCGCTCCACAGCCTTTTTCCAACCTGAATAGAGCTTATTTCTTGTTTCCGTATCCATTTCGGGAGTGAATACCCGGGAAACCTCGCGTATTTGCTCAATTTCATCAAAGCTGTTCCAGAAGCCTACCGCAAGACCTGCAAGGTAAGCAGCACCGAGAGCGGTTGTTTCTACACATTTGGGACGGTTGACGGGAGTGTTTATAAAGTTTGCCTGTATCTGCATCATAATGTTGCTTACACTTGCGCCGCCGTCAACACGAAGCTCCTGAAGCTCAATTCCCGAATCAGCCTTCATAGCCTCAAGAAGGTCAGTCATCTGATAGGTGATTGATTCAAGGACCGCACGGCAGATGTGCTTTTTATTGACACCTCTTGTTAATCCTACCATACAGCCTCTTGCGTACATATCCCAATAAGGAGCACCGAGTCCCGTGAATGCGGGTACAAGGTAAACGCCGTTTGCATCGGGAACCTGCTCCGCGTATTTGTCGCACTTCTGTGCGGAATCAACTATCTGCAATTCGTCTCTTAACCACTGAATAACAGAGCCTGCATTGAAAGCCGAGCCTTCTATACAGTATTCGACCTTATCGCCGATACCCCAGGCAATACCCGTAACGAGGTTGTTCTGTGAATGAACTCTTTCCTTGCCTGTGTTCATAAGAAGGAAACAGCCGGTACCGTAGGTATTCTTTGCCTGACCGGGACTGAAGCAAGCCTGACCGAACAAAGCTGCCTGCTGGTCACCGATTGCCGAGCATATAGGAATGCCTGCAAGAGCTTCGATGCCGGGAATTCCCTGGGCTACAGCACCGTAAACCTCACTTGATGGAGCAACGCGGGGAAGAATATTCATGGGAATATCAAGCTTTTCGCAAAGGTAGCTGTCCCACTGCAATTTGTCAACATCAAAGAGCATTGTGCGGGAGGCGTTTGAGTAGTCCGTTACGTGAACACGGCCTGCCGTAAGATTCCATATAAGCCAGGTGTCAATTGTTCCGAAAAGAAGATTGCCTTCCTTTGCAAGCTCACGTGCGCCCTCTACGTTATCAAGAATCCACTTGATTTTTGTTGCGGAAAAGTAAGCGTCAATTATAAGACCCGTATGCTCCTTGATGTAGTCGCCGAGCCCCTCAGCCTTTAACTGCTCGCACATTGCGGCTGTTCTTCTGCACTGCCATACTATTGCATTGTATATGGGCTTACCTGTTCTTTTATCCCATAAAACTGTGGTTTCACGCTGATTTGTGATACCGATTGCCGCAATTTCCTTTGCCTCTATTCCGCCGTCAATGAGCGCATCCGCTAGAGAACGGAGCTGACTTTTGAGAATGGCGTCGGGATTATGCTCAACCCAGCCTGCCTTGGGATATATCTGCTCATATTCATACTGGGCTTTTGAAACTATTTCGCCCTGTTTGTTGAATACTATAGTTCTGGAGCTTGTTGTACCCTGGTCGAGTGATAAAATGTATTTAAGCATATTATTGCCCACCCCGTATATTTTTATTTAACAATTTTATTACTTTAACACAGCAAAGTCAACCGATTAACAATGAATATATGTAATCTGACATATAAAAAATAATGGTGCAGAATTGTGCAGTTTGTCAGCCGTAAACGGGTATAATTGCATTTTTGCCGGTCCAAAACAGATAATTCTTTATTTGTATCCGTATTTTCGTCTTTTGTCGGAAAATTTGACTTTCGGGAAATTGTGTTTTATATTTAATTCTGTATGCTTTTGAATATGCAGATTCGGTTTTGCGGAGGTAAATATGAAAATAGCAATTTGTGATGATCAGACAGCACATCTTGAAATACTGAAGCCTTATGTTCAGGAATTTTTTACAGGTAAAGGAATATCTGCCGAAATCAGTGAATTTGCCGACGGTGCGGATGTGCTTGAGGGTGATAAATTTGATATTGTTTTTCTTGATATTGAATTAGGAGCTATGAGCGGAATTGATGTTATAAAGAGCTTAAAACAGAGGAAATCCCGCGCAGTAATTATTGTTGTTACGGCTTACAATGAATACCTTGACGATGCAATGGATCTGGATGTTATCAGATTTCTGAAAAAGCCTGTTGCACAGAGTAAGGTTTTTTCTGCACTTGAAAGAGCGCTGCAGGACATAAACGAAAATCAGATAACGTTTACAACGAAGGACAAGAAGTTAATAAGAGTAAAAAGCCGAGAGATAGTATATGCGGAAGCACGGCTTAAAAATGTAATTGTGCATACTGTAAGTGAATCTTATACCGTAAGAGAGCCTCTGAAGGCAATCAGATCCGCTTTAACTTCAACAGATTTTGCCGTACCCCATAACAGCTATGTTGTCAATATGAATTATATCTCAAAATTCAGCCGTGAAGAAATTGTTATCGATGCCCGTGACAGGAAGGTATCCGTCAATATTGCCAACAAAAAACAGCCTGAATTCAAAAGGAGATTTCTGGCATTCATAGGAGAAGGAGAGTAATATGCTCAAAGTAATCTGTGACATATTTATGTACATTTTTGAGGCCCTGTTTCTCTATAATTACGCAAACGGTCTGTTTCCCGGAAAGAAAAAAGCATCGGTAAAGATTATAGCAGTTATTTGTGTGAACATTATTCTGTTTTTCACTTACCGCTCTGAGGTTGAATCAATAAATGTCCTGTGCTTACTGATTCTGTACTTTTTAACACTGTGGTGCATTTTCGGCGCACATCTCGGGAAAGCACTTTTTCATACTTCATTGCTTATCAGTGTAATGGCTGTTGCCGAGATTGCCGTAATAAATTCCTGTTCTGTATTCTTTGATGATTTCAATGCAATGCATTCGGATGTTGTTGCATATATTTATGTTATTGTTACAAGTAAAATCATTTATTTCTCCGTTATGCAGTTTGTAAAAATGATATGCGTTACAAGAGTCGATAAAAATGCAAAGGACAGCTTTTTTTGGATATTATTCTTGTTTCCTGCAATCAGTATTCCGGTATGTCTTCTGGTTTTCTATGTTGCAGATAATATTCAGATGTCGGATTCCTTGCGGATTATTGTATCAGGAATTTTTGTGTTTGTGTTGTTTGCGGATTTGGTTGTTTTTATGGTATATGACAGAGCCAACAGAAATAAGGCTGAGCTGTATGAATTGAAAACAATAAAATTGCGGCAGGAGTTTGATGAAAAATACTTTGATGCGATTGAACAGTCTCAGGAGGAAATAAGGCAGTTTTCGCACGATATGAAGAACCATTTGCTTCAGATAAGATATCTTGAGGATATTGATGAAATACACAGCTATCTTGATGACGTTATAGCTGATGTTGAGAAAATTTCTTACGTCGGAATCAGCAGCAACAAAATGCTGAATCTGATTATCAGCAAGTATTCTGCCTTATGCGAAAAGAAGAGGATAAAATTTGTTCCCGAGGTCAAGCTTGCCAATCTTAAATACGTTGAGGATTATGATTTATCGACGCTTCTCAATAATTTGCTTGATAATGCAGTTGAAGCTGCGGAAATGTCGGAAGAAAAGATTATTGAGCTTAATATCTTTTCAAAAAACAGAAATTTTGACGGAATAATTATCAAAAACACCTGCGAAAGGGCACCAAAGCATAAAAATTATGAGCTGATTACAACAAAAAAAGACAAGCTTTTACACGGCTTAGGTGTCAGCATTGTGAAGAAAACATTAAAGAAATATGATGCTATATATGACTGGCGGTATTCTGAAACGGAAAAAATGTTTGAAACAAATATTGTACTGCCGAAGGGCCCGGTACAGTCAAAGGAATAGTTGCAAAATGTTTATGGGCTTATAGGAGAAAATCCGCACCGAGTGACCGATGCGGAAAATGATTTTTAAACTGTCTCGGTATTCTTTTTTTATCTAAAAGGCTGATTTTTAGAGCCACATATTGTACTTTTAATGAAGATCCTGTGCCGGCAATTCTTAATGCAAAAGTCATATTATTCTTTCGCTTGTCTCCGAAAATTCTCCATTTGCATAAATAGGTTGATTTTTGATATATCCATCTGTATAATGAAGCTGAGATCAATAAAGAAAGAAGGTTCAGTTTATGCATCGTGCAATGATAGAAACAGCGGGTTTTGAAATTGGTGCTGATTATTTTTTGTATCGTTTATTGTACTGTATTTCTTTTGTTATAGTTGTTGTGATCTTTAATAGATTTGTTGACAGAAAGGTGAAAGAAAGAGTTGAACGGCATAAGGATTCAGTTTGTGACAGCAAAGATGGAACCAAGTTCGGTAAAGTTATTGTTACTGTTGCAAAAATTCTGATTGTAGTTATTTTTCTTTCAGGAAAGCATTTGCTTTTTGAAGGCCAAAACTTGCCTCATAAGCCCGACAAATATAATGTAAACTCCGTTGTGGTTGAGTATGCGGATTATTCAAGTGAATCCGGTGAATATGATGATGAGCTTACTGTGAAAGCTGCGGTGGCAATATTGAATGATCTTGATTATTCTATATTGAAAAAAGCTCCTGTAGGTGAACCTTCTGTTAAAATTACTTACATAATGAATGATAAGACAAAGGTTATTGTTGAAGCCAATAATGAGACAGTATGGTGGAGAGGAAAAACTTATGCTATAAAAGATGAGGGTGAATTCGTAAAATCGTGCAGAATACTATTTCATTCCGAAACAGAGAATAAATGACGGACAATCATATTATTGCCGCTTATCTGTTGTATCTGCTGAACAATTACAACCGCTTAATATGAAAATCCGCACCGGGTGACCGATGCGGAAATGTTTTATTCTGCTACTTCTTGATTACTTTTCGGAAATAACTTCCTTAAGGCCTGCTGCAAGCCCAGCAATACCCTGAATTTCTGAGGGGATAATAATCTTTGTGGCCTTGCCGTCAGCGGCTTTTTCAAAGGCTTCAAGGCTCTTTAACTTGAGTACAGCCTCTGCAGGTTTTGCGTTATTGATAAGCTCAATACCCTTAGCAGTTGCTTCCTGAATTGCAAGAATAGCCTGTGCTTCACCCTCGGACTCTCTGATTTTAGCTTCCTTAACGGCTTCTGCACGGAGAATTGCGGACTGCTTTTCACCCTCAGCGGAGAGAATCTTTGATTCCTTTTCACCCTCTGCTACGAGGATAGCGGCTGCTTTTTCACCTTCTGCACGGAGAATTGCCTCACGTCTTTCACGCTCAGCCTTCATCTGCTTTTCCATTGCTTCCTGAATTTCTCTGGGCGGGAAGATGTTCTTGAGCTCAACTCTGTTTACCTTGATGCCCCAGGCATCGGTTGCCTCGTCAAGGATAACTCTGATTTTAGCGTTGATTGTATCACGTGACGTAAGGGTGTGGTCCAATTCAAGCTCACCGATGATGTTACGAAGAGTTGTTGCTGAATCTTTTGCGATTGCAGCGATGGGTCTTTCGACACCGAAGAAGTAAAGCTTAGGGTCTGTAATCTGATAGAAAACAACGGTATCTATCTGCATTGTAACGTTATCCATTGTGATAACGGGCTGGGGAGGGAAGTCTGCAACCTGCTCTTTAAGGGAAACGATTTTTGCAACTCTTTCAATTACGGGAATTTTGAAGTGGAAGCCTGTCTGCCAGGTAACGCTGTATGCACCGAGACGCTCGATAACGTAAGCCTTTGACTGGGGAACGATTTTGATGTTGAGAATCAGCACAACAAGAATAAGTGCTACAACAGCAATAATGGGGATAATAACTTCTAACATAACAAATCTCCTTTATGTGATATTTTATCTGACGATTAATTTGACACCGTCAATTTTTACGACGGTAACGGTTGCGCCTTCAGGAATTACTGTGCCGCTTTCGCTTCTGGCAGTCCATTCAACACCGTTTACCTTTGCAGCGCCCTTGCCCTCGAGATTGTTAATCTCTTCGGTAACAACGGCATTCTGCCCGATACTTCGGTCTGCATTTGTCGGCTGGGATTTTTTATTTATATGCTTTTTCACAAGGGGTCTTGTGGCAATAAGGAGCACGATTGATACAGCGAGGAAGACTATTACCTGTACGGTAATGCTTTTTACGCCGAATGCCGCAAGAAGCATTGCGATGAGTGCGCCGCCCGCAAACCAGACGGTGGTTAACTGTACGGTTGCAATTTCAGTGATGATGAAAAGGACTAAAAGTGCAAGCCATACCCATACCATATATTCGCCCATATACATCACCTCCTGAGTATATATTATATTATGCGCATATAAATGTCAATAAAACGCGATATTAATTTAAAAATTATACATAAAAAACGAAAAAAACTATTGCAATTTAAAAAGTGCTGTGATATAATTATCGGGCAAAACGCACGCAGGTGTATCAGAACGGGTGTGCAGGGGTTCGACATAGCCCTTGTTCCGTATGAGCTAAGTGCCTGCGGTGGTTAAACAAAAGGAGGAAAAATTATGTCAGTAGTATCAATGAAGCAGCTGCTTGAAGCAGGTGTGCACTTCGGTCACCAGACCAGAAGATGGAACCCCAAAATGGCTCCCTACATCTTCACAGAAAGAAACGGAATTTACATCATCGACCTTCAGAAGACTGTTAAGAAGCTCGAAGAGGCTTACAACTTCATTCACGAAGTTGCAGCAGACGGCGGTGAAATCCTTTTCGTAGGTACAAAGAAGCAGGCTATGGATTCCATCAAGGAAGAGGCAGAGCGTTGCAACATGCCCTTCGTTAACGCAAGATGGCTCGGCGGTATGCTTACAAACTTCAGCACAATCAAGAGAAGAATCAAGAGACTTGAACAGCTCAAGAAGATGGAAGAGGACGGCACATTCGATCTTCTCCCCAAGAAGGAAGTTATCAAGCTCAAGCTCGAAAGAGAAAAGCTCGAAAAGTTCATGGGCGGCATCACAGAAATGAAGAAGCAGCCCGCTGCTATGTTCATTGTTGACCCCAGAAAGGAAAGAATCGCTGTTCTTGAAGCAAAGAAGCTCGGTATTCCGATCGTTGCAATCGTAGATACAAACTGCGATCCCGACGAAGTTGACTACGTTATCCCCGGTAACGATGATGCTATCAGAGCTGTTAAGCTTATTGCAGGCGCTATGGCTGACGCTGTTATCGCAGGCAGACAGGGTGAAGTAGTAGCTGAAGCTGCTGAAGAAGCAACTGAAGAAACAGCAGAGTTTGCAGAATAATTTTAATAGCCCGTACATTGTGCGGGCTTATTTAGATAAAATATGACAATCAGGAGGAAATAAAAATGGCATTTACAGCTAAAGACGTTCAGGCTCTTCGTGAGAAGACAGGCGTTGGTATGATGGATTGTAAGAAGGCTCTTGTTGAAACAGACGGTGATATCGACAAGGCTATAGATATTCTCAGAGAAAAGGGTCTTGCTTCCGCTGCTAAGAAGGCAAGCCGTGTTGCAGCAGAAGGTATTGTTGCTACTTGCTCAGACGACAAGGCAGGCGTACTTGTTGAGCTTAACTGCGAAACAGACTTCGTTGCTAAGGGCGCTCCCTTCGTAGAGCTTTCAAACAAGGTTGCTAAGACTGTTCTTGCAGCAAAGCCCGCTGACCTTGAAGCTCTTCTCGCAACTAAGGTTGTTGACTCCGAAATGACAGTTGAACAGGAGGTTCAGGAGGTTTTCCTTGCTCTTCGTGAAAATCTTAAGGTTAGAAGATTTGCTGTTGTTGAAGGTCACACAGTAACTTATATCCACGCAGGCGGCTCCATCGGTGTTATCGTTGCTTTCGACACAGACGATGCAACTGCTGCAAAGGCAGAATTTGCCGATATGGGTAAGAACATTGCTATGCAGGCTGCTGCTATGAACCCCGAGTTCTTAAGCAAGAGCGACATTTCCGCTGAAGAGCTTGCTAAGATGGAAAATATCACAATCGAAAGCGCTCTCAACAAGCCCGATTCTCTTCCCGTTCCGATTCTCAACAGCCTTATCGCTGAAGTAATCGACACAAAGAAGTGGAATGAAGAGGATACAGCTATCTACCAGGGTCTTGATCAGCAGCAGAGAAAGAATTTCTTCAACTTCATCTCCAAGGAAGCTTTTGCAGAGCTTGCTGCTCTTGCAGTTTCCAAGAAGGCTGAAATTGTTGAAAATAAGATCTTCAACGGTCTTGTTCAGGGTCGTCTTGCAAAGCAGATCAAGGAAGTTTGCCTTCTTGAGCAGGCATTTGTTCGTTCCGATCTCTTCGACGGTGACGTTAAGGGCTATGTTGCATCCGTTGCTAAGGCTCTCGGTGCAGAAATCGCAGTTAAGAGCTTCACTCGTTTCGAAAAGGGCGAAGGCATTGAAAAGAAGGTTGACGATTTCGCAGCTGAAATCGCAAGCATGGTAAAATAAGCTATTACAGCTTTTAATTTCTGTCGGTGTATTTTTATATGCCGACAGTTTTTTTGTTTTAAAATATATTGTTTTTAAATGTGCTTTTTGGTATATTTTTATCAAGGAGGGTTTTTTATGAAAAAATCGTTAAAATTTTTATTTGTGATGATGATAGTTGCTGTAATTTCTTCCGTTTGCATTATCTCGGCAGCAGCTGAAAGCACAGAGCTTACATTTTTTGCCGTAAATGATGCTGCTGCCGTGTCATCTGATGAGCAGGGATCGGTTATCTGGTATCAGGCTACCGACGGGGTATATTATATTATGCTTCCTTCGGATGCAGACAGAGCTTCTCTTACTGTGTGGTTTGATGCCGGTGCTCAGGTATCCTGCGAAAACGTAACTCTTGAAAACGGAAAGGCTACGGATGTCTTTGCAGAAGGGGACAGATTCGTGCTGACTTGTGCTGACAAAAGCTATGTTCTTCGTGTGCTTCAGTCTGAAAATGAAGCAACGGTATTCATTAATACCAAATCCGGAAATATGGCGGCTGTTCATGCAGACAAATCCCATAAGGAGCCCGGAACAATCAAGATACTTGATGAAGACGGTAATGTTCAGTATGACGGTGAGCTTGATTATATTAAGGGCAGAGGAAATTCAACATGGAATGCTGATAAGAAGCCCTATAATATTAAGCTTGACAGCAAGACTGATTTGTTCGGTATGGGTAAAAATAAAAGCTGGTGTCTTCTTGCAAATGCATCAGAGCCTTCAATGATAAGAAATCAGCTGGCATACGATTTTGCAAGAGGTATCGGTGTTGATACTACGAGCCCTACCCGCCACGTTAATCTTTACCTTAACGGAGAATATGCAGGTCTTTATCTTCTTACGGAAAAGGTTGATATCGGTGAAAACCGCATTGATATATATGATCTTGAAGGTAAGACAGAAGAGCTCAACTCTAAGGACCTTGATGAATATCCTCTTGCGGGAATGCGTGATTCTCTGATAAGGGGAACAAGTAAATATTCATCGATACCCAATAATCCCGAGGACATCACCGGCGGATATCTGCTTGAGCTTGAAAAAATTTACCGATATAAGGATGAGGCCTCCGGATTTATTACAGATAACGGTCAGGCTGTTGTTGTGAAAACTCCCGAATATGCAAGCAAGGACCAGATTAAATATATCAGCGGATACTATCAGGCTTTTGAGGATGCGCTCTATTCACCAACGGGATATAATTCCGAGGGTAAGCATTATTCGGAGTATATAGATACGGAAGCTCTTGCAAAGATGTATATAATGCTTGAGTTTACCGCTAATTTTGACGGCTGCAGCTCCAGCTTCTTCCTCTGGAAGGATGTTGGCGGAAAGCTGACGGCGGGACCTGCCTGGGACTTTGATAATTGTCTCGGACTCGGAGCTCCGAATAACCTTATTAACCACGTGCCTGATACGGCTGATCCCGAGCTTCTCTATGCACAGACCTGCTTTATAGGTAATCACGCAGAAAATAAGAAATCTCTTCTTGCTCAGGCATTTACACATGATGATTTTCAGCAAAAGGTACAGGAGATATGGGCAGAGGAATTTTCAGCCTACTATCCGGTATTTTATTCTAATATTTCCGTATTCGGCAACCGTATCAAAAAATCCTTTATAATGAATGCTGTAAGGTGGAATACTGTCGGTACTGTTAATGTGACTAAGATAGCTGAAAAGCAGGCTTCCCATACGGGTAAGATTGCCGATTATGCTCAGACAAGATTTGCTTTTCTTGATAATGCATACAGCCCTGACACTTATTTTGTGAAATATGATATAGGCGCATACGGTGATACGCTTGTACATGATACAAATATATATTCTGCAGGTGATAAGGCTATTGCCATGAGTGCTCCCGAAACCGAGGATAATAACACAGAATTTATCGGTTGGGCTACAAAGCCTGACGGCAGCGGAAGTGTTTATAAGCCCGGTGATGAAATTGTTGTTACCGGAAATATAACTCTTTATGCGCAGTGGGAGAATACTGATTTCTTCGGTCGTATTCTTCAGGCTATAATTTCTTTCTTTGATTCTATTGCAGAATTTTTCAGAAATCTTTTCAGTTTTTAATATAATTCTTTTCAGGTGATGGCTATGATGAAAAAAATATTTCTCTGGGAAAATGATATTCCGTATTTTAATGAAGAATATAATCAGGAGCCGCCTTCAATTACCGAGTATTTCCTCCAAAACGGAAAGGAAAACGGCTGTGTGCTTGTCATTCCCGGCGGCGGATACGGCTTTGTTTGTATTGATCACGAGGGCGATGCAATTTGCAGATATCTTAATGATAACGGTATTTCTGCGGCATATCTCAATTACCGCATTGCGCCCTATAAGCATCCCGTAATGGAAACGGATGCAAGAAGAGCAATAAGGCTTATCAGATATAATGCAGAAAAATGGGGGATAGATCCCGATAAAATCGGAACGCTCGGTTTTTCTGCGGGCGGACATCTGACGTGCATGACAGGTCTTCGCTTTGATTACGGACTTTCCGAGGGTGATGAAATCGATAAGGTTTCCTCTCGTCCCGATACCTTTGCTCCGTGCTATGCCGTTGCTTCTCTTAACCCTGAGATAACACACGAGGGAACACTTTATAATCTTTTGGGTGAGAATCCCGATGAGGATATGATAAAAATGCTTTCCTCAGAGAATATTGTCAGAAAAGATACTCCGCCTGCTTTTTTATGGCATACTGCTGAGGATACTGCAGTTAATCCCGAGTGCTCGTTAAGATTTGCTTCAAGCCTTATTAAGGCGGGTGTGCCGTGTGAGCTGCATATTTTCCCTTACGGCGGTCACGGCCTCGGAATTGCTGAAAATCAGCCTCTGGCGGATGCCTGGATGCCTCTTTTCGTAAAGTGGTTCAAGCATCATAATTAACAGTAAAAAAATAATAAAAAAGGAGCTGAATCGCGGTGATTCAGCTCTTATTTTTATTATATAGGAAATTGCTCGCTTTGTGAGCAATTTAGCTTATAACAAGAAACACCTACAGCCCCCAAGATTGGGGGTAGGGGGTTGATAAATCGTAAGATTTTTTCTTATCAGCAGAGGTCTTACATAAGCTCCTTCATCTTTGAAAGTCTTTCAAGAGCCTCGTAAAGTGTTTCGTCCTTCTTAGCGAAGTGGAAGCGTGCAAGGTGGTTTACGTCCTCTCTGAAGAAGGAGGAGCCGGGAACTGCGGCAATGCCTACCTTGTAAGCTAGCTCCTCGCAGAATTCAACGTCCGTTCTGCCCTTCTGGAATTCGGAGATATCAACCATCATAAAGTATGAGCCTTCGGGCTCTGTGAACTTCCAGCCGAGGTCGCGAAGACCGCCTACAAAGATATCTCTCATATGAGTGTAGTGATCCTGAAGCTCTTTATAGTACGACATAGGTGCCTCAAGACCTGCAACGATAGCTTCCTGAAGAGGAGAGGGAGCACAAACTGTAAGGAAATCGTGAATCTTCTTGCAGCGGTTCATAAGCTCCTCGCAGGCTACAATATAGCCAAGACGCCAGCCTGTGATGGAGTAGGTCTTTGAAAGTGAGGAGCAGCAGATTGTTCTTTCCCACATACCGGGAAGAGAAGCGATGTAGGTGTGCTTGTGAGGCTCGAAAATGATGTGCTCGTAAACCTCGTCGGTGATTACGATAACGTCATATTTGATGGCAAGATCTGCAATTGTCTGAAGCTCGTCCTTAGTGAAAACACGGCCTGAGGGATTTGAGGGATTGCAGAGAAGCATAGCCTTTGTCTTGGGGTCCTTAAAAGCCTGCTCAAGTCTGTCTGCATCAAAAGTGAATGCAGGAGGAACAAGGGGAACAAAGATAGGCTCAATTGAGTTAAAAAGGCTCTGTGCGGCATAGTTTTCAAAGTAGGGTGAGAAGATTACTATCTTATCGCCGGGATTTGAAATAGCCATCATTGTAGCCATCATAGCTTCGGTGCTGCCGATTGTTCCGAGAACATTCTTGTCGGGATCAAGCTCTATACCCATAAACATACCGACCTTTTTTGCGACAGCGGCTCTGTAGTTGTATGCACCCCATGTGGGAGAATACTGATGAGGGCCCTCGGAGGCAACTCTTGCGAGGTTGTCCATAATGAACTTGGGAGGATCAAAATCGGGGAAGCCCTGGGAAAGGTTTATTGCACCGCATTCCATTGAAATTCTTGTCATTCTTCTGATAACGGAATCGGAAAGATGTTCAATTTTTCTGTTTAATTCTTTCATTTTTATTCTCCTTATGAGTTGTAGCCGAGCTCGAAGGCTTTAAGGTTTACTTCGAGGAATTTTTCAGGAACGGTTTTCTTTATGGTATCGGTCCATACTTCGTAGGGAATATCCCAGTTTTTTGCCATAACACCGATTAAAACAACGTTTACTGCCTTTGGATTTCCGGCAGCCTTTGCAAGAGAAAGTGCGTCAACCGCTGTTGTGTCTGCATTTGCCTGAAGCTTTTCTGTAAGATTCTCAGGATATTCGGCTGCACCGATTATAACGGGCATGGGATCGATTTCCTGAGTATTCACTATGATTTTTCCGTCCTTTTTAAGGAAGGGGAGAGCGCGCTTTGCTTCAAGAAGCTCGAAGGCTAAAATCATATCTGCGCCGCCCTTGTCGATAATGGGGGAGTGAACCTTTTCGCCGTAGCGCACATAAGTTACAACGGAGCCGCCTCTCTGGCTCATTCCGTGAACCTCAGAAACCTTAACGTCATAGCCCTGACTTATAACTGCGTTGCCGAGAATACGGCTTGCAAGCAGGGTTCCCTGACCGCCGACACCGACTATCATTATGCTTCTGGTTTCCATTTTATGCCTCCTCCTTTTCTATAGCATCAAAGGGACAGATATTCATGCAAAGACCGCAGCCGTTGCACTGTGTAGCATCGATTACGGGCTTGCCGTTCTTGACTGTGATTGCGGGGCAGCCTGCCTTGAGGCACATTTTGCAGTTCCTGCATTTGTCTGTTATTACGCATCTGCCCGTGTATTTTACGGTTTTGAGAAGAGCGCAGGGACGCTGAGCAATGATTACTGAGGGTTCGTCCTTTGCTGTTTCCTCTTTTACAACCTTTTCAAAATTCTTTACATCGAAAGGATCTGCGATAACAACATTATCAATACCGACAGCCTTGCACAGAAGCTCAAGGTCAACCTGCTTTGTGGGCTCACCCTTGATGGTTCTTCCTGTCGTGGGATTGTCCTGATGGCCTGTCATACCGGTAATTGAATTATCGAGAATAAGAACGGTATTTGCGCCCTTGTTATATACGATGTCAATAAGACCTGTGATGCCTGAGTGCATAAATGTTGAGTCGCCTATAACAGAAACAAGCTTTTTGTTGAATTCGGCTCCTCTTGCCTTTGCCATACCGTGAGCAGCGCTGACTGAAGCACCCATACAGATTGTTGTATCAATTGCAGCCAGGGGAGCGGCAGCGCCGAGAGTGTAGCAGCCGATGTCACCGGAAACGGTAAGACCGAGCTTCTTGAGCACGTAGAAGGTTCCTCTGTGGGGACATCCTGCACACATAACGGGAGGACGCACGGGGATAGGCTCGGGCTTTACATCTTCGATTTCAGCACCGAGAACAACCTTCTTTATAAGATTAACGCTGTATTCACCGAGGAGAGTGAATGCTTCCTTGCCGATTACCTCTATGCCGTTTACGAGGCAATGCTCTTCAATAAAGGGGTCAAGCTCTTCGAGAACATATACCTTTTTGCACTTAGCGGCAAAATCCTTTATAAGCTTGACGGGCATGGGATATGCCATACCGAGCTTTAAGAAATTAGCCTCGGTGCCGAGAGCTTCCTTAGCGTAAGCATATGTAATGCCTGAGGTGATAATGCCGATTTCTGCCCCGTTATCCTCAACGGTGTTAAGGGGAGAGGTTTCAGCGTATTCCTCGAGTGCTCTCATTCTGTTTTCAACGTCAACGTGTCTTTTTATTGCGTTGCCGGGCATCATAACGTATTTTGCGGGATTCTTTTCGTAAGCTTTAAGCTCATCGTTTTCTCTGTCGCATAATTCAACAAGGCTCTGGGAATGTGAAACTCTTGTTGTAAGACGAAGGAAAACGGGTGTGTCGAATTTTTCGCTGAG
This sequence comes from Acutalibacteraceae bacterium, assembly GCA_045533835.1. Classification (GTDB taxonomy): domain Bacteria; phylum Bacillota; class Clostridia; order Oscillospirales; family Acutalibacteraceae; genus RUG806. Next base: position 27,686 of record JAZSIM010000025.1, read on the forward strand.
CTCATATGCTGTCTTTGTGAATTCCTTACATTCCGATGAATCGGAGGGCTCAAGCATCATAATCTTTGACGCCTTTGCATAGTGGCGGGAATCCTGCTCATTCTGTGAGGAGTGCATTCCGGGGTCATCTGCAACTGCAATAACAAGACCGCCGTTGACGCCTGTGTAGGATGCTGTGAATACGGGGTCTGCCATAACGTTAAGACCGACATGCTTACAGCAGGTCATTGCTCTTGCGCCCGCAATTGCTGCGCCTATAGCTACCTCTGCACCTACCTTTTCATTGGGTGCCCATTCGCAGTAGATTTCATCATATTTTACGGCATTTTCCGTGATTTCCGTGCTGGGTGTACCGGGATATGATGAAACAACGCGGACACCTGCTTCATAGCAGCCACGGGCTACGGCTGCATTACCTAACATTAACTGTTTCATTGTATATTTCACCTTATTTTATTTCGTTCTGCATTTTGATGAGGTTTTCACTCTGATATTTCTTTCTGAGGGCCGGTTTTTCAATTTTGCCTGTGGGGTTTCTCGGTACATCAGCAAAAATAATCTTACGGGGACGCTTGTATTTGGGAAGATCAAGGCAGAATTCGTTGATTTCGTCCTCAGTAAGAGCAACGTCTTCCTTTACTTCTATGATTGCAGCTGCAATTTCACCGAGTCTGGGGTGAGCAATACCGATAACCGCAACGTCCTTTATTGACTCGTGACGGCGTAAGAAATCTTCAATCTGCACGGGATAAATGTTTTCGCCGCCTGAGATAATAACATCCTTCTTACGGTCAACAAGGAAGATAAAGCCGTCCTCATCGCACATTGCCATATCACCGGTATAAAGCCAGTCGCCCTTGAGGATTTCGTCGGTTGCCTTTTCATCCTTATAATAGCATTTCATAACACCGGGACCCTTGACAGCAAGCTCACCGACCTCACCCTGCGGTACACTGTTTCCGTTTTCATCGGCAATTTTTACCTGCCAGCCGTAGCCTGCCTTACCGATGGCACCGACCTTATGTATGTTTTCAACACCGAGATGCACACAGCCGGGGCCGATTGATTCGCTGAGACCGTAGTTTGTGTCATACTGATGATTGGGGAAAACGCTCTGCCATCTCTTTATGAGAGAGGGAGGCACGGGCTGAGCTCCGATGTGCATAAGGCGCCAACGGGAAAGGTCATACTGAGAAAGGTCAATCTCACCTGAATCTATTGCATCGAGAATATCCTGTGCCCACGGAACGAGAAGCCATACGATTGAGCACTTTTCCTCACTTGCAGTGTTTATAATCCATTCGGGCTTGATACCCTTGAGGATAACTGATTTTGCGCCTACGAGGAAGGATCCGAACCAGTGCATTTTTGCACCTGTATGATAAAGGGGAGGAATGAGAAGGAATACGTCATCCTTGGTCTGTGAATGATGTGCCTGCTCTGTCATACAAGCATGCATAAGAGCCTTGTGGGAATGAAGAATAGCCTTGGGAAAGCCTGTTGTGCCGGATGAATAATAAATTGCCGCATCATCACTGTCTGTCAGCTGGATTTTAGGAGATTTTGAGGAGCAGTAGGAAATAAGCTCGTCAAGACTGTCTGCAAAGGAGGGACAGTCCTCACCGCAGTAAAGCCACATTTTGACGCGGGGAACACGGTCACAGATTTCTTCAATTCGTCCCGTAAACTCAGGACCGAAAACAATGAAATCTGCATCTGCTTTATTTATACAGTATTTGATTTCTTCTGCCGTATATCTGTAGTTAAGGGGTACAACAACAGCACCCGTTTTGAGAACTCCGAAATAGACAGGGAGCCATTCGATACAGTTCATCATAAGAATAGCAACCTTGTCGCCCTTCTTTATACCTCTTGTGAGCAGAAGGTTTGCAAAGCGGTTTGCTGTCTTATTGAACTCTCCCCAGGTCATTTCTCTTCTGTATGCCTGAGTAGGGTCGGTAACGATAAGAGAGTACTCTCTCCAGGTCATTTTTGTTTTGTTGTCCAGCCTGGGATTGATTTCAACCAGGCTTAAGTCATTTGGGTAAAAATCTGCATTTTTTTGCAGTATTTCTGTAATGGGCATGTGTTTACCTCTCCTGAACAAACTGTATGTCGTTTTATTGCAAAATTGTAAGCCGAATTACCTTATAATGTAACATTTTATTATATATAAGTCAACATTTTGTATGCGTATTTTTTTGATTATAATAATAAAATATAATAATAGGTTGTTTTAAGTAACTTTTAAGCAGTCTGTAATAAAGTATTGAAAGAAACAGGCATTTGTGCGATAATAAAGTTAAGAAGAAGCGGGAGGCTATGTTATGCAGATTCTTGTAGTTGAAGATGAAAAACGCCTTGCAATGGCACTTGAGCATATTCTGACACAGCAGAAATATATGGTAGATCTTGCCTATGACGGACAGGACGGATATGATCTTGCATTAAGCGGAATATATGACATAATTATTCTTGACGTTATGCTTCCCGGTATGAACGGGTATGATGTGGCAACAAGGCTCAGAAAAGAGAAGGTGGCAACTCCTGTTCTTATGCTGACTGCAAAGGATCAGATTTCAGATAAGGTAAAGGGACTTGATGCGGGTGCTGACGATTATATGACCAAGCCCTTTGATCCCGAGGAGCTTCTTGCACGTATACGCGCTCTTACAAGACGTCAGGGAGAGGTTGTAATAGACGAGCTGAGCTTTGAGGGACTGAAGCTCAATCTTGCAACCTGCGATCTTATGTGTAACGATAAAAGTGTGCATCTTAATTTCAAGGAATTTGAGATAATGAAGATATTTCTCAGCAGTCCCGGAATTATTGTCACTAAGGATGATCTTATAGTCAAGGTCTGGGGCTATGATTCAAATGCTGTTGATAATAACGTTGAGGTATATATTTCTTTCTTACGTAAAAAGCTCGATTTTATCGGAAGTCAGGTTGAAATTGCATCTCTCAGAAAAATCGGATACCGTCTTGAGGTGAAGTCTGATGCTTAACAAGCTCCGACGCCGTTTTGTGGCTATTTCTATGTCTATCATACTGATGGTGCTTGCATTTTTCTATATAGTTACCGGTGCAGTATTTTTTATGACTATCACGCTTGATATGAAATCCGTGTTGCAGACGTATTCCGCTACACCCGAATCCGTATTTGCTCCTCAGATAGGTATCGGGGATGAGCAGAACTCGCTTTTCGCTCTTCATTCGGGAAACGTGTGTGTTGTAGAGGTAAGGGAATTCGGTAATATATCGATTCTTGATTTCAGCTATGCCGATATGAATGAAAATACCGTTTCAAGAGCTGTAGGTTATGCACTTGAGCGTCAGGAGGATTTCGGACACATCAATGCCCTGAATCTGTTTTACCACAAATACAGCTTTGTAAACGGCACGCGTATTGCGTTTGCTGATTCCAATCAGTATTTCCAGTATCTTGAGGCAATCCTGTTTGACGGCGGAATTTTTCTTATGCTGTCTTCAGTAGTTTTGTGGGTTATAATGCGTTTTCTTGCCTCAATGTGCTTAAAGCCCGTTGAAAAAGCGTGGGAGCAGCAGAAGAATTTTATTGCAGATGCCTCGCACGAGCTTAAAACTCCGCTGACGGTAATACTTACAAATAACGGAATACTGCAATCACATAAGGACGAATCGGTTGAAAGTCAGATGCAATGGATTAACAGCACGGGCGAGGAGGCCTCTCATATGAGAGAGCTCGTCGAAAAGCTTCTCCTTTTGGCAAAAACTGACAATATGAGCCGGAAAAATCTTTTTGAGGACATAAACCTTTCGGATATTGTAATGCAGTCTGCGTTGCAGTTTGAGCCCGTTGCATTTGAAAAAGGCGTGACTCTTGTCACGGATATTGAGAAAAATATTCACATAAAGGGTGACGCTGTCGCACTTAATCAGATAGTTCATATTCTTCTTGACAATGCCGTAAAGTATGCCGGTGTCGGGGGAGAAGCGGTGCTTAGTCTGAAAAAGCGCAGAGCTTATCATCTGAAGCGCTTCATCGGATATGATATTTATCTTTCCGCAAAAAATACGGGAACACCTATCCCCGAAGAGGATATGCCTTATATCTTTGAGCGCTTTTACCGTTCGGACAAGGCAAGAACTGCCGGCAGCGGATACGGGTTGGGGCTTTCAATCTGCAAGAATCTTGCATCGCTTCACGGTGCAGATATAGACGTTACCAGCGATTCCGAGAACGGAACGGAATTTACGGTAACCTTCAGAAGCTGATAAGCTGCGGTGTGATTTTTGCTTCATAAAGCATAATGTTTCACTGTTTTTTAATTTTTTTGCATAATTTCGGGGTTCTGTCAGCTTTTTATTGCTGCAGAACCCCTTGATGTGTTTTATGCGGTTTTTGCTTTATATGCGGACTCTTAATTTTTATGGATTTTAACCGTGAAGGTTGTGCCCTTGCCTTCCTCGCTTTCGACCTTTATGATGCTTTCCGTAAGATTAATTATACGCTTTACCAGGGCAAGGCCGAGTCCGTTACCGTCGGTTGAGCGTGAGGAATCGCATTGATAGAATTTATCAAAAATAAGGTCCGTCTGACCTTCCGGGATTCCGCAGCCCGTGTCCGAAATTTTAACAACGGCATATTTTTTGCCTGAAGTAAGTGAAACGGTTACCTGACCGTTTTCCGGAGTGAATTTGAATGCATTTGACAGAATATTGTTCCAGACAATGCTCATCAGCTGTCTGTCAGAAATAACCATAACGTCATCATCAATATCAGTGATGATATCAATATTTTTTTTCTCCCAGATATTTTCAAAATCAAGAAGGCATTCGCACAGCTGCTCGCTGAGGTTATATTCTGATGTGTTTGACGGTATTTTCTGATTCTCGAGCTGATTGAGCTTAAGAATATTTGTTATAAGCTCGGTAACCTTACTTGATGAATCGATGATGTTTTTTGCGTATTCGATTCTCTTTTCATCCGGAAGGTTTTCCGTCTGCAGAAGCGCTGCGTAATTGTTTATAACACTCATCGGAGTTTTCAGTTCATGGGAAATATTGGACATAAGGGAAACCTTGAGATTATCAATGCTTGAAAGCTCGGATGCAATTACATTGATATTTCTGACTATAGCTGAATATCTTGAATAAAAGCTCCGTCTTTTAAGCTTTGAATCGAGCTTACCGTTTTTGATTTTCATCAGTGCGTCGTTAATTTCCTCAACAGGCTTTTCTACCGTATGAATTCTCCATAACGTACCGAATAAACCGAAAACTGTCGAAACGAGAAGAAGATTCAGGAAAAGTATCGGTGAGATTGTATGGATATTGATATCCGTCATATCTGCAAGCTTGAAATACAGAAGAAAGGATACTGTTACCACGGAGCCGGACAATATGAAGAAACCGAAAAAGGTGAGAATGAAGTTTAATAAAAGACGTCTTTTTGAGTGTTTTTTCACTCCTTGATCACCGCCTTGTAGCCGAGTCCTCTTACCGTTACAATTTCAAAGGAATCACAGTCTGCAAGCTTTGCACGGAGCTTTGTCATATAAACATCGACGGTACGCGTGCCCGATTCCGTATCAGCCTCCCAGAATTCATCCATGAGCTGTGAACGGGTGAATGCCTTCTTAGGGTAGGAAAGAAGCTTATAAAGAAGGCTGAATTCTCTTGTTGTCAGAACAATTTCCCTGCCGCCGAGATAGGCTGTGTATTCATTGAGATTCATAGTGAAGTCACCGACGGTCAGTATCTTGCTGTTGTTTATACCGGCACGTCGGAGAATTGCCCCGATTTTAAGAAGAAGCTCCTGAAGATCTATGGGCTTTACCATATAATCGTCAATGCCGGCCTTGTAGCCGCGCTCCTTTGAAGCAAAATCGTCCTTTGCGGTTACAAAAAGAATAGGCACGGTTTCATTTATTGTTCTTACGTTTTTTGCGAACTGGAAGCCGTCTGTTCCGGGCATCATAATGTCGGAAATTATAATATCAAAAACCGTTTCATACATTGCGACAAATGCTTCGTCCGCATTGAAACAGCCTACGGTATTATATCCGTTCTGATTCAGGAACGAACAGACTGATTTGTTTAATGCTTTGTCGTCTTCAACTACAAGAATATTGAACATATTAAGCCTCCGAAATAAATATATACAATATCATAGCATGTTATTGTTAAACTTTTGTTAGATTAAAAGCCTGCCGGGGAAAAGGCAGGCTTTTGTGGAATCAGATGGATTTGATGAGAGCAGGAAGCTTTGTGATTGCAGGACCGATTCTTCCTATAATCTTCATAACTCCCCTGAAGCTTGATTTGTCATCGTTGAGAATCATAAGAAGGCCGTCTGCCATTTCAACTGAGAATACACCCATGCTCATTGCAATGAAGTTTCTGATGGGAATCTGAGTTGCCATAGCTGCAATCATTTTTCCGTCACCGTTTGCATCGGAGCCGAATTTTGACATCATACCCTCAATAAGGTTGCAGATCTTGCCGCCCCACTTGGTGTGTCTTGCATCGTCAAGACAGCAGTAAATATCAATGGGCTTGCTTGTATCTCTGTCAGCACGGGGAAGGGGTCTTCCGAGAATTGCTTCAAACTGAGCTCCCTGCATTCCGGAAATGTCAGCTGTGTAATAAGCGGGAGCGCTGACGGAGTAGTCGGGGATTGTTGCTGTATCCGTTGAATTTACTCTGATGGTCTTTATAAGTCTGATATCTCTTGAGGAGGCACCGATGAGAATTGCAAAATCGCCGCTTTCAACCTGGAACTCTCCGGAATATACGTTGAAGAATGCAAATGCTCTCTTTTCAAGAGTTAATGTAACCTCCTTCTCTTCACCGGGCTGGAGGAATACCTTCTTGAAAGCCTTAAGCTCCTTGAGAGGACGGTATATTGTGGATTCAATATCTCCAACATAAAGCTGAGTAACCTCTGCGCCTGCAACGTCGCCGGTATTCTTTACCTTAAAGCTTACCGTAAGTGTATCGGTGTCAGCAATTTCATCTGCAGAAACAGTTAAATCGCTGTATTCAAAGCTTGTGTATGAAAGACCGTAGCCGAAGGGGAAGAGGACATCCTTCTTAGCCTTGTCATAGTAACGGTAGCCGATGTAAACGGATTCTCTGTGCTCACTTGTGACGGGACCTGCGGGATAGTTGCCGTAGGTGGGATTGTCTGAGTAGGAGAGGGGATATGTTTCACTTGTTTTACCTGAGGGATTTACAATACCCGTAAGGATATTTGCAACTGCGCTGCCGGTAGCCTGACCGCCGAGACGGGAGTCAAGAAGAGCCTTTACCTCACCCAGCCAGGGAAGATTGATAACAGAGCCGCCTGCAAGAACAACTGCGGTGTTTGCATTTGCTGCGGCAATTCTGCTTACAAGAGCATTGTGTGAGGAGGGCATTTCGATATTCTCTCTGTCATAGCCTTCACCCTCGAATTCCTCTGTAAGACCAACGAAAACGAGAGCGATATCTGCATTTTTAGCTGCATTTTCGGCTTCTGCAAAAAGCTCTTCATTTATTTCATCCTTTTTCTTGTCATAGCCCTTTGCATAAACAACGTCAACGCCGAGCTTCTTGAGCTCATCAAGTGCATTGTCAAGCTTGGTGGGATTGATAACAGAGGAGCCTGCACCCTGATAACGGGGAGCCGAAGCGAGCTCACCGATAACGGCAACCTTGATTCCCTTTTTAAGGGGAAGGATACCGTCGTCGTTCTTAAGAAGAACCATAGAGCCCTCTGCAACCTTTCTTGCAACCTCGTGGTGCGCCTCAAAGGTGAATTCTGCACCCTTTTCAAGTGCGGGCTTGGACTTGATGATAAGGTCAACAACCACGTCAACTCTTGCGTCAAGATCCTCGATTTTAAGCTCACCGCTGTTTACGGCATCTATTATTTTTTTGGTGTTATATCCGCCTGATGAGGGCATTTCAAGGTCTGTTCCGCAGAGAAGACCGGGAATTCTGTCAACCGATGAGCCCCAGTCTGTAACAATAAGACCGTCAAAGCCCCATTCGCCTCTCAGAACCTTATTCTGAAGATAGCTGTTCTGTGAAGCGTATTCACCGTTGATTCTGTTGTAGGAGTTCATAACAGTCCAGGGAGAAGCTTCCTTGACAGCAATTTCAAAGGCTGTGAGATAAAGCTCTCTTAAGGCTCTTTCGTCAACAACCTCGTCAACAATCATTCTGTATGCTTCCTGTGAGTTACATGCATAGTGCTTGAGTGATGTGCCGACACCCTTTGACTGAACGCCTTTTACAAGACCTGCAGCCATTTTACCTGCAAGAACGGGATCCTCAGAGAAATACTCGAAGTTTCTGCCGCAGGTGGGGGCGCGCTTTATATTCATACCGGGGCCGAGAATTACCGAAACCTTCTCCTTAAGGCATTCGTCTGCAAGAGCCTTTCCCATATACTCGATAAGCTCGGGATCCCAGGAGCAGGCTGTTGCCGATGCAGGGGGGAAGCAGGTTGCGGGAACGGAGTTGCCGAGGCCTATTCCGTCGCTTGTCTTCTTGTTTTCATTCTTTTTACGAAGACCGTGAGGGCCGTCCGTAATGTTGATGGAGGGAAGACCGAGCTCCTTGTTGCCCTGAGTGTGCCAGTAATCAAGACCTGAAACAAAAGCAGCCTTCTGTTCAAGTGACATTTTATTTACAATTTCGGGGTGCTTCATTAAAGAATTCTCCTCTCAGAATTAATACTAAAAATAATTATATAGCAAAAATTGATGATAAGTCAAGTATAAAAGAAAAATAAGACCGATACGAAGGTACCGGTCCGGATAAATCAGTTGATAAAAATGTCGGTTTCGATGTATCTTATGCCCATATCATAGAGCATTTTTGCATCCTGGAGCTCATTGACTGTCCAGAAGGAGCAGCCGATTCCCGCATCAATTGCAAGCTGAATTGTTTCTGCGGTATTTGATGCGAAGTCAGGTGAGAGCCAGCATTCGGAATTGAGAGCCGAAGCCTTGGCTATAATTTCAGGTGTGATTTCATCGCAGAGATACCAGAGCTCAATGCCCGTGTTCATTTCGTCGATGAATTTCAGCTGATCATAATTGAAGCTGATAATGATAGCCTGCTCTTCCATATTTCTTGCCTTGACTTCGTCAATTATCTTATAAAGCATATCGAAGTTATCAGACTTGATTTCAATCTGAGGACGTGTTTCGGAGCCTATGAAAACGTCAAGATATTCACCGAGTGTGGGAATCCTGAGATTTTCGTATTTCCAGAAATTAGCACCTGTTTTGTAGGAGAAGGTTTTGAGTTCAGCCAGAGTGCATTCGGAAATTTCCGCATATTCACAGAACATAGCACCCGTGTCGCTGTTATGGTTGAGCACCCATTCATTGTCCTTTGTAAGCTGGATATCGCATTCTGCAGTATAATATCCGTATTCCACAGCTTTTTCATAGGCAGGGATTGTGTTCTGGGGTGCTTCTGCCTGTACGCCTCTGTGTGCCGTAAGGAAAACGGGGTCCTCCTCTGAGCCGATTCCGTTTTCTGAAAGAGAAATTACCTCCTGGGGCAGGCTGAAAAGGGAAGCGATGTGAATAAAGGGAAGAAATGTGTTGAAGAAAATGGGGACGAGAATAAGAGAAATGAATTTGTTGAGTATTGCTGTCATTGATTTTTACCTCTTTCTGATTGATGGATAAATTATAGCATAAGTTGAGATATTAGTCAAATACAATCTTTTTAAATAAATTTCAATATGTCAATTGACTTATGGAAAATGTTGTGATAAACTATAAAAAAATGTTTCGGAGGATATATAATATGAAAATTCAGACAATTGAAACAAAGAATCTCTGCGAAAGCGCAAAGAACGGCGGCTGCGGCGAATGCCAGACTTCCTGTCAGTCAGCTTGCAAGACCAGCTGCGGTATTGCAAATCAGCAGTGCGAAAACAAGAATCAGGACTAATTTAAGTTAACAGATTTTGCCGCCGTCGGGCGGCATTTTTTGTGAATCGGAGAAGTATTATGGTACATTCATATAAGCTCAGCGGAATGAATATTGTGCTTGATACAAATTCAGGCTCAGTGCATGTGGTTGATGATGCATCCTTTGATATCATCAATATGTACGAAACGGCTTCTGCTGAAGAAATCACTAAGGCAATTCTTGCAAAATATCCCAATAATCCCGAGATAACGGAAGAGGAAATTGCGGACTGTCTTGCTCAGATCGGTGAGCTAAAAAAAGCAGGCAAGCTCTTTACGGAGGATACCTTCAGACCTATTGCGGGAGAGCTTAAAAAGAGAACATCGGGTGTTGTGAAGGCTCTTTGTCTTCATATTGCACACACCTGCAATCTTAATTGCTCATATTGCTTTGCAAGCCAGGGTAAATATCACGGTGACAGAGCTGTAATGAGCTTTGAGGTTGGTAAGCGTGCGCTTGATTTTCTTGTGGAAAGCTCGGGCACGAGAAGAAATCTTGAGGTGGACTTTTTCGGCGGAGAGCCTCTTATGAACTTCACCGTTGTGAAGCAGCTTGTGGAATATGCAAGAAGCATTGAAAAGGAAAAGGGAAAGAATTTCCGTTTTACTCTTACCACTAACGGTATGCTTATTGACGATGACGTTATTGAGTTTTCCAACCGTGAAATGAGTAACGTTGTTTTAAGTCTTGACGGCAGAAAGGAGATTCATGACCGCTTCCGCGTGGACTATCAGGGAAGAGGCTCATGGGAGCAGATTGTTCCGAAATTTCAGAAATTCGTCAAGGCAAGAGATAATAAGAATTACTATATGAGGGGTACGTTTACTCACGCTAATCCCGATTTCCTTGAGGATATAAAGACCATGCTTGACCTCGGCTTTACTGAGCTGAGCATGGAGCCCGTTGTCTGTGCCGCAGATGACCCGTCGGCACTTACCGAGGAGGACAAGACTGTAGTTATGAAGCAGTATGAGGAGCTTGCAGAGCTTATGCTTCAGCGTCACAGAGAGGGCAAGCCCTTTACCTTCTATCATTATATGATCGACCTTAAGGGCGGTCCCTGCATTTATAAGAGAGTTTCAGGCTGCGGCTCGGGAACAGAATATATGGCAGTTACTCCCTGGGGTGACCTTTATCCCTGCCATCAGTTCGTGGGTGAGGAAAAATTCCGTTTAGGCAGTGTTTTTGAGGGTGTGACAAATACGGAAATTCAGGATGAGTTCATGTCCTGCAACGTATATACAAGACCCGAATGTGCAGATTGCTGGGCAAAGCTCTACTGCTCCGGCGGCTGTGCTGCAAACGCATATCACGCAACAGGCTCCGTAAAGGGTGTATATTCATACGGCTGCGACCTTTTCAGAAAGAGAATGGAATGTGCAATTATGCTTGAAGCGGCTAAGACCTTGGAAGGCAACGGCTGATGAATACTCCCGTTGCAGATTTTATTGAAAATTACATAAAATCCGATTTCAGGAGAATGCACGTGCCGGGACATAAGGGGAATGAAAATCCATTTGATATAACGGAAATCAAGGGTGCTGACGTGCTTTATCACGAGGACGGAATTTTAGAGGAAAGCCAGAAGAACGCTTCTGCTGTTTTCGGGACGGCGAAGACCGTCTATTCTGCTGAGGGCTCATCTCTCGGTATAAGAGGAATGCTTTCCCTTATAAAAATGTATGCCGAAAGCTCAGGCAGAAAGCCCGTAATTGCGGCAGGAAGAAATGCCCACAAGGTTTTTATGACGGCAAGTGCACTTCTGGGAATTGATGTTAAATGGATTTATCCCGAAAATGCCGAAAGTGTTGTGTCTGCTGAAATTACTCCCGAAAACCTCAGAAAATTTCTGAAATCCTCAGAAGAAAAGCCCGTAGCTGTCTATATCACAAGCCCCGATTATATCGGAAATACCGCTGATATAGGAGGACTTTCGGCTGTCTGCCGTGAAGAGTGTGTGCTTTTAACTGTTGACAATGCCCACGGAGCATATCTTCATTTTCTTGAGGATGATATGCATCCCATTGCTCTGGGAGCTGATATGTGCTGTGATTCTGCACACAAAACTCTCCCTGTGCTGACAGGCGGAGCGTATCTTCATATTTCAGAGAATGCCCCTGAAAGTCTTAAAAGGAATGCGAGTAAGGCTATGGCACTTTTTGCTTCCACGAGCCCGTCTTATCTTATCCTTTCGTCCCTTGACAGGGTAAACAAGGCGTTGGGCGAGGGATATGCCGATAGAATTAAGGCAACAGCTGAAGGAGTTGCAGTGCTTAAGAATAAGCTTTCCGAAAACGGGTATAACCTATCGGGAAATGAGCCTCTGAAGCTGTCTGTACGAGCCAAGGAATACGGGTATACGGGTACTGAGCTTGCTGAAATTCTCAGAAAAAACAGAATTGAGGCGGAGTTTTCCGATCCTGATTTTACGGTTATGATGATAACTCCCGAAAACGGAGAGGATGACATTAAGTATCTTGAGGAAATTCTGCTTTCACTTCCGAAGCGGGAAAGAATTGAGGAAAAAATGCCGGAGCTTCAGCCCTGCGAGCAGGTTATAGGTGTCCGCGAAGCGCTGTTTATGCCATCGGAAAAAATCAGCGCATCTGAGGCAGCGGGGAGAATACTTGCTTCCCCCTCGGTCAGCTGTCCGCCTGCAATACCAATTGCAATCTGCGGTGAAAGATTAACGGAAAATGCCGTTGAGTGCTTTAAGTATTACGGTGTTTCCGAAATTGATGTAATAACGGAGTGAAGTTATTACTAAGGTAAGACCCTTTACAAAGCAGAGAATCTGTCTTGATTTTGAGATATAAAACTGACGGTTCGGAACAATCCGAACCGCCTTTTTTATGGGTATTGCAATATAAATTCTGTTTTGTCAGGGACTTCATCCTCTGTAAAGAGCTTATAAACTACGGATTCATCTCTTCTGAAGGATACGCTGTCTGAATTTACATCAAAAACATAACGACGTTCACCGTCTTCGCTTGTAAGTATCAGCAAGTCGCCTTCATACGCGAAGCTGCCGTTTTCAATGAAGCTGCTGTAGGGGGAAACTGCCAATGTAAATGTTTTGTTGCTGTAAAGACAAATGCCCCTTGTTGCGCTGTGATCAGTCTGCTGATAGTATATGTGAGTTATAGAGGGCTCGGGAAAGCTGACGGTTTCATTGACATAAGCCTCAATCCTTGTGATACCGCGCAGGTCGGACTTTTTTACCTCCGTAACAAGAAACCAGCCTGTCGGAACAGATTTATCATCGGGGGTATAAGCATTTTCCCTGATGTTTATGTGAATTGCTTCATCATATTTCTGCAGGCTGATAACGGCAAAGCGGTTATTTTCGTCTGAGGCGGAAACATAGGTGATAAGAAGACTGTTCTCAGCAAAGAAATCAGAATTTTCGCCTTGACCGTAAAGTGCCTGAATTTCAGAAAACCGAAATTCGGTATCCCTGAAGGACATATTTACGTCCGTTTTACTTTCAAAATGATCGTAGAATTGCTGCAGCTTATCGATGCTGTCAATCCGCACTGTCGGACACGATTTCATACGGTCATAATTGAAGCGGGGAAGATATGCTCCGTACTTTATGAATTCACTCAGAGTTTTACCATTGCTGTCTACGGGGAATTCTCTTCTCGCGAAGCCGAGCCTCGGTACGGGTAGCGGGCTGTCCTTGTATTTTTCAATAAATTCGTTTACGTCATCACCTCTGATATCAATATAGTCAGATTCGGTGCTGAGATAAATATACATTGGCTTTGAGTCAGTTCCGCTGCCGCCTATTGCAAGGGAAAATCTTTCATCGATTTTATAAATACGGATGTAAAGACCGGAGCCTGTTTCTATATAGGAATAATTCTCAAAATCAGACCAGGAAAGATCTTTTCCTTTTTTTGAAAGAGCTATAACGTCATCAAGGGTAAGTGACCGGCTTACTGTCGGCTGCCCCGTCAGACCGCCCTCTGTGCCTGTAACCTCAAATGTAAAGCCGCACTCATAGCTGTATTTGTTTTCTCCGTCAATGCTGATTGTCGTCACAAAGCGGTAGCTGCCGTTGAGGCTTAAGTCAAGCCCAAGTACGGAAAAGGTATGGGGAATGACGGCATCGGGCTTCAGAAGGTAGGCTATTGTGTGCCAAACGGCAACCTTCGGGGTAATATTAACGTATTCGTTTTCTGAAAAATATTCAACCCTGAACATTTCTCCGAAGCTTGCAGGCTTATCGGTTTCGTTGTGCCAGTTAACGTTAAAGGATACAACTCCTTCCTCGTTGATTTCTGCGCTGTCAAGGGTTGGGTAAATGCCGGGGAAATCCGTAAACGGTTCGGGGTGATTTCCCGTAAGGATAACCGTATTATTTTCATTGGGAAGGAAAAAGCCCTTTATCAATTCAGGGTTTTCAATGCTGTAAACGGCTGATGTCGGTACGGGTGATAAGTCAGGGCTGTTGATAACTCCGTTAATGTTATTTATGTAACATTTGTCATATATTTTAAGGAATGTAAAATTTTCATCAATGCCGAGAACAAAGCGGTCATTGATTTCAATCATATAATCGTAGCCGAAAAGAACATCTCCCGCATTGCCAAGCTTTATTTTTTTAAGGGCGCGAAGCTCCTCTGCCGGGTCCTCCGTTGTATAAATAATGCTTTCACCCGTGAAGAACTGAAGCTTTGTAACGTTCTTGAAAACAGCCTCATAGCCCGGTATATCATTGATTTGTTGTGTGCGCTTCGGATTAGTCATAAAGCAGACGGAAAGTATGATGCTGACAATAAGTGCAATTATTATGATCCATAAAGCAGGCTTTTTATAGCTTAATACGTTCTTTATTCTCTGCTTAACTCCCGTTTCACCGAAGGCAAGGGGACAGGCGGTGACAAGGCGCTTCGGGGCAGAGCAGTTTAGAAGTGCCTCTGAATAGCTTTTTTTGATATCGGTACCGCCGTTTTTCAGTACCTTTTCATCGCAGGCGGCTTCAATGTCACGGCAAAGGAAAATGTAGGCGAGCCACATAAGAGGATTGAACCAATAGACTGAAAGAAGCAGGAATCCTAAGGGCTTCCACAGATGGTCAAGGCGTTTTATATGTGCTTTTTCGTGGGCAATTATCTGATTTCTGTCACTATCTGAAACCTGTGACGGAATGTATATTTTGGGCTTTATTACGCCTAAAATAAAGGGTGAGCCGATAGTATCGCAGATGTATGTGCCGTCACCATTTTTTATGCTTTCCCTTGTTTTCCTCTTTATAAGAATATAGCTTATAACAGCATAAATGAGCATTGCGGCAATGCCCGTTATCCATAAAACGGAAGCAATGAAGGAAACAACCTGCAGGGGATTTACGCTGTATGAGGGGTCAGGGGTAAAGGTTTCCGAGATTATAGGATTTATAACGCTGTTAAATGCAGGGATTCCGCTTGATATCTGCGGATTTTTCGACATTGCGATGTCGGGAGGTATCGGTTGGGACGAGGGAATAAGGCTTAAAATGCTTTCAAAGGAGAAGGGGAGAATAAGCCGAAGCCCTACAAGTCCCCACAAGGCACAGCTGATCCATTTCGGGATTTTTCTGAAAACGGCTCTGAGAATTATGAGAGCAACAACAAAATATGAGGCGGTTATGCTCATATTGAGAATTTTAATGAATAAATCTTCCATTTTCAATCCTCCTTATAATCGTTTATCATTTTTCTGAGCTCCTCAATTTCAGCCGCTGACAGCTTCTTTCTTTTGGTGAATGCTGCGAGGAATGCAGGGAGGGAGCCTCCGAAGGTATCCTCAACAAACTGCTCGCTCTGTAAGGAATAGAAATCCTGCCTTGAAATAAGGGAGGTGACCGTTCCCTTTTCGTTTCTGAAAATTCCTTTTTCGCAAAGGCGGCGAAGCACCGTAAAGGTTGTGGATTTTTTCCAGCCGAGGGAGCTTTCAGCCATTTTTACAACATCCCCTGACGATACGGGCTCGTTTTGCCAGATTATATCGGCGAATCTGCTTTCGACTGCACCTAACTGTATATCTGCCATTTTAGTCACTCCTTGGTTTACATATTGTAGACTACACCTTTAGTTTACAACTTGTAAACCTACTTGTCAATACTTTTTTTCAGAAAAATGCAAAAAAAATTACGGGACCGGATTACAGTCCCGTAAATGACTATTATTTTGTGAAGAGATTTTTGATAACATTGAAGAATGACTTGAAGAATCTTACAATGTCATTAATAAACTTCATAAAGCCGGAGGGGTTTTCTGAAGGCTCCTCAGCTGCGATGGGGGTGATTGTATCAGCCTCTGCATTGTACTGAAGGAACTGAGGATATGCTTCGTTGCTGAAAACGGTCATTTTTCCGTGGGAAGCAATAAATGCCTTGATAAGCTTATCTATTGAAGGGGGGAAGGGATCGTGGGAGATATCCCTGATGAACCATGTTCTGTCGGGGAAGATGCAGGTTGACGCATCAATCATCTTGTCGGGGGAGAGATATTTCTTATCTGTAAGACCGTTAATATAATCATCAGAAAGTGTTTCACCGTAGGGTGCGCTTGTTGCATAGTAGGAAACGTGGTAAACGTCGGATACCATATCGGTCTGCTGAGAAGCATTTGTGTAGAAGGGATATGAAGGGATGTTGTACTTAACGAGAACGCCGATTGAAACACCGTCCTTTTCAAGGGACTTCATTGTTTCGGGAAGCTTTTCCATTACGTTATAGTACCAGTCGTCAGTCTTTTCGATAAAGCCCTTGTATTCATCTTCTCTGCCTGCAAATACGAATTCTCTTGCATCCTCATAATATTCCTTGCCGACCATTGACCAGAAGGAGGGGAATGAGCCGAAGGTGCCGAGAAGAAGACGGGGGATGAGATTGTCACCGACGTTTTCAAGAAGCTTGTTTACAAGGTCTGTTGCGATGCCGAGCATTCTGATGTCATTAAGAATGCTTACAAGTGCAGTTACAAGCTCGGCTGTTGCTTCATCGCTTATAAGATCCTCATGAGCAAGATAGTAATCAAGGAATAAATCAAGCTGATTGTCATCGAGGGAAACCTGACCTGACCAGATAGTACCGATAATATCAAGGCCGAGGTTTGAGGGCTCATACATTACGATGTTATCAACGCTTTCTACTGCGTGGTCATAATATTCCGTGAAATAAGCGCTGATCATATTTGCGCCCATGCATCTGCCGATAAGAACAACCTTATCCTTGCCGGTAAGAGTCTTTACGCGGTCAATATGAGCCTTGAGCTGATGGCAGACGTCCATGGGAGAAAGACGCCAGTCGTATACGAAATGATAATCCCAGAAGCCGTAATTGCCGCTTTTTGCGGGATAGCTTCTTGATGCGGATTCTTTTTCAACGCCTGAGCCGTTAGAAGCTTCGCCGTTTTTGTCAAGAACAATCTTTTCAAAAAGAGGCACAACGGTATTTGCAAGCTCGTCACAGTAAGCTGTGTAATCATCTCTTACGATGCCGAGAGCAAGCTCCTTAAGACAGGGCGCAAGTGCTTCCTTTACAACAGCACCGACATCAACGCCGATTTTCCATATACGGTTATCCTGAGAGGGATTGTTCTTGTCAGCATAAAGAGGATTTCTTGTTCCGGGTATATAGATAATGGGGTATTCCTCTTCCTGTGCCGCACTAACGGCAGGAACAAAGACAGAACAGATAAGCAACAGGGAGAGAACCAGTGATAATACTTTTTTGAGCTTCATAATTGTACTCCTTTTTTGTTTTATGAACAAATTATAACACAAGAATTAACGTTTTGTAAAGTTCTAAAAACAAAAATATACAACAAACAGGAAAAATGTGTATGATTTTCGGAGAAGAATGACGGTTGAGCGGTATTTCGGAAGCTAATTTATTTGATAAAGCTTGAAATGAAGATTTCGAGTCCGATGAAGATGAGAATTGCACCGCCGAAAATACCTGCCTTGCCCGAAAGCCTCGTGCCTGCCTTTTTGCCGATGATGATACCGGCGAAGCAGATGAAGAAGGTGACAATGCCGATAAGGATGCAAGAGAGAAGTGCCTCGGTAAAATTGTAATCAGCAATTGTAAAGCCGACAGAAAGAGCGTCAATGGAGGTTGCAACGCCCTGAACGAGAAGTCCCGTAATGCCTATTGCAGGCTTTTCCTCGCAGGTGCAGTCCCTGTTTTTTATTCCTTCATAAAGCATTTTGCCGCCGATTATTCCGAGAAGAATGAGTGCAATCCAGGGAATAAGAGCCGAAAATGCTTCAAACTTCTGAGCTACGGTGGAAACACATATCCAGCCTATAAGGGGCATCAGAGCCTGAAAGACAGAGAAAATACCTGCTGTTCCGAGTATTTTGCCTTTTTTCATACAAGGCTCGTTAAGACCGTTTGCAAGGGATACGGAAAAGGCATCCATTGCAAGTCCTATTCCGAGCAAAATGCTGTTAAAAAAGAAAGAAAATCCTAAATTCATAAATACACTCCTTTAGCCTGCGGTATTGTACCATATATAAAGAGTTCTTGTCAATTATATAAGGGCAAAATAACTGTTGACGGCTGACTGCCGGCACAGAGGACGCTTTGGCAATTTTACTATGATAAAAAGTTAAAATTCTGTAAAAATAACTAAATATCGGGTATTGACAAAAAAAATCCGCGGTGATATTATTAATTCAATAAATAAACCGATGAAGCGGAAGTAAAGGTAAACAAGGACTGTTCAGAGAGCCTGCGGCGGTGTAATGCAGGTCAGATACCGTTTATCAAATGGGCCGCCGAGGGTGCAGTCAAATGTGTCAGTCACAGAGTATTCTGCAACGTATGGGACACGTAAGCTCCCGGGGATATGTCAGTATCCTTTAAAGTGCACGTATAACGTGAATCAAGGTGGCACCGCGGATAGCTTTATTCGTCCTTGACAGAGAATATATCTGTCGGGGATTTTTATTTTTGGGGATGTTTTTATTCTTCTGACAAAACGATGGCGAGGCTGAAGTGAAACGGGAAGAGAAAAATAAATATAAGGAAGAGAAAAAAATGAAAAAGAAAACAAAAATTATTGTTCTGGCGGCATTATTTGCTGCTCTTACGTGTGTTGCAACCATGGTTGTAAAGATTCCGTCACCGCTTAAGGGATATATAAACCTCGGTGATTGCATGGTGCTTCTTGCAGGCTGGCTTTTGCCTCCCGGCTTTTCATTTCTTGCCGCCGGGCTTGGCAGTGCGCTTGCCGATGTCTTTGCGGGATACTTTGTTTACGCACCCGTGACCTTTGCGGTAAAAGGACTTATGGCGGTATGCGCTTACTTTATTTACAGAAGGCTTTCAGTTAAGCCGGGTGAGCTTCCGGCAGCTATTGCTTCGGGCATTGCAGCTGAGGTGATTATGATTGCAGGCTATTATATTTTTGAAGGCTTTATGTATGGCTTCGGCGCATCTCTTGTCAATATTCCTCCCAATGCCGTGCAGGGTGTAGCAGGAATCATTATCGGTGTGCTGCTTCTTAAGGTTTTCAGAAAAACTAAAATCAGTTTATAAAAGCAAACAAATATGTAATTTGAGGAGATATAAAAATGATACTTAATAATGTAAACTTTGATACCTATTTCAATAATTATCCCGATAATGACGGATATTTCGGCAAATACGGCGGTGTCTTTGTAGAAGAGAAGCTTGTCAAGGCTATGGATGAAATCACTCAGGCTTATTTTTCGATCTGCCAGTCCAGAAAGTTTATTGCAGAGCTCAGAAGAATCAGAAAGGAATTTCAGGGCAGACCCACACCTGTTACACATCTTGAAAGACTTTCCGATTCACTCGGCGGTAAGGTTCAGCTTTATGCAAAGCGTGAGGACCTTAACCATTCGGGTGCTCACAAGCTCAATCACTGTATGGGTGAAGCGCTTCTTGCAAAGTATATGGGCAAGAAGAAGGTTATTGCAGAAACGGGTGCCGGTCAGCACGGTGTGGCTCTTGCTACTGCTGCAGCTTATTTCGGACTTGAATGCGATATCTATATGGGTGCGGTTGATATCAAAAAGCAGGCTCCCAATGTTGCGAGAATGAAGATTCTCGGTGCTAATGTTATTGAGGTTACACACGGACTTCAGACGCTTAAGGAAGCTGTTGATGCAGCATTCGATGCATACAGCAAGGAATATGAAACTGCAATTTACTGTATCGGCTCAGTTCTCGGTCCGCATCCCTTCCCCATGATGGTAAGAGATTTTCAGAGCGTTATCGGAATTGAAGCAAGAGAGCAGTTCATTGAAATGACGGGACATCTCCCCACGGCTGTTGTTGCCTGTGTGGGCGGCGGCTCAAATGCAGCGGGTCTTTTCTCAGGCTTCCTCAATGACCCTGTTGACATCTACGGCATTGAGCCTCTCGGCAGAGGTGAAAAGCTCGGTGATCACGCAGCCTCTCTCAAGTACGGCACAGAGGGTATAATGCACGGCTTCAACAGCATAATGCTTAAGGATGAAAACGGAGAACCCGCTCCCGTTTACTCTGTTGCCAGCGGTCTTGACTATCCGTCCTCCGGTCCTGAGCATGCCTTCTTGCAGGAAATCGGCCGTGTAAAGTACGATGTAATTGATGACAACGATTCCATTGATGCCTTTTTCAAGCTTTCGCGTCTTGAGGGTATTATTCCCGCAATTGAAAGCTCGCACGCTGTTGCATACGGTATGAAGCTTGCCAAGACTATGGAGCACGGCTCTGTTCTTATTAACCTTTCAGGTCGCGGTGATAAGGATATGGACTACGTTTTAGAGAATTTCGGATTGAGATAAAAATTCAATACAGTTAAGGGGATATCCGGTTTTTTCGGATATCCCTTTATTGTTGACAAGATTTGTAATATAGTGTATATTTATTATAAATATATATTATGGGGGAGTTTAATTTATGTTGTGGCCCTTTATCAGAGTATTTGTTTCAATGTTTTTGTCCCTTGAAATGATGTTTTCGGGACTTTTCGCAGGTGTGCTTGTAAAACCCTATGAAATGCCTGAAACAGAAACAGGGGAGTACACACAGTACGTTGATCCGTTTACGGGTACGGGCGGTACACCCTGGACAGCAGGAATGCTGAGCCCCGCTGCTACCGTTCCCTTCGGCAGCGTAAGACTCGGTCCCGACACATCCTTTATCGGCGGAGCTTATATTGTAAAGACTAACACCTCGGGTTATTATTACGAGCACGGGCATATCAAGGGCTTCAGCCATTCAAGACTTTCCGGTACCGGTGCCGAGGACTATCAGATGTTCAGAGTGACTCCTGCTATCGGAAGCACTGCTGCAGGTGTTCTTGCTTATTCACACCTTTATGAGTCTGCTGTTCCCGGTTATTACAGCGTATATCTTCCTTCAATCGACTGTCTTGCTGAGTTTACCGCTGACATTCACACCGGTATTCACAGATACACCTTCGGCAAGTCATCAGACGCCCGTCTTTTCATTCATGTTACAAGTACGGCAGGTAATTACGGAGCCTACAGCGGTGACGTAAGGGTTGAAAACGGAATGATTTCAGGCTCTGCAGTTCTCAGTGCTGCTTTCTCTTCCCGTTATGACGGTCTTCCCGTATATTTCGTTGCAATTCCCGATAAGGAAATAGTAAGCTATGAAATCAAGGGCAGCTCGGATGATCTCGGTATTGATATCAATTTTGGTGACATAAGCGGTCAGCCCCTTGAAATGAAGGTCGGCATAAGCTTTGTAAGTACAGAAAATGCCCTCGAAAACCTTGAGGCGGAGGCAGGCGGTCTTTCCTTTGATGAGGTAAGAGAAAATGCTCTTGCTGACTGGGAGGAGGCACTTTCCGTAATTGATATGCAGTCCTCCCATGAGGAAATTAAAAAGGTTTTCTATACAGCTCTTTATCACAGCATGATAATGCCCACAAACTTTACCGACGTAAACGGTGAATATCTCGGCTTTGATAAGAAGGTTCACACGGCTGACGGCTTTACCTACAGAACCGATCTTTCACTCTGGGATACCTGCCGCACGACACATTCTCTTTACACGCTTATTGAGCCTGAAATTCAGTACGACTGCCTTAATTCACTTGTTGAAATGGCAAAGACGGGCGGTGCAATTCCCCGTTGGGCACAGGGTGCAGGCTATGCGGGCTCTATGCTCGGTGACCCTGCCAATATAGTCATTACTGAAAGCTATCTTAAGGGTTTCACCGATTTTGATGTTGAAGCGGCTTTCGAATATATGAAGCTGTCATCAGAGGTAAAGCACGTTAAGGTCGGCAGAGATTATATTAATCTTTATAATCAGTACGGCTATGTGCCTGATGATCTTGCCCCCGGTGACGAATCCGTTGCAAGAACAATCGAATATTCCTGGGAGGACGCTGCAATTGCCGCTCTTGCAGAGGCTCTCGGATATGAAGAGGATGCACAGAAGTATTATACAAAGTCAATGTATTATAAAAACACCTTCAATCCCGAAACAAAATACTTCCAGGCAAGAAATTCCGACGGCACCTACGTATGGAATTTCAGCCCCTATATTACCTCATTCTATGATGCTGTCATGATTAAAAAGTTTGCTGACTGCTACTGCGAGGGCAGTGCAAGACAGTGGCGATGGAATGCACTTCAGGATATTGAGGGTATGATTGAGCTTTTCGGTAGTGAAGAATACTTCATTTCTGAGCTTGAGGCCTTTATGGAGGATGCTTCAATCAACCGTGCGGCTATTGACCCCGGTCACGGCTTCTGGATAGGCAATCAGCACGATATCCATACTCCCTATCTCTTTGCCAACGCAGGCCGCAGCGACCTTACGCAGAAATGGGTCCGCTGGACTCTTAAGAACCGTTTCAGCACCGATATAAACGGCCTTGACGGCAATGATGACGGTGGCACAATCAGCGCCTGG
>JAZSIM010000089.1:0-38734 GCA_045533835.1 Acutalibacteraceae bacterium
CCTGCCGCTAAATCCTCGTCAATAAAATCGTGTATAAAATTTGAAGAGAGTGAGGTTTCTTCTATAGCCATATCAATTTTATCCTTTCATAGCTGCTGTGAAGCTGTCAAAACGCTTCATAATTTCCTGAGTGCCGAGTAATTTCATAATTGAGCAAAGGTCGGGAGTATTTGTTCTGTCGGTAAGCGCGATTCTTATAACAGTTGAAACATCGCCAACGTGACCTTTGAAAAGCTCGGGAGTTTTCTTGTATTCCTTAACATTGGGAGTAAAGCCGAGAGGCTCGCAAAGCTCTTTAATCTTGTTGAACCATACGTCCTTTTCATCATTTACATCATAAACTGCCTTGTAGCTTTCTATTATCTTAACTGCATCCTCTTTGTTTATGTTTTCGGGAAGTGTATATCCGGGGTTAAATAAGTCGTTGTAGAAATATGAAACATATTCCTTTACACCCGACCAGTTTATTATGTCCTTTCTGGGCTTGGGTACATCTCTGTCTATTGCGAGAATACCCTTTGCAAAGGCTTCGTCTTCTGTAAAGAGCTTATAAAGCTCTTCGTCGTTATCCTTTGCCCAGCTTACGGTGTTTTCGTAAACTGTGTCAGCTGACATAAGAGAAATTGTGTTTTTGCAGATGTCATTGAGTTTGAGTATATCGAAAAGTGCGCCCGATGTACTCATCTTTTTGAATGAGAACGGGAAAGCATACTTATCGGCTGTGGGGTTAGCCTTTCTCCAGTCTTCAAAGTTGGAGTTTGCAAGAGTCATAAGGTATTCAACAACACCGTCTGCGGGATAGCCCTGCTCGGCATAGAAGCTGACTGATGCTTCGGGGTCCTTACGCTTACTCAGCTTTCTCTTGTTGCCGTTGTCGAGCTTCATAATGGGAGAAATGTGCGCAAACTTGGGAGCCTTGTAGCCTAAGAGCTTGAAAAGCTGAATGTGAAGAGGAAGTGAGGAAATCCACTCGTCACCTCTTACAACGTGAGTTGTTCTCATAAGATGATCGTCAACTGCGTGTGCGAAGTGATAGGTGGGAATTCCGTCGGTCTTGAGAAGAACCAGATCCTGAATGTTTTCGGGCATTTCGATTTTACCCTTTATCTGATCCTCTACGATAATCTTTCTGCTTTCGTCACCGTCGGAGCGAAGACGTACCGTGTAGGGGATGCCTGCCTTTATTTTTTCCTCCTGCTCTTCTATGGTAAGATTTCTGCAGGCGGCATATTTGCCGTAGTAGCCGGGGTTTGCGCCTTCATTTTCCTGGTTCTCGCGAAGGGAGCTCAGATCCTCCTCCGTGCAGAAGCAGGGGTATGCGAAGCCCTTTATTACAAGCTCCTTTGCGAAGGCCTGATAGATATCCTTCCTGAGGCTCTGCTTATAGGGACCGTAAGCACCCTTTTCGGAGTCTGTTCCCGTTGCACCCTCTGTGGGGGCAATACCGAAGGCGGTAAGACCTTCAATTATCTTATCAATGGCATCGTGTACCTCTCTCTTCTTGTCGGTGTCCTCTATACGGAGATAGAAAACGCTGTCGGGAGTTGAGGCTGCAAGACGGTCAATAAGGCAGGAGAACATATTGCCTATATGCATATAGCCTGTGGGGCTGGGTGCAAAGCGTGTTACCTTGGCACCCTCTCCGAGGCTTCTCTGAGGATACATTTCTTCATAGTCCGCTATGGTCTTGTCTATGTCCGGAAATAAAAGCTGTGCGAGTCTTTCAAAGTCTGTCATTTTTCTTCATCCTTTGTTTATAAATATACAAAGTAAATTATATTACAAGTCTTTCGAAAAGTAAATATGCTAACTTAAAATATTATATATATTTATTTCGTAATTAGTGCTGACGGAGTGTTATTCTTTTGTTGACAACGGTGTGCATTTAATTTATAATTTATTCATAAATACGGGAAAGAGATATATACGGAAAGGGAAAGTGATATGCCGGATTACAGAATTGCGTTCATTGCGGATATTCACCACTATTCGGAAAAGCTCGGAAGCACGGGCAGAGCCTATGAGCTCAGAGAGGGAAGCGACCAGAAGTGCCTTAAGGAAACGGGTGCGATTCTTGACAGCGCTTTTGAGAAATTCCTTGCGGAGGATACAGACTGCGTATGTATTGCGGGTGATATCACCAATGACGGTGAAAAATGCTCCCACGAGGAGGTAAAAGAGAAATTTTCTTTTTTCAGCAAAAAGAAAAAGCTTTACGTTATAACCTCCACCCACGACTGGTGCTCGGACCGTAACCCGAGGCGCTTCGAGGGTACGGAGATTTTTCACGACGTGGAAACGCTTTCCGCAAGTGACCTGACGGAATGGTATAAATGCTTCGGTGAGAGTGATTGTATTTCTTTATACACAACACCCATAGGGCTTGTTTCCCGATGCTTTCAGGTAACGGAGGGGCTTCGTCTTTTAGCCGTTCACGATGACTGTGACGGACCGGGAGGCAGCTCCGGCTACAGCGATGAGCATCTCTCCTGGATGTGTGAGCAGCTCGGCAAGGCAAGAGAGGAAAACTGCAGGGTAATTGCAATGGAGCATCATCTGCTGCTTCATCCCTTCTGCCGTTTTATAAATTCGGGTCAATCTATCGGAGATAACTTCCGTGTTGCTTCGGTGCTCGCAGACCACGGGCTCAGGCTTATGTTTACGGGACATTCCCATATGCAGAGAACGACGGAATTCGTGACGGAAAAGGGAAATAAAATCACTCAGATAAATCTCGGCTCGCTTACGGGACATCCTGCCCCCGTGACTTATCTCACCTTTGACGGAAAAAACGCAAGAATTAATGTTGAGTTCCTGAAGGAATTTACATATAACGGTGAAAAATACACCGGCGAATATCTGAAAAAACACACTTTAGGAGTGCTCTTTAATCTTCTTGAGGCAGGAAAGAGCGATAAACAGGATTTTTACGAAAGACTGCGCGCAAACGGCATAAAAATACCTTCCTACGACCTTTTGTATCCGGTAATCCGCTTTGCCTGCAAGAAGCTTCTTAAGGCAAAATGCGGCGGTGCGGGAAGACTTATCAACTTCTTCACCTTCGGAAAGGCAATTGATAAAAAATATCTGAAGGAGATTAAGGATATGTTACTTCTTGATCTTGTTTCAAAGGTATTCTTAAGCGTTTTTGACGGCTCCTATGCCGTTAAGGATGCATGTGACGCCGAAAGAGAGGTAGTTGTAAGTGTGGGCAGGCTTCCCTCACGCATTATAAAAAAACTGCCCCTTAAGGACAGCAAGAAGAACGGTATTCTTAAAACCACGGATCAGATAGCAGCTCTTACAAGAGAGCTTATGTATCCGTCTTTAACCGATAACTTCAATACAATTATAAAGCTATGAAAAACAGATTCGAGAGCGTAGAGCTTGTAAACTACACAAGAGGAGAAGAGATTCTTAATGTGCTGACCCATTTTGCGGGGCTCGGTATTCCTCTTTTTATGCTCATAAAATGTCTTCCCCTTTGTAAGGGAGAGCTTTTTCCTCTTGTCTGTCTGTGGCTTTACGCTATAGGAAATGCAATGTGCTTCACGGCATCCGTGTGTTATCACGCCGCAAAGCACGGGTATATAAGGAAGATTCTCAGAGTAACGGACCACAGCGCAATATTCTTTTCCGTTGCAGGCACCGTTACGGGCTGTGTTCCCATAGTTTATGAAAGGGGAAGTGCATTAGGGGCTGTGCTGATGCTGGTGATGTGCTGGGGAAGTGTTATTGCAGGTCTTATTCTTACAATTTTCTTTTTCGGAAAATTTAAAAATCTCCGTATGGCAATGTATATTGTAACCTCAGCCCTGTGTGCCGTTATCGGTGCTCCCACATATGTAGCCCTTCCGAAGGGAGCCTTTGCCTCTCTGCTTGTCGGGGGAATTGTGCTTCTTATAGGCTGTGTGCTTTATAAAATCGGTGCTAAAAAGAGATATATACACTCTCTTTTTCACATATTCATCGTAGCAGGTCTCGGCATTTACTGCTACGGAATATATAATTATGTTTATCTTTTACTTTGATATTGAAAGAGGATGAAAGAAATGGAAAAATTCAATGTATGTCTTACCGGTGCTACCGGTCACGTAGGCTTTGCGATTCTTAAGGAACTTCAGAACTACACGGACAGAGAAACAAGAATTCTTTTAAGAAAGGATCCCGGTTATTTCGACGGTCTTGCATGCACTAAGGTCAAGGGCGATATTACCGATTACGATTCCCTTCTTGAGGCTTTTAAGGATTGTGACATCGTTTACCATGTTGCAGGCTGTGTTGAAATCAAGCCCGGTAATGAGGATTTCGTTTATAAAGTAAACGTAACGGGTACCGAAAACGTTATCAAGGCCTGTAAGGCAACGGGCGTAAAGAAGCTCGTTTATATGTCAAGCGTTGATACATATATTCCTCTTCCCGACAATCAGCTTATGACAGAGGTTTACGATTACGATCCCGATAAGCTTGAGGGTACCTATGCAAAGACAAAGGCAGAGGCAACCGCAAAGGTTCTTGCCGCAAATGAGCCCGGCATACTCGAAACAGTTGTGTGTCAGCCCAGCGCCTGTATGGGACCCTATGACTTCAAGGTTTCCAGCATCGGCAGCATGGTGAGAATGTTCTCTTCAGGTAAATTCCCCATTACTATGACCTTCGGTGCATATAACTTCGTTGACGTACGTGATGTCGCTATCGGCACAATCGCAGCAGGTGACAAGGGCGGTGCAGGTGAGGTTTATCTTCTCTGTAACAAGAGCTGCTCAGTTGACGAATTCATAAGACTTCTTGCTGATGTTTCAGGTAACAAGCCTCCCAAAATCAAGCTCGGTAAGGGCATAATTGATTTTGCCGCTCCCATCATGGAGGTATTTTACAAGGTTTCGGGTCAGTCACCCATCTTCACGCGCTATGCCGTAAGAAAGCTTGTTTCAAACTGTAACTTCTCTTATGCAAAGGCTCAGAAGGAGCTCGGCTACAATCCCAGACCTCTCCGCGACAGCCTTAAGGACAGCCTTCAGTGGATTAAGGAAACAGAGGGCTGAGAATAATTCTCTTATAACAAATAAAATTCGGGTATCGGTGTTGAACCGATACCCGTAATTATTTTTTTACAAAAAAGCCGGAGTCTGCAAAAGCGGACTCCGGAAGCGAAATCAGTATGCTATCTTGTATCTCTGCTGGAAGAGAAGACCAAGCTCACAAACGCCAACGTTAACAATCTTCATAGCGGAAACGCTGTCGAAGTGGAGAATACAGGGAGTATTGAATTCAAGAGCTGTAATCTTGCCGTCCTTTGTAATGTTTGCCTTAACTGTTGCTGTTTCATAATAGGTGTGAAGACCCTGGAACTCAACGAAGCCTGCTGCTGCGCCTGAAACGTCTTCTGCCTTAAGAAGAGGACCGAAGGAGCCTGCAGAGCCTGTGAGGGGAGGAGAGTCAACCTCACGGTTTGCGGCTGTGCCGGTTGAAGAAAGAACTACCTCATAGTAGTCGCCCATATCCTTGCAGGTTGCGTTTGCAATAAGAGCGGGGTCAATGTTGATTGTTGATGCACCTACGGGAGGAAGATCTGCTACGGAGAAGTCAATTTCTTCGGTGTTTTCCTTCATAAACATACCCATAAGCTTGTCAGCGATCTTTGCAAGTGTTGTATTGCCGCCGTCTATATCAAGAATCTTGTTGTAGTTTGATGTGTAGTCATAGGTTCTTTTGATAGAGGAAGCAGTTCCCAGCTTGTTGTAAGCGTCGCAGTAGAGCTTTACAATGTCAGCCTTTGCTGTGGGAGTGCCGTTGTTCTGTGCGGGAGCCTGAGTAGTAGTTTCTGCAGAGGGAGTCTGAGTAGTAGTTTCTGTTGAGGGAGTCTGCTGTGCTGCCGTTGTCTGCTCCTGAGGAGCGGGCGCAGCAGTTGTATTTTCCTGAGGAGCGGGAGCCTGTGTAGCCTGCTCTGCAGGAGGAGTCTGTGTGTTTGTGTTTACGTTGCCTGCAGGAACACCTGCAACGGGAATTACGAGTTCGATTGTTGTGCAAGCCGTGCAGGAAGCCAATACTACTGCAACAAGCACAAGAGCGAGAACTTTTTTCATAAAAATACCTCCGTTAATGTGCGGTTTATTTTTTATACCTTGTATATAATAGTAATTTACCGATAGTTTGTCAATAGACAAATTGTAAATATTAGCCCCCGCTTCCGACATAAAACGAATAATTGCAGTATGGCTTGTTAATTCGTGCTTGATTTTTTCTTTTTTCTGTAATATAATATTTTTGTATATCCAATGACGAAAGGATGATTTATATGAAAAAGTTAATTTCGGTTATTCTTGCGGTGATTATCGCATTTTCCTGCTGCTCCCTTATGGTTTTTGCCGCTGAAGGTGACAGCTTCACAAACTCCTATTTTGTAGCCGTAGCTCCTGCTTGCGAGGAAAAGCTTGCAATTACAAGTGTGTCGGGAACAAATTACGTTGTTGAAGGCGGAACGTTCAGCTTCACTGCCGAGGCTGTAAACGGCCACGCTTTTGACCAGACCACCGTGCTTAAGGTTGCAAACACACACTATGAGGCGGACGTTGTTCTCGGTGTTGAAAGCGAATACGGTTATATCATCGAGCCTGATAAGGACGGCGTTTACACGATTGAGAATGTCCAAGAGGACCTTTACATCTATGCTGCAAACCTTGAAAAGGAATCCTTTGCAACTCTCAAGGACTTCCTTATGGATATGTTTAATTTCTTCCTCAATCTCATGAAGTGGTTCTTTGGCGTATAAAGTAAAATCTGCGGTGTTTTTCTTGTGGGAAGCACCGCTTTTGCTGTTTATTGGCAAGGTTATACAAAAAAAAGTACACTTTTTGCGTGGATTTATCAAAAAATTGACTTGCAAATCCGGTTTCAAATTTGTTATAATGTATAAGGTTAAACGGGCGTAATGCCGTTTACATAAAAAGTAAAATAGCGGATGCGGAAAAATCCGGTCTGCATAAAGATTTGGAGGAATAAAAATGAGCAAAAAATTCGTTTATTTGTTCAGAGAAGGCGACGCTTCCATGCGTGAGCTTCTCGGCGGTAAGGGCGCTAACCTTGCCGAAATGACAAAAATCGGTCTTCCCGTTCCCCAGGGCTTCACAATCACAACAGAAGCTTGCACACAGTACTATGAAGACGGCCGTAAGATCAATGATGAGATTCAGGCTGAAATTATGGAATACATCGTTAAGATGGAAGAAATCACAGGCAAGAAGTTCGGCGACCTTGAAAAGCCCCTTCTTGTTTCAGTTCGTTCCGGTGCACGTGCTTCCATGCCCGGTATGATGGATACAATCCTTAACCTCGGTCTTAATGAAGAGGTTGTTGAGGTTATGGCTGCTAAGTCCGGCAACGCTCGTTGGGCTTATGACTGCTACAGAAGATTCATCCAGATGTACTCCGACGTTGTTATGGAAGTCGGCAAGAAGTACTTCGAGGAGCTCATCGACAAGATGAAGGAAGAAAAGGGCGTAACTCAGGACGTTGACCTTACAGCTGAAGACCTCAAGGAGCTCGCTGCTCAGTTCAAGGCTGAGTACAAGAGCAAGATCGGCAAGGATTTCCCCTCCGATCCCAAGGAACAGCTTATGGGTGCTGTTGAAGCAGTTTTCCGTTCATGGGACAACCCCCGTGCAAACGTTTACAGAAGAGATAATGACATTCCTTACTCCTGGGGTACTGCTGTTAACGTACAGGCTATGGCTTTCGGTAACATGGGTGACAACTGCGGTACAGGTGTTGCTTTCACACGTGACCCCGCAACAGGCGAAAAGGGTCTTATGGGTGAGTTCCTTACAAATGCACAGGGTGAAGACGTTGTTGCAGGTGTTCGTACTCCCATGCCCATCGCTGAAATGGCTGAAAAGTTCCCCGAAGCATTCGAGGAATTCAATAAGGTTTGCGCAATTCTCGAAGATCACTACAGAGATATGCAGGATATGGAATTCACCGTTGAAGACGGTAAGCTCTATATGCTTCAGACTAGAAACGGCAAGAGAACCGCTAAGGCTGCTCTCAAGATCGCTTGTGACCTCGTTGACGAAGGCATGATCGACGAAAAGAAGGCAGTTGCAATGATCGACCCCAGAAACCTTGACACTCTCCTTCATCCTCAGTTTGATGCTAAGGTACTGAAGAGCTCCACACCCGCAGGTAAGGGTCCCGGCGCATCCCCCGGTGCTGCTTGCGGTAAGGTTGTATTCACAGCTGAAGACGCTGTTGAATGGAACGAAAGAGGCGAAAAGGTTGTTCTTGTTCGTCTTGAAACATCTCCCGAAGATATCACAGGTATGAAGGCTGCTCAGGGTATCCTTACAGTACGTGGCGGTATGACATCTCACGCAGCTGTTGTTGCTCGTGGTATGGGTACCTGCTGTGTATCCGGTTGCGGCGAAATCAAGATGGACGAAGAGAACAAGAAGTTCGAGCTCGCAGGTAAGGTTTACAACGAAGGCGACTACATCTCCATCGACGGTTCAACAGGTAACATCTATGACGGTATCATCCCCACAGTTGATGCTGAAATCGCAGGCGAATTCGGCAGAATCATGGCTTGGGCTGATGAATTCAGAACTCTTAAGGTTCGTACAAATGCTGACACACCCGCAGACGCTAAGAAGGCTCGTGAGCTCGGCGCAGAAGGTATCGGTCTTTGCCGTACAGAGCACATGTTCTTCGAGGCTGACAGAATCGCTGCTTTCCGTGAAATGATCTGTGCTGATACAGTTGCTGAAAGAGAAGCTGCTCTTGAGAAGATTCTTCCTTATCAGCAGGGCGACTTCGAGGCTCTTTATGAAGCTCTTGAAGGCAACCCCGTTACAATCCGTTTCCTTGATCCCCCTCTTCACGAGTTCGTTCCCACAGAAGAAGCTGACATCAAGCTCCTTGCTGAAGCTCAGGGCAAGTCCGTTGAAGACATCAAGGCTATCATCGCTTCTCTCCACGAGTTCAACCCCATGATGGGTCACAGAGGATGCCGTCTTGCTGTAACATATCCCGAAATCGCAGCAATGCAGACAAAGGCTGTTATCCGTGCAGCTATCAACGTTCAGAAGGCTCACGCTGACTGGAACGTAGTTCCCGAAATTATGATTCCCCTCGTAGGCGACATCAAGGAACTCAAGTTCGTTAAGAAGGTTGTTGTTGATACAGCTGACGCTGAAATCGCAGCAGCAGGCGTAGATCTCAAGTACGAAGTTGGTACAATGATCGAAATTCCCAGAGCTTGTATCACAGCTGACGAAATCGCTAAGGAAGCTGACTTCTTCTGCTTCGGTACTAACGACCTTACTCAGATGACATACGGCTTCAGCCGTGATGACGCAGGTAAGTTCCTTAACGCTTACTACGATACAAAGATCTTTGAAAACGATCCCTTCGCAAAGCTTGACCAGACAGGCGTAGGCGCTCTTATGGAAATGGCAGTAGCTAAGGGTAAGGCTAGCGGCAAGAACCTTCACTACGGTATCTGCGGCGAGCACGGCGGTGACCCCGTATCAGTTGAGTTCTGCCACAAGATCGGCCTCAACTATGTATCCTGCTCACCCTTCCGTGTACCGATCGCTCGCCTCGCAGCCGCTCAGGCAGCTATCAAGGATTAACGGAGAACTTCTTCAAATTTGCTGAATTTACTCTGACGATTGAGGATGCACAGGAATATGTCTATTCCATATCCCCAACAAAGCGTGTAAGAGGCTGGCGAGATATTGAAGTAAAACTCTATATTTAAAATGAACTCCTCATCGAGAAATCGGTGAGGAGTTTTTGTTTGCGCAAATGAGTGATTTGTAATAGAGGAAAACTCAACTTTCCGCAAAACTATTTACTCCTTTCAGAGATTGAAATACTTACCTTTTTATAGTATAATATTGAATAAGCATGGATACTTGTCTTTTAAATCACATTAGAATTGAGTAAAAACAAAGGAAGAAAAAATATGCATATTATTTATATAGAGTTTGGTATTTCAAAATCAGCTCAGTATAAAAAGGCGTGTAATTTGGCAAAGCAACTTCCCAATTATACATATAGCGATGGGATGACATGTTGCTTTATTGATAGCATAAAAGAATATATATGCGTTCAAGGTCTTGTGTTAACATTGATTAACAAAATTTCTAAATGGAAAAATGCAAATATATTACTTTATGAACAACCATACAAATCAGCATTCGATTACTATGAGTTTATCGATAAGATCAAAAGCAATGCAGGAAAATACAAGCCACTTATTCGAGCAGGTAATGATACAGACGTATCTTTGGGTGCAATAACTTATGAGGATTTACCATTACCAATTGTT
This sequence comes from Acutalibacteraceae bacterium, assembly GCA_045533835.1. Taxonomy (GTDB): domain Bacteria; phylum Bacillota; class Clostridia; order Oscillospirales; family Acutalibacteraceae; genus RUG806. The sequence continues at coordinate 10,331 of JAZSIM010000089.1, forward strand.
TATTATCCAGAACATTATGGTGCTTTTTTCGGATTTTCAGAAGATATTGGAGAAAAAATTTTCTTCTGCGAATGTCAACGAAAAGCTATTGAGAACTATATAGAACTAAGGAAACAACAACCACTAACAAATTATTCGGGTGCTAAAACGTATCCTTTAGGTGCCGATTATTTTCCTAAAATAGTTGCAGAGGAGTCTAGAAATTACAAAGAATCTCCGTTAGAAACATTTGGATTCAAAGAAAATCTTTGTTTCCGATGTAATAAAAAAATCCCATCCATGAAATATTGCCATCCAATGTATGGCGGTGTTTTTAAACAGAGGTTTGGATGGTACATTCAACAAGAAAAGTTTAGATTAGGTATTGATCCTTACCATATTCAAGACTTTAATATTTTGCCAGAGGAGTGCACGCCTGCTTTTTATGACTATGTTCAAAGATTATCGCAACTTATGTCCAAGAACGATGAGTTCGGAGATGAGTTATCTAAATTGCAGCATGAATTTCAAAATGCACTAGAGAATTCGGTGCGAGAACAACTTGGATATCCCAAAATTGGAGATGCATGGGTAAGTGAAACGATACTATATCACATCGTTGAAGAAATATATCCAAATATAGAAATTATTCGTCATCATCGCCCACAGTGGTTAAATGGTTTAGAGTTGGACATTTATATACCTAGTAAAAAACTCGCTTTTGAATATCAAGGTATACAGCATTTTCAAGCGGTCGAACACTGGGGTGGTCAAGAAAAATTAAAAATACAAAAAGAGCATGATATTCGAAAAAAACAAATTTGTGAAGAAAAAGGAATATGCCTTATTTGTATAAACTATGATGAAGAATTAACCAATGATTATATAGTTAAAAAGATTGCTCTTGAAGGAATTAAGTAATATTAAAACCGCTCTGTTAGGCTAAAATCTAACGAGCGGTTTTATGTTTTATACATCCAAAAAAGAAGCTTTCATGTTATCTAAACTGTATATATCTGGTTTAGTTGTTTTTATTTCAATACTTTCCACTTTAACGATATCAGACGATAAAGCAGTGCAAGAGTCTATGTCAAATAATACGACATTAATTCCGCCTTGTTTAAGAGAACTATTAAATCGTAAGCCGTCAAAATCTAGTTTTTTGATTTCTTCTGTAATATATTGGGTTGGTAGATACTGAATCGGCTCACCAGTATTGGGTACAGAAAAATGTTTTCCAATGATATCATATAAACTAGGAACGTCATAATCAGGATTTTTAAGGTGCACAGGAAAACTTTTTGTAAGGTCGTAAATTTTTAAAGGTCTTTTGGTTTTGAATTTTGCTACACTTACTTCCTGACCAATAGTAGGGTGTACTTCATAAATAGGTGTTTGTTCATCTTCACACAAATACAAATAACTGATTCGTTCAGGGTTTGCTCTTCCTGCAGGAGTTAATTCCTTAGGTGGTGGTCCCGAAAATTTGCTATCGTATCCTTTAAATTTTTTTCGTTTCCACTTGCTATAAGCTTCTTGTATACGATTAAATCCCGCTTTGGAATCTGCTACAAGCATTATAGGCAACATTTCTGAAGGATTTAAATTCAATTTGGGAACGTTTATTTTTGTGGTATCATCTTGCGGTAAGACAAAATTATTCAAGAAACTGGACATAATATCCTCATTGAAAATGCGGGCTCGATATAGTATTTTATTCTCAGGAATTATTTCTACAGCGAACTCAGCTTTATCATGTAACTCTTGAATGATTTTGCTGTTGGTTGAAAATCTGTTTTTGTAAAATAAATCATTAGAAAATTTCTTCCATTCTTTCTCTGCGTTGTTCTTGGTATTGCTATAAAAAAGAAATAAAACAATTTTGTAAAAGGCATCTGTTTTAGATAGTTCTTTTAAATCTCCTTTTTTTGGTAATAAATCCATAGTGAATCTCCTTAAAGTATTTTACATATTATACTACAAATCTACAAAATGTTCAACAAACACAAATTCCACACATTCGACAAAACACAGACCTCCTTGTAAAATGGTGTTACCAAATACAAGGAGGTCATTTTTATGTTCAGTAAGAAAACCAAACTGAAGCTCACGGATTTTGAGTGTAACCTTTTAGGGGGCGGAATGAACGAGTTCCGTAACAAAGCTTGCTCGGACGGTATCCCTACAGAAGATGTTGACGAACTGCTCCTGAAAATCATCAACAAATCCGAAAGGTAGGGGGTGATGCTATGTCAGACTTTATTGTGCAACAACAAGGTTCCGGGGTACCCGACCGCAATCTTTGATTGCTCGTCGGGTCGGGTTCTTATTGAAGATTTTTATTATGGAAATATCGAGCCGCAGGAGTGCACAACCAACCTGACGGCAAAGGTAAAAAAGAGCCTTAGTGAGCTTGCCGGCAAAGAGGAGCACCTGACATCAATCCTTGCTGACAAGGAGCAGGAGCTTTTCACCGACTATGTAGCAACCTACATCAAATTTTCAAGCCTCTGCAACACAGACAGCTTCACCATCGGCTTCAGACTCGGGGCAAGATTCACATACGACACTTTTATCAACAACAAGAAAGGATGAAATTTATGGCAAACATTACCTACAGACAAGTCAATGATTATATGATACCTAACCTTACACTCCCACCCGAAGAATCAGCCATCCGCCTCGGCAAATGGGGTATGTTGTACAAGGACTACTTACAAAAACACAAACCCGTCTTTTTCGCAACCCTCCTGACCCAAGGCACCCTCTACCAACACTGTGCAGAGATCGACACACAAGCACAGCAGATGTTCAATACCCTCGTATCCCAAATGACAAAAACCGAAAATATCACCGAACAACTCAAATCCCAAAACAAACTCGAATGGGTACAACTAATGAACAGCATTCAGGAAAAAGCAAGAGAAATCGTCTGCAATGAATTGATATATACATAAACATCAAGCCGCCCGATTACTCGGACGGCTCTTTTTATTCAGTCAGGTTAAAACAGTTGTGTGGGGAGCTTCAGCTTTTCTTTCGGCGGGAACTGTTTGTCGAATTCTTCGGCTTCTGCCTCATCAACAAAATATCCCTTTGGTGGAGTGTATTCACCGCTGATGCCGTCAAGATAACCTTTTTTCAGCTCCTTGCAAAGAAAAAACGATGCGTCCGCACCTTCGGGTAAACCGTGGTAACGGATACCGAATTCGCTCGCACATGTGAATCCGCTTTTACCGTAGAAATTGATATTTCCCTCAAAGCAAAGTGCTCCGCAACCAAGCTCTGCCGCCTTTTCCAAGGAATAGTCAAGCAGTATCTTGCCGTAACTTTGCCCCTGTAATTCGGGTGAAATGCAGATGGGTCCCATAGTCATAATGGGCAAATCTGAGCCGTCATCGGCTTTGATAGCCGCCCTCATAAACATATTTTGACCAATCAGTCTGCCGTCTTTTTCCATAACGAAATTGAGCTCGGGCACAAACGCTTTGTCATTTCTCAGCTGATTGAGTACATAATGCTCAAGACAACCGGGACGGTACACATTCCAGAACGCTTCCCTGACGAGAGCTTCGGTTTCGCGGTGTTCTTCTGTTTTTTCCAAACGAATGATGCAGTCATTTTTCATTGTTAAACCTCCAAAAATTGTTGACCTTCAATCACCGGAGGCTTGCGGGGAGAAGTATTTGCAAACCTCACGGTTTACATTACTATCTCCAAGATGTTGTTCATTTTCAAACAGCATTCTCCAAAAATTTTATTCAGGCTTTTGCCTGTAAATTCAGTATAGCATATATATAAATAAATAACAAGTGGCTGCCTCACTTCGTTCGTGATACAGCCACTTCAAAACTCATTTAATCTCTTGTTCCAAATCGTCAAATAAATCGCTGTCAAAGAATTCTCTGATACTGATTTCAAGACCGTCGCAAATCTTTTTGATTGACACTACGCCGGGATTCTTGCTCTTCTCATTGAGCATACTGTAAATAGTCGAGGGTGAAACACCGGAAATGTTTGCAAGTGCATTAATTGCAATATTTCTTTCATTGCAAAGCTCAATTATTCTCTTTTCAACCGCTTCTTTAATATTCATACCTATACCACCTTTACGATATATCGCTAATATAAGTTTAATAAAATATGCGATAAATCGTGTGGGACATATCGCATATTTATAATTCTTGTGATATAATTGCGATATATCCCATATAAAGAGGTGGTATTTTATGGTTTGTACCTTCTTTGGTCACAAGGACACGCCAAAAGAAATAGAGCCGACCTTACGGTCGACCCTGATAGATTTGATTGAAAATAAAAATGTAAATGTGTTTTATGTAGGCAACAACGGCAACTTTGACACTATGGTCCGCCGACAGCTTCAACATTTATCTCAAACCTACCCCATAATCTATAGCGTAGTTTTAGCCTATCTCCCAACAGAGAAAAACAAGTACGATAACTTAACAAACACAATTTACCCCGAAGGCCTTGAAACCGTACCCAAACGCTTCGCAATCTCTTGGAGAAATAAGTGGATGATACAGCAGTCTGATATTGTCGTAACCTATGTCACGCATAACTTCGGTGGAGCAGCACAATTTAAGGAGTTGGCGAAGAGAGGCAAAAAAACGATAATTGATATTAAAATATAAAATAAAAAATAAATACTCATTAAAAAGATTATCAAAAAACTATGGTGTGACTGTATACTTTTCAAAAATATGGTGAAAATCTAAAACTAGTTGAATACTTCACATTTCAATTAATGTGGATTTAAATTAGCATATACTATATAAAAAAACAGTTACTACAATTTTTTACTTACTTTTTTGACTTATCGTATTCAATGATTTTGAGAATTTTTGCATATAATAAATGGAAGGCAGCCATGGATTCTTTGCTTAGTTTTTCAGCACATATTTTATCAGCAAAAACCATCTTGCTTAATGCGTAATCTATGTCTAAATCACTGTTTGGGTCAATAACTTGGTCATCAATAATATTTATATGGTCCTCTCCACAAAAACTTGTTTTTCTGCAAAAACGGGAAATATGTGGGGCACGTCCTAAATGATCAAATTCATTTCCCAAATACAATCGTCTATTAATTCCAGCTATTTCATATTCCTTTGTGATTTCTTGATCAGTATAATAATGTTCTATTGAAATTTTGTCATTCTTTTTGCGATGTTCGGGTATAGGGATTGCAAATGAATAGACATGATTACCCCAATCTTTGAATCCTGAAGATTCGTCTTCAATATCTTTTATTTTAACTGAACCATCTCTGTCAAAAATCATTATTTTAATAAACGGTGATGATTCATTAGAAAAAGAAGAACACATATCCAACAATTTTTTATCTCCTATTTTGGTTGTTGATGTGTACTCTTCAAATCGGAATTGTTCATGATATTTTATTCCATTATGAATAAAAGCGTTCTTTATGTGTCTCCAATCGGTATGTCCTTCTGTAAACAATGTGGGCAACAAATACGAATCTATCGCTTTGTCATGATATGTTTCAAAAAAATTTTCCAAAGCTTCTGAACCTTCTAGTTGCAAAAAATTCAAAATTTTTGATTTGAAATATATCGTTTCAATATTAATTGCATTATCATATTCATATGTTGGAAGATATGCTGTAAAGCTACAACTTTTAATACATAGCGTGTTTTTAGATATTTCAAGCGAATAATCACTATAAAGTTCCACATTATCAAGAAAAGTTAAATATGCTTCGTATTTGCTTTTTTCAATGCTTGCTTTTTGGTCACCAACTTTAAACAAAACGTATTCTTTGCCATGCCATTCCAAGACATTATTTTCACTGTTGGGAACATAGTCAATAGTTTTATTTCTAATAATTTCAAATGCTTCGCACCCGTTTTGTTTTAAAAGCTTATCACGTTCTCTTTGTTGTAATTCTTTAAGACTAAATTTTTCAATGTGATTACAGAATAAATCGGTTTTTTCTACGAAGGATTTGATAATTTCAATATCGCACGGTACATTATGCAATCCAACGTATAAATCTGGATATGGGCACAAATATGAATATTCATCATCCCAGGTCTCTATTGTATATTGCAAGATGCTTTCTTTTTCAAAATTTTTTTGGAACATATACAATAAATGATCTCGTTCAATTTCTTCAACACAACTTCCATCAAGCCGTTCACTTCTTTTGGCATCATAAAACTGTAAAGATAAATAAACATCCATATTACTAAGATATTTATCAATCTTTACATATACAATAACATCTCCTTCAATTTCTAAAACTATTTCCTCGTTTTCATCAGCATCTTGCTCATCATAATATAAAGATAAGCCGAGCGTTTCAATTTCACTGATAAATAATTTCAAAAAACCATTATTCACTTTGTATCCTCTTTTCCGTATATAGTGAAATAGAAATTGGATCTAACAGATTACTCAAATCTTATTTCGAATGTAATAAGAAGAGTCAAAGCAAATTAGATACATATCGTTTATTTAGAGTATAACTGTATAGCCATATTAAATGCTTCTAAAAACTCCTCTTTTGTTGTAGGCTTTTCTTCAAGAGGAAATTCATGTATCAAATGATATCCTTTTAATGAATAAGCATTTAAAGTTTTGATTCCTTCTTCGGAAAGCATTGTAGAATCATCGCTCAAATACTGCAACATAACTTCTTCGAGCTTTGAACTCTGCAAATCTATACCGAGGCGTTTAGCTTCTGTTGCAACCAAAAGGCCTGCAATATGTGCTTTGCATTCTGAATACGCTTTGGGATACTTATCAACCAATTGGGCTTTCAAATCAGAAGTATCACTATCTAACTGCACTGCCGCCATTCCAATTAAAGCACAGCAGTAATATACGTCAAACTGAATGAATTTATTTTTATCTTTAGGACCATGAAATCCTTCTTGAGCAATTATGTTGCTAAAAAAATCTTGTGCACTTTTTGACATAGTAAAATGCATTATATTTCATCTCCTTTATGTTGACGTTGATAAGAATCGAAGAATTCTATACCTTTATGAACAGTAATTTCTCCGGTTTCTTTAGATGCAACAACTGTAAGATATTGCGAATCTGCATTATCATAAAATCTGTCAGCAAAACGCTCTACTTCTGCTGATTGCACAAACGCAATCATTTGATTGAAGACAACAGGAATAATTTCAGCAACAGCCTGACGTTTATCAAAGTCCATTTTTCCTGTCGGTGAGTCAATAACAAACGGAAATTCTAATTCTGCATCTTCAAATAATGTTCCCAAGAAACAATAACCAATACTAAGGGTTTGTCCTTCGCTAGCTCCATCTTTATTTTTTAGTTTTATGTAGCCATCAATATTTTCGATTTCTATGTAGTCATCGGTTATTACACGAGCAATTTTTTCATTGGTCTTTTTTATTATTTCTTGTTTTAGTGCATGGGTTGCCTGAACTTTAATTTCGTCAACAAGTCCTTGAACAATGTTTTTCTTATGTAATGCTGCATTAGTTTTTGTTGTAGAAGCAATCTTAATTTCATACTCCTTATCAGCAATACGAGCTCTGTGAAGATTGTTTTCTTCGGTCAAAGTTTCATCGTTCTCGTCTTTTGATTCAATAATGTTAAGCATTGCCTTAGCTTCAGATATTTTGCTGATTAAAGTTTCAATTTCTTTTTGCAACTGTTCAACTTGAGGACCACCAGCCTTAATAAGCTTGTCCTCTACATCGGCAAATCGTGCATTCAAACGAGTTTTTTCTTCTTGTAATTCACCAAGTTCTCTAAAAGAAACAACCAATCTGTCATCATAAGAACTATCCGTCAAAACACTTTTAATATTATTCAAAACAGCTTGATGGTCACTGCCAAGATATTTATCGGCATTTTTTAATATAGCAGCTCTTTCGGCCTCTCCAATGCATCTGTCACAGACACATTTTTCTGCATGGGCAAGTTCAGTAAAAAAGTCTTTTGAGCTGCTTTTAGGCAACTTCAGTTTTTTCATTGTTGCACCAAGTTCATACATGCGTTCGCATAAAGCTTCGCTTACTAAATAAGGAGTTTTTGCCAATGATATTATTTCAGTAACTTTCACATCAATATTGCCACGATTTTTTTCTTGCTCCTTAATAATTTCGTTTTTCTCCTTATTAAGTGTTTCGTAGTTTTTATCGAATTCTTGTCGCTGTTTTTCTTTTTCGGCTTTTTCTTTTTCATAACGAGCAATATTAGCATTATGCTCCTTTTGCTTTTTTTCTAAAAGCTTAATGCTATCTTGTATTTTTTTGCGTCGAGAACATAGGTTGCTTAATGAGCCGTGAGTACCTTTGCCTCCGCCTTCTGCATTCTGTATTTCTTGAAGAATATTGTTGTTCATTGCTAAGATAGCATCAAGTTCGTCGAGACGATACAGATAACGAATTGTTTCATCAGCTTCATTAGATGTTCTGTCCATAGATTTCTTAGCCTGTTCACCATCAAAAACAAATCTGCTGACAAACTCTGATGTAAATATACCTTTTAACGTTTCAGGCAAACGAAGACCGGGGTCTCGTCCACTGGGAGGGGCAAGAGTTTCGATTTTTGCCACACCATTAACATAATCGAGAGACAGAAAATATTTGTAATTTTTATCATTAAATTTTACAGTCATGCTGAATTCTCCGGAATCAGCAGATGTGAGTGTAGGAGAATACGACTTAACTTCAGCGGATGTCCATTCGGCTGCTGTACCATCTAACAAACCTTTTATTAAAGCCATAGTTGTTGTTTTTCCGGTACCATTAGCCATCATAACGAAATTGTTTTTTATTACCTTATCTTCTTTGTTGAGAAAAGAAATCTTTAAGGATGAAATTTTTCGAATATTTGTATATTCGAATTCAATAATGGACATTTTCATTACTTATTATCCTCCACTTCATCAGGCAATAAAGACATAACTCTCTTTAAGTCATTCTCTTTGGCGTTATTATCAAATTTATTTTTGATAAATTGTTTCAGAGCGTTTTTGAAATCAGATGGATAATTTGAATTGTCAATAACTTTATCGATAGTCGATTCAATGGTTTTATTCCTCATCTTCTTTTCTCCTTGCTTTTGAAAGTTCTGTCAACCATTCTTTTCTTTCATGGTCGGCATTATTATCGTTTTCTGTACCGTCATCGAGTATGAAATCTATAACTTTAGCTTTTTTACTCGGATTGTTTTTATCAAGGCGTAAAGCTCGTCCAATTCTTTGTGTTGTAACAAGTTTTGAACGGTCTGATGCAAACAAGAAAATATTAGTAACACTACTTATATCGATACCTTCAGAAATCTTTTTACATGTAAGCAAACAATCGATATTTCCGTTAGCAAAATCATCGAGTTTTGACTTGTCGTCGTCAGCATAGTATGTGTGATATTTATCAGTATATTTTATAAGAACATCTTGAAGAAGTTCTCCGTAAGACTTTTCTTGAACGAAAATAATGCATTTTTTTAGTAAATCTGTATTCAGTTTAATAAAAGCCTCGAATTCTTCAATTTTGTTCAATGCCATTTTGTTTATTCTTGAAAGCTGTGTGAACATATCTTTTTCATCAACCGGTTCGCCAGCTTCTTTTTTTGCATTAAAGGCAGCTATGATTTTCTTTTTCTTTGTTTTTTCTTCATCAGATAACACATAAGGTAATGATATATAATCGAACTCACAAAGAATTCCTTTCTCTATTGCATCTTCGAGAGAAAAAGTAAATATTATATCACCAATTTCGTCTCTAAGGAATTGATTACCGTCATCATCATATTCCCTTTCAGGTGTAGCACTTAGACCAAGACGATATTTGTACGGAGAGATACAACCTTTCAAGTTTTCGACAAATGAATCTGAACCTGCTCCATGGACTTCATCAAATATAAATAAAGTATCATTTTTGTAGTCGCCCGGAGCTTTATTAAATAAAGTCAATAATTTTGATAAATTATCTGCATCACGAGATATCAGCAAAATTGAATTATCGGGGTGAATGATGAAATTATTCATCATTTTATGGGATTCATAATGATAATAAATTTGCTTGCTCTTGTAATTTTCGCGCATCTGCTTTGCCCACTGGTCAAGCAAGTCATTACCAAACATAGTAATAACAACACGACGAATTTTACCTTCTTCAAAAAGTCTGTTAATAATCTTCATGGCAGTAATTGTTTTACCGGTACCTGTAGCCATAGCAAGGATGCCATGCTCTTTTTCAATAAAACAATCTACTGCTTTATCTTGATGTTCCCATTTGTTTTTCGCTTTTTTTACAGGTTGATATGGCCTATCGGAAGTGCGAAGTGCAAAAATTTCATCTTTAATTGCTTGTGGAGTTGTGTATATCTTGAGATTGGAATCTTTGTAATTCCACAAACGATTAAACCTTTCAGCATCCGCATCAACATATTCTTTGGTGCCGGCCCATGTTTTGAAAACCTTTATGCTTTCATAATTTTGGAACCCATGAATGCTATCATTGATAGAACCTGAAAACGAAATTGCTTCGCTGCCATTATAAAAAACTCCAAATTTGTCGTGAAAATTACCATTAGCAAGTTTTTTACGAGGGATTGCAAACTTCATTTCAATTATCCCGTCATATAACATCCAAGAAAACGCATTCAGAATATCTGCTTCCATTTCAGCTTTCAATGTTTCTACATTTTTTGAAAGAGCTTCTTCAAATTTTTTGTAAGCGGTATCATCGTCTTCGTTGGATGCAATAATAGCATCGGAATCTGTATTTGAAAGAATAGGACTTGTAATAAGACGCATAACCCCTCCGCGAGAAGCAAAGTCACTTAAACCGGCTATGTTGTGCATAAGCCAGCCTGTTGTGAAATATCCCACGCCTCGGTCAAAATGTGTTGCCCACTGCAAGCATGGTTGATACAATTCTTTTGCTAAATCATCGTCAGAGGTGTTTAAACACGGTTTTACTTTAGGAAAGTCCATAATTTCCTCCCTATCAAATATTCATATCCAAATTACATAAATGATTATAAAAATCTTTGCTATATCGTTTTTCTTCTTCTAAGAGTTTTGCACCTCTATCTAAGTGTGCTTTTACAATTTCCGGAAAATACTCATCATCTGACATCGCTCTTCCTTCAGTATTGATTATTAAAGATTTGAACATAAGGTCGTGTTCTGCAAAAATTGTCTGACGACTTAATTCTAATCCGTCGTTATCGGTATTCATATCTTCAGGCATAATCTTGCCTTTTTTTATAGAAAGAGCAATTGCAAGTTTAGAAAGTATAAATGGTTGTAAACCTAATGATTTTCCTAAAGAAACAAAAATATTCTGCGTTCTTTTGGATGTATGCAATTTGTTTGTCATATTTAACCTCCAAAATACGTATTTGACAGAATTTCTGTGTTTCCGGAAACTGTGTGTTTTAACACAAAAGTATCTGATACGATATCGTCAATCATATCACGATACTCACCGACAATTTCTTCGTCTGTCGATAAAATAATAACTTGTCCTTTTAATTCTTTGAAGAACTCTTCCAATATTTTGCTTCTGTGTTCTTTGTCGATTCTTGCAAATGGTGTATCGACGATATAAGGGACATTTATTGTGTTGAGTTGAGATAAAGCCTGATAAAGTGCCATAATAAACACTTGTTTCTCGCCCGCAGAAAGTTGCTGTTTTACTTCAACAGGTAAGATGATATCATCACCATTTTTACTTAAATTAGCTTCATAAATTTCATATGCATGTAATCCAATTTGAGCAATTAAATGTTCTGCTCCATTGCCTTCTACGGTTTTCCTTAAATCATTTTTATTAAATGTCTTATTTCGATATGGTAAAACATTAAGATTGCTGTCAATATATATTCCGTCAATCAAATCCGATTTGTTAATTAACGCAGAGAAATATTTTTTAAAGCCTTCTTCCACTTTTTTAATGCTTTTTTGATATAAAATGGTCTGCAATTCATCAAAAGCTAATAATGCTCTCGCGGATATATCATTGACTGAACGCTTTCGCAAAACCGCTTCATAAGCATCTTGAGCCTTAGCGAGATTTGCAGATGAAACCGCTTTGTCAGCACGATATTGTTGTAATTCGGCATCAATTCGCACTAATTTTTCAAGATTCTGTGATTTTGCTTCATTTAAATCACTTTTTAATTTGAGATATTCTTCGTAATTATCAACACTGCTTTTTTCTATTTTAGTTCGGATTCTTTTTACATGGTTTAAAGATGCATCAATATCGCTTGTTACTTTTTTTATTCTTGAAGTATCAAACGCCATTATACTGTTAATTTGAGAGATTAAATTCCAACCGTCTAACTCAGATAAGTTTAATATTGGATTAATGTTTTTTGCACTTAAGTTAGTATAATTTATAATCTCGAAAATCAACTTTTCAGAAATATCGTCAGTAAGTTCTATACCGCAGTTTCCAAGAACTTCACTAATTATTTCTTTTACTTCTGGTGTATCAATAGCACATTTTACATTTGTGCCCACTTGAGCTTTGCGTTCATTTTCAATTTGCACTTTTAGCTCTGATAGCTGCTTTCTCAAAATCACAAAAGGAAGCACATTATTAGCAATGTCTTTTAACCACTTTCGTTGTGTTTCTCTATGGCTTTCTTCTTTTGCGATTTGCTCTTGCATAGAACGCCATTCTTTTTTTGTTATACCGCCCGTTTTAGAATACGCTTTTTCCAAAGCAAAAAGCCTATCCTCAATAGATAAAATTTCATTGGAAATTTCTCTGTACTCCTCTTCGGCATCTGCAATGCGACCATCATTGATACTATCGATATCTAAACAATGTTCATAGTGCTGCAATATTGTCTCAGAGCCATTTGCTTTTGTTCGTGATACTCTTCGGAAGTTATCACGTATTATTTCCATAGTATCTAAATTGCATAATTTAAGAAAAGCTTCCTTAAAATCAGAGTTTTTGCTGCTATTGAAAACAAAATCACTTATTTTTTCACCGTCAAAAAAGTAAAATTTAAAAAGATTGGGAGGTAAAATCTGAAGAAGATAGTTTTCAAAATCACTACGTTCCGTATTAGATAATAATACTGCGTCTTTATATAATTTAAAACTTTCAACAATGCGTTTTCCTTTTGTTTTCCATTTCCTATCAAATGTATAAAGAAAATCGTTCTTACCATCATCAAGAAGTAATTCAATTATTACTTCTGCTTCTCCGTTCTTTTTAAGTTTTTCTCCGGTATTGATTATCTTTTCGACTTCTGCATAATACTTTGCATTATTCGATTCAAAACCGAACGCAATACAACCATAAAGACATATTTTTATAGAGTTGAACAATGTAGTTTTTCCGGCGCCATTTTTACCGCCAATTAACACCATTCTTTTTACATCTGATTCTATATCAAAATTAAAGCTGTTATCATTGATATATGGACCAATATTTTTAATTGCTATCTTCTGAATTTTCATTGTTCAACCCCCCTTCAATCATATCGTAATGAAGCCATTCCTGATTTATAATTTTATCGAATGCTTTCTGCATTTTGTTATTATGTGTCATATGTTTATTGGTATCGACCGAAACAATAAGTTTTGTGAAAAGTTCAACAGGGATACTGTATTTTTCAGCAATTTCTTCAATGGCTTCAATCGCTTCATCATCAAAACGTGATACTTTATAATCGTCCCAAGGTAATTTTTTGCCTTTTACATTTCGATAGATATCAACTAAACATCTGCAGGTTAAATCGCCTTCTTCATCCCACATTTTGTCGATGACTTTCAATTCCGGAATAGTTATCAATTCCAAACCGGTTCTTTCCTCTAACTTTAAAATATCTTCAAGTATTTTTTGACGTGCCTCAAGTGTGAATGGTCCCATACCAAAGGTGCCATCAGCTTTTTTATACACTGCTCCGTTTCTACGCTTTTTATCCCTGTAAATGGGATTAGAACGCATAGCTAATAATTCATTACGATAATCTCGTAACTCCTTTAGAATTTTGACATCCTCAGGTGCAGAGTGGTCAATAAAATTCTGAAGAGACTTGTCCTCCTTAACCATAGTGCAACACCAACAACCAAAACGAGAGTTTCCGGTTACAGGAATCTTATCTCTGTCAACTTCACCGAGTACACTTTGCTCTTCTCCTAAGCTTTCGCCTTGGTACAGTTTGAATAAATATTTCATATCTGTTCCCCAAGGGCTTCTGCAATCCTCTTTTAACAAGAATTCCCATACTAATTCGTTAGGAACTTCAGTGATAGGATTGTAGACATATGCATTAGGGATATCGTTGTGCATATTTAAGAGCTTGCCTTCTATTTCACGAGCAGTAATGGTTTTCAATCGAGTTAAACTTTCACCTTTTCTAACTCCTAGTAAGATTATAATTTCTCCGCTTTCCTTGATTCTTTCGTCAACGAATTTATTCATAGGATCAATTTTCAATCTCTCAGTACACCATCTGAACCCGGGGGGTTCAGGAGTAGGATAACCTAAACCTATTACACGACTCCAAAAAGTTTGCTCAGGCTCAGGATAGATAATTTCAGCTTTGATATTCAATTCGGCGGCTTGTGCAGCAAGATTTATACTATTGGATGATGTGTGCATATAATTCTTAACAATCGGATTTTCGACCATAGTGTCAGAAGTTATTACATAAATTGTTTTGTTTAAATCGTCTCCAAGAGCTTTTAATCTCTGTGCAGCTTCATACACAAGACTTACAAGCAACGTTGAGTCTTTGCCCCCGCTATAACCAATAAGCCATGGACGTGAATCGTGCTTATAAACAACCATTATTTCCTTAATTATGTCTTCAAATACTTGAAATTTACCGTTGTAAGCCATTGTGTATTGTCCTCTCGTGTGAAAAATAAACCTGAAAAATTAATTATATAACATAGTAGTAAGTCAAAAAATGATACATTACCCCATAATTAAAAATATTATAACAAAAATATATAAAAAATACAACTATAAAGAACTATGTTCTCTCTTTTTTGACAATGCCAATATTATCCGCAAATTTTACCAATCAACCACAACACCCAACCAATAACAGCCAACACAATCAGCACTGTGCTACAACTTGCTCCACCGTTGTTGCCGTTATTTGAATTGTTATTTTTACCTCCACCTGATTCACCACCGGAAGATGTCATCTTGAATGCATAAAAATCATTAAGATCGGGCATAGTTTTAGCTCCTTTGTGCTTATTTTACATACATTATATTCCTATAAAAACGCATTCTCAATACGCTTGAAGTTCAGTGTCCCATAAAACGGACTGAAAACAACAGGAAATTGTGTTAAACAGTCCCATAAAACGGACTCTAACGGTTTGAGGGGTTGAATGGTGTACATTTGTTCTGATATAATAGACTTGAAATAAATTTGAAAGAAGGTATTATATGGAACCTCGTAAAAGAAAAACATTACTCGACCTTGACAGATTGCCCACACAGAAAGAATTACGGGAGTTCTTTTTGGCAAATGATTGGAGTGCACGAAAGCCTTATGACTTTGATAAATGGAGTCAGGAGAAAATAGAGGATAAAAATTACACGCAGAATATCTTTGATAAAATCTGGCATAAAATCAGCAGAAAGCACGGACAAAAAGCTTCTCCAAGATGCTACACAAAGGATTATCCGCCTGAAGTTCTCAGAGGCAATGTGAGTGATATTGTCAGCGGCTCTGTTGCTGAAATGGTGAATGAACACCCTGAGGTTGTACAGAGTATATTTGATAATCTGTCAGACGATTTCTTGTCGGGTGGTCTTCAAACCGTTAAAGCTGTTATGACCGGACAGGAAATTGACGACCCACAGACTCTCACGGAAGATGACATTGCAAAGGTTGACCGCTTTGTTGACAATGCAATGGATACTCTTATGAAAACGGTTGATTACGATACTCTTGTTGCGGTGTGCAGAGAATATGGTGCTCCCGAGGATTTCTCTGATATTAAAACAAACTTCCCCCGCACAGAGTTTGAAGAAAAATACGACCATAAGAAAGCAAAAACAAAGGTAACTTTTTCAACCCTTGCTGCCGACTATGCTATGGATGTTGAGCGTATTAACAGCTACTCTCCCGAGGAGCTGGCAGTAAGCAGCGCTTTGGTAGCCGATTTCTATGAGGAATTGGATGAAATCGATTTAGCTGTCCTAAAGCTAAAGATTGAAGGCAAAACACTCGAGGAAATCGCTGACATTCTCGGCTTCAGAACTCATTCAGCTGTTCATAAAAGAATAAAGCGCATCCAACAACAGTATCTCGATTTTGACCCTGATTTCAGAAAGGAATACTACAAAAAAATATAAAAATAAAATAGTTTCATAAAAGAGGAACATTTTTGATGTTCTCATTCCCATTACTATTAGAGGGAAAAATTGTATTGCACGCATACTTTGAATTTGGTAGTTGGTCTTTTTGACCAACTACCATTTTTATGACATTACTGCAAGTGGCCAATATGGCCACTTGTAATTTGCACCGATACACCTAGCACCGTGCTAGATTTTTTAGTTAAGGGCAAATATTGCCCTTAACTAGCTTTTGTTAGCCAATGGGCATAAAGTGCCCATTGGAAGCGTTGTATCAGGCAATTCTAGTAAGTACCCATTTTGGCACTTACTAACTTTATTATTTAATAACTGCCCCCACAAATGCAGATTTTTGATATATGAATACTGCGTCAGATTTTTTACAATAAAATTTTTTTCAAAAAACAGGAACATTTTTGATGGTCTCATTCCCATTACTATATAGAGGGATAATTTGTATTGCACTCGCACTTCGGTATCGGGTGCTTTTTTATGCCCTGAAAACAAAACTCAGGTTGAAAAAATCAGAAAAAGAGAGTTTTGATGTCTTGGGAATGAAGTTATACTACCTTGAAAATTAAACACCTTACGGAGAAAAAATTCCTCAAAAATCAACCCTAAACACTACACTAAAAGAAAGGATTTGAAGTATGCCGCCAATGACGAAAAAGCGAAAGGAAGAGTGGTCATTTTTCCTGAACGAACGAAACCGAATCACTCACAACCTGCTTTGTAGAAGATGTGTGTACATCTGCAAACAAAGCTTCAGGGCAGAAATAATTGAATGTCCTAATTACCACTCTAAAAGGAACAAGACAAAATGAAGTATTATTCAAGTGCCGAAATACAGCAGCACAACTTCTACCGAATGCCGAAGGTGCTGATATGCGATAAAAAGTATCGGGAGCTTTCAAACAATGCGAAGCTTCTTTATGCGATTATTCTCGACAGGGCAAGCTTATCTGAAAGCAACGCCTGGATTGATGAACAGAACAAGGTGGTAGTTTTTCTGACAATTGACGAAGCCTGCAAGCTGCTCAATATCGGTCACAATACAGCAACAAAGATTTTTAAGGAGCTTGACGATTACGGTTTAATTGAACGAAAAAAGCAAGGCTTCGCAAGAGCAAATATCATTTATCCGAAACTGCCTCAACCAACCGAAAAATAAACTTTCCGTGCTCCGAAAACAGGAAAGAAATAAGACTGAGAGTTAAATGAGACTGTATACTGACCGAGAAGAAGAAAATATAGCTTTAATTAAATAAGTAATAACTTTAAGTATATAAGGCGGTGCGGATTTTGATGCGAAAGCGGATAAGCAACCGATTTCTTCTTCGGCTCGTATAAAAAACTTAGGGAACAAACTGACTGTAAATAAGTGCAATTTGTTCCCTAAAATGTTTGATTATTGATTTAGGCAATTCTGATTATTTGTTCGTAAAGCATGACGAAATCACACATTATTTGTTTGTTGTCATGATAATGTCCGAAAAACCATTTTTTGAATTTAACCTTTTCATTAACGATATCAAAATACTCAGTTAACTCATCGGATTTATAACAACCACCTGAAAACATTGCGACAACTTGTTGGGGAGCACAATGAGTGATTATAAAGTCAACTTCATAATTATGTTCGGCAAGCGTATTTAATCCGAAGTTCATTTCTTCTTCGGTTGGCATTTCTTCTTTCCACCAAGAAATGTTGTTTACGCGAAACATCTTATTAGCTTTTGACCAATGTTTATATTCTTTATTAAACTCTCTTTTTGTTTTAAAGTCGGCTGGGTCAAGAATTCCGTCATTAATATCGTGACTTTTTGCACCGCCAAAAGCAAATATCTTTTTATCGCAAATATCAAAAACATAGCCGCGCATCAGATGATAAATATTATCACGAATTTTGTGGGCTTTACCGCCGTGAAAATCAACAGTTTCAAACTCACTATTCAGGCGTGTATAGTTTTCGTGGTTACCATCAACAAAAAGTGTTGTGAACGGTTTGTCATTCAACCATTTCAGCCAATATTTTTCTTCGTTGTTATCATTCCACAAACCAAAATCACCACAAATAATTACAAAATCATCACGCGACATTTCTTTTTGTTCAGGAAATATTTTTGTGGAGAATTTAGTCCAATCACCATGTGTATCGCCCGTACAGTAAATCATAAATATATCTCCCTTCATTTTTCAATTATATCACATATTTATAACGCTTTTCAATTGTGTGGAAATATTTAATAACTGCCCCCACGAATGCAGAATTCCGGTATATGAATACTGCGTCACATTTTTTAGAAACTATTCTTATGACAATAAAAACTGCCCTCACGAGGAGAGCAGTTGTGAAATGTTAGTCGTCTTTATTTTTAATTCGTTTTACTGTTCGGATTGTAAGATAAATATTTACAGCTGATATCAGTACAAGCCCAGCAGAAGAAAGTATAAAGACTAAGAAAATGTTTGGTAAAACTTTTTCAAAGCTTCCAAAGGTGTCTATTGGTGTGTGTGCATTGTAGCTTTGCTGAACTAATGTTGAAGATACGGAATTAACGAGACTCAATCTGTCACAACAAATGTAGATACCTTTAAGAGTTGTAAGCTCGCTATATTTATCTAAATCTATTTCACTTTTAATATCTGTTTCAAGCATTATAGAAGCCATTTTGCAAAATGAATCCAATGAAACAAAGCATATCGGGTCTTCTCTCATACTTGGTGTCATATTTTCCTTTTCAATTATTGAAACAAGAGATTTATCAGAAACTCCGCTTTTTGCTTCAAAAGTCAGTTTTTCGAGTTTGTCCGATACAAATCCGTTTTCAACAATTTTTGTTACGCAGATTTCAAAATTTGCCTGACTGATTTCTTCATTGTAAAAATAAGCAGTATCATTTTGCATTTCTGATAAACCCAAGAAAGAACAGAATTCTTTTGGTATTGCATATACATTCACTCTTTTGCTTTCAAGATATATGCCTGAAGAAAAAGTATATACAGGAATAATATCAATGTTTCTGCCCGGATATTTTTGTGTGATAATTTGTTTAATCCTTTCTGTGTCTGATGAATTAACACGATGCAAATTAACATTCTCGAAGCTGTAGTCAACATATACAGTGCGACCGGCCATATTTTCGGTAGTGTTTTTTTCATATGCAAAATAGTCTTTTGAATACATAAAACCTGCAACACTTGTGAATGTGATACCAAGAGACACTAAGAATACAACCAACACAAAAACAATTTTATAAGGCTCAATCATATGTCTAGGTTTTTCTGATTTATCATTCAAAGCTTTATTGATGTTTTTTTTATAAACCTGAAAATAGATAAATACGATTAAACATAAAAACAATACTATAACTGTTGCTATCGCGATATATAAAGCTAAATTCATATTTTTACCCCCTTGCTAAATGCCGATAGTTTCTTTAAAAGACTGATAGTAAGTTCGTGTTACATCAACACGACTATTATCCGATAAAGTCAGTATAAATTTCATTGAAAGTGTTGGTGAGATTTTCTTAATCTGATTTTTTGAAACTATTACACTGTTGCTTATACGTAAAAATTTCATTTTGTCAAGTTGCTCAAAAATTCTGTACAGTCTTTCGTTTATATAATAAGCATTATCTTTTGTGTGGACTTCAATTAAGTGACCATACGCTTCAAGTGAAACAATATCATCACAAGATAAAACAACACGTTCGTTTGTTGCTTTATCTTTTACAATTAGTTTTTCAGCGAAACCATTTACTTTACTTAAAACCAAATCTGCTGCATCATCAGTTTCTATCCCGTGTTCGTGCAATTTTTTTTCAATTTTTTCGTAATCGATATCATTGATATTTAATCTTATTTTCAATAGAAACACCTCCCTGTAGCTACAGTTGTAATTATACCTTCTGTAAATAAAATACTCAACAGTTTTTGAATACTTTACATATATACATTCATACATTGCAAATCTAAATCTAATTTCATACACTTGTTACCTTAAAAGTAGCAGGTGTTTTTTTATATCCAAAATTTATAAGAAAGGAGGCATACCTCATGCAAAAACTAAAACTTAACCCGCAGTTATTTGAAAAAGTATCAACGCTGATTAAAACGGGGTGCTGTAACGGTTATGAAGAAAACTGTCTGCTACTTGATGACGGAGATACACACATCTGCCCACAGTTCATAACACCGAGTCGCATTATCTGCAGATATTTTCTTGAGTGTGTGCTGCCGGGTTACAAAACATTGCTTAAAAGAATAACCGAACTTTAAGACTAACTGTTTTTCAGTTGGTCTTTTTTTGTCGGGATTTCCGTTCAGCCAATAAAAATTTTTCTTTGAACAAAACATCGTTCAGGGGAAATCTATTCGATAAACGCTCAAAAAACACGGAAGGTATTCCGATGAAAAATGCTTAAAAAGTGTACCTTAAAAATTTTTGAAAGGAGGAAAGCAAAATGTCAAAGGTTAAAGAAACTCATTTGTGGTTTGAAAAAGGCGACGATGAAATTCAGATTGAAAGCTACAGTAAGAAGCTTAACGAAGCAATTCTTGAGCTGAACAAAAATGTTCCGGGTGCAGTATATATTATTGATGATGAAGAACGCGGTTTTCTTCGTGCGGCGGTGAAGCTTAAAAACATCACCTTTATGATACTGCCACCGCAATCCGAGGAAACAAAGAAAGCTCAATCCGAAAACGGAAAGCGTAACAGTAAGAATCTTAAAAATCAGAAACGCACCTGATAAGAAGCAAATCTTATTTCCGGTCGGTAATCAAACGAGGACAAACCAACGCTTGCGTTGTGATTAATGTTACTTTGTCCGAAGTTTAGCAAGCATTGGATTTGTATCCTCAAATCCGTAAAAACATCCGTTTTTACAACCGCACCAAATACAAAAATTAAGGAAAGGAGAATTCCTATGAGTAAAAGAACAAGAGCTATAGACTTTCATGTGTATCTCAATGAAGAAGAAAATCAGATATTAGAAAACCTTTGTAAGAGATTAAGGGTAAACAGAAGTGTTCTTATCCGTGCTTTGATTCTCGGTAAAAGGTTGGTTGAGGCGCCGCCTGTTGATTATAAGCAGTTTATTATTGAGCTTCGCAGAGTGGGTACTAACCTTAATCAGCTTACAGCAAAAGCTAATTCAATCGGTTATATTGACCGTGATGAATGCAAAGTCGTTCTGAATGATGTCAGAAAGCTTGAAAGTGACATCGCAAAATATTTCAAGTCAGGTCAGGAAGCGAATCGGGAATGGCTGTAACAAGAATTTGGGCAGTCAGAAATAATCTTTCACAGGTTGTTGACTACGCATCAAACAAAAATAAAACAGACCTTTCGAAATATTCAGACCTGATTGATGCGCTTCACTATGCAGCCGATGATGATAAAACAAATATCGAAAACGAGAAGAAGCTTCTCGTTGAAGGTATCAACTGTGACCCGGATATTGCCGCAAGACAGATGATTGATACCAAAGAGATTTACGGAAAGACCGGCGGCGTTGTTGCCTATCACGCGTATATTTCTTTCAAGCCCGGTGAAGTTTCACCCGAAGAAGCACAGCAGGTTGCAATGGAAGTTGCAAATAAAATGTGGGGCAAGGATTATGAAATGATTGTTGCAACTCATCTTAATGCTAACTGTGTTCATTGTCATATCGTAATCAATTCCGTTTCAATGGCTGACGGAAGAAAGATGAATGAAAACAAAGCGATGTATCAGCTTTTCAGAAAAACAAGTGATGAGGTTTGTCTTGAGCACGGATTATCTGTTATTGAAAAGCCGAAAGGTAAACGCATTCCTTATAACATTTACAAAGCGATGCAGAAAGGCATTAAAACAAAATACGATTATATGCGCGATGATATTGATTATGCAATTATAAGAAGTGCAAATGAAAAACAATTTTTCAGAATTATGACACAGAAAGGTTATTGGTTTGACAATGGAAAGATAGCTTATCGCAATGATGACCACGCAGTGAAGCTCACAACCCTCGGTGAAATTTACACCTATGAAAAAATCAGAGAACGGATTTACTCTCAGGATAAATTTACTGCAAACAACAATTTCAGAAATTATCTGTACGCTAACAGCTTTCTGCAAAACCAAATATTCGTTTTTAATTACAAAGGTTATGAATTCAAAGAATCAAGAGAATGTTACAGACATCCTGAGTATTTCAACCGAATGGTTTCTGATTTTACAAATCTGATTGTAGGCGGTGCCGTAATTGGTGCTCCCGTTATTTCACTTTTGTTTCTTGCTTTACTTTTCGCAGGTGCAATCGCTGAGAAGAACAACTGTAACCCGCATCCGTTTACACCAAAAATGAAATACTCAACTTCGAGGATTGAGTTTATGCAGGACCAGATTGACCTTGCAATAAATGAAAAGCTTTATGATTTTGCAGAGGTTGACAAGTTTATTTTAAAGACTGGCATCCGTATTGAGGAACTGAAAAGTCAGCGCAGCAGAATCTACAATCAGATAAGACGATGTAACGACCCGACGGCAAAGGATGACCTTATTGCCCGTCGGGATTTTTTAACGGCTGAAATCGGTGAGCTTCGGGAAAAATTAAAGCTCGCCAAAAGAATTATTAAAGACAGTCCCGCACTTGAGGAGAAGCTTGAAGCGGAAAAACAACTTATCCGTGAATGGTATTTCCCTGAAAGGCAGAGGAACAAAGAAAAACATTATGAAGAGAGGTGATAAATATGCATCCCGAGGAGCTTTGCAGAATGATTCAATGCAATGAAGATAACGTTTCTGACGAGATGGAGTACGAACGCGAAATGTCATCAGACGAGTATCTTGATAAGTATTTCGGTACTAAACAGTTTTCTGTAAGAAAGTTTTTAAGACTTGCAGAAGAAGAACGTAGGCAGAGAAATAAAAGACGATAAAATTTTAAACAAGGTAAATCTTGGATTAAATTCAATAAATATGACAATAATTATTAACGAGAGGAAGTGATAACTTAATGCTCACAAAATCCCAGCTTGACCTCTGCAAGGCTGCAGAGATTGCTCTTAGCGATAAAAACACTCTGACTGATTTAAGAGATATTACTGTAGATAAAAGCAAAAGCGTTATGGAGAGAATAGAGAACTTTACCGGTCAGGTAAAAAATCCGTATCTCTTTAAAGTCGGAGATGTTATCGTAAAAGTAGCATATAGCGGCGGCAAAGATTTTTCAGGTGCCTTGAGCAGTGCTCTATGTTCCTGCTGAAATATTTACCATAAGCTAAATAAAATTTTTTATTGAAATACAAGCGGAAGTATGCTACAATTCATTTGTAAGATTTGTGGTGCTTCCGCTTTGTTTATATAGATAAACAAACGGAGGTTATACTAATGTATTCAAAATATAAGGATTATTTAGAGCAGCCTCAGAGGGAATTAAAAACCTGGAAGGCTGCTCTTTATATTCGTCTGTCCCGTGAGGACGGAGATAAATCAGAAAGCTATTCTATCACATCACAGCGTGAAATTTTAAAGGAATATCTTAAGCTTCATCCCGATATTGAAGCACACGATTTTTATGTTGATGACGGTTGGAGCGGTACTAACTTTGACCGTCCCGGCTTTGTCCGTATGATGGAAGATATTTATGCAGGTACGGTTAACTGCGTTGTTGTAAAGGATTTGTCCCGTTTCGGACGAAATTACACAGATGCAGGTAATTATCTTGATAATGTTTTCGTACGCTTAAAGGTGCGTTTTATTGCTCTTAACAACGGAATTGATACCGCTTCAAACAGTATGAATGCGGCAACACAGTGTATTTCTGTAGGTGTGACCAACGTTATAAACGAAAGTCTTGCTGCAACCACTTCTGTCAATGTTCGTGGCACTCTCAATGTGAACAGAGCACAAGGTAAATTCATAGGCTCTTTCCCGACTTACGGATATTTAAAAGATCCGAATGACCATCATCAGCTTATTATTGATGAAGAAACCGCACCCGTTATCCGTATGATTTTTGAAAGGTTTATTGCGGGTCAAAGCATTATCGGTATTGCAAAAGCTTTGAATGACGAGGGCATACCCAACCCTTCAATGCATAAAAAGCTGAAAGGTCTTAATTACCGTCACCCTATGGGCAAGAGTAATGACGGCTTGTGGCACGACAGCTCTGTACGAAGAATTCTTCAGAATGAAATGTATATCGGCAATATGGTGCAGGGTAAGAACACCACAATCAGCTACAAAATCAAGCAATGCAGAGCCATACCCAAGGACGAGTGGATTATTGTTGAAAACACCCATGAAGCAATTATTGACAAAGATACTTTCAATAAGGCTCAATCACTTTTCAGAAAGAATATCCGTTCTTCACCCGTCAAAAAAGAGGTTGATTTGTTTTCGGGACTTGTACGCTGTGCGGATTGCCACCGCATTATGAACAAGAAAACAAATACTCATTCCTACGGCACTTACCGTTATTACAGATGTATGACATCAAGAAAGATGAGTAAGGATGCCTGCACCAATCACACAATCCGCATTGATAAGCTTGAAACTGCGGTGCTTGTCACCTTGCAGAAAATGATTGATACTGCTATTGAATTTGATGAAATTCTTGAAATAATCAATCAGAGCAGTAAACGGAAAAAGGAGTCTACCCATCTGCAGAAGATGATTAAAACTCAATCTGCCGAGCGTGAGAAGTGCATAAAAATGTCACTTGATTTGTATCCTGACTGGAAGCAGGGCGTTATCACAAGGGAGGAATATATGCAGTTAAAAGCCAACCTAACGGAGAAAATAGAGGCAATTGACAGCACAATCAAAAGTCTTACAAAAACTGCGGAAGAGTACGCTCAAGGTCTGAATAGTGAGAATGAGTTTATCTCACACTTCAAGCAGTACGGCAATATTGAAGAGCTTAACAGACCTATGGTGGTTGAGCTCATTGACGAGATTCTTGTTCACGAGGGTGGAAACATCACTATAAAATTCAAATTCAGCGATGCTTACGAAAATGTTATTAACTATATTGAAATGAATAAGGAAATCGTTGAAGAGGCAGATAAGAAGTCTGCATAATATTATCAATAGGGTATATTTAATGATTGTGATAATAATATTTATCAAAATTCGACAATATACCCTATTGACAAAACAATCTTTATAATTTATACTATAAAACAAGGAGTTGTTATAATGGATTTTTCTAACTACGAAGTGAGTAATACATATTTTGGCGGAAGCGAAAAGAAAATAGGGCTGATTATTAGTGGCAGTGAATATATGATTAAATTTCAGAAGCAAACGGAGTTCGGCAAAAGGAATAATCATATATCAGAGTATATCGGCTCTCATATTTTTGAGCTTCTCGGTTTTAAGGTACAGGAAACTTATCTCGGCACATATAAGGGTGAACAGGTTGTTGCCTGTAAAAACTTTATAGAGGACGGTTATCAGTTTGTTCCTTTCAATGATGTAGGTGAGAGCACTTTAGATCAGGATAAAGAAAGATATCAGTATTCTTATACAGATATTATGAAAATGCTCCGTGATAATTCAAAGCTTACAAATGTTGATGAAACCATTGAAGCGTTCTGGCAATTGTTTATTGTTGACGCTCTTCTCGGTAACTTTGACCGTCATGGTGCTAACTGGGGATTTTTGAAGAAGGACAACAAATACACTCTTGCGCCCATTTTTGATAATGGCTCATCATTATTTCCTGCAATGACCGATGAAGACGAAATGAAAGAGATTATGGGTTCACAGGAAGAAACCGACAAACGAATATTTACATTCCCCACATCACAAATCAAGCTCCAAGGCAAGAAAAGCTCTTATTATGATGTTATTCACAGCCTCGAATTTGAAGAGTGCAACAAAGCATTGGTAAATGTATATAAGCGTATTTCCATAGAAAAAATAAACGAATTCATTTATAATGATGTTATGTTTATTACTGACTTACAAAAAGAATTTTACAAGCATATGATAAAAAACAGATTTGATAAAATTATCGAAGCATCTTTTGAAAATCTGATTAAGAGGTGAAAAAATGAACTGTTACGAGGTTGATGCTCTTATATGCCTTAAGGATGACCTGGGTATAGAGTATGTAGTGTCGGAAATTGAATATAAGATATGGAAGAACGAAGAGTTTGAATACAGATTCAGACCGAATTATTCTGTTATTGACCTTTTAGATACTTCTCTGTTTCAGGGTATTCCCGGCATTGATTTAGATTTAAGGAAGGAGGAATACATACGAAAGAATGCTGTTCCTACCTTCATTTCGGAAAGAGCACCGGCTTCTAACAGACAGGAGCTTTGGAAGCTGCTTGAGGATTGTAATATGCAATACCTTAATCAGCTTGAATGGTTAATCAGAACGGACACAAAGTATATTGGTGATCGATTATATGTAAGAAAGCCTTACACGCAAAGCTTTTCTGATACAGTTAATCTTGACAGTGAAATATCAAAGTTAAAAAGATCTTATGATGTCCACAAGAAGCTGCTTGACGGAATCTGTGCTGGCTTCAATGTTGAATATGACGGCTTTATAATTAATGACAGCAACCGTAAGACCTGCTATGATATTCTTTACCGCTTATTCAGACGAGAATCCGAGCATTTAAGAAAGCTTCAGAGCGACGGTATAAGCAAGGCAAAGAAAGAGGGCAAGTATCAAGGCAGAAAGTCAATCAGTGTTGATGACACAAAGCTTTATGAAGTTTGGCGAAAATATGAAAGTAAGAAGATTACACTTGAAGAAGCAACTAATCAGCTGAATATCAGTGTATCCACATTTTACAGAAGAATAAAGAAGTTCCAATAAACAACAGCTTGGGAGTAAAATCTGCACGCTGTTGTTGAGATTACATTTCTGATTTTTCTAGAATTGTTTATTTGTTTATGATATAATATCTATATAAAACTACTTTTTTTTGAGGTGACATAAATGGCAAAATATGTTTTTTATCAATCAAATTTAAGTTCTTATTATAAAGAATTGATTGATTTTAATATTTCACAACGAAAAAAAATTGAAAATAACAAAACATTATCTGCTATAAATATGAATATCATATTGTGTCTAGCTTGCTATTTAGAAGGTGTATTAGAAGACAGAGGTAATATGTTGTTAGGATATAACAATGTAATACATAATACTGTAAATATAAAAGAGTTTGAAGTAAGGAAACCTTTTAATGTAATACATCATAATATTTCTGACTTTTTTCATCATAAGATTTCACAAACCACAGGAATTGATAATTTTGATAAAATCTTTGAAATTTTTTTAAATACATCTTTAAATCAAAATTCAAAGATTAAACCTCTTATCGAAGGAATAAATGTATTGTTTCAATTAAGAAATGTGATTGCACATGGAAGGCAAGCGTATGCTTATGAACTAGAAGCACATTACACAAATGGAGTCGAGGAGCACTTTAACGGTGGCTATAAAAAAGCAGAAGAATATTTGCAAAAGAAAAGTTTAATTAACCAAAAATTTGTGGATACAGAAAATGTGGAAATATATTTTTCAAATGACATCTCTAATCACTTTTACGATTTGGTGCAGAGTTTTATTGTAGAGGTTGATAATTTCATAAAAAACAACTTATTAATTGCGAATTCAATAAAAGATAAGTTAAAAAAATATAATGAAGATAATGATTGCAACATCAATATTTATGATTATTTCAGAATGTATGGCGTTTGATTTATCGCATATTTGAGGCTGTCTGACGACCGCCTCTCTTTTTTTGTTGTACAACACTTTTACCAAATTTGTCTACAAAATACCCGTTATAGTCTTCCTTTCATTGCAACCACCCCATAGCTGCACCCATAATTAAAGTGCCTAAAACCCTGTAAAATAGGCACTTTTGAGTTTTGAAAAATTTTATGGTTTTCTCTTGACATTTACCCCGGCAGCGGCGGAATCCATAGCATTATTTCTTGAGGAAACATGCACAAAGCCGACGGATTATGACCTTATTCTCACGGGAGATCTCGGAAAAGTGGGAAGTGAACTGCTTAAGGATTATCTTTATACAAGAAAAAGCATTGATATATCGCAGGTGCACA
>JAZSIM010000054.1:0-16839 GCA_045533835.1 Acutalibacteraceae bacterium
CGGTCATTTATGGCACAAGCTGAACGGCAATCTGCATATCCCCGAATACACAAAACGCAGAAAAGATATCGCACAGCTTTACTGCGAGGGTGTTGCTATGGTTTGCGAGCATATTCTTTGCAGTGACAATGATTTTTATCATCAGGATAAAGATGGTTGGCTTGATTGGTGCCGTGAAAACGAAATTGAAATCAAAAAAGAATATCTCCGTCGTCTTGATAACAAAGAAAGTGTGCAAGACTTTTTCGGTGATTGGTGTTCATATAACGGATATTCAGATGTAGGATATTTTCTTGGCTGTCGTTTCGTTAGGTATCTTATGAAATCATATTCGTTGAAAGAAATTGCAAATATGAGATACGGAAGACTTAATAAAGAATACAAAAAGTTTGCTGAAAAAGATGAAATCATCATAATTGAGCCACTGAGTCCCGAAGATTATCATAAGTGTTCTGATATCTGGGATATGTCAGGACAGCCTGATTCTGACAAATGGCTTGAAGAGATAAAAAACGGTAATCGTCATGTTTATATTTATAAAATCAATGGCGAATTCATCGGTGAGGGTGCATTGGTTCTTGATACAAGTGACCCTGATTATACAATTTCGGGTAAGCGGGTTTACGTTTCAAGAATGATTGTCAAAAAGAAATACAGAAACCGTGGTATCGGAAGTGAAATACTTGAATTTCTTATAAGAAAAGCTGAAAGTATGGGCTTTTCGGAAATGACAATCGGTGTTGATAAGAACAATCTCAATGCATTACATTTATATAAGAAGTATGGCTTCACAGAAGTTCTTTTTGACGGTGCCGACGAACACGGTGAGTTTTATAAACTGATGAAAAGGATATAAAAAATGAAAATTGCAGTTTTGGGTTATGCAGGAAGCGGCAAGACATATCTGTCTGCTTACATTTCAGAGAAGAAAAATATCCCCGTTCTTCACCTTGATGACATCAAGTGGGACAAAGAATGGAAGCCGATTGACGATTCTGTTGTATTGCCGAAAGTTGCAGAGTTTATGAAAAATGAACACTGGATTATTGATGGATACTATACTTATCTGTTGATTGATAAGCGATTGCAGGATGCAGATAAAATTGTTTTGTTACAACTATCTCGGCTGACTTGTTTTTTCCGTGCAGTTAAAAGAACTGCATCACGCAGAAAAGACGGATATGAAAACGATATGAACTGGTGGTTTGTAAAGTTTATATTGTTCGGATGCAGAAATAAGGAAAGACGAAACTATTATGCAGAAATAGCGAAAAAGTATAAAAACAAAACCGTTGTTCTGAAAACAAAACGACAGGTTAAGGATTTTATGAAGCTGTATAGGTGATAATATGAAACTAAAAAACTTCGGTATGCCCACGTTAATTGAAACAAGCACTCTCCGCGAATGCGCCAAACTGTGTGCTGAATTAGGGCTAGATTTCATTGAACTTAATATGAATCTGCCGCAGTATCAGCTTAATAAAATTAATGCGGATTACTTCAAAAACATTGCTGATAAATACGGCATTTACTACACAATTCACCTTGATGAAAACCTGAATGTCTGTGATTTCAATTCTTATGTTGCTGAAGCTTACAAAAAGACTGTTTCAGATACCATAGGAATCGCAAAGCAACTTGATATTAAGGTTTTGAATATGCACATGGCTAAAGGTGTATATTTCACTTTGCCTGAGAGAAAAGTGCTTCTTTTCTCTGAATACAAAGAGCAGTATCTTAAAAGTATCAATGATTTCAGGAATATGTGTGAAAATGCTATCGGGGAAAATGATATTAAAATCTGCATTGAAAACTGTGACGGATATGAGGAATTTCAGAAAGATGCCATTGAACTTCTTTTAGAAAGTAAAGTTTTTGCTTTGACTTTTGATGTCGGACACAATTTCGGTATCGGCGGTACAGATGAAGGATTTATTATGAAACATAAAGACCGACTTCATCACATCCATTTGCACGATGCAAAGGGCAAGAAAAATCACCTTGCACTCGGTACAGGTGAAATGGATATTGAAAAATATTTGAGTCTTGCAAAAGAGCAAAACTGCCGTGTGGTTTTGGAAACAAAAACTATTGACGGATTGAAACAGTCTGTTGAATGGTTGAAAGGATGTAAAAAATGATAAGAAAAGCAATATGCAACGATATATCGGCAATATCAGAGTTGTATCGTGAGCAATTCAGAGAAATGTCAAAACTGATACCTGATTTTATAAAAGAAGGCGACCAAAGTATAGAGTTTCTTGAAAAAACGATTTCAGATGATGTGTCGGATATCCTTGTTTACGAAAATGATGGTACAGTTGTTGGTTTTATCCTGCTTCAGGCAAAGGAAAGACCTGATTTTGACTTTATGATCCCCGGTAAATATTGTTACATAATGGATATAATTGTAACTGAAGCTCACAGGAATAAAGGATTCGGTACAGCTCTTATGAATTCGGCAAAAGACTGGGCAAAAGAACAAAATTGCAGTTTTATAAATCTTGATGTACTTGTAAACAATTCCGGCGCAATCAAAGTATATGAAAAGCTTGGCTTTATATCTAAAGCGCAGGAGATGTGTTGTAGATTATAAAATAAGGCGAAATGTTATGAAATTAGTTATATTTTTATAAAAAACGTTAGCAGTTATGGTTAGTTGTTAAGAATAAAGGAAGACTACTTATATGATTAAGAAAGCAACCCAAAACGACACAAGGGTATTAGCCGAATTAGCAATACGGCTGTGGAGTAATCACACCGTGTCTGAACTTGATGCGGATTTTGCCGAGATAGTTAATAACAATGATGCTGTTTGCTTTATAAAATATGTTGATGATATTCCCGTTGGTTTTGCACAATGTCAGCTTCGCTATGATTATGTTGAGGGTACGCATTCTTCTCCTGTCGGTTATCTCGAAGGAATTTTTGTTGTTCAGGAATACCGGCATAAAGGCTATGCTAAAGAGCTTTTGTGTGAGTGTGAATTATGGGCAAAAGAAAAGGGCTGTTCGGAATTTGCAAGCGATTGCGAGCTTGAAAACAAAAATAGCTATAGTTTCCATATTGCAATGGGATTTGAAGAAGCGAACCGCGTTATCTGTTTCAAAAAAGAGTTGAAGTAATTTTAAGAAGTATTATATGCTGAAAAGCAGAGTTGAATTTGTAGTAAGCAAAGCCTTTTCAGTATAAATGCTTCTTTGAAAAACTGACAGCAATACTAAAAATATGATCAGCCTCTTTTTCTGAACTGCATTGAAAATTCCCCCTCCGATTTCTCGGAAGGGGAGTTGTTGTTTATTAGTCTTATTTAACCTCTGCAATGAGAGCTTCGAAGCCCTTTGTAACAGCGGAGCCTGACTTTGTTGAAGAAGCGTTGATTTCTTCGTTTTCTGTAAACATTGAGTGAATGTCGTTGTCAGGAAGAATGTAGCCTATCTGGTCGTTGCTGAGACCGAAGCAGAGAAGCTTGTTAACCTTTGCTGTGTCCTCAAGAGGAGCATAATCCCAGGTTTCATTTGTCCAGCTCTTGTCTGCACCTACAACACCGCCCCAAAGGATTTCGGGGGAGATTTCACCGGGAATAAGAGCGATACCGACTTCGTTACCGAGTTCAATATAGCCTACCTCTGTGATGATGTTATAGCGGTGGGCGTCCTTTGTGATAACGCTGTTGATGAGACCTTCTCTTACAACAAGAGTAAGAATCTGGTTGTCTGTTTCAATTGTAACTTCCTTGACTGCAACATTGAGAACAGGCTGAAGCTCGATTTCGTTGTTAATTGCAAGAGCCTTCTGGGCAAGTGCCGTGCCGTATGCCTTTACACCGGAGTTAGGTTCTGTTTCTTCGTATTCAATGTTGTCATATTCTGTTGTGATTGCAAGCTCTGCGCCCTGAACATAAACAACATCAGCGCCTGTTGTTTCCTTAACGTACTGCTTGAAGTAGTAGGGGAAGTCAGCTGAGATAACGTCTGCTCCTGCACCGAAGCCTACGCAATGGATGCCTGCTTCGCAAAGCCAGATTTCATCGGCAGCTTCATTGTCGGGATCGAAACGGAAGCGGTGAAGCTCGCCGTCAAATGTGATAGGCTCACGCTTGTCGTAGATAAGCTCACTTGCATCAACGCTGCCATAGTAGAGAGAGCCTGTTTCCATATCGTTAACTGCTGTCATAACACAGTCTGCTACAACGTTATAAAGATTTTCCATAAACTTAAGGTTTTTGCCGCCGACAAACATATCAAGGTCAGCACCGATAAAGCTTAATGCGGGGTTAGCAAGAATTGCAGGAACAAGGGGAGCGCCCATGCCGAGAATATCAATTCCGGAATGCTGATGAAGAGCGGAAACGTTGATGCTGATTATGTCGTTTTCTTCAGCAAAGTCCTTGAGTCTGTTTCTGATTTCAAGCACGTCGCCTCTTGCAATACCGTAGCCGTCAACAACTGCCTGAACCATAATTCCGCTTGTACCGTCGGAAAGAGCATAAACGCTTACACCCTGATCGTCAATAACAGCAGTAGGAACTCTGCCGGCAATGGGTTCAAGTGTACCTGCCATATAGTAGCTGCCGTCGAAGATATCAAGACCTTCAAGAAGTGAGCCGTAGGCATAGCCTGCACTCCACTGTGCACCTGCCTTTACCTCGGTGTCAAAGGTCTCTTCTCCCGGCATATAGCCGTCGGGAGAAACGTAGCTGTCATATTCCTGCCATCTGTCGCCGAAATTCAGACCGGGAATAAGCAGGTTAAGCACTTTTCCGAGATAGAAAACCATTTTGTCGAGAATCTGATAAAGTGTTGCTTCGATTTTTGCTCCGATACCTTCGGAAGGGTCAACCTTTGATGCTGCAGATGCAGGGATTGCCATTGTGAGCATTACAAATACAACTGCAAGCACAAGAGCTAAAATTCTTTTTGCTTTTTTCATTTTTTATTCCTCCTGATATTTATTAATCTGACTTCGCAGTATTAACCTTGTTCATAAGAATCCTGAAGTTTTCTGCAATAATTTCTGCAGTTTCAGGCCCCATAGAGTTTGTTTCCTCGTAATGTCTTCTGCCGAAACGGTCAATTGCCCTATCGAGGTAAGGTGTATCGTCATTCAGCATAAAGTCATTGGGGGGAAGCACGTAGCCTAACTCATCGTTTGCAAGACCGAAAATGAGCAGGTCATCATCGTCTGCAATTTCTACAAGAGGCTCGGGATTTATGTCGGGGGAGAGGCCTTCAGCCGATTCATCCTCTGAAAGATATCCGCCGTAAGCAAGCTCGGGGAACAATTCACAGGGAACCATAAGAATCTTGAGGTCATCTATTTCAAAATAGCTGATTTCGGATTTAAGAGCTTTTTTATCCGAGTAGGGGATTTTATATGCATCGGCATTGAGAAGTCCTATCTGACAGGCAATTGTCAGCACGGGATTTTCTACGGGTACATAAAACTCCTGCTTGATATAGCTTATCCTCGGTTCCAGCTTCTTTTCCTTTTTGATGGAAAGGGCATAATCCGCAAGCTTGTAGCCGATGTTTCTTGTGGATTCAAGAAGGCGGTTTTCGCGTCTTAATCTGTCCTCATCCTCTATTTCCATACTTATCATACCGCCGATGGCGCCGACCCCGTAAATGGTTTCCGCGCCCGTTTCATTTCTGATTTTTTCACGTAAGTAGCAGGGGAAATCCGCACTTACAAGTGAATTGCAGCCCTGAAGCGATTCGGAATGAGAAGCAAAATTCAGGAAATATATTTCTCTTGTTCCGTCATTGGGAACAAAACGAAGACGTGTGAGGGTTTTTGAGTACACCTCGGGAGTTCTTATATCCTCCTGCATATCGGGTACTTCTATTGTGCCGTGGTAAAGCTTACCCTCTCTGCGATCTCTGTAAGCCATACCTGCAGCGGTAATTACGGCATTGAAAAGAATAGTCATAAACTTTCTGTCCTTGCCCGTATGGGGAAGCCTGCCCCAGATACCCATAGTATCAATACCTGCATGGTTATGTGTGCTCATAATTGTAATTGTCTGACAACCTGTGATTTCCTTGAATTCACCGAGAGCACCTTTCAGAGCATTTACGTCCTTATTGAGAAGACCGACAATATCAAGGGACACGAAAAGGTGACCTCCCTTGCCTGAATTATCATCAAGCCATAAGGCATGCGCATACTGAGGATCGATAACACCCTTTGCAGGATTGTTTTCGCCGTAGCCTGCAATGTAGTATTTTTTTGTTTTGATGTCATCGGGAAGCATTACAGCCTTGCCGAAGCCGGCTGTGAAATATTTAGCCTGAGCTTTTTCGGTATAATTGAAATTACTTTCGGGGATTGGCTCTGTGTAGCCGTATCTGCCGATTTTTGTGATGCCCTTAAGGGCGGAGGATGCAAGCTTTGAAAAATCCATTCTTATACCCCCAGTTCATTTTTCATTTCCATGAAAGCCTTTATTATTGTAGAGCCGGTGTTTATTCCGATGCCGATAAGCTCGTGATAGTGATTGCCGAATTCGCCGAGAACGTAGTCATTATCGGGAACAATATAGCCTATTGCATCGTTTGCAAGACCGAAGGCCACAAGGTCGCGCTCAAAGATTTCAGTAAGCGGAGGATAGGGAAAATCCATCTCGTTGAAGGAGCCTTCCGCCTTGAGTGACTCTCCGCCCGTAAGAAGATCCGCACAGAATTCGCCGGGAACAAGAACGATGCTCAGATCCTTACCTATCTGCATAAAGCCGATTTCGGTAACAACCGTATATGTACCGTCCTTTTCTCTGAGAACCTTGTAGGAAACAAGATTTAATTTGCCCACAATCTTTATAAGGGGATTTGTAACCGCAAGAGGAACTTCTTTGATTCTCACGTTAAGTAAGGGCTTTACGTCAGTTTCCTTGACGGGAGTCCAGCCTTCGCACCAGAGAGAGTATTTGCAGCCGTTGGACTCAGAGTCCTTTATTTCCGCCTCAATTTCCTTTTCATTGTATAAAACGGGATCAGCCTTTATCTCTTCCTCAGTTTTTGTAAGAGAGAGAACGATTTTGCCTAATTCTCTTCCGAATCTTATGGACTTGTCGTATCTGTGGGGAAGAGTGACGCCGTCATCCGTTGCTCCGCAGGACATATATATAGCACATATTGCACCGTTGAAGAACATAAAGTTTGCGCCTGCTTTGTTTACGGTTTCTCCCATATAGTAGATGTATTCGCCGCAAAGGTCATGTCCGGTACCGTGTCCGTCTGAGGTGGGAAGACCTGCAACGTCGGGATGTGCACCCATTGTTGCAATTACCGTGGGAGTTTTATCCTTATCATCGGGTGTAAACACGAGTCTTGTAATTGTTGTAACGAGGCTTGTTGCCGATTTTCTGTTTTTATTATTGAAATACGCGTCGCCGATATCCTTCTGTGCGAGAGTCATTGTGCCGGGGACCATATCCTCATAAGCCTTCATAAGACCTTCGGCAACCTTGCTTGCCAGCGCATTCATAAATTCGCTGTCTGCGCCGCTGAGGTAGGTACCCTTGCCTTTCTTGTTCTTTTTCTTATTGTGAAGAACCTTTGACAGAGTATCCGTCCAGAGTCCTTGTGTATCAACACAGGAATGGGCGTGGGTTGAAAATACGTTGACTGATGCGATTTTTGCATCCGGGTGTGCATATTTCATAAGGTCAGCGAAGCGTCTTCTTATAAGCTTTATGTCTGCATTTCCCGTGCCGATGCAGTCAATTGTTGCAAAAAATGACGTTCCGTTGCCTGAATTATCGTCAAGAGCAATGATTCTTGCCTGCATCTTGTCAATGATTTTCTGAATGCGGTTGTTGAAGCCGTTATCGGGGGTAAGATAACCGCCGAGATAATAATCCTTTTCATTATAATCGTACGGAGTAAGGTCTGCTGTTGCATAACCAAGACTCCAGTATGCGTTTTTTGCAGGTGTTTTGCGGAATTTCTCCGTGCCCTTATAGAAATATCGGCTGTCATAATCGGCGGCACTTATGAAAAGCGGGCCGTCATTCAATGAATCAGCAAAATTTCCCAGGAGCTTATTGATTGTTCTTTCCGTAAAACGTACAAATCTTTTTGATGAAAAAAAATCTGACATTATATTTTCTCTCCTTAATAAAAGCCGTTACTTTACGGCTGTGTTTTCCTGGTTTCTGTATACAACAAATTTGCAGAACAGATATTCCGTTATCATATTGCATGCCATTGTAGCTGCAAGCACTATGTATTCAATTGCGGGTACGTCGGGGAATCTGCCCGTAAAGTAATTTCCGAGAATTGTGGAAACGGGAGTGAATACAACATAGAAGCCTAAAACCTTGAGCATTGCAACGGGAATGTTTGCAGCAGATTTGAAGGTGAACTTTCTGTTGAAGGTGAAATTCCAGATAACCGAAAGCAGAAGTGCGATAAGGTATATCGGGCCGTATTCGTTTGTCATAATTTTGCCGAAGGCTTCATTTTCCGCAATGAGATTCTGCATAAACTGAGTTTTCAGCAGCACCTCGTTCATAAGCGTGAAGCTTCCTATCTGAATAATGCCGGCGGAAGCGGAAAACAATGCAAATTTAATGAACTGGAATATATTTGTTTTATTGTTGCTTTCTGCCATAATAACCCCTCGCTTTCTGATTTATATGATTTTAACATATTTATTTGTAATTTGCAATAGAAAGGTTGTTGCTAAATTGATTTTTTTGTGATATTATAACAAACAAGAAATAGTGAGGTGTTGTAAAAATGAAGGATTATCCTCTTTTTGTCGGTAAAAACTGCGAGGCATTCAGAAGCTTTTATGAGGATGAAGCTCAGTTTGACAATATGAAGGACGGCAGAATTCCGTCTGTTATCAGTATAAAAAACGGAAAGCACAGGGGGACGGTTATTGCCGCAGCCGATAAGGCATCCTGCGGTGCAGACTGGGGATATATTGAAATTGCCGTGCGTGTCAGTCAGGATAACGGCAAAAGCTTTTCTCCCATGAAGACAATTTTCACTCCTCCCGTGAGAAAATATCCCTTTGACGGTGAGGAATATACGTCCGCCTTTGCTATTGATCCGCTTATGATGGAAACGGATGACGGTAAAGTAATTATGCTTGTCGATTTTTATCCTGAATGTAAAGGTCTTCACGCTGCAAGACTGCTTGAAAAGGGAAGCGGTTATGTTAGTACTGACAAGGGATTTGCTCTGAAGCTGTACTCCGGAAAAACAAAGCTTGACGGTATGTTTGTCAGAAAAGGAAAGGAATACACTTTACAGTCTGACGGCTTTGTATATGCTCCCGACGGCAGAAAAACAAGGTTCTATGTGCCGCAGAAGCACTCTGCTGAGCACGGATTTTCCACTATCGGAGATATGTATTATTGCTATGGTGATAAGCCTCAGTATATGGATGTTGCACCGCCTCTTATTCCTGCAAGCATTTTCGGAGAGGATATATATGTAGGTAATATTTTTGTCAGCAAGGGAAAATCTGTTTTTAATGAGAAGAAAATTGAATTTGTAAAGAAAAACAAGGTTTTTGATGACAACGGAAATCTTCTTTGCGTCGAAACCTCACCCGCACCCTTAAGAGCACCGATGCTTTCGTATATATTTATGCTTGAAAGTGAGGATGGCGGAAAAACCTTCTCACAGCCTGTTGACATCACACCTTATTATAAGAAGGCTTCCGACGGAGTTTTTCTCGGCGTCGGTCCCGGTGTGGGAATTACTCTTAAAAATGAAAAGTGCAAGGGCAGAATTCTTGCGCCCTGCTATATCCTTAATAAAGCACTTGTGCTTATAAGTGATGATGACGGAAGGACATGGAGAAGAAACAAAGGAAATTTCTGCGAAAATATTGATGAATGTCAGCTTGTCGAAATGCCTGACGGGAAGGTTTTCTGCTTCGGACGTCCCAAGGGCGGCGGAAAGCTTCCTTTAAGTGTATCTGACGACGGTGGCGAAACCTTCAGAAAATTACCTGCCGTTGCCCCTGAAACGCCTCAGTGTCAGCGCTCGGTTATTAATGTCCCCGAAAGCTTTATTCTGCCCGATAATATGGAGAATGACGGCAGGTTCATTCTTCTTGCAGCGGCAACGGGACATGGCGGAAAGGACAGAACAAGAACCGAGGGTAAGGTTTTCCTCGGAAGAATTGACGGTGAAACGGTAACGTGGCTCAAAAGCTATGACATTACCGATAAGGAAAAATATGCTTCCTTTGAAAAATATGCCGATTTCTTCGCATACTCCTGTCTTTGCTGTATGGAGGATAATACCGTAGGACTTCTTTATGAAGCATATCCCTCAGGTTATATGACCTTTGCAAAATTCAGTCTTTAAAAAACGAGGCGCCCGCCGTTGACGGGTGCCTTTAATATTAGTCTTCAAGCTCTATTTTCCAGAAAACAATCTGCTTTCTTTTATATGTATAGGTCATATAAAGTGTGTTATCCCTGCAGGTTATTGCAGGATATGAGAATTCACCGTTTCCGGGCTCAGGAACGAGTACCTCTGTGAAATGCTTTCCGTTATCCTTTGAATATGCAAGCGACAGGGGATGGCGCACGCCCCAGTTTACGTCAACCGGATTGTAAATAAGCCACAGCCTTCCGGAGTCATCCTTTACACAGTCAATGCCTGAATTGTTGTTGGGAAGTCTGGTTCTTGCAGGCTTTGACCAGGAGAGTCCGTTGTCATATGAATCACTGCGATAGATCGCACCTTTATTTGAACGCATAAGACAGTGCACACCCTCATCCGACTCCCATAAGGTAGGCTGAATAAGTCCCACGTAAGCGCCCTTGTATTTCGGTCTTTCCATAAGTCCGTTGAACTGCCAGGTAATGCCGTCGTCAAGGGACATATCTATAAAAGGAATCCATTTTTTATTCTGTTCGGTTGAAGCAGGCCCCAGCACCGTGCCGTTTTTTAGTTTTATGCATTTGTTTTTTACGGGACCTCTGCCGCCGGAGGTGTCGCCGGGAACAAGTGTCAGGGGGGCGCTCCATGTGGTACCGTTATCATCACTTGTTATATATCTTGTTATCCAGTCGGGAATGGTTTCACCGTGCTTATAGTAAAGAACTATCCTGCCGTTTTCCTGCATATAAAGAACGGGATTCCAGTGGGCAATGTTATCTCCCGCACTGACTGAAACGGGAGTGCTCCAGTTTCCCTCTGTATCTCTTTTTGAAATCCATATTTCAACGTCGTTGTCACCCTCGTGAGCTCCGCCGAACCAGGCAGCGAGCACAGTGCCGTCATTGAGAGGCAGAACGGTTGATGCGTGGCAGCTCGGTGCTTTTTCGTTTTTTACGAAAATGAATTCCTTTTTTGCCGATTTTATCATAATTTCCTTCTCCTTCCGAAATATTCTGAAGTTATTGTACCAAGTAATGATAAACTTTGCAAGTTTTCTTTGCAAAATAATGAATTTTTTGTGAATATAATTGCAAATAAAAAAACGAAGTGCTATAATATAGGAAAAATAAGGAGGCTGAAATAATGAAAGATTATGCAAAAAAAGCTTTAGCTGTGCTGATGGCTGCGATTATGCTTATGTCAACTGTTGCCGTAATCGGCTTTGCTGCTGACGGAAATTGTGACTGTGAGCACTGTCCTTCTATTGTAATTCCCGGTATTTTCCAGTCAAAGGTGCGTTACCTTGACGAAAACGGGAATGAGATGCTGACAGCAGAAGGCAAGCCTTATCCGGAGCCCTTCTTCATGATGTCGACTGAGGACATTATTAAAGAAGCTCTTTGGGAGGCACTTGTTCCTCTCGGAAGTCTTCTTCTTGCACAGAATGACTATGAGGATCAGTGTGCAAAGGCTGTTGCAAAGGTGCTCGGCGATGCTCTTTTGAGTAATATCGCACTCGACAACACCGGCAGAGTAATAAAGAATATCAAGGCTGATAAATACACAACCAGCCTTGCCAACCTTTCTGAAGAGCAGAGGGAATATGCACTTGATCAGATCCCTCTCAATCTTTATGCTGAAATAGCAGGTCTGGATCACCTCTACTTCTTCTCTTACCACTCAACCGGTAATATGACAGATACTGTTCAGGAGCTTTATGAGCTTATTCAGATTGCAAAGGCAGAAACCGGTCATGACAAGGTTAATCTTGTTCCCATAAGCCAGGGCGGTTCGGTTGAAAATGCTCTTATGCAGTACTATATTGACAACGGGCTTGATTTTGCAGGCGATGTAAACCGTGTCTGCTATGTTGTTCCCGCTGCAGACGGTGCCTCCGTGCTCGGTGATATTTATCACTACGGTCTTCTTGATGATGACGATGCGCTTTACGGTTATATGTTCCCCTCGCTTCTTGACAAGGATCAGGAAATGCTCGCATATCTTATTAATATCATTTTACGTATTCTTCCTAATGCGGACGTAAATAATATAATTGATACTGCTGTGCATGTGCTTATTGAGGATTACCTTGAATATTGTACAATGCTCTGGGCTCTTGTTCCTTCAAAGGATTATCCCGAGTGTCGTGAGATGTATCTTTCCGATCCTGAGGATGCAATTGTCCGTGAACAGACCGATTGGTACTACAACGCTCAGGTAAATTCAAGAAAATATATTCTTGAATTTAAAGAAAAAGGTGTTGAATTTTTCGACATTGTGGATTATAATGTTACAATGTATCAGATCGTTGATTGCTGGGATGACGTAAATGCAGACGGTATTATCCATCTCGATTCCGAGTCCTTCGGTGCTACAAGCGTTGCAGTAAATAAGCCTCTTCCCGATGATTATGTACAGGCAAATACATATTGTACCGACCCCTCTCATAATCACATTGACGAAGCAAGACTTGTTGATGCTTCCACAGGTATCCTTTGTGAATCAACCTTCTATTTCAAAGATCAGAATCACGAGCAGACCGCACGTAACGACGTTATTATGCGGCTTGCAATAAGAATTCTTACGGATAATACGTTCAAAAACGTTTATTCCGACCCCGCATTCCCGCAGTTCAACTATGCACGTGACTCAAGAGGTATTATCAATAAATACAATCTATGGAAGGATTATGATACTTCTAAGCTTTCCGCTGAGGATGCCGCAGAGTTCGAGTATGCACTGAGTGAGGTAGAAAAGGCTATCAACAGCACTTGTATGCCTACTGAAGAATTCAATGTTGCAAAGGACAGATTCAATAAGGCTGTCGATAAAATAGTATACGGCGAACCCGTGCAGGAAGAAGAACCTGATTTCTTTATGGCAATTCTTTCAAAGCTTCTTAAGTTCTGGAGCGATGTAATGCTCTTCTTCTTCGGAGGCAAGGGCTTCTCGGATATATTCTGGTTTATATAAAATTTTTTAGCACAAAGGAGAAACAGATTAATTATGAGTTCAGTTTTCACAGCATTTATGTATAAGCTTCTCACGATGTTTATTTCATTTACCATGCTTTTCGGTGCAGGTATTCCCGAGCCCGGTACGGATGACCCCATAAAGGTTAATGAAAATGCAGAAATGTCAGTAGTTCTCTGGGGTGACCCTCAGCTTGCTGACTATATGGCTGACAGACATCAGTACACAAAGAACGCAGCAATTGACCTTTCAAAAACAGAAGGCAC
Organism: Acutalibacteraceae bacterium; assembly: GCA_045533835.1. Lineage (GTDB taxonomy): Bacteria > Bacillota > Clostridia > Oscillospirales > Acutalibacteraceae > RUG806. The sequence goes on from JAZSIM010000054.1 coordinate 13,592, forward strand.
GTTTGATGCTCTTGTTCTTGCAGGCGATATCGCTGAAAACGGCAAGGGTGCAGAGTATCAGCTCGTTCTTGATTACCTTTCAGTTGCAGATGACAAGATTGACCATCACATCTCTGCAGTAGGCAATCACGACGTAAGACTCAGAGCTTACAGCCAGGTTGTATCAACCTTCACAGAGTTCTGCAATGCAACAAATGACAGTTTTGCAGAAAATGCAAAGTTCTACAAGGAAGGAAAGCTTTCCTATACTTATGAAGTAAACGGATATACATTTATCGTGCTCAACACAGATAAGTCTGTTTTTGAAGAGTCTTATTTCTCCGATGAATGTCTCTCTTGGTTTGATGCAGAGCTTCAGAAGGCAACTGCTGACGGCAAGCCCGTATTCGTAATCCTTCATCAGCCTCTTAAGAAGACTCATCAGGTATGGCAGTCCTGGAATTCCCCCAGCGACAATGCAGGTACTGTAGGTAAGCAGAGTGATGCTCTTCAGGCAACTATGGAAAAGTATGACAATGTATTCCTTATCACAGGCCATCTTCACATGGGCTTCAGCCACGAATGGTCAATCCACAAGACAGGTAAGTATGAGGGTAATGAAGGTAACGTTACACTTATAAACCTTCCCGGCATCGGTCCTAAGAACGCAGACGGTGAGTATAACGGATCCGGCACAGGCTACATTATGGATGTTTACGAGGACAGAGTTGAGTTTATCGCAAGAGATTTCAATCTCGGTAAGTATCTTCCCGAATTCAATGAAACTGTATACTTTGAATAATTGATAATTGAACTGCTTGTCAGGTTTTTACAAAAAAGCTGTTGACAAGCAGTTTTTTATCTGTTATAATATCGCAGTTGTATGAAGTTACAACTATCCTTGCCCCGGCAAAAGGGGCCAAATGTCCAGGAGGAGGTGCATATTAATGGCAAAGTATGAAACCGTAGCAGTATTCTCACTTAAGAACGGTGAAGAAAAGGCTAAAGAGCTTGTTGAAAAGTTCAAGGCTCTTATCGAAGCCAACGGCACAATGGAGGCTGTAGATGAGTGGGGCACACGTAAGCTTGCTTACCCCATCAACTATGAAACAGACGGTTATTATGTTCTCTACACATATGACGCAGACGTAGCTTTCCCCGCTGAGCTTGACCGTGTATTCAACATCACAGACGGCGTTCTTCGTTCTCTCATTGTTGCAAGATAAGGAGATAATGACATGTTGAATTCAATCATTGTTATGGGCAGACTCACTGCAGACCCCGAACTTCGTTCCACAAGCTCAGGCTTATCTGTAACATCTTTTACAGTTGCAGTTGACCGTGGTTATGCAAGAACAGGTGAAGAAAGAAAAACTGATTTCATTCCCGTTGTTGCATGGCGTCAGACAGCCGATTTTGTATCGAAGTATTTCCGTAAGGGTTCTATGATTGCTGTCCAGGGCTCACTTCAGAGCCGCAGTTATGAGGATAAGAACGGAAATAAGCGTGTAGCTTATGAAATAATTGCCGACCAGGTAAGCTTTTGCGGTTCAAAGGCTGAATCGGGAACAGGCGGTTATGATTCTGTAAGTCCTTCATCTTACAACAACAGCAGTGCTGATGATTTCGCATCTGTTGTAGGAGATGACGATGATTTACCCTTCTGATTCCTTTAAGATTTTTTAAGGAGGATATTAGTAATGGCTTTTGAAAAGAAAGATAACAAAGGCGGTCGCCCCATGAACAGAAAGAGCCGTAAAAAGGTTTGTACTTTCTGTGTAGAAAAATCTGAGTTCATTGACTACAAGGACAGCCAGAAGCTTCGTCGTTTTATGTCTGAAAGATCAAAGATTTTACCCCGCAGAGTTACAGGTACTTGCGCAGCTCATCAGAGAGAGCTCACAGTTGCTATCAAGCGTGCTCGTCACCTTGCTCTTATTGCTTACATCAGCGACTAATCTTTTTCCGCATCTTTATGATGCGGATTTTTTTTGTATAAATTTTGCCCTTTTACGAAAAATATCCGTGAAAGGGCGTGTTTTTTTATGAAGAAGGCAGTTCCGGATAAAGAATATAATAAAAAAGTAAAAGAGCTTACACCGGATTCACCGCTTTTAAAGGATTGCTTGTTTGCATTCCTTTTTGGCGGAATAATTTGTGTTACAGGGGAGCTTCTGTTTAATTTTTACAACGGTTTTCTCCGGGATGAAAAGGTATCAAGAACTGCAGTTTCAATATCTGTTATTGTTGTCACCGCAATCCTGACGGGAATCGGCGTTTACGATAAGCTTGCAAAGCTTGCCGGTGCAGGTCTTGCTGTGCCGATAAGCGGCTTTGCGAATTCCGTCTGTTCACCGGCGATTGAATATTCTACAGAGGGGCATATTCTCGGCACAAGCGAAAAAATGTTTTCTCTTGCAGGTGCTGTTATTGTTTACGGCTGTTCTCTGGCTTCGCTTTACGGAATGATATATTATTTCTTTCTGGGAGGTAAGGTATGAAGGGCAGGGTAATCGAGCTGAAAAATCAGCCTTCAGTTATAGCTTCAGCCGCATGCGTGGGCAATACCGAAAGTGAAGGACCCTTAAAGGATGAATTTGATGTAGTTTTTCCGAATGACGGAATCGGGCAGTCCTCATGGGAAAATGCGGAAAGTGAGCTGATGTTTACAGCAGTCAATAAATGTCTTGATAAATCGGGCTTGTCGGAAAAAGATATCGGCATTATTTTTGCGGGAGATCTTATTAATCAATGCACATCAAGCACCTATGCAATAAGGGGCTTCAATATCCCTTTCGGCGGACTTTTCGGGGCTTGCTCGACTATGGCTTATTCACTTGCGCTCTCATCGCTTATGATTGACGGCGGATATGCAGATTACGCGCTTGCCGCTACCTCCTCGCATTTTTGTTCTGCCGAAAAGCAGTTCAGATATCCGCTTGAGTACGGAAGTCAGCGTGCCCCCGCTTCTCAACGGACGGTTACGGGGTCCGGAGCGTTTATTATAGGGAAATGCAGATATCCCGACATTATAATTCCCCGTGTTCAGTTGGGTATTATAACCGACGCAGGTATTAATGATACCTCTAATATGGGTGCGGCAATGGCACCGGCAGCGGCGGAATCCGTAGCATTATTTCTTGAGGAAACATGCACAAAGCCGACGGATTATGACCTTATTCTCACGGGAGATCTCGGAAAAGTGGGAAGTGAACTGCTTAAGGATTATCTTTATACAAGAAAAAGCATTGATATATCGCAGGTGCACA